>JANNHA010000149.1:0-1970 GCA_031404135.1 Verrucomicrobiota bacterium | reverse complement strand
GAAAACAACGGAAGCAGTCTGTTCTTGGGGGCCCTCACGGCTGCTGGCATGGCGGTCGCACCGAAACTCCGCTTGACCCGCCACCCACCGACCGCTAGCTTCCGCCCGGCTTTGACCAATGAGAGCAGGAGTCGAACAGCGGCTGCTGCTCTTTTTGTTCCTGCGACAGGAAACTTCCTTTCTCTCGCGGTGAGCCCGTTGGATCGACCGGAGAGACGCCGTGGACCTGAAAGATATCAAGGCGATCATCGACCTGATGCGCAAGAACGCCATCTCGGAGTTTGAATTGGAGCGCCAGGAGTTCAAAATTCGCCTCAAGCGGGGCGTCGCCCCGGGTGGTTCGGTCAGCTATGACGATACAGGAACCCAGATCGCCTCCGCGGCGACGACCCTGGCGTTACCCGCCGCGCCGACCGGATCCGCCGGAGCCCGGTTGAACGACCATAATGCCGGGACTGCCGACATTAAGTCGCCGATGATCGGGACGTTTTATCGTTCACCCTCACCAGAATCGAGTCCGTATGCGGATATTGGCGCCGAGGTCGGGCCAGAAACGGTGGTCTGCATCATCGAGGCGATGAAGGTGATGAACGAAATCAAGGCCGAGGCCCGAGGGGTCATCACCCAAGTCTTGGTGGAGAACGCCAAACCCGTCGAGTTCGGTCAACCGCTCTTCCGGATCCGTCCTCTGTAAGCACGGCCCTCCCCGGGAACGCACCGTTTCATGTTCGAGAAGGTTCTTGTCGCCAATCGTGGGGAGATCGCTGTCCGTGTCATCCGGGCCTGCCGCGAGTTGAACATTCGCACGGTCGCGGTGTATTCCGAGGCGGACGCCAACTCGATGCACGTGCATCTCGCCGATGAAGCGATCTGCATCGGTAAAGCCCCCGCGTCCGAGAGCTATCTGCGGATCGATCGGATCATCAGTGCCGCCGAGATCTCGGATGTGGATGCCATCCATCCCGGCTACGGCTTCCTCTCCGAGAACGCCCACTTCGAAGAGATCTGCACCAGCTGCAATATCCGGTTCATCGGCCCGAGCGCCCGGGCCATGAACGCCTTGGAAGACAAGAACGTCAGCCGGGCCCTGGCGCGCAAGGCGGGGGTCCAAACCCCGCCAGGCTCCGATGGCGTCGTGGAGAACGAGCACGACGCCAAGGTGGTGGCAGCCAAGATCGGCTACCCGGTCTTGATCAAGGCGATCGCGGGCGGCGGCGGTCGAGGCATGCGCATTGCCCACAATGATATGTCGCTCGTCACCGGCTACCATACCGCCCGGGCGGAGGCCGAGAAGGCCTTTGGCAACTCCGGGGTGTACGTCGAGAAATTCGTCGAAAACCCTCACCATATCGAGTTCCAGATCCTCGCCGACACGCGTGGAAACGTGATCCACTTGGGAGAGCGCGACTGCTCGATCCAGCGGCGCCACCAGAAACTGGTCGAGGAGACCCCCTCGCCGCTCATCGAGAACAAGTTTCGCGACCTGCGGAAGAAGATGGGCAAGGCAGCCATCCGCATCGCCGAGGAAGCCGGCTACTCCAATGCCGGCACGGTCGAATTCATCGTCGACGGCCAGGGAAACTACTATTTCCTGGAAGTGAACAAGCGGATCCAGGTCGAGCATCCGATCACCGAGGAGGTGACCGGCGTGGACTTGGTGAAGCAGCAGATCCTGATCGCCATGGGGGAACCGCTGCGGCTCCGCGACGCCGATGTCGCCTTCAAGGGACACGCCATCGAGTGCCGCGTGAATGCCGAAGATCCTTTCGACGACTTCCGGCCCTCCCCAGGTCGGATCGAGATGTACTACCCACCCGGCGGCCGGGGGGTCCGCCTGGATTCGCATGCCTATGGCGGCTACGTGATCCCCTCCTACTACGACTCGATGATCGGACCGACCGGGGATCGGGGTCTCACTCGTTCCCGATGCGATGGCCAAGCGTTGGGGAGTCAAGGGGCTGATTATCGGC
>JANNHA010000148.1:0-9168 GCA_031404135.1 Verrucomicrobiota bacterium | reverse complement strand
CGCCGACCCGCCGCCTAGGCCCAAAGCGTAGCGACGGCCGTGGTTCGGGCGGCGGTTGAGGTGGGCCCGGTAGCCTGCCGGGCGCAGCGGAGGGCCGGGGCTGAATCGGCGGTCGCCGACGTGACGTAACGCAGCGTAGCGGAGTGAAGGAACGACGGCGACGGCGCGGGTTGGCGGAGCGCCGCTTCCGGCCGGGCTACTGCACCGGCCAGGCCGCCGCCCGGCCCGACCGCACTTCACCGGACTGGAGCGACAACGGAGCGAAAGGAGGAAGCAGGGCGAGTGATCAGACGCGCAGCGGCTGGCGCGAGACGTGCCGCTGGGGCGTTGAACGACGTTGCCAACTACAAACTACAAAACACGACCCTTTTTTTTGGCCCCATGGAAGTGATTGCTCAAAATCGCATGGGTTAAGATCTGCACCCCGCAGAAGTCCGCAACGAGCCAGAGCTGTTTACGGAGCACCTCCTTAGCGGTGTCATCGATCACGCGCTCGCCGTTCACGGTGCGGGTCATGCAGTGGTAAACCGCCTCACCGTCTTCAGCCCTAACTTTGATTCGAGCGCATCGCATGGAAACAAAGAGTGCAGACAAGTCTTCCTATGTCTAGTCATTTTTGACCTGTCCCTTTTGAACGTTTTTGAACGTTCTCGGACCTAGAAAAAGTCTTCGACGAACTCAAAAACAAACTCGGGGCCGACCACGCGTGGGCCAGTTCGACCACGGCCAAACAAATGCAAGCGCACTTGCTGTGCTTGGCGCACAATCTGATCAAGCTGTTCGAACGCCAACTGGCGAAGGAGTACCAGGTGAGTAACTAGGCCGAGGCGACCCGCCGAACCAAGCGGTTGACTCAACAAAAGCTACAAGCGCAGGCCCGTGGCCAGGTCCTGCCCGTCCTCGTGCCCGCCCTGATCCGTTCCTACGCCTCTTTATGACCCAAAACTTGGACACCGTTGGATAAGACTACGGGCCTCGATTAGAAGCAGAGGAAGGCGATGCGACGAGGCCAGTGGTGGTGAAAACGCAGGATATCTTCGCCCCAACAAACAAGGACGCGACGATTATGGAAATATCAACGGTCAAAGAGTGAAACACAGGCCCCTTTCCACTCCCGCATTCACGATTGCTAATCGCCCCGCTCCCCAGCGAAAACGAGCTCCGATGCCATCACGGAGCTACGAATACTACTTATCTGCGGTTAAAATTTCGGCCGCCGTGTGAGCCATCAAGCTGCTTTTCGGCGTTCTCTCGCGCCGCCGGTTTAGGCGCTTGGCTAGGTTCTGGCGGACGCACAACGGTCGGCGCAGACCTGCCCGATGATTCACCCCGACCGGAACGCCGCGTGGCGGGAGCCGGAGCAGCCGAGGGCGCGGGTTCCCGGGACGGAGGCACAGAACGTGGTGGAGACGCGGCAGGAGGGGTGTGCGAAGGAGGGCGCGGCGTCTGCATTGAAGGCGGCGGAGCGTCCTGCCCACGGAGGCCCTGAGGACGTTCTCGCGGCGACTGACTATGAGGACCTGCTACATGCGGCGGGCGGCCTGACTGTGGCGGTGTAAGACCGTTCGGCGGCGACATCGACCTACCGGTCTGACGCGACGGTGCATGCGCTCCAGACTGGGAACCTGCCATGTGAGGCGGACGACCGGCCGGCGGTGGAGTGACCACGTTCGAAGGCGGCACCGGCGGGCTCGGGCGATGAAAAGAAGAAGGAGGCGTCACTGACCGATTTGACCGGTCAAGATTTCCTCGATGGTAGTCGCGCGTCCGATCATTCATGACGTGAGGACGAACCGCCACCGTCATCGGCCGATGCACCGGACGCGCATGATGGTTATGCCTGAAATCTGGCCTCCAGGGAGAGCCCACGACCACATGCACCTCGTTCGTCGGGCGCCTCCAGCCCGGACGATAAACCCAACCCGGACTCCGATGGTGCATCCAGATGCTTCGCCCGAACCAATCACAATCGAAATGCAACCAGCTCCCAATCCCGAAACCAACACCAAACGTCATAAACGATCCGTGGTACGGACGCCGCATCCACAAAATCTCCGGATCATAACGCGGCACGTAAATAATATCGGGTTCAGCCGGCACGATACAGATCACTCTCTCCTGCATGACGACTTTCTGCTGCGGCGTATCGGTCAACAACCCCGCCGCACGGGCCTGCTCACGCAGCCGTTGAATCGCATTCATCACATCGGCCGGCTGTGCTTCAAAAACTTCGCCCATTTGCTGGGTCCACGCGAGGTTTTCGTCCATCCACGCCACGAGATCGGGAAAACGCGCCAGTGATTTCACGCTTTCGCTCCACGCCTGGTTGTCGATAGCCAACGATTCGCCACCGCGCGCAAGAAAACGTGCGGCGAGCACGATTTCTGCCGACGTGGTCGACGCGGGCAAAACCAGTGCGATCAGCGAATCAGGGTAAAGCGCGATCGGCGCCACGAGTTTGTCAAGTTCCTCGGGAGGAAGCTGCGGGACATCCGATTTTTCTTGAGCAAGAATTGGCAGACTCAAACAGAGACCCAGCAGGAAGCAGGTGAATGTTTTCATGGTGTGGGGAGTTAACGGTTAGACCCGCCTTCTCCACTGAAAGTGCGAGCACGTGCTATCTCGACTCACTTAAACAGATGCTATCAATTCACTAACAGTATTAATATACCCGGAATACTCCCCGAAAAACGCGCAAACACTCAATCCAACGCCAGATCGACCATCGGCCGCTTGAGGTAATCGGCCAGCACCGCCACCACGGCATTGTGGTCCTCGCGCTGCGGCAAACCCGAAACCGTGATCGCCCCCACCACGCCCGTACCGACAACGCGAATCGGAAACGAACCACCCTGCACAGCATAATCGCTCAACGGCAGACCAAATTTCCCCGTGAGATCGCTTTTGTCGTGCGCGAGTTGCAGACCAAAGCCATACGAACTGCGGTGAAAATGCAGCACGGTGTTACGTTTCCGCCGCACCCAGTTGGCGTTATTTGGCGAAGCACCCACCATTGAACAGGAGAAAACCGTGCAGCCGCACAACGTCACGTCGATCGCGACGGCGGCACCGCGCTCTTCCGCCGCAGACCGCAAGCGCGTGCCGATTTCCCAAGCCGTGCGTTCGTCAAATTGCTCGAAGCACAATGTCTGTTCTTGCAGGGCAATCTTCGCCAAATCCAGTTCGATGCTCATGCCAGTCAAACATCACGCACACCGGAATTTGTCAGCGTGAAAATCCGTCAACGCGGATAAATATGCGGTCGCTTCCCCACCCGAAGCTTGAGCCTGGCCAACGTTGCGCGGCCAAGGCCATAAAGACCGCCTTCGGTGCCCCGTTTGAGATGATGCCGACCACCGAAAAGCTCCTCACCGACGCTGATTACGTCCAAACCATCACGTCGATAAAAGCTTCTCTCTGAGCGTTTTGCACGGACATGGAGAATCTGCCGGACCACAACCGGGCGGTTCTCCTTATTCCCTTTTCGCCGGTTTTAGGAGATCATCCGCCTATGATCTCCACCGTTACCCAACCTGTTTCAGCCGGGCTTTTTAACGCGCCTGCTCAAGGCATCAAACGGGGGCTCGATGAGGCAGGCACGGCGGCCCAAAAAATCGCCGAGGGAGATATTTCCCCGAACAATTTCACGGCCTTGATCCAAGCCGACATCGCCATCAAAGCCAACCGTGCCGTAGCGGTTACCGCTGACGAAATGATCGGCTCCCTGTTCGACCGCAAAGCCTGACGTAACTAAAAAACTGATACACGGGCCCTGCGCCAGCCTTAAGGCAGCTTCGCCTGCACGAGTTTGCTCGCGGCACCAAAGTCGATCAGCCCGGCCTCGGGGCGCTTCTTAAGCGCGCCGATGACCTTGCCCATTTCTTTTTTCGAAAGTGCGCCGGTCTCTGCGATCACCTCGGCAATCAGCGCTTCGAGCTTCGCCGAATCAAGACCTTGCGGCAAATATTTCTCGAGCAACTTGATCTCAATGTCGTTCGCCTCGATCAGATCCGTGCGTCCGCCTTTTTCAAATTCGACTTTCGCGTCGGCTAGATTCTTCACCGTCTTGCGCAGCGTCGCGATGACCATCGCATCATCGATCGGTTTTGCCAGATCGAGCGAGGCGCGTTGAATCGCCGCGTCCGCCGTTCGCAAACTGAGCGTCACAGGGGCGTTGCGCGCCTTCATTGCCGCAATGATATCTGCACGGATGGTTTCGTAAATAGTAGCCATGCTGACCAGCGTGCGCGTCGCCGCGGGTTTGTCGAGCGGTCTGACCGATCCGTACACAAAATACCTCAACCCTTTGTTTCGGCCTTGGTGACTTTCAAGACCTCGCCCTTGACCCGAACGCCGTTGAGCTTCGCTAGGACCAGTTCGACACTGTCCTCGGCCACGTCAACAAACAGGTAGGTTTCGTGAATATCGATGGCCCCGACGACATTACCCGGCAGCCGCGTGACACCCGCGATCTTGCCGACCACATCCGAAGGGGTAACCAGATGATTTCGCCCGACATTCATCTTTAACTGCACCATACCGGCCTCGCGACCGGTACGAGCTGGAGCTTCGTATTTTTTCTTAGTCCTTTGCGGAACCGCACGCGGCGCATCCTCGTCGGCCCAATCTTTCACGCGCGCTGGCACCGCTGCCGGCGGCGGCGACATCTTCGCCGCAACAAAACTCGGGATATTCTTCCCCACAGGTGCAGTTGAAGGCGCTGGAGCCGCGAACGATTTCTCGGCTGACTTGTCGCCGTTGATCAAAAGATGGATGAGCGCCGACGCGATGTCGGTCGATAGATAACCCTGCTCCAACAAACGATCAATCATGCGATCCTGCTTGAAGAACTCGCCCGCATCGAGCGTCGAGCGGAGTTTTTCAAAGAACACGTTCTCACGCGCTTCTTCGACTTGGTCGAGCGAAGGCACGTTTTCGCGGCGGATCTTGATCTTCGCAAACCGAACCATGCTCTGGAGCTTATAGAGCTCGCGCCCTGCGACGAAGGTGATCGCCCGGCCCGATTTACCCGCGCGACCGGTACGACCGATGCGATGCGTGTAGTCTTCGCCGTCGTTGGGCAAGTCGTAATTGAAAACGACTTCGAGATCGTCGACGTCGAGTCCGCGTGCCGCAACATCTGTTGCCACCAAAAACTCAAACCCACGCCGACGGAATTTTTCCATCACGCGCGTGCGCTGCATCTGGGTGATGTCGCCGTGCAACCGATCTGTCGCGTAACCGCGCGAATGCAGATGCTCGTCGAGTTCATCGACCATGATCTTCGTGCTGCAAAAAATAATTCCATAGCGAAAATCGTTCAAATCGATCAAGCGCGTCAGCACTTCGATCTTCGAGCGACGCTCGACTTCGTAGTAAACCTGATCGACCTGCGGCGCGTTTTGCGCGACCGATTCGATCTTGATCCACTCTGGTTCTTTTGAGTGTTTATTGATCAGCTGCTGGATCTCACGCGGCATCGTGGCCGAGAAAAACAGCGTCTGCCGCTCCTTCGGACTCGCGCTCAGGATGCGGTCGATGTCGTCGCGAAAACCCATGTCGAGCATGCGGTCGGCCTCGTCGAGGATCGCGACGCGCAACTTGTCCAACTTCAGCGTCCCGCGTTCCATGTGGTCCATCACGCGACCCGGCGTGCCGATCACGATTTGCACGCCCGAAGCGAGCGCACGAAATTGCCGCTCATAGGATTGTCCGCCAAAAATCGGCACGACATGGAGGCCGCGCTTGAAAAACGCCAGCTTGGCCACTTCCTCGGCCACCTGCACCGCGAGCTCGCGCGTCGGGCAAAGAATCAACACCTGCACCGCGCGCACATGCGCATCCGTTTTCTCGATCGCCGGCAGGGCAAACGCCGCCGTTTTCCCGGAGCCTGTTGATGACTGGCCAATCAGATCGCGACCGGCAATCGCCACCGGAATCGTCGCCGCTTGGATCGGCGACGGTTCTTCCCAACCCATTTTATCAACGGCCTTAAGTGATTCAGCTGACAGGCCCAGCTCGGCAAATATTCTTTTTTCCATGGAGCAGCCTGTCGGTACCCTCACAAAAAGAACACACAAAAGCGGCATAGAAACCGCTGGCGCTGGCCCGGCCTTTCACCAACGTCTTCCCACAACGCATGACACCGTCCACCCCAATGCCCCCGGAGTCCGCCGCACCTGCCTTCGAAACCGGCGGACTTCTCGGACACCCGCGCGGCCTCTCCACCTTGTTCTTCACCGAGATGTGGGAGCGCTTCAGCTACTATGGCATGCGCGCATTGCTCGTGCTTTTCATGACCACAGCCGCAGCCAACGGCGGACTCGGCTTCACTGACAAAACCTCCACCGCGATCTACGGCACGTACACGATGAGCGTGTATTTGCTAAGCATCCTCGGCGGTTTCATCGCTGATAACTTCATCGGGTCACGTCGCGCCGTGCTCTGGGGCGGCACGATTATCGCCTGCGGCCATTACACAATGGCGATCCATTCGCCATCGACATTTTTCGTCGGCCTCTTCCTCGTCGCGATCGGCACCGGCCTGCTCAAGCCCAATATCTCCACCATGGTCGGCAGCCTCTATTCGCCGACCGACGAACGCCGTGACGCCGGCTTCTCGATTTTCTACATGGGCATCAATATCGGCGCCCTCACCTCCTCGATCATCTGCGGCTTTCTCGCGCAACACACCTGGTTCAAAAACTTCCTCACCTCGCTCGGCCTCGATCCGCTGCAAAGCTGGCACTGGGCCTTCGGTGCCGCCGGCGTCGGCATGACCTTTGGATTGGTTACGTATCTCCTGCGCCGCAACACCCTCGCCCACGTCGGAAACGCTCCGGCCCTCACCGCCGAAGGCCGCCCATGGGGAAAACTCGGACTCGTCGCCCTCGCTTCGGCCGCCCTGATTGCTCTGATGCGCCTCAGTGACGAACACCGCTGGATCGTCGTCGCGCTTTTCGGTCTGCAAGTGGCCGCCGTGCTATTTTTCGCCTTTCGCAAAACCGAAGAAAGCCGACGCATCGCCGCGATTCTCGTGTTCTTCATCGCCGCGCAGATCTTCTGGGCAATCTTCGAACAAGCCGGCTCGTCGATGTCGCTCTTTGCCGACCGTCTAACCGATAACCGTGTGTTCGGCATCGGATTCCCTTCGTCATGGTGGCAATCCGTCAACGCCGGCTGGGTCATTCTGCTCGCCCTGCCCTTCGCCTTTCTCTGGACCAAACTCGGGCACCGCCAGCCGTCGAGCCCATTCAAATTCACGCTCGGCCTCTTCTTCGTTGCGCTCTCCTTCGTCTGGATGATCCCCGCAGCGCGCCTCACCGCGAACGGCATTGTCAGCCCGCTCTGGCTGCTCGGCCTCTATTTCCTCCAAACCATTGGTGAGATGCTCCTGAGCCCGGTCGGCCTCAGCACGATGACCAAACTCGCGCCGCCACGCCTGCTCGGTTTGGTGATGGGCATTTGGTTCCTCGCCGCCGCGCTCGGCAATAAATTAGCTGGCGTGCTCGCAGGCGATTTCAAATCCGACGATCCCGCCAGCCTCGTGACGTTCTTCTGGCACCAGGCTCTCTGGGTCAGCGGCGCCACTCTCGCCCTCTTCCTCCTCGTCCCCTGGCTCAAAAAACTGATGGGCGGCGTGCGGTAAGCTCGGATAAGTCAGCGCCTCTGCGCGCTTGAGCAATTATTAACTCCCCAAGCGCCGCCGTTGCGTACACCCTGCCCCTCGCATGGCACTTATCGGCAAACGCAACGTCCTTTCCATCGTCCGCGGCGCCCCGCCCGGATTCTATCTGGACGGCGGCACTCACGGCGAAATCCTCCTCCCGGGCAAACTGATCCCGCCCGGCGCAACTCCCGGCGGCACGATCGACGTTTTTGTCTACCGCGATTCCGAGGACCGCCTCGTCGCGACACCGAATAAGCCTCTCGCGATGGTGGGCCAGTTTGCGATGCTGCGCGTGGTTAGCATCAATCCCCGCATCGGCGTCTTTCTCGACTGGGGCCTGGACAAAGATCTGCTCCTGCCCATGCGCGAAACGTTCCGGCCTGTGAACACCGGCGAATACGTCCTCGTCCAAATCGTGCTCGACGAAAAAACCGACCGCCTCATCGCCAGCGCCCGCCTTAACCGACGCCTCTGCTTCCCACCGGAAGGCACCTACAAGGAAGGCGATTCCGTCAATTTGATGGTTATGAATGCCGGCGATCTCGGCTACAACATGATCGTGAACGACCTTCACCGCGGCATGTTATACGAAAGCGACGCCAACGGCCGTCTCGAACCTGGCGACCGGTTCGACGGCTACGTGCGCACCGTCCGCCCCGATGGCAAAATCGACGTCGCCCTCGGCAAATCCGGTTACCGCCGCATCGCCCCGCTGACCGACCAGATCCTCGCCGCGCTCGTCGCCAAAGGCGGCCGCCTGCCCTTCAACGACAACAGCCCGCCAGAGGCAATCCGCGAATACTTCGGCGTGAGCAAGAAAGCCTTCAAGCAAGCCATCGGTTCACTCTTTCGCGACCGCCGCATCTACATCGACCCCGATTGCATCCGCATCGTTTTTCAAAAACCAGACCGGTAACAATCCACACGCCACAACCAATCCTTTTAACAGAAGATAACAAAGGAAACGAAGGCGTCCTCGCACACCAAATTCTGGCCGCCATATCGCCCATTCGGACAACAAACCGAGTCCCGCCTACACATCTTCGTTCCCTTCGTTGCCTTCTGTAAAAAAACGGATCGAAATTCTACCTTTCCTCCAGCCATGAAACCTTCCTCCACCAGCCCACGCGTCGTCATCGTCCGTGGCGTACCCATCGAACTCTGCCAATTCATCAAATTCGGCGGCCTATCCAACAGCGGCGGCGAAGCCAAACAACTCATTGCCGAAGGCAGTGTCCTCCTCAACGGCGTGCTCGAAAAACAGAAGCGCAAGAAACTCGCCGCCGGTGATAAAGTGACCGTCGCGGGCCAAACCATCGTCGTCAAAGTCGGCTGAGTCGTTCACCAGAGCAGTTTAACTGAAATTGTCTTTAGGTAGGGCGCGACCGCTGGGCGCGCCGTTCCGCCAGTTCCTTCATCAAGAAACCGGTTACGCTCTCCACACTGGTAGCCGAGATCGACAAGCTCGACTGGTATAGCGCGCGTAAGGAGGGACTCGG
>JANNHA010000147.1:0-5428 GCA_031404135.1 Verrucomicrobiota bacterium | reverse complement strand
CCGGCTTTACTGCTTGTTCAATGCCGATGGCTCGCCAATCTCGATTTCCGGCACCCGCGAGGCGGCGATCGGCAGCGCTTTCGAGCATGAGCTTCTGCCCATGAGTGTGCACTGATCAGGCGGCGCTGCGGCTGGCGGCAGGCTCGGTAAGGATGGCGTAAAGGCCCTCTTCGGTGTCTGTGCCGCGCAGTTTGGCCACCATGGCGGGATCGCGCAGCAGCCTTGAAATGCGGGCCAGCGCCTTCAGGTGATCGGCGCCGGCGTGATCGGGCGCCAGCAGCACGAACACCAGATCCACCGGCTGTCCGTCAACGGAATCAAAATCAAGGGGCTGGCTCAGCTTGGCGAAAAGGCCGTAGACCCGGCCCAGTGTCGCAAGTTTGCCATGCGGGATGGCGATTCCTTGGCCTATGCCGGTTGAACCCAGTTTCTCCCGGGTCAGAAGTGTTTCGAAGATGATGCGGTGGTCAACGGCCACGCGCTTGGCCAAGGCATGCGACAGCTCCTGCAGCAGCTGCTTCTTGCCCTGCGCTTTCACATGGGCAAGCACCGACCGGGAGTCGATGATGTCGTCAAGGTTCATCGGCACAATCTCTACCGTTCAGGCCGCTGCTGGCCGGGCGTCGACCCAGCCGATATTGCCGTCCGGACGGCGGTAGACCACGTTGAGCGCGCCATGCGCGCCATTGCGGAACATGACGAAGGACACAGTGGATATGTCTAGCTGCATCACTGCCTCTCCAACACTCAGTTCGGGAACAGAAGTCGCGGATTCGGTGCAGCAGATGAAGGACCAGGCCATCGTTTGTAACATCGGCCATTTCGACAACGAGATCCAAGTCGAACAGCTCTACAAAGCGCCCGGTGTTAAGCGCGTCACGATCAAGCCGCAATACGACCTGTTCACGTTCCCCAATGGTAACAGCATCTACATGCTCGCCGAAGGACGTCTCGTGAACCTCGGATGTGCGACGGGCCACCCGTCGTTCGTCATGTCGAACAGCTTCACGAACCAGATGCTCGCCCAAATCGATCTCTGGAAAAACAAAGACACCTACAAAGTCGGAGTCTATCGTTTGCCGAAACACCTCGACGAAGAAGTTGCCCGCATGCACCTCGAAAAGATCGGCGTAAAACTCACCGTTCTGACGAAGAAGCAAGCCGAGTACCTCGGCGTCCCGGTTGGCGGTCCGTACAAGCCCGAGCACTACCGGTACTAATTCTCGCTCAAGCGAATTCCCTCAACGCACGGCCACCGCCAAGGTGCCGTGCGTTTTTCATTTGGTACGTCGTTTACTGGTTCGCAATGGGTCAAATGCCCCGGAGCCTGCTCCGGCTTGGTTTGTCTGTAGGAGCGGGTTAATCCCGCGATGGATTGGATGAATCGCGGCGTTAAGCCGCTCCTCCAATTTCTGCAATGCTCCGGAGCTTGCTCCGGAGATTTTTACTTCGATGTTCTTTTCAAGGAAATGGCGCGGAGTTCCTTGACTGCCAGGAGATCCTTTTCTCGACCAATTGCTTCTTTGGCTTTGATCAGGTCTTCGAGTCCGATCAGTCGGCAGAGTTTACCGGCAATCGTAATCGATTCGGCCTGTGCCTTTAATCCTAAATCCCGCAGACGGATTAACCACTTATTATCACTTAATGACACTGATGAAGGCGTTATAGGATTTTGTGGCGTTTACTTTGTTTCACCCCTCAGGTGGGTTGGGCCGATTGCGTAACTATCATTAAATCAGTGAACATAAGTGAGCATCAGTGGTTCAACTGCCGTTTATAGGCTAATTCTTCAAGATCTCCAGCTCCCGCGACTGACGATAGTACGCCGACAAATCCTCCGATTATAACAAAGTCTACGCCGGAATCAGCGAGTCGTTGCAGCAGATTGCTCAGTGTTGGCATTGCGTTCCTCGCGGATGCGATCGAGTTCCATCACGAGCGCGAGAGCCTGATCGTGCCGGTAAGCGCGTTGCTCGGGCGTGAGCGCCAGACTCTCTTCGATTAGGCTCAAATCAAAACCTGCGCGAGCGGCTGCTTCGATTGAGTTGTCCAGTGCGAGCATGATCAGAACGGTATTTGGTCAGCCGTTTCAGGCAAAGCAAAAGGCAACAAAAGTCCCTGCGGCTCTTCACGCCGTAAAGATCCCCGGAGCATTGCAGAAATTGTAGGAGCGGCTTTACGCCGCGATTCATCCAATCCATCGCGGGATAAACCCGCTCCTACAGACGAACCAGGCCGGAGCTTGCTCCGGGGCGTGGTTTTGTGGCTTGGCGTTGGGGGGATTCGGAATCTGACTGGGCGGCACTTCATGCCGTACTTCGACCACAACGCTACGATGCCGCTGTCCGCCGTTGCGCGGGAGGCTTGGTTGCAGGCCTCGGCTGAGGCCTGGCACAATCCTTCGTCGCCTTATCGCGATGCGGCGCGGGCGAAGATCCGGCTCGATGCGGCGCGGGTGCAGTTGGCGGCGTTTGTTGGTTGTGCGCCGGGGTTGGTTGTTTTCACTTCGGGGGCGACGGAGGGGGCAAATGCGGTGCTGGCGCATTGGGCGCAGGCTTTTCCGGCCGGGGCGCGGGTGGCGGTTAATCCGACCGAACATCCGTGTGTGTTGGAGCCGGTGAAAAAGTTATTTGGCGAGCGGATTGTCTGGCTGCCGGTGACGCGCGACGGGGTTGTCGAATGCGCAGCGGTGGAAGCGGTGATGAAGACAGAAAAGATCGCGGGCGTGATCACGATGGCGGTGAACAACGAAACGGGCGTGCTGCAGCCTTGGGCCGAGATCGCGCGATGCTGTGCATTGGCGGGTATGGAATATCTTTGTGACGCCGCGCAATGGTTGGGCAAATTGCCGGCGTCAGGCTTGGGTTCGGCGGGCTGGGTGATCGGCTCGGCGCACAAATTGGGTGGGCCGAAGGGCGTTGGTTTTCTCAAGATTCCGGTGGGCGCGGAGAGTTTTCGGGCGCAGCTGGGTGGGGCGCAGCAGCGCGGGCACCGGGGTGGGACGGAGGATCTGCCTGGAGTGGCTGCGTTGGTTGCGGCGCTGGCCGAGGCGGAGCAGAAAAAGGTTTTTCAGGAATCAGAGCGTGTGCGGTGGCGGGCGCAGTTTGAGCAGGCGGTGCGGGTGGCGGTGCCGGATGGGCGTGTGATTGCGGCGAACGTGGAGCGGCTGTGGAACACGGCGTCGTTGCTCATGCCGCATACGGAAAACCATCGCTGGGTGATGCGGTTGGATAAACTCGGTTTTCAGGTGTCGACCGGTTCGGCCTGCGCGATAGGGAAAGAAGGGCCGTCGCAGGCGTTGGCGGCGATGGGTTTTTCGCCGGTCGAAGCGAAGCGGGTAATTCGGGTCAGTTCGGGTTGGGAAACGCTCGAAGCCGACTGGAATGCGCTCGCCGTGGCATTGGGGAGCTTAGAAAACGAATTTCGTGCCGATAATGGTAACGTGATAAAAATCTGATGCGCCTCAGCCGGATCACCCTGGAGAATTTTCGAAATATTCCGCTCGCCGAGATTTCACTCGCGGGGCGGCAACAGTTTTTTATTGGCCAGAACGGCCACGGGAAAACAAACCTGCTGGAGGCGGTGGGCTACCTTACCGCGTTGCGGTCGTTTCGCACGAGTGATCAACGGCTGTTGATCAGCCATGGCAAGGAGGGCGCGGGCATCGCGTATGAGATCGAGCATGAGTTGCTCGACGACACGGGCGTGACAATCAAGCTGCGGCCGGTCGGAAAAGAGGTCACCTGCGATGGCGAATGGGTGACGAAGTTCTCCGATTTTTTAGGCCGTTTCCCGACGGTGGTATTTTCGTCGCAGGACCAGCAACTCGTGCGGGGCGCGCCAGCATTTCGACGTCGTTGGCTCGATCTGACGATTGCGGCGATGGACACGGGCTACCTGAGCTTGCTGCAACAATTTCACCGCGCGGTGCTCGATCGGAATCGGATGCTCAAGAACGGAGCTTCGCCGTTGGAGTTTGCCGCTTTCGAGTTACCGCTGGCGACTGCTTCGGCTCAGATCGTGCAGAAGCGCCTGGCCAACGTGAAGGTGTTGAGTGGTTTTGTCGCTGCGGCCTACGCCGCGATTGCTGGCGATAAGGAGCAGGTTTTGATGCGTTACAAACCGGATCTGGAACAGACGGAGGTGATGGCTTGGACGAAGGTTTTTGCACAGAATCGGGTGCGTGATCTTCAATTAAAGGCCACGAGTGTGGGGCCGCATCGCGACGATTTTGACCTGGTGTTTGGGCGTCACACGGTGCGCGATTACGGTTCAGAGGGGCAGCAGCGCAGTCTGGCGCTGGCTTTGCGGCTGGCGCAGGTGAACTATTTTCACGAACGCTCTGGCGTACAGCCAGTGGTTTTGGCCGACGATGTGTTGGGCGAACTTGATCCGGTGCGGCGCCGCGCTTTTTGGAAAGCCATCGGGTATGACAGCCAGGTCATCGCAACCGGCACGAATCTGCCCGATGCTGATCTGGGCGAGTGGCAGATCTTCAAGGTACAGGACGGTAAGTTTATCGAGACCGAACGCCGGGAATTTTCGCAGTGAATTTTGAACCTTGGCAATGGGCGGCGGCTGCTTTGGCGGCTTTGCTCGTGGGTGTTTCTAAGGGTGGCATTTCCGGGATGGGATTTTTGCCAGTCGTTTTATTTGCGCAGGTGCTGCCGAGTACGAGGCAATCGACGGGCTTCGTGCTGCCGCTGCTGATCTTTGGCGATTTGGTGGCGGTGTTGAGTTATCGGAAACACACGGAGTGGTCGCATTTGTGGAAGCTCTTTCCGTGGACGGCGGCGGGTGTGTTCGTGGGTTATTTTGCGATGGGCCGGATCGATGACCAGCAGGCGGCGAGGTTGATCGGTTTGATTGTCATCACGTTGGTGGTTCTGCATCTTTGGCGTCGCCGACAGGCGAAACTTGCCGGGCCGGGTTTGGAGTTGGAGCATGGTTGGTGGTTCGCTCCGGCGATCGGTGTGTTGGCGGGATTTGCGACGCTGGTGGCGAATGCCGCCGGGCCGTTGATGGCGATCTATCTTCTGTCAATGCATCTGCCAAAGCTGGCGTTTGTTGGCACGGGCGCGGTGTTTTTTATGCTGCTCAACGGGTTCAAGGTACCCTTCATGGTGAACCTCGGGCTTATCACGTCGGACAGCGTGAAGTTTAACTTAGTGCTTTTGCCGGCGGTGCTGGTGGGGACATTTCTCGGGCGCTGGCTGCTGACGCGGATCAACCAAAAATGGTTTGAAAACCTGGCGCTTGGTTTGAGCGCGGTGGGCGCCGTGTGGCTGCTTTGGTGAGGCGCGGGCGCGGTGGGAGCTTGTGGGTTGGGCGGGACCCCAGGGGCCCCCCCGGGTTAGAAAAAGCCGGCCCGGCGGGCACCCCCGGTGCAGACCCCCGTTCGGTGGGCCAACCCGCGACGACCGGTGGG
>JANNHA010000146.1:0-1886 GCA_031404135.1 Verrucomicrobiota bacterium | reverse complement strand
AATGCGCGGCGCGGTCTGGCATACGGTCAGAGCAAACCGCGAACAACCGCGCAACGCACCGGAGCACTGGGCCGCCGAGCAGGAATGGATCGGACACGGACTTGGCCACCCGCGCTTTACCCAGACCGACAGCCATCCCGTGGTGGGCGTCACCTATTACGAGGCCGAAGCCTTCTGTAAATGGGCCGGCGGAAGACTGCCGACGGAGGCGGAGTGGGAGAAAGCGGCTGAATGGGATGAAAAGAAGCAGCACGCGAACACCTGGCCATGGGGCGACACCTGGGATCCGGAAAGAGCCAACAACCCCGAGGATCACAACGCTGCTGGCGGTGGATATAAGGTAAATCAAAGCGCTCCGGTCGGCAGCTATCCGGCTGGCGCCAGTTCCTATGGGTGCATCGACATGGTGGGCAACGCTTACGAGTGGGTTGCGGGCTGGGGCAAGTCCCACCCGGGCAACCCCAAACCATTTGACTACAGCGGCGCATACTATTTCGTGAAGGGGGGGTGCTGGGATGACACCGGCATCCGCTGTGCTTTCCGGGGCTGGTATCTTCCCCCGAGCAGCATGGGCACCGGCCCAGGGGACAGCGACTACATCGGCTTCCGGCTGGCGCGCTAAGCAATTGGATCAGCCTTAGGCACGCATGAAACCCAAGCCGACCTGTACTCGACGCCAGTTCCTGCACCACACGGCACGTTACACGTTGGACTATGAAAACCATGCTGACTCTAAAGAAGTCATCACCTACCTGGAGAAACCGGACTGGGTGAGAGCGTTAGCGAACCACGCCACTATCTCGGGCGTGCCACCGGCCGCACCCCGGACCGAAACCCTGCTGCCTGTTATCAGCGCGGGCGGGAAACCCGATACGCTAAAACTCACCATCGTGACCTCGGCCACCCGAATTCCCGACGGACGCGGCACGGACATGTGAAACACGAGTGGGACACCGCTAATGATTCCCAATGACTTGTTTACCTTGTTGCCCTCGCTTGCTTCTCCGCCATGTCGCCGCAGTGCTGACTGCCGTCGTCTTCCTTCCCGCAGCGAGCGTGCTGGCCGCTGAACCGGTGCCCTTCCGGACCGCGTACGCGCCTGCTCCCGCGGACAACCCGCTAAAGGGCTTCGTCCCTTACGCCGGCCGAGGGCGGGATTTTCCTCATTCACTGGAGTTCGATTATCTGTCGCTAGCCTCGCTGATGACCGGTCCGACAAACTTCAACTGGGCGCCGATGGAGCGTCTGCTCGACGGTATCGCCTCGCGCGGTTGCCAGGGCGTGTTCCGCATCTACATGGAATACCCGCGCAAGCCCAGCGGCGTGCCGGAGTATCTCGTGAAGGCTGGAGTCACGGTGCGCGCGTGGACCAACACCAACACCCAGCCGCTTCCGCCCGCCCTCGACCACACGCCCGACTACGAGGATCCACGCCTGCGGGCGGCGCTCACCAATTTCATCGCGGCCCTGGGCGCGCACTATGACGGCGATTCGCGAATCGGCTTTATCACCGCCGGGCTGCTCGGCACCTGGGGCGAGTGGCACTGCTATCCGCATTCGGAATGGTTCGCGTCCAAGGCGGTTCAGGCCGAAGTGATGGACGCCTACGAAGCGGCCTTCCGAACGACGCCGGTCCTGCTGCGCTATCCGGCAGGCGACCACGACCAAGTCCATGCTCCGAACAGCGGCCGGAGCTTCGGCTATCACGACGATTCTTTCGCCTGGGCCACGCTGGATACCGGTCGCAGGAGCGAAGACTGGTTCTTTCTCACCGCACTAGGCAAAGCCGGTCCTGCTGCGCTGGACCGCTGGCGCACCGCGCCGATCGGCGGCGAAATTCGGCCCGTATAGCCCAAATCGTGTATGCTTGCCAGAGTATGCATGTA
>JANNHA010000145.1:0-10533 GCA_031404135.1 Verrucomicrobiota bacterium | reverse complement strand
CTTCGTCACGGCGCCTGCCGAAGTACGTGTCCTCGTCGATCACCTGCTGGGTGATGTGCTGGTGGTGGACAACATGGATCGGGCGGAATTTGTGCAGCTGGTGGGTGGGCTGGGCGCGCTGGGCAACGACGCGCGCCTGTGGCTGGCGCGCGGCCAGGCGCGTCTGCCGGTGCGCGAGTACCTGCACCACGACACCCGCGAGTGCGGCCCCGCGGTGATCTCGTCGCTCAGCACGCGCTGGTCCGTGTACGGCCGGGGCGGTCCGCGACCGGGTCGAGGCCAGCCGCCTCCAGGAGCTCAGCGGTGGAGGTGCGTCGGTTCGTCCAATGGGACCAATCGGATTGAAGGAGCTCGTGGATGCGATCCTCCGGGGCCGCGATCAAGAGCCGAGCGGCGTCGAGATCCGTGGCCGCCCAGATGACCGGCGTTGGGCCTGCGTAGCAGCTGTCGGGCCACGGGCGGTAGTAGTTCGCGCCGGTGGTGTCGGCGCCAGAGTCGAAGGTGGTCATGGCCAGGGCGGTTCGCTCGTCTACTCCTCGCGCTGCGAGCCAAAGCGCGATGACGCCGCGCGCCTCTCCCTCGAGGCTCGCTACCTGGGATCCCGATCGCTTCTCCGTGACACCGACCGCGGTGAGCGCCACCCACAGGCGCGCGCCCGTCGTCACTCATAATCCAAGCCGTTCAACCATTTCCGCACTTCTTCGCCAGCTTCAACTGCGGGTTATAGGATTAAAGCTGGGGCACAGCAATCGCCCACGGCTACTCGATCCAAATCTTTATCTCTAGGTGCGTCATTGTCGGAACGCCTGCCGAACCACGACCGAACTCTAATCACTTTCGAAACACAAATGAGATCGCGGCCTCAACGGCTTCGATCTTAACACTGCTGGTGGAAGGTCGGGTGGGGCCGGAATAGGCAATCTGTGTTGCGGGGATCTGAATGTTATAGGGCGAATAGGCCACGGTAAGCTCGAGCGAGAGATGGCTGGTAAATATCCACTCTGCACCTAAGGAAGCGTTAAAGTTCCAGTTCGTCTTTTTCGCCTCGGGATAGGCTTCATAGCGCCACTCACTCGGACGTCCGGAATACTGGATGTAATAATCAGCCTCGAAATGAGAACGCGTCTGACTGCAAGCCACACCCAAACCCGCCCGAAGCCGCATCCGATCACCAGCGGCAAAAGTGTACGAAGGGACGAGTGCGACTCGGGTCGTATCGTAATGGAAGACATGGCGTGAGTACGCGGGAAACGGAACAATGGAAGCGAGGCCTGTGAATTTAGGGTGGTCCATCTTGATCTGGGCCGTGGAATAGTCGGTAAACCGCAAGCCAAGATCCCAATTTTCGTTGAATTGAAACCCGACTTCAATGGTTGCAACCGCGACGAGATCCTTCGTTTCTTTGTTTTTCAGGGTTTCACCATAAGAGGTGGTTTTGGTAAAGCCTCCCGCTGTCACTTGGGCGAAACCCGCGCCAGCTTTGACATACAGGCCTGCGCTATGGATTACTTCCTTCGCTGTTGCACTGATGGCGAACACGGCAGCGTTTTGTGCGGAGTTGGAATCCGCCAATTTCCGGGGTCCGGTGGACGCTTTTTGTATTCGCGGGTTCCGCTGCGCGATGCCGCTTTCGTTCAACTCATTTACGTGAGAGTCCTGCGCGAGCGCCGACGAAGCCACAACCGAAATTACCGCCAGTAGTCCAAGTGTTTTCATGGTTTAAGGGTTTTCTCTCGAACCGAATTTATTGCCGAACCAAGCCACTAAAACAAGGCTACTTTGCTTGAAGTGGCAAGGAACCCCTTGCCACCTCCTCTCGGTCTACACCCGATCAAAAATGCCAAGCAAGGGCGAGTTCAGCGCTTAACGAACCAGCCTTCACGCTGGATTTTGAATTCGTGGCCCACGGCGAGGTCGGTACCTTCATTTTGAAAGCCGTGTAGGTACTGGATAATTCTAGCGAGAGCTTTTTTGTGATGAGATAATCAGCGCCTAACGAAACGATGTAGCCAAGGCTTTGTTCGGTTTTTTTTGCGTAGCTGTAGGATTGGGGCGTGGTGATCGGGAAGATCGTTACTTCAGGAATGTAAGTCGCCTCAAAATGCGATGAGGTTTTGTTGTAGCTGACGCCCGCGCCTGC
Organism: Verrucomicrobiota bacterium; assembly: GCA_031404135.1. Classification (GTDB taxonomy): domain Bacteria; phylum Verrucomicrobiota; class Verrucomicrobiia; order Opitutales; family Opitutaceae; genus JADKHC01. The sequence continues at coordinate 8,393 of JANNHA010000145.1, read as the reverse complement.
CTTTATCCCCAGTTTCTCGTTCAGGCGAAAGGTGTAGGAAGGAATGAAAGTGAAAGCGGATGTTTGGTACTTCAAAACATGTCGTAGGTATACATCGTGGCTGATGCCGATCACTTGGGCCCAGAAAATTCCGGGATATTCCATCCGTACTTCGCCGGATCCATAGTTGGCGTACGATAGTTGGAGTCCCCAGTTTTCGGTGAGGTTATAACCAACCGTGAGACGGACCACGCTCACCGTGTCGTTTTTTTCGATGGCTGCCAAAGCCTCGCCCTGAGGTTGGCCCGGAACGGAGGCAACCGGATTATAGACGGCAAAACCGTCGACCTTCATTTTTGCCATACCGCCACCCGCGCTCACAAAAAATCCCGGGGTCTGCGCGAGCGCCGACGTAGCCAGAATTGAAATAACCGCCACCCATTTTAGAGCCTTCATAGTTTTATGGGGAGTTCCCCCGGGGCGAAACCTTACCTTATCGCTTTATAAAAACAAGAATTATTCTTTGTCTCCAACGTGTGCTCGAAAACGGGCTGTGCAGCTGCAAAAAAGCCCGGCGGTGAGGCCGGGCTAGAGTCGCCCAAGTGCACATTATCGCGCACCGTCTGGAAGCCTCTTTTTAAACCATGAGGTAAATTCGCTGGATTTGAAGAATTCCTCAGGGGCTTCGAATTCAGGGATCAGTCTCTTTGGATCAGTGTCGGGCATGTTTTTTTCGACCAGCATCAAGACGCGTACGGCCGCTGCAAAATCGCGTTCGTCGAGGGCGAACTTCAAAAGCGCCGTGTAGTTGTCGGTCATGTCGGGTTCGGTGGCTATCCCTTCCTCGGCTGCCGCGCGAGCGGCGGAGGGCATCTTGTCCTTGTCTAGGATGTAGGCTTTCAAATAACAAAGCCTGCCATCTGTGCCTTTGAGTTGGATAGCGAGTGCGTCGATGCAACGAACTGCTTCAGGGTAGTTTTTGCGAATGATATGCGCGTCAAGTGAGATCAAATTCAGTGATGGGTCGCCAGGGTACGCTTCTTCCCACGCTTCGATTGTTTTGAGCTGTTCCTCGTCGCTGATGGATTGCGCCGCACGCAGGCGGATCGCGAAAACGAACCGTGCATTGCGCAGTTCATCGGGGAGTTGGCTGATTGATTTGAGGGCGGTTTCAAACTGCCCTTTGTTGAAAAGTTTTTCGGCTGCGGTTAATCGCTGCATAAAATGTTGACCGTTGGAAAACACCGCTGCCTCCGCCAGATTTCTCGGTTTTGACAAGCGTCCCTGCGTGAGGGTAAAAAGATAACGTCGGCTGGCATCGCAAATACTCTCCCCGTTCGCGTAACCAAATAGGTCGATCCATCGGACATGTTTGTCTGGGGTTTTGATGACGCGAAAAGAGACATAACTGGTTGCGTGATTTTTCGCTGTGAGTCGGATCAGTACACGCTTTTCGCCAGTTTCAACCTGTGTACGGAGGTATCGGGCGTGATTAAACTCACGAAATTCTTCGGTGAGTTTTCCGATCAGTTTTTTCAGATAGGCTTGTTCGAACTCCTGTCGTTTTACTGGCGTGATCTCAAACCCCTCGAGTGACCGTGCAATATAGCCGATTTGATCCATCTCGTCGAAGACCGCCTCTTGTTTGCCGGTGTCGAGATATTCGGCCAAGCGTTTGCCAAATCCCTCGCAATCGTCGAGCGTGACCTCTGATGGTTGTGTATTCTCGGATGGTTCGGTCTGCGCAAAAGAAAGCGCAGCCGTAAAAAATACGGCTGCGCTGAGCATGCGGCGAAATGCTCGTGGAATCATTTTTGCAGGGGCGCGGCGGGCTTCTTTTCCGGCAGGGCGCGGGTCGCCACTTCGACCCTTACGCGTTCGAGGTATTGCGCGAACGGCATGACACCTTCGTCGCCCTTGGCGCGGCTGCGGACGCTGACGGCCAAAGCTTCGGCTTCCTTGGCGCCGAGCACGAGCGTGTACGGAATCTTTTCCAATTCGGCGCGGCGGATCTTCGCTCCGAGCTTTTCGTTGTGTTCGTCCAGCGTCGCGCGCAGGCCGGCGGCGCGGAGTTGGGCGAGCAGATCGCGTCCGTAGTCGTTGACCTTGTCGCTGATCGGCACGAGGCGGATCTGTTCGGGCGCGAGCCAGGCGGGGAAATCGCCAGCGAAGTGCTCAATAAGCACGCCGCAAAACCGTTCCATGGAGCCAAAGGGCGCGCGGTGAATCATCACTGGGCGGTGCGCCTGGTTGTCGGCACCGATGTAGGAGAGGTCGAAGCGTACGGGCAGGTTATAGTCGACTTGCACGGTGCCGAGCTGCCATTCGCGGCCGATCACGTCTTTGATGACGAAGTCGATCTTCGGTCCGTAGAAGGCGGCTTCGCCGGGCTCTTCGGTGAAGGGAACGCCGAGGGTTTTCGCGGCTTCGCGACAGGCGTTTTCGGCTTTGTCCCAGTTTTCGGCAGTGCCGGTGTACTTGTTGGAATCAGGATCGCGCAGGCCAACGCGCACACGATAGTCGGCCATGCCGAGCGTGGTGAGCACGATTTTCACGAGCGCGAGACAGCCCTGAACTTCGGCACCAACTTGTTCCTCGGTACAAAAGAGATGGGCGTCGTCCTGCGTGAAGCCGCGCACGCGGGTCAGGCCGTTGAGTTCGCCGGACTGTTCCCAACGGTAAACGGTGCCGAACTCGGCGAGACGCACCGGCAAATCGCGGTAGGAGTGCGGCTGCGAAGCGAAGATCTTGATGTGGTGCGGGCAGTTCATCGGCTTCAGCATGAAACCGTCGAGGAGCTTGCTCGGGTCCATCACGCGGTCCTGGCCGATCATTTCCTTACCGACACGGGTGTTGAGCTGGTCGGCAAATTGTGATGAAACGGCTTCGAGGCGCGCGGTGAGCTCGGCGCAGCCGCAGCCTTCGGCGGACATCTTGGCGAGCGCGTCGGGTTCGGCAAAGGCCGGGAACTGCGATTCCTTGTAGTAGGGGAAATGGCCCGAGGTTTTGTAGAGCGAGAGTTTGCCGATGTGTGGCGTGAAAACCTGCGAGTAGCCCTGTTTGCGGAGCTCGCCGCCGATGAAGTCCTGGAGCTCCTGGCGGATGATCGAACCAGCAGGTGTCCACAAAATGAGGCCCTGGCCGACGTCTTCGTCGATGTGGAAAAGTTTCAAGTCGCGGCCGAGTTTACGGTGGTCGCGGAGCTTGGCCTGTTCCTGGCGTTCGAGGTGTTGGGCGAGCTCTTCTTTCGAGGCGAAGGCGGTGCCGTAGATGCGTTGGAGTTGTTTGTTTTTTTCGTCGCCGCGGTGATACGCCCCGGCGATCGAAGTGAGCTTGAACGCTTTTAATTTCGACGAGTAGCGCACGTGCGTGCCGGCGCAGAGATCGACGAACTCGCCGTTTTGGTAGAACGAGATTTTTTCGTCCGCAGGGATGTCGGCGAGACGGCCGAGCTTGTAGCGCTCCTGGCCCATTTTTTTGATGATCTCGACGGCTTCTTCTCGGGAAACTTCTTTGCGGTAGAACGGTTGGTTCTCCTCGGCGATATTTTTCATCTCGGCTTCGAGCTTCGTCAGGTCGTCGTTGGTCAACTTGTGCTCGAGATCGATGTCGTAGTAGAACCCGGTGTCGGTGGGCGGTCCGATATCGAGTTTCGCGTCGGGGAAAATGCGAAGGATTGCGGTGGCCAGCACGTGCGAGCACGAGTGCCGGATTTCTTCGAGCGGAGTCATAGCCATGTTAGATATTTGTTTTGGTCCTGCGTACGATTGCAGGGCCGGAAGGGAAAATATATAGGCTGCACGGGGCCGAGGTCACGGCGGAATTTGGGATGGAACAGGAAAGTTACAGCGAGCAGCCCAGCGAAACGGGAGTGGGCGGGTGCGGGGCGAAAAATCGTTGTGCTTCCGGTGTTGCAGAGCGCCGGGCGACCCGGAATAAACGTCCGCATGAGTCTTTGTCCCTGTGGTTCCAATCTAGAGTTTGAAGCGTGTTGCGGCCCGATCATCGCGGGTGCGCCGGCCCCGACGGCCGAGGCTTTGATGCGTTCGCGTTATTCGGCGTACGTGAAACACGACTACGCGCATCTCGAAAAGTCGTTGAGCGAGGCGCAGCGCAAAGACTTCGATGCAGCCGATGCGAAACGTTGGGCGGAGAGTTCGGAGTGGCTCGGGCTGACGATCCACCAAGTTGAAAAAGGTGGCGCGGACGACAACGAAGGCATGGTGCATTTCACGGCGAAGTTCCGCACCGAGGATAAGGAGCACGATCACGTTGAAGCTGCGGTTTTCATTCGCGAAGAAGGGAAGTGGGTTTTCGCCGGGCAGCTTCAGACGAAGGGCCAGACGATCCGCCGGGAAGCGCCAAAAGTCGGTCGCAACGATCCTTGTCCCTGCGGCAGCGGCAAGAAATACAAGAAGTGCTGTGGCGCGAAGGCGGCTTGAGGCCGAGTTGCAGTCGGTGAGGTTGCGCTGAGCTGCTCCCAACGGAGCGATTCCGTCAGAAGAGATCTTCGCGATACTGCGTTGGATTGTTCACGCGTGAACGGCGAAAGCCACGGCGAGGTGGTGCCATCGTTTCTGCTGATGACGTGCTTTCGTCGCGATCCGCTTGCCAGGGCCAATCAAAAGGGGTCGTGTTTTGTAGTTTGTAGTTGACGCATGAGAGTATTGGTTCTGTGGTCACGGCATGGCACGTAAACCGAGGATGGAGTTTGAAGGAGCGATTTACCACGTGATTAACCGGGGTAATTACCGTGCGGATCTTTTCCGTGCGGAGAAAACCCGCGCGGCGTTTCTAAAATGCTTGCACGAGACTTGTGCGAAAACGGGCTGGCGGGTACATGCGTGGTGTATCATGGCGAACCATTTCCACCTAGCGTTGGAGACGCCCAGGGCGAATTTGGTGGAGGGGATGCATTGGCTGCAGGTGACCTTTAGTATGCGTTTCAATCGCTTGCGCAGGGAGCAGGGTCATCTTTTTCAGGGGCGTTACAAGAGCTTGCTGGTCGATCCGGCCGGCCTGGGAGCGCTTTGTCACTATATTCATCTCAATCCGGTGCGGGCTGGCGTGTGCCCGGTGGAAAAACTCGCTGAGTGGCCCTGGACGAGCGCGGGCTGGTTGTTTAACCCCAAGCAGCGTGCGAAGTGGTTCGACGCTACGGCTGCACTCGATCACGCCGGCGGGTTAAGGGACACCGCGGCCGGGCATCGCAAATATGGCGAGTATCTCGCGTGGCTGGCGACGGACGAGCCCGCCCGCAAAGCGCTGAATTTTGAAACGATGTCCTTGGGTTGGGTGGTGGGCTCGGCTGGTTATGCGAACGCTCTGCTTGCCGACCAGAAAGAGGCGGCGCAACGTCAGTTGGAGCAGGCATCCGGGATGGCGCAACGTGAGGGATTTTGGCGGGAGCAAATGGAGAAGCTTTTGCAGCGTTTGAAGCGCGATCCCGCAGAACTGGCCAAGGAAGGAAAGTTTGTGGATTGGAAAGTGGCCGTGGCGGCGGCGTTAAAGGCCCGCACGGCGGTGACCAATCGCTGGCTGGCCGAAAACATGCATATGGGAAGTATGCACGAGGTCAGCCGTCAAGTATCCGCCTGGACCAGGCAGCCCGATGCCCGGCTGAGCAGAAAACTCCAGTGAACTACAAACTACAAAACACGACCCTTTATGATTGGCCCTTTGACAAACGTGGATGCTAGGGCAGCAGTGGCAGGCGTTGCCGGGGTGGTACTGGGAATAATGTTTTTAATCGGTCGGAAGCACCGAAAAAGGGCCAATCAAAAGGGCCAATCAAAAAGAGCCAATCAAAAGAGCCAATCAAAAGGGTCGCGTTTTGTAGTTTGTGAGCCAATCAAAAGGGTCGCGTTTTGTAGTTTGTAGTTGGCAACGTCGTTCAATGAAGGGTCCAACGGGGTCAAATTTTGCACAAGTTGCGTCGGACGGGATCGGGCTGTAGGACAGATCCGACGCGTACCAAGTGGCGACCTCTCGCCGTACCCTATCCTCAATCCCGGCTCCGACGGAGCGTCGCCCTCCCGTCGAGGATGATGAAGCGTGATGATTGAGAAGGGTGAACGCTGTAGGATCGGAAACCGAAGGGTGAACTTTCAGGGGTGCTGGTTTGCCGATCCCAAGTGGATCCTTCGCGCAACGCTCGGGATGACAGATGGGTTGGTTCGGGGGGCGGATGCGGCGTATCCGCCGAGAACAATGGCGGAGCATTGTCCCTACCTCGGATGGTTCGTCCCAGCGTTCCTGAATTCCACATTGGTATTCTGTCTTGCCGCGCATTACCTTTCTTTCATTACCATTAATGAGTGTTAATAAGTGGTTTTTAGTCTGCGGAATCGAGATTGATTCACCCTCTTCATCGGGACCGTAAATTTGGGCTGGCCTCGCTGGCGGGCCGTCCGCAAAAAATGGCCCATGAAATTGCCCCAACTGAACACGGTCCTGTGTAGCATCATGCTCGCCTCCGTTGCCTTGCGCGCGGCGGAGCCCTCGCTGCAAGTGATGACACAGGCCGGTCTCGTGCAGGGGAAAAACCAGGAAAACGTGCGCGCGTTTCTCGGCATCCCCTACGCGGCGCCGCCGATCGGGCCGTTGCGCTGGCGGCCGCCGCAACCCGCCGCGAAATGGGACGGCATTAAGATGGCCACGGAGTTCGGCCCGCGCCCGATGCAACCGTCGTTTTTCAAAGATATGATCTTTCGCGATCCAGGCTGCAGCGAGGACTGCTTGTCGCTCAACCTCTGGACGCCCGCAAAAACGGCGAACGCCAAGCTGCCCGTGATGGTCTGGATTTACGGCGGATCGTTTCTTGGCGGTGGCACGTCGGAACAGCGCCAGGATGGGGCCCACCTGGCCGGGCGCGGAGTCGTCGTCGTTTCGATGAATTACCGACTTGGGCTGTTCGGCTTTTTGGCTCACCCGGATCTCATCCAGGAGTCGCCGCAGCATGCGGCTGGCAACTACGGCCTGCTGGATCAGCTCGCCGCGCTCCGCTGGGTGAAGGAAAACATCGCCGCGTTTGGTGGCAATCCGGACAACGTCACACTCTTCGGGGAAAGCGCGGGTTCGGCGTCGGTCGGCGCGCAAATGGCGTCGCCGCTCGCGAAAGGATTTTTCCACAAAGCCATTGGTCAGAGCGGCGCGCTGATATTCATCCGCAGCGGTCCGGGCCAAAAACCGCTCGCCGTCAGCGCGGCAGACGATGCTGCCCTGCTCGCCAAGGCCACCGGCCTGACGACGATCGCCGACCTGCGCGCGTTGCCCGCCCCGGCGCTGCTCGACGCCGTGGTCAAGGTCCCGGGCGGCGAAGGCCCGCGTTTCAGACCCAATGTGGACGGCTATTTGCTCCCCGAAACGATGGCCGCGATTTTCGCGGCGGGTAAACAAAACGACGTGCCACTCCTTGCCGGTTGGACTCGTGATGAGAGTGGCGTCGCGCTCAGCGGGAAAACGCCGCCCATGGAGGCGATGCAGAAAATCGCGCACGACGAATTCGGGGCCCACGCAGAGGAACTGCTTCATTTTTATCCATCTGAAACTCCCGAGCACGCGGCCCGTTCGGGTGCTGAACTCGCCGCTGATCGCTTCATCGCGTTTGGCACCTGGGCGTGGCTGGAAGCGCAGGCCAAAACCGGCCGCCAGCCCGTTTATCGCTACCGCTTTGAGCGCGCGCCACCGACCGATTTTTCCGGCAGCAAGGCACGCGGTGCCTATCACGCGGCGGACATCCTCTACGCCTTCGGCTCGTTCGCCGCCCAACCGCAGGTCCCGTGGACTCCAACCGATCACGAGGTCAGTGATCGCATGCAGGCGTATTGGACAAATTTCGCGCGCACGGGAAATCCCAATGGCGCCGGCCTCCCGCCGTGGCCCGCTTACGTTCCCACTACGGGAGCGCAGGTCATGTTTCTCGAGGCAGCGCCCGCCGCGCGAGCGGACGATTTTCGCGAACGCTACCTGTTCCTCGACCGGATCTTCAAAAAATAAGCGCCCCGCTCGCTGTCCGCTTGGAGCACAGCAACACCGACCTCGAGCCCAAGCGGGGTAAACCTAAAAGCCGCTGTTGAACTCACCACTCATGCACCCTAATTTTTGGCAATTAAGTGAACGAGATTTTTTAATCCAAAATGCCATTCACCTGCCGGGTGCGTGCTCATACAGGAGAGGAGGCCGCGCATTACATTCCTTTCATTGCCATTCATGAGTGTTAATAAGTGGTTTTATTAATCTGCGGAATCTAGGTAGTCTCGACGGTACGGCCAGACCCGAATGGCACTAAGTTAAGGCGCAATGCTTTTATGATTAAAATGTTACGATTCATCGAGCCATCAACTTCCAGTAGCATGTTTTTCGCTATGGCTCTAACGTTTTCAGGGGTAAAGCTGCTTTCGAGTCCGTCGATC
>JANNHA010000144.1:0-34196 GCA_031404135.1 Verrucomicrobiota bacterium | reverse complement strand
ACCACAGATAAATAGTTCGGGCTGGATGTCCACAAAGATACGATCACCGTACGTGGATCGCGAGAGCGGCGAACTGCGGTTGTGCCAGCTCAGTGCCGATGAGTTTATGCGCCGGTATTTGCTGCACGGGCCGCCGCCCGGACAGCACCGCGCGTGAGGTACTTCGGCTGGATGCACCCGGCCGCGACGTGATCGGGTTGGACGATGAAAACATCGGCTCGGCTTTGCGGCGGCGCAATCATCTCCGCTGGCCCGGCCACGCCCCCGATTACTCACCGCCGCCGGTCTATCGCTCAGCGACCCAAAACCACATGTCACCTATTAAGTGACGTGTGGTTTGGCTACCCCGGCCGCTTTCTTTGGCGGCCGGCCACGAGCCAGGCCAGCAGTTGGAGTGTGCGCTCGGCGTCGGGCATCTGTTTGCCGACGGTGACGAAGGAGTTTATCCGCTGACGCGGCAATCCCAGCATCCGGCCGAGATTTACCTGTTGACCGTATTTCCGCAGCTCGGGGCGCAATTGCGCGAGCAGTTCGTTCCATAGCGGCGTATCCTTGCCGGGGCGAAGGGTCGCCCCGCCTCTCGCGCGTCGCCGCTCGAACCGAAACGCCTTGGTCGAGTGTTTCTCCATCTCGACAGCTGCGGCGACGATCACCTCAATAATTTCACTCGGGAGCTCGAAACGGAGGGCGATTTTGCGGTGAGACATGTCACCTATTAAGTGACGTGTGCCGGCTGAAGCCAGCCCGTGATCTGGAATTAGGGGAAGGGAAAGTCCGCCGCCTTGTCCACTCTAGCGCCGGTCCAGTCCCGCGGTGCATTTTCGAAATGTCACTTAATAGGTGACGTGGGCCAGGGCGAAGAGGGCGGAAATATGTCACCTATTAAGTGACATATGATGATCGTTCAACGGGCGGCGAGCCGAACAGGTGCTCGAGTTGGATAAATAGATACGCCGAAGAGTTCGGCAATGTTACTGGAAGCAGTGGAAACGCGCGCCGACACGGCGGCGAGCACTGCTGCGGCTCGGAGCGAAGAAGTCAGACGTGCCTCTGGCCAGTCGCAGCCGGAAAGGCAGCTGGCGGATGAGCAGCAACAGCATCGTGCAAGCCGCGACGACGAGCGAGTGGTTATACCAGCGCCCCTCCAAATTTAGACTTTAGCTAGAGCGGTTTGGTTTTTATCCGCTGAGGATTGAAAGGTAGGGCGTTTGCTCCGCAAGCGCCGCGGACGATGCGGAGCATCATCCCTACCACGGATCACAAAACAAAAGTCCAAATGATACGGTACATTGGTAAAAGAAAAGCAAGGGGTGCCTAATCTGCAGGCCCGATGGACCGCCTATCATTACCCGCCGAAACTAACGCCAAGGGGGAAAGCTCCCGAGACGAAGGGGAAAGCGAAGTAACCAGATCGGAACCGCCCGGTACGGACCCGTACGCCGGGTGGTGTGGGGGCCGGAGGCTGATTACCTCCGGCTACCCGATTCGCCTCCGTCATATGCGGATCGTCTGGGAGGGAAACTCAAAGACGAAGGTGTTGATCGGCTTCTTCATCTGTTGCTGCATCTCGGCTTTGAGCTGTGTGACACGTTCTGTGAAAATCGGCGTCCGACCAGCGGGCAAATCGTCTTTAAACTTCACGACGATCTCTTCGGAGCCGGGGACGACGGTATATCGGTCTTTTATCTCGGGCACCTGCGAAAGCCAGCTACGGAGATAATCGACCTGATTCAGGTCGTGAGTCGATATCGCACCGGGAATCTCGGATGCGCAGCCAGCCCAAAGGGCACAGAACACAAGTAAAAGTTGAATCGTGATTTTCTTCATAATTGCCGAGACACGGCTCAGACACCGCAGGGGCGAAGCCCCGGAGGTTGTCTGTAGCCGCTCTGGTGTGTGCCTGGCATGGGAGTGAACTGACGGGGTGAAAGTCCTCGATGCAAGATACCAAAAATGGAAACCAAAGCATGAGACAAACGCAACTGCGGTGTCGCGAGACCGTGTGGAAAAGAAGCTGGGGTCAAACCGACGAGCCCACGAACAGGAACGGGCTACAAGGCCGGTGATGCGGACCAGTTCGCACCGCAGAACGAAGTCCCGGAATCAGCGTCACAGGTAAAGCCCGGGGTTGTGTCGGGAAAGTTACGGCCCTTACCCAGGGAGACCTGCGCCGCAAGCAGCCTGTTGTGTGAACAACCAGCCAGCACCGCCATGGGCACGAAGCGCGACAGCGCGGAGATGGTCACGCCGTTAGGCCTATCGACCGACACGCACGCTCGGTTGGCGCTTCTGGTTGCCCCACAGCATAGCGTCTCACCTCCACAACGTCTTCACGTCGGAGTTGAACGCTTACGCTCACGCTTATTCGCCGTCGGCTCCGATCGCTTCGACCGGGCAACCTTCCAGCGCCTCGGTGCAGAGGGCGATTTCTTCCTCGGTGGTCGGTTGTTTGTGAACGAAGGAATAGCCACCTTCGTCGTTGCGTGAAAAGAACGCAGGCGCTGTTTCTCTGCAAAGATCACAGTCGATGCACTGCTGATCGGTATAAAACTTTCCAGGAACATTAGGTTCCCATTTGTCTGCTTTGTTAGCCATGGTGCGCAAAAAAGAGTAATTGCGCTGATAGTGTCAAGAAGGAGGGCAACTCATAAGCATAAAACCCCAGTTTTCACCCAATGCGCAACCTATCCGGGGTGGCGGCTTGTGTTCACCACCGCCGACACCTAGTTTATCGGTTCGATGCTCTCCGACCGTACCTACATGCGAAACAGCTACCCTCCGGGTGGACGCGGAGCGTTGACGTGGCTGCTTTCTGCCATCGCTGGCGGTTTTATCTTGGTGGCGGCGTTCGAGCGCTTGTTCAACTCCGGGGCATTTACCAACGCGATGCAGCTCACGTTGCCCGGTCTCCAAAGCGGCTATTTCTGGCAGGTCCTTAGCTACAGTTTTGTCCACCAGGCGGCCGGCATTCCCTCCGTGTTCGTCGTGGCTTTCAACCTGATGTGTCTGTACCTGCTCGGGCGCGAAATGGAATCATTGCTCGGTACGCGGCATTTTCTCGCGCTTTATTTTGGGGCTGTGCTGTTGGGTTCGGTTGCCTGGGTCGCGGTCAACTACCGTTTCGGCGGCGCGTTGATGGGAGCCTGGCCTGGTATCGTCGCCTGCCTCACGCTCTTCACACTTCTGAATCCTGAGCAAGAGTTTCGCCTGCTGCTCCTTTTCGTGCCGGTGACAATTAGGGCACGACATCTGGTTTGGTTCTTGTTTGCCGTGGATTTCGGCTGTCTGGCCCTGTGGGAAATCAGAGGGGCAAAATCGCCACTGGACTTTGCCCACTCCGCCCATCTCGGCGGCATGCTCGCGGGCTATCTCTATTTCCGACTGGTGCATCAACGCGAATGGCGCAACCCCGACGGACACGCCCCGATCGAACTGCCTGCCTGGATGCGAAAATCCCGCAAGGCCGCCAAGACCACCCCGCCCGTCTTCAAGGTCAACATAACCACGCGCGAAGACCTAAAGACCGAGGTTGACCGCATACTCGACAAGATCAACAGCGAGGGTTTCAACGCCCTCACCGCCGAGGAAAAGCGGATGCTCGACGACGCGCGCGACCAGCTAAGCCGCAGCTAAAGATCCGTGTTGTGCCGACCCGCGAGCACGCCGACAAAAGCGGACTCGTGCTGTCTACTTTTTCGCCGCGACCACGTATTGGCCGATGATGCCGTCGAATGAGCCGTTGGTGAAAAACACAACCACACGCGGGCGTCCTGTCGGCGGCAGGGTGGTCGCAATCAAACGTTCCAGCAGCGCCGCGTTGGACTCGAAGGCATGCGCCTCACCACCCTGCGTGGTCAGGTGCTGGGCCACCGTCTCCGAGTCGAACCGTTCGCCAATGGCTAACTTTTCGACGCGATTGACCGCACCGAGATAAACCTCATCGGCCAACGCCAGCGCCCGTGAGAACCCGCTTTGCAGCGTGCTTGTTCGCGCCGTGTTGCTGCGCGGCTCGAAGACCGCCGTGAGCACCGCACCGTTGAAACGAGCACGAAAAGAATGTAACGTCTCGGCCAACGCCGTCGGGTGGTGGCCGAAGTCCTCGATCACGGTCAGCGCTGGCGTGGAGACCAAAATTTCCTGTCGACGTTTCACGCCGCGAAAACGGGTCAGCGCATCGATCTTGAACGCCGTTGGATTTTCCGGGTTAACCGCGAGCGCCGCCGCGGTCGCCGCCATCGCGGCGTTGCGGACGTTGAAAAGGCCACTGAGCGTCCAATGGACGCTGGCCCATGGTTTCTCTTTCCACCACAGAGTGAACACCGCACCCGCCGATTCCTCGATAAAGTTGCCAATTCGCACGTCGTTGTGCTCGCCCGTGCCGACGCGCAACACCCGTGTCCAGGGTATCCCGCCAAACGCCCGCAAGTTTTCGTCGTCGCCATTCATGACGATCCATCCGTTATGCGGAACGATGCGCGTGAGATGATTAAACGTCCGCTGCACATCCGCGAGATCGCGGAAAATATCCGCGTGATCAAATTCCAGATTGTTCAACACCACGATATGCGGCGCGTAGTGGATGAACTTGCTGCGCTTGTCGAAAAACGCGCTGTCGTACTCATCGCCCTCGATAACGAATGGATCGGTTGCCGTGCCCAGATGACTGCCCATCGGTGGATCCTGGGGCACGCCGCCGATGAGAAAACCGGGATCGCCACCATTTTCCCGCAGAAGAAACGCCGCCATCGAGGTGGTGGTGGTCTTGCCGTGCGTGCCGCAAACCACGATGTTGCGCCGTGTTTTCAGCACCGTGTCGTGAAGGAGCGCGGGCAATGAAGTAAACGGAATCGCCCGGGTGTCCAACAACCATTCGACCTCAGGATTGCCACGCGACATGGAGTTGCCGATAACGACTAGGTGTGGCGCAAGCGCTTGCAGGCGCATCGTGTCGTAGCCTTCGAAAAGCGTGATGCCGGTCTTTGCCAGCACATCACTCATCGGCGGATACACGCCACTGTCCGCACCCAGCACCTCGTGTCCGGCCGCGCGTGCGAGCAATGCCGCGTTGCCCATGGCCGTACCGCAAATACCCATGAAATAAATTTTCATTCGTGGAACCGAATGTGGAGCTTCTGACGATTGTGCGCCAGATAGTTTTGTACCCTTGCCGCAAATGGCCCGGCCTTGTCCCGCACTTTAGAAGGAAGGCCGGGACTGGCGGCACTGGTTGAGGCGAACCAGTTCGTCGATCACGGCGTAGAGCTCGTGCGAACGCAGGGGCTTGCTCAAAAATTTATCCATGCCCGCCTGCAGGCATTGCTCGCGATGCCCACTGAGCGCATGCGCGGTCAGCGCCACGATTTGTATGTGGCCACCTTTTGTTTTTTCAATCTGTCGTATGCGACGGGTGGCCTCGCAACCATCCATGTGAGGCATCTGCACGTCCATCAGGATCAGGTCGTATTGATTTTTCTGATACCGTACCACCGCGTTTAATCCGTCGCTCACGCACTCGACCACATGCCCTGCGCGCTCGAGCATCTTTTGCGCAACCATCTGGTTGACGATGTTATCCTCGGCCAGCAGGACCCGCAATGATCGGATGGCCGTCGGGTCATTCTGCCCAGCGCCGCTGCCTGCGAACGCCGGCATGGTCCGGAAGAAAATCCGCAGGCGTTCGTGCAGTCGCGAGCGGATGACTGGCTTGCGCATGTAAAGCTGGGCGCCCACTTCGCGGCAACGCCGCGCATCATCAAGATGATCGCCCGAAGACAGAATCACGACCGGAACAGTCCAGTAGGCTGGCAACACCTTGATCGCACGGACCGTTTCAAATCCGTCCATCTGCGGCATTTGCACATCCGTGATGACGAGGTCAAAGGGACGCTCGCCTTTGTTGTGCCGCTCCGTCACTGCGCTCACCGCAGCTCGTCCACTATCGACCACGGTCGGGACCATTTTCCAGTGTTTGGCCATCTCCTCCATAATCCGTCGATTGGTTAGGTTGTCGTCGACGATCAATACATTGGCGTTTTCCATTTCGTGGCTCGGGCATTCAAGCGCGACCTGCGGCTCAGTCGGAAGCCCGAGTTGCAGCGTAAAATTAAAACAACTGCCACGACCGTATTCACTTTCCACCCACAAGCGGCCGCCCATGAGCTCGATGAATTTGCGACAGAGGGTGAGGCCCAGCCCCGAACAGCCAAAGTGCCGCTTGATGGACCCATCCACCTGCACGAACGACTCAAAAATCGACTGCTGGCGCTCCACCGGAATTCCAATACCGGTGTCAGAAATCGCAAAGCCGAGTTCGCACCGGCCGTTTTCAACGATCAGTGCCGAGACACGCAGCACGACCTCGCCCCGCTCGGTGAACTTAATGGCATTGACCAAAAGATTCAGCAGCACCTGCCTCAACCGTGGCGCATCGCCAATCACGATGCTAGGCACAGCCGGATCGATGTCGCAGGCCAGTTCTAGATTCTTCTGCACAGCCTTGACCGCTACCGTCTCAACCGCGCCCTCAACACAGGCATGCAAATCAAAGCTCGCACGATCCACTGTCATCCGCCCGGACTCGATCTTGGAAAAATCCAGCACGTCGTCGATCACCGTCATCAACGCCTCGCCAGAGGCAATCGCCGTGCGCAAGTAGGAACGCTGTTCGGGGTTTGTGGAGAGATCGAGCGCCAGTTCATTCATGCCAATGACTCCATTCATCGGCGTGCGGATTTCGTGGCTCATATTGGCTACAAACTCACTCTTGGCCCGGCTGGCTGCCTCGGCGGCATCCTTGGCCAGCTGCAAATCCCGAGTGCGATCAGCCACCAGTTGAACCAGTTGACGCTCACGGGCGCGATGGCGCGCCATCCAGCCAAAATAAACACCCGCTAGCACCAAACTGACTACCACAAAAACCACGGGCCAAAACCAAACCTCCTGATGGAAATGGGGAAGAAGCTCGATATCACAAGCGGCCGCAGCCACGGACCAAACACCCTCGGCATTGCAGGCCATCAACTCGAAGCGGTACTTCCCAGGCTTCAGACCACCATAGGAAGTCTCGCGGCGGCCATTCGACTCGATCCAGTCGCGGTCAAACCCCACCAGCCTGTGTTTGAACTGTACATTTTTCGAGTCGATGAAACTTGGCGCCGTATAAACAAACTCCAGTTCGCCGCGCCCAGGGGGATGATTTTCAAATTGGGCCGGCGCGCACTCGCGCTTGTCGATCATGATCCGTTCGATAATCGGCATAGGAGAAACCTTGTTCATTCGAATCCGCGCCGGATCAATGATCGCCACCCCCTTGCTCGTACCGATCCAAAGAACGCCTTCCTGAGTCCGCGCAACATTTGCACCGGATAACCCTGGCGACCGACTTTTCATGCCGTCCGATTCGTCAAACAGGACGAATTCAGGCTTCGCTTTCTTGCTCGCAACGATCAAGTCAATCTCCTTCAACGAAACCCGGGCCACACCGTTGCCAAAACTCACCCACAAATCACCGTTCATCTCGACACCGCCAAACGTAACGGGTCCCACCACGGGCGGCAGTCGGAAACTCTCAATTACGCCTTCATGAATGCGCTGCAATTGCGCCGAATCCCTAGTTACCCACGTATCGCCGCGCGAATCAAAAAAAATGTCCTGCGCTAGGGCTCCCGGCGAATCGGTCGGATTGGCAAAAAAGGTCCAGCGGCCGTCTGAACGACACGCCACCCCGCCGCGTCCGGCTACCCATAGATGGCCCTTGGCATCCCTGCGCAACATTTGCGGCTTGGTCATCCCATCGATTACTTCGGTTTCAAAGCGATCCCCGTCCAGCCGTTGCAGCCCGAGGGTGTCGCTCACCACCCAGACCGTTCCCTCGCGGTCCGTCACCGAAGCGCGGATACGCGCGTTAATCCCCTGAGCTTCGCGGTAATGAGCGAACTTGCCGGCCTTGAGATGGCTCACTCCGCTCCCCTGATAACCAATCCATATTCCACCCAACATGTCCTCTGAAAGACTGGAAACGTCATCTTCAATCAACCCATCCCCCTTGTTGTAAATTTTGATTCCCTGACTCGAAAAATGACAAAGTCCGCCCCCCATGGTGCCGACCCATTTGCTACCGTCCATCGCCGCCAGCACACAGCGCGTCGAGTTCGATGGCAAACCTTCGTCCTTGGTGATATTGACTGCCTTCACATCTTGCAACCGGATCAAACCGCCATCCGTACCGCTCCAAAGATTGCCTTCGCGGTCTTCGAGCAGGCAAAACACACTGCTCAGCCTGTCCCCGTTTTCGCCCGTCATCCTTACGAATTGACCGCCAGCACGGCGGGCCAGACCGCCCGTTGTACCCGCCCAAAGACTGCCATCGCGATCCACTTGGAGACTCAAAATCCCATTGGAGGGCAACCCGTCCCTAGTGGAAAACCCTGTGATTTTTCCATCTTTTAAATAGTTCAGCCCGCAGCTCGTGCCAATCCAAAGCCCACCTTCGAGGTCGGGTGCTAACGAGGTGGTTTCCGCATACGCTAGGCCGTCGTCCGTTGAAAAAACGCGCACGGCGTCTCCATTAACCTGATACATCCGTTTCCCGCTGAGAAAAAGTCCGCCGTCCGACAACCGGCAGATCCCGTTCAACTGTCCCGGCGACTCGCCATTCTTCAGCGCATACGGCGTGCAACGTCCGTTGTTATACCGAAATAGTCCGTCCACTCCTCCGATCAGGACGCTGCCATCCAGGTCGCAAAAAAGAGCCGAGATAGGATCGTCCTCCAAGCCATTTGCCAGCTTCGGCCGTGACCAAACTCCGTGGTCATACCAGACGGGTCCTCGATTCGTCCCCACCCACAAACGCCCCGACCGATCCTCGCACAACGAAAGTATGCCATCATCGATCAACTGTGGCTGACTGGCCGTCGTGAAAGCAACGAACGTGACGCCGTCATACCGGGCAAGTCCGCTACGGGTTCCCACCCACAAATAACCATCCGTTGTCTGTAAAAGTGCCCGGGTTGAAAGGTACGGCAGCCCTTGGTCTTCCGCCCAGCGATCGAACTTGTACTGCCCCGGCGCACGAGCTGGATCCAATCCAAAGGCGCAAACCGCCGTCAACGCAATCCCGGCCAGACACCCGAAAAACAAATTCGTAGATTTAGAAATGAAGCGATGCACCGGTATTAATTTGGTCTTACGAACTGGTTTTCAGACCGTATAAAACAAAACATAACTGCGTGACTTGGCAGTGGATTTTGAAGGAGGGGTTCCGCTAACGACGAGGGCGTAACTGTAACCTAACATATCGCAGGCACTTGCCGATCCAGAAAGTAGACGCGGCGCGGAAGGAAATCCATCCAAATCCAATCAATCCATCACTCATCAAGCTCAACATTCCAGTAGGCGAGGTCGAGAAAGTCTTTCCACATCTCACGTTGCTGCTTGCCGAGCAACAGACTGATCACGGGGCGCCATTTCGGTCGCACGGGTTTGCGAATCAGTCGCATGCCCGCCTCATGCGGGAGGCGGTTGGCCTTGCGCGAATTACACTTCACACAGGAACAAACGATGTTTTCCCACGTCGTGCGACCACCCGCGTGACGCGGAATCACGTGGTCGAGATTCAGCTCCTCGCGCGGAAATACTCGGGAGCAATATTGACAATGGTTCTTGTCGCGCTCGAAGACATTGTTGCGCGTCAATTTCAGCTCTTTGCACGGCAACTTGTCGAAAAACGTCAGCAAAATCACCCGTGGCAACCGAATCGTGCGGCTCGGCGTGTGCACGGTTTCAAGGGCGACCAACGGCGGGTTGCTCTGAGAAAAATCGATCCAATCCATCATCGAAAAAACACGGAAATCTTCGTCGTGATGATGCACGACATGCGCATGCCCCCGCGCGAGCAGAGCGAAGGCGCGTTTCGCTCCAATCACATTAACCGCCTGCCAGAGGCGGTTAAGGACGAGCACCGGCTGATCAAGAGCAGCATCCATGACGGATTCCGTGGTTAATTTCCCCTGCCGCTCCTGTCAAGCAACCCAACGTCACATCCACGCAACACCCACCGTTTGGGCACACTCCGGATGGTCTTTCGCCAAAGTCGCTGCTCCTTCCTGAATGGTGACGCAGGGGAACCAACATCCCAGACCTAAAAATCGTGGGACGGCGCGCATAACAACACATAACCGACGTCAGGGGTATTTCGAAAGCAGGGTCGAGTCTGCGCGACGGGTTTTACTTTCCGTCAATTTTATTGATGCGGGCGAGGTGGCGACCGCCTTCGAATTCGGTGGCGAGCCAGGTTTTCACGATTTGCAGCGCCTCGGCCTCGGGCACGGTGCGTTCGCCGAGCGAGAGCACGTTGCCGTCGTTGTGCGAGCGGTTCCAGATGGCAACTTGTTCGTTCCAACAGAGCCCGCAACGCACGCCTTTGATGCGGTTGGCGACGATGGCTTCACCGTTGCCCGAGCCGCCTAAAACAATGCCGCGTTCGAATTCTCCGCGTGCCACGGCCTCAGCCGTCGGGCGGATGAAATCAGGGTAATCGCAGGCGGTATCGTTGTGGGTGCCGAAGTCGTGCACGGTATGGCCGTCGGCTAGAAGCATTTTTTTGATGCTTTCTTTATACTTAAAACCGGCGTGGTCGGACCCTATGGCGATGGAGAATGTCTTCATTGGGAGAATTCGTAATTTGGCGGATTGCCGGTATGGTAGTCCGAAGGTACTTCCAGCAACTATAATTATCTCAAACACTCCATGAAACGCCACTTTCTCCTCCTCGCTTTCGCTGTCACGGGATTTGTTCTCGTTGTGGCGGGTTGCTCTACCACCGATTCGCGCATTAAAGACCGGCAGGCGGCGTTTGACGCTTCGGGTCCGGAGGTTCAGGCAAAGATTCGCGCGGGAAAGGTGGATGTGGGGTTTACGTCTGAACAGGTGTTGATGGCGCTGGGAAAACCTGACCGGCAGTACACCCGCACGACGGCGAAGGGTACGACGGATATCTGGGCCTACGCGGACAATCGGCCGAAGTTCAGTTTTGGCTTGGGCGTGGTGGGCGGTGGCGGTGGGACCATGGTCGGCAGCGGCGTGGCCATCGGTACGGGCGGTGATCGCGATGATGACCGGTTGCGCGTTATTCTTGAAGGAGGACGGGTAATCGCGACCGAGCAGAGTGGGCGGCGTTGAGCTGGTTTGGTCTGCTTGGCCGCTAATTTAATAACGCAAAAAACGCGGCTGGTTCGGCTAGGTTTTCTAAAATCGCGGTGGGTTGATGGGCTAGAAGCTGTTCGCTGGAAAAGCGGCCCGTGGCCACAGCGATTGTTTGTGCGCCGATGGCTTTTCCGCAGGCGATGTCGTGCGGTGTGTCGCCAATCACGAACACGTGCTCAGGGCTAAAATCATGACCGCTCTGGCTGCTGGCGCGGCGCAGCGCGAACGGGCCGAGGTCGTCGCGGTGTTCGGCGTCGTCGGCAAAAGCGCCAAAGGGGAAGGGCGACCAGAGGCCGAGGTGGGTGAGTTTGGTTTCGGCGCCTTGGCGGAGGTTGCCGGTTAGCAATCCTTGGGAAATGTTCCCCTGCTGGGCGGCTCGCGCGATGATCGCAGACACGCCGGGCAGGATGCGGGCGAGGGGGTTGTGCATTTCTTCGGCAAGGGCTTTGAGGTAGCCGGCGAGGAAGCGCTGGATGGTTTCAGGGGTTGCCGCACCGTGGTGTTTTTGCAGAATCGTCCGGGCGATCCAGACGTCGGTCCGGCCAAAGTACTCCAGCCAGGCGAAGGAATCTTCGAGGGCGAATTCGCGTTTGAGCGCGAGACGCAAGGCGCGTTCGCCAGCTCCTCCTGAGTCGATGAGTGTGCCGTCGATATCCCAAAGCAAAAGTGTTTTGACCATAAAACGTTACTTTCGTGGTTCCTTCCACGGCTTGCGAGCCCAAGCTATTTCAATAGAATAACACTATGAAAATGCTCTCCCTTTTGGTTTCTCTGACCGCGATGGCGGTATCGGTTGGTTGTTCTACGCCGGAGGCCCGGATCAACCGGAATCCGGAGTCTTTTAACAAGCTGGGCGTCGGCGATCAGCAGCTAATTCGCGAGGGGAAAGTGGCTGTGGGTTTTACGGCTGAGATGGTTCGGCTGGCGCTCGGCGAGCCCGACCTTGTTTACACGAGGACGGATGCGAACGGTGTGAACGAAGCCTGGAGTTACACCACCTACGAGACAGAGGTTGGCGTGATGCTGTATCGCGGGCATTACCACCGTTATTGGTGTGATCCTTTTTATTATCCGTACTATGGGAGCAGTGCTTCGCGTCGGCCTCGGGAATATCTCAAAGTCGTGTTTGTTGGCGGTTTGGTTTCGTTGATCGAGAAGCAGACCTGAGGTTGGCGTTGTTTTTGGATATAATTTCCTGCGATGAGCGGGCACAAAAAAGCGGCTGCATGAAATGCGCAGCCGCTTGAGAAGGGTCAGAGATTGCCCAATTATTCGGGGGCGATTCTGAAGGGGAGGGAGGCGCGGGTCTTGGCGGGTTTGCCGTGCACGACACCGGGCTTAAAGCGCCATTTGCTAGCGGCCACCATACACGCTTTGCCGAACGCCG
This sequence comes from Verrucomicrobiota bacterium, assembly GCA_031404135.1. Taxonomy (GTDB): domain Bacteria; phylum Verrucomicrobiota; class Verrucomicrobiia; order Opitutales; family Opitutaceae; genus JADKHC01. Next base: position 21,607 of record JANNHA010000144.1, on the reverse strand, counting down.
GGCTGGAGGCCTGGTCGATCTTAAGGTCTGTGGGGACGCCATCACGACCAACGACGAAGGAGATCGTGGCTGATCCACCATCGACACGTTGTGAACTGGTGAGTTCGGGATCGGCTTGCGCGATGGGTGTAGGACGTTCGTCGAGCTCGCTGAGTTTCATCACTCGGTCAGTATCCAGAAGTGTGGCGTTGAGTGAGAGGGTTTTGCCACCATCAAGCCGGCCGGTGACGGTGACCGGGTCATAACCGCGTTGGTTCACGGTGAAGGTTAGCGTGCCTGGAGGAACCCCGTTTAGGGTCAACGGAGTGGTTCCGATGGAGGTTGTCTGGTTGTCGCGCGAGACGATTGCGCCGCTCGGAGAACTGGTGATGACAACGGTGCCGCCCGGGAAATCGCCGGTGACCTTGGCGGTGCCATTGCGTTCAACGGCTACGGTGGTAACGAACGGTGTCCACATGGGGCGGGAGATCGTTACCTGATAGGAACCAACCGGAAGTCCGGAGAGGGTTACCGGGGTCTGGCCGGTGCGGACATCGCTCGGATTCACGAAGAGCGCGCCGGCCGGTTTTACCTCATAGGATAGGCTTGAGGGTTCGCTGGTCAGATCGATCGAGCCGACCTGACGTTTCAAGACGATGGTGTCCAACTCGGTCGTTTCCTTTTCCTTGATTTCGATATCGCGGCGTTCGGCGTCGTAACCTTGAAGTGTGATTGTGACGGCGTAGGTGCCGAGGCGCAGGTCCTTCATAGCGATCGGAGAGATCTTTGGGCTGAGCTCGCCTACTGTGACAGTGGCACCTGCGGGTTCGGTGGTGAGCACCAGATTGCCACGGCCGAAGAGCAGGCTGTTGCGAGCGGCTTCTTGCTGTCGGGCGGCTTCGTCCTTTGCATTTTTGAGGGCAATTTCGGCCTGTTCGCGTTCCCTTTGTCGGGCGGCGAGTTCGTCGGCCGCCTTCTTTTGCGCTTCTTCACGTTCGCGGGCTGCCGCTTTGATCTTGGCGTCGGCCTCGATCCGGATGCGTTCCCTTTCTTTGGCTTCGGTCTCAGCTTTTTTGTTGTTACCGCTGATGACCACAAAAGCTACGATGGCAATGATCACGGCCGCGACGGCACCGATGATCATGGGCATATTGTTTTTCTTGGGTGGAAAGGGGGCGGCGGTGGCGGGCTTGGCACCGGCGACGGGGGCCGGGGCGGGCTTAGGCGCAGGCGCTGGTTTAGCTGGTTCTGGCTTTGGCTGGGGCTTGGCGGTAGCAGGAGGTATGGTCGTGGGCTTGGCCGGGGCCGGGGCGGGCCCTGCGGGCTTGGCGGGTGGAGTGGCCGGCTTTACCTCAGGCGGTTTGCTCGGCGTCACGACGGCGGCGGGCTTGGCAGGAATGACGGCGGGTTTAGGGGGTTCGACTGGTTTCGACGGTGGCGTGATGATGACGGCCGGCTTTGGCTGTACGGCGGGCGTTGCGGGTTTGACCGGCGCAACGGGCGTGGGCGCTTTGGCGGGTTCCTGAAGGATCGCGGGAATGATCGCTGGCTTGGCTGGCGCGATAGCGGCGGGTTTTGGCGGTTCCTGGATGATGGCAGGAATGATCGCTGGCGGTGGTGTGGCAGGCTTGGGTGTGTCGAAGATGATCGCTGGAACAATCGGGGCGGCGGCGACCGGTGTGCCCGAGCGAAGGGGGTTCCAAGGTTTTGCAGTGCCAGGATTTGATGGTTCGTAAGCGGCGGCGGCACTGAGCACGCCCAGCCAGGAAGGTGAAACTGAGGCGGAGGGGATTTCGCTGCCGAGGGTTAGTCCGCGGGCGGAGGCCCAAGCTGCGGTGTCGGGGGCAAAAAGGGAAAGGTTAAGTGCCTTTGCGATGGTTTGGGTGATCCAAGTCTGTCGGGCGAGTACCCCGCTGCACACGAGCTGTATCGGTGCGGGTGAACCGAGGCCGGGCAGGGCATTTTTTACTGCGGCAACCAGAGGCTCGACGATGCTGGCGGCGGTTTCACTGAAGTCGTAAGACTCGTTAAACATCAGGCGTGCCGCTGAACCGCGGAACTTCAGGCCCAATGCGGTCTGGGTGGCACCGGCGAGGGCGTCAAAGCCCACCGGCACAGAAGCGAGTGCGGTGATGCCTTGATTGGTGATGCTTAGGAGTGTGGTATGGTTTTCAGAAACTTCGAGCAGGAGTACCGGGGAGCCTTGCACGGCCGAGACGAGGCCGCCGGCGAGGGTGAGCGAGGCCGACTGGCAACGAACCAAATCAAAGGACCAGCCGCGGAGTTTGCCGAGGGCTTCGTCGGTGTTGGCGGTGGAAGCGGCGTCGAGCGCCCAGCGTGCGCCGCCTTGGGGTGCCTGGCCGTTGCTGGCGTTGCACCAGGCCCAGCTGGCAGGCATGTTTTCGGCACCGAGCTGGGTGCCGAGAAAACTTTCCACGGCTTCGGGCTCGGTGATGGATTTTGCCTGAGAGGCGTCGGCCAAAAAGGCCATCTGTGCCTTGAGGCGAAGCATGGCCACGGTTTTTGAACTACCGCCGTCGGCGCGAAGCTTACCGAGGACGGCGTCGATCGCAGGGGCGTCGCCGAGCCATACCTCCTGTACGGCACTTATCGTCCGGGGACGGAGTCCCATGGAGGCGCGAGCAATAATTAAATTATACTCACCTATTTCGAGGAAATAACCATTAGAGTCTGATGCGCTCATTATGTTTGGGATACGTGGAAAGCTTTGATGGGGGAAGACGCCCCGCCTGAGGCGTAGTCCCTAAGATGCTGCTGTAAAGGTGAAAGTCGTTGTGTCGTTGTTATTTTTTTAAGTATAGGCTTGAAAGTTCTATAAGGTAAACCCACGAGATTCACGATAGATTGACGTTGTCTAGTTCCCCTCGTGAGACAGAATGCTTTCACTGAATAATATTGTGAGTGCCAAAATTTTGCTAGTCCAGCATAGTGACGAACTTCGCCAGGCCAAATCTTTGATTTTTGGCGGGGCGTTTTTTCATGTACTTTCATTACGCGAAGCATCGCAGGTGAGAGACTATTTGGCGCGGGAGTCGGTAGACGTGATACTGGCGGACTGTCGTGGCTCGGACGCAAGTGGTTTGGATTTTGTTGAGTCATTACGCAAGGCTCAACCGAAGGCAAAAGTCATTCTTGTGGCTGACGGGTTGGATCTTCCCACAGTGGTCCGTGGCATCCGGTTGGGCGTTAAGGATGTTTTCCAGCCGCCGTTGGATATTGAGGCGATGACGAAGCGGATCGCGGATTTCATTGGCAAGGTCGACGGAGCGGGTGAGGCGTTGCGCAATGCCGACTGGAGTTCGCTCGAGGAATTTTTCCAGGGCGGTTCATTTGTCTCGGCTGGACCCGAACCGGTTGGCAAGGCCGGGCCTCCTCCCAAAAACCGGGCAAAGCCCAGTGGCATCGAGGGCGATGCCATCCGCGAGGAACTGGCCAAAGAGCGGGCCTCGCTTGCCACGGAACGCGCCCGCCTTGCCGAGGATGCGAAGAAGGTCGAGCAGCGGGTAGCGGCTCTCGATGTTGAACGTGCCAAAGTCTCGGAAAGTGTCGCCCGACTGGCCGATTTGGAACAAACCGAAGCCAAATTGAAACAGCGGGAGCTCGCCCTCGTCGCTTCTCAGGAACGGCTCCTGATGGATCAGGAACGACTCGATACGGAGCAGGCGATGGTCAAGCAGAGTTCGACCAAAAAACAGGCCGACGCAGTCGCCGCCGACACCACGGAACGCCAACGTTTGGAAGCCGAAAAGGCAAGGCTCGCGGCCGAAAGTGCGTCGCTGGCTCAAGCGCGCAAAGAAATCGAAGGCGGTGAAAAGAAACTGGAAGAGTTACGCGCACTTCAGAAGCAGCAGGATGCCGCCGCCAAGGCGCTCAAGGAAGAACGCGACGCTCTTGCCGCCGAACAAAAACAACTTTCCCAGGAACAGGCGAACCTTGTGAGTGCGCTAAAGGAACTCGATCAGAAGCGTAAAGCTGGCGACGCGCGGCAGAAAATGATCGAAGAAGAGCAACAACGCCTAGCCGAAATGGAGACCGCTTTGATGACGGATGGAACGGCGCTTAAGAAAAACGAACAGCGCCTCAGTGCCGAACGTAACGAACTACAGGCGAAGGTTGATGAAATCGCCAAACTCGAAATCGGTTTGCGCGAAAAAGAGGCGCAAGCACGCGCGGCGGTTGAGAAAGCCAAGGCCGACGCCGAAACGCTCATTGTCGGCGTACGCCAGGAAGTCGCCCGTGAACGGGCAGACATGGCCGAAGCGGAAAGCATGGTTGCGACCGAACGTTCCAAACTACGGAAAGCTGAGCAAAAAATCGCGGTCGAAAGCGCGGAAATTGAACAACAGGCTGCTACGATCGCCGAGCGCGAAGCGGCGCTGCAGGAACAAGAGCATCAGATTAAAGTTCAGATGGCCAAGGCCCAGGCTGAAGCTGCATCGGTCGTGGCCAAAGCCCGAACCGAAGCCGAGAAGGAACGCGCCCGTTTTGCTGACGCTGAGTCCACACTCGCGGCTGAGCGGGCTGCGCTGAAATTGAGCGAACAAAGGCTCCTTTCCGAGCAGGCCACGCACACGAAGAACTCCACCACCTATGTGGAGCGAGAAGCCGCACTTTCGGTACGAGAAAAAGATATTCGCGAACGCGACGCCAAAGCCAAAATCGAGTATGAATCCGCCAAGGCCGAAGCCGAATCGATTCTTCAGAAAGCTCGCGCCGTAGCCGAACAGGAACAGCGCAAGATCGCCGAAGCCGAGGCCTCCTTAGTCGCGGCCCGTGCCACGCTGAAAAAATCCGAGCAACAAGTCGCCATGCAGCGCGCAGAATTTGAAGGCCTCGAAGCCTCTCTCTCTGAACGCGAGGTGCTCATCAAGCAGCAGGAAACCAAAGCAAAGAGCTCACTTGAAAAGGCTCAGGCCGATGCTGAAGCGCTGATGAAAAAAGCGAAGACCGACGCTGAGAAAGAGCAGCTCAAACTCGCCGAAATCGAAGAATCCCTGCTCACGGAACGTTCCGTGATCAAGCAGACTGAGCAACGTCTCGCCAGCGAGCAGGCCACGCTCAAGAAGCAGACCGCCGACTTCGGCGTTCGAGAGACCGCCTTACGCGATCAAGAAGCCAGGGCCAAAGCGGCGCTCGAAAAAGCCGGTGCCGAAGCCTCGTCGATTCTTGCGAAGGCAAAAGCTGAAGCCGACAAAGAACAGCAAGCACTCGCCGAGATGGAGGCGTCGCTCGCGACCGAACGCGAAACACTCAAGAAAGCCGAACAACACTACGCCAACGAGCGCATTGAGATTCAAAAGTTGACGGACGCGCTCGCCATCCGCGAATCCGATCTGCTCGGCCGTGAGTCCAAAATCAAGCAACAAGAGGCTCAGGTTCAGTCCGCCTTGGACAAGGCCAAGAATGAAGCCGCCGCACTGATCGCCAGGGCTAAAGGTGAAGCCGAGAAACAACAGGCCAAGCTGGCCGATCTTGAACTGGCCATCACCACGGAACGCGCCAACTTGAAAAAGAACGAGCAGAAGCTGCTCGCCGAACGCTCCGATCTGGAAGAAAACCTCACTAACCTCGAAGTAGAGAAAAAGAAACTCGCCAGTGAGCAGGCCGCTGCGAAAAAGGCGGTTGACGAGGCGAAGGCGAAAGTCGAGTTGGAACTCCGCGCCGGCCGCGACGCGATCACGAAAGACAAAGCTCAATTCGAAAAAGCACGCGCCACCGCCGAGGAAGAAACCGAGATGGCTCGCATGACCGTCGCCCAGACCGAAAAGAAACTTAAAGCCGATATCGAACGGATCGCCGCTACGGAAGCGAAGATCAAGGCCATGGAGTCCAAGGTCAAAGCCGAACAGGACGAAATCGAACGCATCGGTGCCGAAGTCGAAGCCTCACAAGCCAAACTCAAAGCGGATCTCGCCAAGACTGACGCCGCCACCAAAGCTTTCGCCAAGAAGGAAGCCGAACTGGCTGATATCGAGTCAAAACTCCAGGTGGAAGAAGGCCGTCTGAAGAAGGACGCTGCAAAATTTGCCCAGGAACGCAGCCTCTGGGAGGCCGAAGTCAACGAATTCCAATCAGAGAGAAAGAAATTCGCAGACTCCACGGCAGCGTTCGAAAAACGCCGCAAACTGGCGCTCGAGCAGGCGAAAGCCCTTTTCGACGCGGGTGGCTGAGCTTGAGAGTGGATGCCGGTTGGCGGTGGCGATTTGCTCCGGCCGGCTTTCGACCGTGCTTTGACTATCGTGTCTGAGGCTGCACTTCGAGTATGACGGCGGAGTTTAGGTTCTTGGCCAGATAGCGGTAGCTGGCGGTTCCGTAGCCCGCCTGACCCCAGCGTGGACCCCAGGAGTTTTTAAAAACAAAAACCGCGTCTTCAATGCGTCCCGTTTTGCACCGGTAGCCGACGATTGTTACGGCGTGACCAAAACCGATTTCGGTCTTTTGGTCTTCCAAAAACTGAACGCGCCAAACTCGCGTATCCGGCCATCGAATACCAACGGGCACGGGAATGCCGAGGTTGAGGGCGTGGATGATGTTGGAGGCAAGCAGCGCGCCGTCGTGGCCCGGAACGGCGTGAACGGACATGCGGACACCGCGGCGGGCTTCCTCAATGATTTCCGCTGACGGAGTGGCCATGGCTTTGCCGGAAAATTGATTGGGCACCTTGTCGCGGAGCGGAACGCCATAGGTGCGGAGCGCGGTGGCGACTTCGTTCAAGGTGAAACCCGCGTCGGACTGGTCTTCGCCACCGTCGTTGAGGCCAACCAGGTCGTCGGAGCTTTGGCGGTTGAGGGTTTTACGGGTGGCCCAGTAAAGATATTCTTCGGAAAACCGGTCGGCCGTGGCGGAGGCTTCGGCGTTTTGAAATTCCAGAGCGCTGACCATGGCGAAAACCGCGCAGCTCGGGCGATGGCCCTGGTCTTTTACCCAGAGACCGAGCTCGCTGAAACGGGGTCGCAGGTCGACCTGTTCCGCGATTTCCGGCGCTTGACCGAAGGAGCGGAGTAATTGGTCGAACTTGGCGACGGAAATGGGCGCTGCGGCGCGGTTCTTTCGCATGGCTTCGATGCGTTCCTGCTGTTTCTTTTCGGCGGCGGCCTGACCGGCTTTGGCGGTAGCTTCTTGAGCGCGGTCCGCTTCGGGGTTGTAGTTGAAACGTTGTTGAAGTTCCGGTGAGAGGTCGCGCAGGAGGATGGATTTCATACCGCCGTCGTACGTGATCATCGCGCTGCGCGCCGAGACGGAGCGGATCAGGACGTTTTGAAACGTGGCTGCACCGACGGTGAGACTTTCGAGTGTGCTGCCAGCGACGAGTTTGGCGTTGTCAGCCAGGAGCGGTGAGAACAGGCCGACGAAGAAAAAGGCGAGGGCGAGGCAACGGGTTCGGCAGAGCCGGGCGAGTTTTGTTTTCATGCGTTGGCCGCCAATGGCGTGCGAGATCACTGTGAATGCCCAAACGAGGCGTGCGCAAGCAACGGGTTGTTAAGTGGAAATGAAAAATCGCGGGAAATCTTCTAGGCATTTCCGCGAGAACGGTTCATTTCAGAAGCGGCACAGAGCAAAAGGGCAGGCTCATCGCTTCCGTTTTGCATCGATCGCGAACATTCACAATCCCCATGTTGTCTTCAATTCATCGGTCTCGTTTTTTTGTTGGCGGGCTCATCGCAATCGTTGTTTTTGTCTCGCCGATGTTTTCGGCGAATGACGAACCTGCGGCCAAGGATAATCCGGCTGCCGAGGCCTCTCCGGCTGCAGCCGACGCGTCCGGCGAGGTCGATAAAACAATGAGCACGGTTGAAAACTCTGTGGTGAAAATCTTCGCTCAGGTTCGCCGACCCGAACTCACCAAGCCGTGGGGCAAACAATCGCCGCACGAGGCGACCGGCAGCGGTGTCGTCATCGAGGGTAAACGGATTCTGACCAATGCTCATGTCGTTTTGTACGCGAGCCAGGTGCAGGTGCAGGCCAACCTGGCGGGCGACAAGCTCTCCGCCACCGTGGAGTTCATCGATCCCGGCATCGATCTCGCGGTGCTCAAGCTGGAAGACGAAACATTTTTTGAGACGCATCCGGCGCTGGCCCGGGCGGCGGCACTGCCCCAGATCAAGGATTCTGTGCTCGTGTACGGTTTTCCCACCGGCGGCACCAGCCTCTCGATCACCAAGGGCATCGTTTCGCGGATCGAATTCGCGAGCTACAACTTTCCTGTATCCGGTCTTCGGGTACAAATTGACGCCGCGATCAATCCCGGCAACAGCGGCGGTCCTGCCTTGGTCGGTGACAAGGTGATCGGTCTTGCTTTCAGCCATCTGAGCAGCGCCCAGAACATAGGCTACATCATCCCCAGCGAGGAAATTGAGCTGTTTCTCAAGGATGTGGCCGACGGACGCTTTGATGGAAAGCCGGCCTTGTTTGGTGAGTTTCAAACGCTGGAGAATCCGGCGCTGCGCACTTTCCTCACGCTCGATAAAACCGTTTCTGGCATGATCGTGAACGAGCCTTTTGTGGACGAGCCTTCGTATCCCTTGAAGAAATGGGATGTGATCACGAAGATTGGTGAGATCAAGGTCGACGACCAGGGGATGATCAAAATTGGCGATGGGCTACGGGTTCGGTTTAGCTACAAGGTTCAGTCGATTTCAAAAAACGGGAAACTCCCACTTTCCGTGGTGCGTGGCGGCAAGGAGTTGGCGCTGGAGGTTCCGGTTTCGCCCGATCAGCCGCGGTTGATCAACTCGTTGCGCGGCGAATATCCGTCCTACTTCATCTACGGCCCGATCACATTCTCGGTTGCCACACAGGATATCATTGCGGCATTCACCTCTGATAGCACTGCCGGCGGCCGCGTCAGCGCTTCGCTGAGCCTGGCGGCTAGCCCGCTCATCGTTCGTCGCGGTGACAAGCCGGCGTTTAGCGATGAGCAACTGGTTGTTGTGCCGGGGCCATTTTTTCCGCACAAGATTTCGAAGGGCTACTCCAACCAGACCTTAAGCGTGGTGCAGTCGATCAATGGCAAGCCGGTTAAGAATCTGTTGCATCTGGTGCAGCTGCTGCGCGACTCGAATGACAAATTCATCGTGATCGAGTTTGCCGGCCATGGTCGGGAGACATTGGTTTTCCCACGGGCCGAATCGGCGGCGGCCACCGAGGAGATCTTGAGCGACAATGGTGTGCGCGCTCTGGGTTCACCCGAGGTGCTGGCAGCGTGGGCTGCGGTGAAACCCGGTAAGAAATAGGATTCGTCGGACATTGCGCGCGAGCTCGTTTCTTTCAAAAATGTAAGGATCGGGAAAGGGCGCAGACACTTCGGGGTGCGATAGTGGGTTGTCTTCAATCCACATCCCACTCTATGAAATCACCTCACTCTTTCTTTCGTTGCCGTACCGGCTGGTTGTTCGGTGCAACGCTTTTAGCCGCGGGCGGACTCTTCTGGTCCGGCTCGGCGTTGGCAGAACCAAACAAGGTCGCCGTCAAAATTGACGTACAACCCATTCCGCGCAGCGACCGTGTCGATACGACGAGTTATTCACCCGTCGTGAAACGCGTGGCGCCCAGCGTGGTAAAAGTTCTCGTGACCGAACGCGCAAAAAATCTACCGGTTCAAGAGATGCCGCCGTTTTTCGACGATCCGATGTTTCGGCAATTCTTCGGCGATCAATTTGGCAATCGCGGCGGCAACAACCGGCGCTTTAATAATCGTATGCCGAAACAGGAAGGTCTTGGCTCCGGCGTGATTGTGAGTACTGACGGCTATGTTCTGACTAACAACCATGTGGTTCAAGGGGCGGATGTGATCAGGGTTACTTTCGCTGATGGTCGCGAGCTCACGGCCAAAGTCGTGGGTGCCGATCCGCAATCCGACTTGGCGGTTGTGAAAGTTGACGCGAAAGATCTGCCCGCCATCACGTTTACCGATAGCGATAAGATCGAGGTGGGCGACAGGGTGCTGGCCGTTGGCAATCCGTTCGGCATTGGCCAGACGGTAACAAGTGGCATGGTGAGTGGTCTTGGTCGGAATCAAGACGAATTGGGCCTGGCCTATCAGGATTTCATTCAGACCGACGCGGCGATCAATCCCGGCAATTCCGGTGGTGCGCTGGTCGATGTGCAGGGGCGGCTGATCGGTATCAATACAGCGATATTGAGTCGTTCGGGTGGATCTCAGGGGATTGGTTTTGCGATCCCGAGCAATCTGGCGCGCAACGTCATGGAGCAACTCGTGCAAGGCGGCAAAGTGGTGCGTGGTTACCTCGGTGTGTCGATGCAGGATCTGACGCCGGAGCTCGTCGATGCGTTTAAACTCAAGGTTCGCGAGGGTGCGTTGGTGAGTGATGTCGTCCCTGGCAGCCCGGCGGCAAAGGCGGGCATAAAGAGCGGAGATGTGCTCACCTCATTTAACGGCAAGAAGATCACGGATGGGCGTTCGTTGAAACTCACCGTGGCTACCGTAGCGCCTGGTTCGGAAGTTTCGGTGGCGGCGCTCCGTGAAGGCAAGTCGGTCGAAATGAAGGTCAAGATTGGCGAAAAGCGCCTGCGTGGTTCCGGCTCTGAAAACGACGACAATAACGACAAGAGTCCCGCCGCGAAAAACAACGACACGGGCACGCTCAATGGGGTCGGGGTAGGAGATCTCGATCCGCGCATGCGGCGCGAGTTTGACATCCCGGTCAAAATTCAAGGCGCGATTGTCACGGATGTAGATCCAGGTTCGGCTGCCGCCGCTGTCGGGTTGGAACCCGGCGACGTTATTCAGGAGATCAATCACCAATCCGTGCGTTCCTCCGAAGATGCGGTGAGGCTGACCGAAAGTTCTGAAACCAAGAAGACGCTCCTAAAAGTCTGGCGCCGGGGTGGTACGCCGCAGGGGAGTACTCGGTATTTGATCGTCGACGAATCTGGCGAGTGAGGCGGCACGTGAACACGCCTCACCGTTCATAATACAACAATAACAGCGCCCCGGGGGGTTAATCCGGGGCGCTTTTTAATTCTAGCTTTCACTTCTGCGGGTTTGTCCGCACAGCTTAAATCGTGAGAATTCTCGTCGTCGAAGATGATGCAAAGATCGCCTCGTTTGTGGTCAAAGGCCTCAAGCAGGAAGGTTATGCTGTCGATCACGCGCCGGACGGTGATACCGGCCTCGCGCTCACGGCGAGCACGACCTACGACGCGGCCGTGGTCGATGTGATGTTGCCGGGGTTGGATGGTTTGAGTTTGGTGAAACGCCTGCGCGCGAGCCGGGCCGAACTGCCGGTTTTGTTTCTGAGTGCTCGTTCAACGGTGCAGGATCGAATCGCGGGCCTTCAGGCGGGCGGCGACGATTACCTGACAAAACCTTTTGCTTTTGCCGAACTCTCGGCGCGTTTGCAGGCGTTGATCCGTCGCGCGACGCGAGCACCTGAGGCGACGCGGCTCAAAGTTGGCGATGTTGAAATGGATCTGGTGGGGCGCGTCGTGACGGTCGCGGGCCTGCGGGTGGAATTGATGCCGAGGGAGTTTTCCCTTCTGGAGTATTTGCTGCGTCATCCCAACCGCCATGTCACCAAAACCATGATACTGGAGCATGTTTGGGATTACAGTTTCGATCCGCAGACCAACGTCGTGGATGTGCTCATGCATCGGTTGCGCGGAAAAATAGATCCGGAAAAAAGACGCATCGAAACGGTGCGTGGTGTCGGCTATGTCATTCACGGGAACACTTAATCAACTGCGCCATTCGGTTGCCTTGCGGCTGAGCCTCTGGTTCACCGTTCTGTTCGCTATCGGCTTCACGGCGGTGTTTGCGCTTTTGTATGTTTTGCTCGGACGGCAGCTGGAAGCGCGTGAGGGTGAAGTGCTACAACTGCGGTTGCGGCAGTACGCGGATATTTACGAGGCGCGTGGCTTGGACGGGCTTGATGTACGAACCGAAGAAGACAGCTACACGACGCATGGACGTGCGTTGTTTGTGCGTCTGGTCGCGCGAAATGGCGACGTGGTGTGGGCCCGTGTTCCGCCGGATTGGATCGATCAGGATGCGAAAAACGTGGCTGTTCCCGATGGTTGGGGTGGCTGGACGGTGCGGAAAATTTTCAGTGTGCGTGTACCTCGCGATCAGGAGCAGGATCTGGCGGTTGTTTCGGCCATGCTTTCGGATGGTTTTTTGCTGCAGGTCGGCCGGAGCACGGATAACCGGGCGGCGTTGTTGGAGCCGTTGCGCCGGACATTTATCTGGGTGGGAAGCGCGGCGATTTTGGTGGGTTTTATCGTGGCGGTGATGGCGGCACGACGGGCGACGCGGCCGTTGCATCAAGTCGTGGAAACGGCGCGGCACATCATCAACACCGGTGCGCTCGATGCGCGCGTGCCGATGCCGTTGCGCAATGACGACATCGCGGAGTTGGTGAAGCATTTCAACACGGTGCTCGACAAGAATGCGGCGCTATTGCGTTCGATGCGTGAGGCGCTCGATAACGTTGCGCATGATCTGCGTACGCCGTTGACGAGTTTGCGCGGCTCGGCGGAACTGGCGTTGACCCAGCCGAGCATGGACAATGCGGCGCGTGATGCGCTGGCCGACTGTGTGGAGCGTTCGGACGAAGTGCTGCGGTTGCTGCGGGCGCTCATGGAAATTTCCGAGGCTGAAGCGGGCGTGCTGCGTTTGGAAAGATCGGAGAATGATTTCCGCGAGCTAACGAACCAGGCGGTTGAACTATATGCGGACGTGGCCGAGGCGAAGGCGATCAAGTTGGAGTTTGCGCCGGGTGCGGCGGTGCCGGTCAACGTTGATCCGGTGCGGATGCGGCAAGCGGTCGCCAATCTGATCGACAACGCAATCAAGTACACGCCGTCGGGTGGGGCGGTGGCCTTGAAGCTGTATTTGGAATCTGGATGCGCCGTGCTTGAGGTTCGGGATACCGGGCCGGGCGTGCCGGAGGCCGAGCAGGTGCGTATTTGGGAACGCCTTTATCGAGGAGATCAGAGCCGTTCGCAGAGCGGACTCGGCCTGGGGTTGAGCTTGGTGCGAGCGATTGTTATGGCCCATGGTGGCCAGGCGACGGTGCGGAATGCGCCGGAGCGCGGGGCGATTTTTGAAGTGCGCCTGCCGGATGCGACGAACTTACCTCCGGCGAAGTGATCGGCCAAGCCGTTTCAGGCGACCGCCGGTCTCTGAAACGGGGAGGTTAACCCGGGATTCGAGCCGGTTGGTACGGCCGCGTTGGTTTCGCCTGAGCGTTCGTAATCAGTGCGGATGGTGAAGCGGAAAGTCGAACCTTTGCCGGAGTCGCTTTCGACGGAGATCCCGCCGCCCATGAGTTCGCAGAGGCGTTTTGAAATGATCAGGCCCAGGCCGGTGCCGCCACGGCGACGGGAGGCCGACGTATCGACCTGACTGAACGGGCGGAAGAGTTGGCTCATCTTGTCCGCGGGGATGCCGATGCCGGTGTCGGTTACGGCGAAAAAGAGGCGGACTTCGCGGCGATTTTGGCCTTCCATCATGGCACCGCGACCGCAGGAGAGTGAAATGGTGACGCTGCCTTGTTCGGTGAACTTGATGGCGTTGCCGATCAAGTTGACCAGGATCTGACGAAGGCGGTTGACGTCGCCGTTGACGAGGGCGGGCACGTCTTCGTCGATTTTGGCGTTGAGTGAAAGGCCGGCGGCTCGGGCGCGGGGCGTGAAAAATCCGACCACTTCTTCGACGCTGCGGCGCAGTGCAAAGGGCGCATGGTCGATGTCGATCTTGCCGGCTTCGATTTTCGACATGTCGAGGATGTCGCTAATGAGTGTTTCGAGCGTCATACCGCTGCTGCCGATCATATCGACAAAGCCACATTGTTCGGCTGAAAGCGGGGTCTCGCGCAGAAGTTTGGTAAAGCCGATCACGCCATTGATGGGCGTACGGATTTCGTGGCTGACGACGGCGAGGAATTCACTTTTGGCGCGGTCAGCGGCTTCGGCGGCTTCTTTAGCGAGGGTGAGGGCGGCCTCCGCTTCTTTACGGAGGGTAACGTCGTGGCCGACGGCTTGGAACTCCATGATGTTGCCCTCGGGGTCTTTGATCGCGCGGTGTGTCCAGTTGTGGGTGATGCGCTTGCCGTCACACGAAAGGAGCTCGTGTTCGAACGCGGTCGACTCGGGCAGTTTGCCTTGGAAGTCGCGGGCGGGAAAACCGAGTTCGTTCAGAATGAAGCGTTGTCCGAGGAGTTCCTGGCGTTTTTTGCCAAAGAAGCGGGTGCAGGCTCCGTTGACGAAGGTGAGTTTCCCGTCGGCGCGATAACGGCAGATCAAGTCAACTTGGTCCTCAACGATGGCGCGGTAACTCGCTTCAACTTTTTGCAGCGATTGAGCCATGCGTTCGATCTGGCGGGCGAGGCCGATGATCTCGTCGTGGCCCTCGTCCTCGATGGGGATTTCAAGCAGACTGGCGGATTCGTTCTCGATTTGGGTTTGAGACTTGGCGCGCGCCGTGGTGCCGAGTTCGCGAAGTTGTTCGAGGAGCTTGCGGTCCCAGACGTAGCCCGCGAGGACCAGTAAAATACAGCCGATCAGTGCCAGGCAGAGCACATAGTAGGATTCGCCTAGTTTGTCCTGGACCGATTCTTGCGTGATGATGGCGCCGAGGGCCGCCAACAGTGCTATCGCCAGCGAAAAAATCAGCACCGTCTTCCTTCGGAGGGGGTTCGTCGGCATAGCAATTTTTAGTGTGTATGTCTTTTGTGACCGGTTAAGTCTAATAGAAAAGCACGTTAACGTTACATCGTTACACCAGAATGTGAAGTGAAGGGCCAGATTAAGAAATTGTGAAAATTGTTCTGAGCGGGAACTCGTTCGATCTTCTTGGAGGCTGGTTAACGCGCGATGCGCCGCCGTTTTTGAGAACGTTTCGGCGCGCCCCGCATTCATGCCGCTTGTTTTCCCGGCGGATTTTCCACAACTTCTGGGCCTATGTTCAAAGCAGTGTTGTGTTGCACGGGTTTGATGCTCGTCGCTCTGACTTCGGGTGTGCTCCAAGCCCAACCCGCCCAATCGTTGTCGACTGAACTCGCCAACTTGCGTGAGGACATGCGCGGACTCAGCCAGCGCACCAACGAACTCCAGCTCCGAGTCGAACAACTCGAAAGAGAGAATTCGGACTTGCGCGGCAAGTCCACCGGCGCCGCACAAAGTTTCGCAACGGTCGCCCAGCTCAACGAAGCGATCGCCGAACTCAATCGCTCGATCAAAACCGCCGCCGCTGGTGCCAAAAACGAAACACTCCAGCAAGTCAGCGTGCAGATGGAGAAACTCGCGAACCAGACCAATGCCGCCCTCGAGTCGCTTGCTCGCAACACAAATTCCCGCACCTCCACGCCTTCAACCGCGACCGTGCGCCAAACCAGTTTCTCCGACGATTTTCCGAAAGACGGCGTCAACTATGTGGTGCAAAAAGGGGAAACGCTGGCTGTGATCGCCCGCAAAACCAGCGCCAAGACCCAGGATATCATCAACGCCAACAAAATCACCGACCCTTCACACATCCAAGTGGGTCAGACACTCTTCATTCCAGGAGGAAAATAAAACTATATCATGGCTGCTCCTAAATCCCGACTCGGTCGCGGTCTCGGCGGACTCATCGCCGCCGCCTCACCGGCCCCTGCTAAACCCGACACAACCGCCAAACCCACTCCGGCCGCGAGCGCCGTTGCGGCTCCCGCTGGAGCACCTGGTTTCCTAGAGATCGCCGTTCACCTCGTCGAACCAAGCCCGTATCAGGCGCGTCGCGAGATTTCCCCCGAACAGCTGCACGAACTCGCCGAAAGCATCCGCTCGGAAGGCCTGCTCCAACCGATCGTCGTACGCAAACATGCGGACAAATATCAACTGATCGCGGGCGAACGCCGCTGGCGCGCGTTCCAGATGCTCAAGATAAAGTCGATCCCGGCGCGTGTCGTCGAGGCGAGCAACGCTTCATCTGCCGCTCTCGGCCTCATCGAAAATTTGCAACGCGAAGGCCTGAATCCGATCGAAGAAGCCTACGGCTACGCCAGCTTGATTCGCGATTTTGATCTCACGCAGGAAGCGACTTCCGAACGGGTGGGGAAGGGGCGGGCCACGGTGGCCAACGCCCTGCGTCTGCTCTCGCTCGACGCCGAGTTGCAGGGCTTCATCTCGAAGAATCTCCTCTCGGTTGGGCATGCCAAGGTACTACTCGGCGTCGATGACGCCGCCCGTCGCGCTGTGCTGGCACGCCGCATTATAGAAGAAGGTCTTAGCGTGCGCGGCACGGAAAAACTCGTGCAGTCGCACAAAATCGCGCCGAATGCACCGGCCTCCACCAGCAGCGGCCGTTCAGCTCCTCCGATGGAGGTCGCGGCCGTCGCGAGCATTGAGAAAAAACTCACTTCGCATCTCGGCGCGCGCGTCGCCGTACACCACACGCCCAAGCGCGGGAAAATCATTATCCAGTACGCTGGCAATGAGGATCTCCAGCGCATTCTGGAAAAGCTCGGCGTTGAGGCTTAACGAGTCCGTACTGCCTAATGGTAGAAAACGCTAACGCCGCTGACACCGTGCAGGAAATCCGGCGTTTCTCGAAACGCTGGATGCGCGAGCGTTTCCCGCTGGCGGAAGAACTGCGCAGCTACAATCGCGAGAAATTCCGCGCCGATTTGCTGGCCGGCGCGACTGTATCCTTGGTTTCGATACCGCAGGCGATCGGTTTCTCGCTGATCGCCGGCCTGCCGCCAATGATGGTGATCATGGCCGTCGTCATCGGCGGTTTTGTGTACGCACTATTCACCTCGTCGCATCACGTGGTTTTTGGTCCGACCAACTCGATGAGCATCATCTTGGCGGCGACGGTTTTTTCCTTTAAAGGCGGTGCGCTCGCTCCGACCGAGATCGCGCTGCTACTTGCCTTTCTCATCGGTATTTTTCAACTCACCGGCGGCCTGGCCCAACTCGGTAAACTCACGCAGTTTATTTCACGCTCCGTGGTCATCGCGTACAGCACGGCGATCGGGCTGCTGCTCGTGGCCGGGCAGGTTACGAATCTGATCGGTATTCCCACGGCCGGGCATGGCAATTTTCTGCAAAACCTCTGGCACGCGGTTGTGCACATATCGCAGTTCGATCTGAATCCCTACTCGGCAATGATGGGCGCGGCGACGCTGCTCTTGTTTTACGCACTCGAACGGTTTGCGCCAAAAGTACCTGCCGAGTTGATCGGCTTGGTGTTTCTGGCCTTTTTCGCAAAATGGACGGACCTTGCCGCGCTCGGCGTCCATCGCATCGGCGACGAGGGCGCGCTGGCCGTGGCTCTGCCGTCGTTCTTGGGAATTCCTTTCAGCAGCACGCAACTCGACTTGATTCCGCCGCTGCTCAGCGCGGCGCTGGCCATTTCGATCTTGGGCATGTTAGAAGCCGTGTCGCTCGGCAAGACGCTCGCCGCAAAATCCGGCCAGCGGGTCGACCCAAACCAAGAACTCGTCGCGATGGGCATGGCGAATCTGAGCAACAGTCTTTTTGGTGCAATGCCTGGTTCGGCATCGTTTGCGCGCAGCGGGGCGAATTTCCAGAGTGGCGGTCGCACTCAAGTTTCGTCGCTCCTCGGCAGCGGCATCGTTCTCATCGCTCTGTTTTTTGTTACCTCGCTCATCAATGATATTCCGATTCCCTGTCTGGCGGCGCATCTGATTCGCATCGGGTTGAAGCTCTTGAATCGCGAACAAATCCGCATCGCCTGGCGCGCCACGCGCTCGGATGCGATTGTGCTCGTGGTTACGGTGTCGGCGGCATTCTTCCTGAAGCTCGACGCGGCGATCTACGTTGGCATCGGCACGTCGCTCGCGCTCTTTTTGCGCAAGGCAAGCGCGCCTTCGCTGGTCGAGTACGGCTTTGACGCCTCGGGCAATCTCTCCGAACTCGACGACACGAAGCAGCGTCGCAACAACGCCATTTCCATCGTGCACGTGGAAGGTGAACTCTTCTTTGGCGCAGCCGACTTGTTCCAGGAACAGGTGCGCCTGTTGTCGAACGACGAAAAGATCCGCGTCATCATTCTGCGCATGAAAAACGCGCGTCATCTCGATGCCACCTCTGTGATGTCGCTCTTGGAATTGCACGGATATCTGGTGAAGAGCGGCCGTTTCCTGCTCATTAGCGGTATCAACCCTGACGTTGAGGACGTGCTCCGTGCGAGTGGCGCTTACGACAAGTTCGGTGCCGATAACATCTTTCCGGCCGAAGCCAATCTGACCGCCAGCACCAAGAAGGCGTTGTTGCGCGCTTCGCATTTGCTCCAGACCCGCAAGGCCGAGGTCCGAATTTTCTACGATCGCTCCAAGAAGGAAAGCGCCACCAATGCGCCCTTCAATCTTACCGGCGGCGATCACGACAGCTTGAAGGATTATCAAATCTAGTCGTTGATCTGACCGAACCAAGTGAAGAGAACGGGGGCGACCATCATTCCCGAGGGTAAGGCGGCGCTCGCGGAGAAAGGCGCTTCGAAATACCGTCCCGATTATTCCTGCGAACACGTCATTGACATTTTGCGCGCGGCCCGGCTCTGTTTCCCTTTTCCATGAGCATTCTGATCGGCATTTTTACCTTCGTTCTCATCCTTATCTCCCTGTTTTTGGTCCTTGTTGTCCTGATGCAAAAGGCAAAAACGGACGGCGGCATGGGTGCTGCTATGGGCGGCGGCATGGCTGAAGCGGCCTTCGGCGCCGAAACGGGTAACGTGTTGAGTAAGTCCACGATCAATGCCGCGATCGCCTTTTTTGTGATCAGCTTCGGCCTCTATTTGGCGCAAGTTTATCAGCATAAACAAGCCAGCCAAGGCGTCGCGGGCCGTTTGCCCACGATCACGGCCCCAGCCGCTCCGGTTCCCGCTCCCGCTACGGCTCCGGCTCCCGCGCCTGCCGAAGCACCCGCTCCGGCGAAACCGTAACTTCCCGTGATTTCTCGGGCAGCACGCTCGAATCTTTTTTTAAGGCAGGTGGCTGTGGCTGCCTGCCTTCTTTGTTTTGTGACCACGGGATTGACGGGTTTTGCCCAGTTTAAAACTTATCGCCCGCCGCCAAATTACGTGCAGTTTGGCGAGCCCGATCAGGCCGAAGGCAGGCGAATCATCGAAGATTTTCGTCAACGCGGTTTGCCCAGCGATACGTACCTGCAATTTGAATTGCGTGCTTTACCACGCCGCGGCGAAGAACGAACCATTCCGGCCCGTCTCTGGGTTGGCCGAAACGAAAAGGGCCCGATCTGGCGCATCGAACTCGCACCTGGCGTTACCACGGCGCAAAACCGCCTGCTCGTGCAAAACGGATCTCAAAACGCGCTTTGGAGCTGGCGACCAGACACCGCAGTGAAGCTGCTCGGCGTCGATGCGCTCTTTGATCGGCTGGCTGACACCGATCTGACGGCCTTTGATCTCCAGATGCCCTTTCTCTTTTGGAACGACTTTATTTTCGAAGGCTTGGCCCGGATTCGTGGTCGACCCGCCCACGTTTTTCTCATGTATCCATCGGCGGAGTTCAGCGCCAAACGCCCCCAATTGACCGGTGTGCGTGTGTACCTCGATACGCAGTTTAACGCCTTGGTGCAGGCCGAACAGATTGGCGCGGAAAACGCCCTGCTAAAATCGATAACCATTCTCGATTTGAAGAAAGTCGATGACCAATGGATCCCGAAAACGATCGACGTGCGCGACGAAGAGACCCGCAACAAAACTCGATTCGCCGTGAACGGCGTCGCCTTTGGGTTGGATCTTCTGCCGGTGCTTTTTGAACCCGCCTCGCTGGGCGAACCGGTGCAGCCGCCGCCCGCCGGACGAATTCGCGCCGTGGTGCCTTGAGCTGTTCGGCATCGGTGTAGTGCTTTTTCCCCTTCGCGTGACGGGCTGGGATGGATACAGAACCTATCAATTGTATTTGTCGCCAGATTCTGGTTGCAGGCGCGTCCAACTTGCTCATAACGAGTGCCGTTGCTCCTCAAGCAGGGAGTGCTTCTTCGATATTCGGTTCAGTGAGACAATTCCATCGGTCGGATGACCAGCAAAGTTATGGCAAAGAAAAATTCCAACGCGCCTTCACCCCTCACGTTTGATCTGCCTGTCTCCCTTATTGGGAAACTCGAGACCCACCAGAAACGCCTCGGACTTAAATCCGCAAGCGAAGTCGTGCGCCTCGCCATCGGCGAGTTTGATTACGAACAGTTCGAGTCCTCATCCGAAGAACACCGCCAAATCTCGGTGCGCTTACCTGAGGACCAAAAAACCAAGCTCACCAAAGTCTCGCGCAAAAAGAAAGTCAGCGTGGGCGAACTCCTCCGCGCCGCAATTGACGCCCTCGAGGCCAAGGCCGCTAAACGCGGCAAAAAATAATCTGAGGGCCTCGCCGTTAAACGGTGTGACCCTCCATCATCCTCACGCAAGCGCGCTCGAAATGGCGCGCTTGCTTTTGCTTGTTTCCGACATTTAGTCCTCCTCGATTTCCTATGAGTACACCACTTCCTCTCTCCACTTGGGCCCAAAACATCTCGCCATCCCCGACGCTCGCCGTCGATGCCAAGGCCAAAGCACTCAAAGCCGCCGGCGAAGACGTCTTGAATTTTGCCGCCGGTGAACCCGATTTCGACACCCCGGAACACATCAAAGATGCGTGCATTGCCGCGCTGAAATCCGGCAAGACCAAATACGCGCCCACGCCCGGCATCGACCCGCTGCGTCAGGCCATCGCCGATCGCTATCTCGCTGAGTACGGGTTAAAAGTTGCGCCCTCGCAGGTTGTCGTTTCCCCAGGTGGAAAATTTTCCTGTTACCTCGGCATCCTTGCCGTGTGCTCGCCGGGTGACGAAGTGATCATTCCGGCCCCGTATTGGGTGAGCTACCCGGAAATGGTTAAACTCGCCGGAGCCACGCCGAAATTCATCGTCGCCGACGACAAAACCGGATTCCTCCTCACGCCCGCGATGCTCGAAGCCGCGATCACGCCGAAGACGAAGATGCTCGTGCTCAACTCGCCGTCGAATCCGTCGGGTGCCGTCTATTCTCGGGCGCAACTCGAAGAAATCGTCGCCGTCGCGATCAAGCACAACCTCTACATTCTCTCGGACGAAATGTACGAGCATTTGATGTACGACGGTGCGAAACCAACCTGTATCGCCACGCTTTCGAAAGAGGCCGAAGCCCGCACCATCGTGGTGGCCGGTTTCTCCAAGACCTACTCGATGACCGGCTGGCGCCTCGGCACGCTGATCGCACCTCCTGCCATCGCCAAAGCCTGTGCGGAAATCCAAAGCCAGCAGTCGAGCAACGCCACCACCTTTGCCCAGTACGGCGCGCTCGCGGCGTTGACGGAAAAAGAAAAGACGGCCGCTTCACTTCTGCAGATGCTCACGGCTTTTGACCGTCGTCGCAAATTGCTCCACGCCGAGCTCAACAAGATCCCCGGCGTCACGTGTCTGCTCGCTCAAGGTGCGTTTTATCTTTTCCCAAACATCTCCAGTTTCGGCCTTAAGGATCAGGAATTCTGCGCTCGCCTGCTTGAGCAAGAAAAGGTCGCCGCAGTATTTGGCAGTGCGTTTGGCTCTGAGGGCTATCTGCGCCTCAGCTACGCGACGAGCGACGAGACGATTACGAAGGGAGTCG
>JANNHA010000143.1:0-25475 GCA_031404135.1 Verrucomicrobiota bacterium | reverse complement strand
TGAACGCTGGCTCAGTTCAATTGCGCCGCAGTTGGACCTGCAACAGCGATTCGAACGTTACCTGTGCTGGAATAACCCAAACAATCCCGACGACTGGCTCCCAAAACCAATCCCTTGATCCTCAACTGCGGGATTTAGGTTCATTGATAATTCCTGGCGCGTTGAAGGGTTTGCCCAACTCGTCATCGCCCGCTTTCGCGATAATAACATCGAGATCGGCGTCTTTCTTGCCGATCTCTGGTGTCTCGGCATTAAAGACGCGTACTCTCTCGAAGATGGGACTGAAGCCGATCTGGCAGATTGCCTGAACGCCCACATGCCAGCAGTTAATGCTTAATCCTGAGCCTTGGCCCGGACGCTCAGTGCTTCAATCTGGTCTTGAATTTGTCTGGCGGACAGCAACCGCTGCCGCAGCCGGGCTTTTTGCGTTTCGCGATCACGCCGCGTATGAGGGCGGCCAGCGCGATGAGAACGACCGCGATGGCGACCGGAGTTTGCCAGTTGTCGATCATGGTTGTTTCCTCAAAAGCCAAACGCACGGCCGACTTGATATACGATGAAACACGCAACCCACGCCGTACCGGTCATGTAGGCCAATTGAAAAAGCGGCCAGCGCCACGAATTCGTTTCGCGCTTCACCACCACAAGTGTGCTCATGCACTGCATGGCGAAAACATAGAAGATCATCAGGGTCAGGCAAACGAGCGGCGTGAAAAGCGGACGGCCATCAGGCCATTTTGCCTTAGCCATCGACTGACGCAGCGGGGCGGTGTCTTCGTCGCTGCCCTCGGCGTTGAAGACGATGCCCATCGTGCTCACAAAAACTTCGCGGGCGGCGAGCGAGCTGATGAGGCCAATGCCAATCTGCCAGTCGAAGCCGAGTGGCTTGATGGTGGGTTCGATTGCGTGGCCGGCTTTGCCCGCAAAACTTTGTTCGAGCTGCTGTGTGGGCGTCGCGCCGTCGGGAGCTTTTGGATACGCGGCGAGAAACCAGAGCACGATGGAAATGGCGAGGATGACGGTGCCGGCGTTCTTCAAAAACATCCAAGCCCGTTCAACCATGTGCAGGGCGATGTCGCGCACCCGTGGTAATCGGTAGGGAGGCAGCTCCATAATCATGAGCGGTGGTTCGCCTTTGAGGAGCGTGCGTTTGAACAGCCAGGCAAAACCGAACGCGCCGAACGTACCCAACGCGTACATGAGGAGCATGACACCGACTTTGGTCAGCAACGGCACGCGTTCGTCGGGCACCAGCGCGGCCATCATCAAAAGATAAACGGGAAGGCGCGCCGAGCAGCTCATGAGCGGGGCGACGAGAATGGTGGTGAGCCGGTCTTTCTGGTCTTCGATGGTTCGGGTCGCCATGATGCCCGGAATCGCGCAGGCGTAGGAGCTGAGTAGCGGAATAAAACTTTTCCCGTTTAGCCCCACGCGGCTCATCATGCGATCCATGATAAAGGCGGCGCGCGCCATGTAGCCGGTGCTTTCCAGCAGACCCATGAAAAAGAACAAAATTAGAATCTGCGGTAGAAAAACCAGTACGCCGCCCACGCCAGCGATCGCGCCATCGGTGATGAGGTCGCGCATATCGCCCGCCGCCATGACGCTTTTCACCCAGTCGGCCAGCGCGGCCATGCGGCCGTCGATGAGGTTCATCGGGTATTCGGCCAACGTGAAAATCGAAAGAAACAGCAGCGCCATGATACCCGCGAGGCTGAGCCATCCGTAGAGCGGATGTGTCACCACGTGGTCAATACGGTCGCTTACGCTCGGGCCCATGTTGGTTTTGCGCACAACAATGCGGCTGCAGAGCTGGGTGATCGCGTCGTAGCGGCTGCTCACGAGCGAGCCGGCCCAGTCAGTCCCCTCGCCTTCCCAACGTTTTTGCCAGTTGCGAAAGATTTCGCTCGTGCGTTCGTGCAGCGGTTTCGAACCGGTGACGCGCACGGTGTCTTGATCGGTTAGCAATAACAATGCCTCAGCGCGCGCGCTGAAGGGAGCCTTGCCGTCGTTTTCTTGGAGACTGGCGGCTAGTTCGGAAACGGCCGGTGCGATGGGTGCGGGAATCTCCCAGGCGTGTTTGGCCAGCGGCAGATCGCTGCGACTCATGGCGAGGCGCAGTTCGACGATGCCTTTGCCGTTGGCGGCTTCGCAGGGGATTACGGGGATGCCGAGTTCCTTTTCGAGGCGGGCCACGCGGATTTCGAGGCCGGATTTGGCCGCGAGATCCATCATGTTCAGCGCAAGAATCACCGGGCGACCGAGGTCGAGGATCTGGTGGACGAGATAAAGGTTTCGCTCGAGATTCGAGGCATCGAGGATGCAGACGATACGGTCAGGTTGCGGCGTATCGGCGCGGCGGCCGAGGAGTACGTCGCGCAAAACAGCTTCGTCGGGCGAACGTGCAGCGAGCGAGTAGGCACCCGGCAGATCGATGATCTTTATCGGGTGTCCATGTTGTGAATACGTTTCGCCGATCTTTTTCTCAACCGTGACGCCCGGATAATTGCCGACCTTTTGTTTTAGTCCTGTGAGTGCGTTAAAGAGCGTGCTCTTGCCGCAATTTGGGTTGCCGACGAAGGCATAGACGGGCGGCGTGCGCGCGGCGGCGGCGGGTGCATGGACGTCAGCACTCATGCTTGGGCGGACGCTTCGACCAGGATGTGTTCAGCCTCGGTTTTGCGCAGAGTCAGGTTGTAGCCGCGTACTTTGATTTCGAGCGGATCGCCCAGTGGGGCCAGCCGCACAAGCGTGAGCGCGGTGCCTGGCATGAGGCCCATTTCGCGCAAGCGGAGAAAGGCTGAACCTTGTTTTGGAAATTCGCGCACCACGGCGGAGGTGCCGACCGCCAATTCTGAGAGTTTCAACAACGCAGTCATAGCGACAAATTCTGACGATTGGGCCCGGGTCGTCAGGCGGTGTGCCGGATCTGTTCGACCAAGATGTGTTGCGCGGCTTTGTCGCTGAGCGCGATGCGGGTGCCGCAAACTTGGCAGAGCACGGTGTGTACGCCCGAAACTTTTTCGATGACGGCGGATTCGCAAAAACCCATTTCGCGGAGCCGCTGGCAGACCTCGGTTTTGCCCGCCAGTTCTTGGACGCGCCCGCTGGTACCGACGGGAAGTTCGGTTAAGCGCATGAGCGGCGGAGGCGTGGTTTCTTCAGGCGAGGACATGATTGGATAGAGGAAAGTAAATGAGATTGGGTTTCAATGTCAAAGTCTGTCTCGTTATCGGATCTTTTGTAAGATTCTGTAAGTAAGAATCATTTGTGAATCTATGGTTGAGCGCATAAATTACCCTGAGTCGGAAAAGACCCCGTAACATTCAGCCCGTCGTTCCGATATAGTAGGGGTAGAAATTATGTTCACGTGCGCGACACTCTCCCGGTCTGAACAACTCGCCCTCAATGGGCGGGCGGTGTGGCGTGACTTGGTGCGAGGGAAAATGGAAAAGCTCCGCTTTCATCTACGAGGCTGTTGGCGTGCGTTGCGCCAATAAAAAAAGCGCGGCCGTTTCTGGACCGCGCTTTGAATACAAAGTGAAGGTTGGCTTTCTCAACGGCGACGTTTGATGCCGATCTGGACAATCGCTGAACGCACGATGCTTTCGAAGCGTTCGATTTCGGCGGCGTCGAGCGTGTCTTTGCCGCGAAGGGCTTCCTGAGCGCGCTGCATGGCTTTTTCGGCGGCATCCACGTCGATCTTTTCTTCGGTGATGGCGCTTTCGGCGAGAATTGAAACCTTGTCGCCATCGATTTCGGCGAAACCGTTCCCGACAGCGAGAAGTTCGGTTTTCCCGTTCTTTAACACGCGCAACTCCCCTGCTTCAACTTGCGTGAGCAACGGAATGTGGCCGGGCAGAATGCCGATCTCACCCTCGACCGTCGGGATGACGACGGTTTCGACCGTGTCAGAGTAGACGCGGGCTTCCGGGGTGACGATTTCGAGCGTGAGGGACATGGTGATGGATTACTTTTTGCCGGATGTGCCGATGACTTCGTCGATGCCGCCCTTCATGTAGAAATCGCCTTCGGGAACGCTGTCGAGTTCACCGTCGAGGATCATCTTGAAGCCGCGCACGGTGTCCTTGACCGGAACGTATTTGCCGGGCGTGCCGGTGAACACTTCGGCGACCGCGAACGGCTGCGAGAGGAAGCGTTGGAGTTTACGGGCGCGATAGACGGTGAGTTTGTCCTCAGGAGATAGTTCGTCGAGGCCGAGAATGGCGATGATGTCCTGCAGATCTTTGTAGCGTTGGAGCACGCGCTGCACTTCACGGGCAACGAGGTAATGTTCTTCGCCGACAATGGCTGGTTCGAGTGCCTTGGAAACCGAGGCGAGCGGATCGACCGCCGGATAAATGCCGAGTTCGGCGATGGAACGTTCGAGCACGATGGTCGAATCCAAGTGGGCAAACGTGTTTGCCGGGGCCGGATCGGTGAGATCGTCGGCGGGCACGTAGACGGCTTGCACGGAAGTGATCGAACCTTTCTTTGTCGAGGTGATGCGCTCCTGGAGGAGGCCCATTTCGTTCGACAAGGTAGGTTGATAACCGACGGCGGACGGCGAGCGTCCCAACAAAGCGGATACTTCGGAGCCGGCTTGAGAAAAACGGAAAATGTTGTCGATAAAGAGTAGAACGTCCTGATTTTGCTCGTCGCGGAAATATTCGGTCATCGCGAGAGCCGAGAGCGCGACGCGCATACGGGCGCCCGGTGGTTCGTTCATCTGGCCGTACACGAGCGCGACCTTCGACTTGCTGAGATCCTTTTGGTCGATAACGCCCGCTTCGGACATTTCGTGGTAAAGATCGTTTCCTTCGCGGGAACGCTCACCGACACCAGCGAATACCGAGAAACCGCCGTGAGCTTTGGCGATGTTGTTGATGAGTTCGAGAATGACGACCGTCTTGCCGACGCCGGCACCACCGAAGGCTCCGGCTTTGCCACCTTTGATGAAGGGACAAATCAGATCGATCACCTTGATGCCGGTCTCGAGAATCTGTGCCTTGGTGTCTTGATCGACGAGTGCGGGAGCGGGACGGTGAATCGGATATTTCTTGTCGAAAATGACGGGGCCTTTGCCGTCCACCGGGTTGCCAGTGACGTCGAAGATGCGACCGAGGACGCCGTTGCCGACGGGGACCGAGATCGGGCCGCCGGTATCCACAACGGCCATACCGCGTACCAGACCTTCGGAGGAGGACATGGCGATCGTGCGGGCGACGCCGCCGCCGAGGTGCTGCTCGACTTCGAGCGTGAGCACTTCTTTTTTCCCTGCGACCGTGAACTCAATGGTGAGCGCCTGGTAGATGGGCGGGATGGTGTTCTCGGCGAACTGCACGTCGACCACAGGGCCGATAACTTGGACGATTTTGCCGGTGTTCATAAGTTGCGAATAAATTCTGATGGAGAATGAGGAATGGAGAATGAAGAATGCGGAAGCAGAAGGGAATAGGTTAGATCTGAGATTGGGTTAGGTTATTCTACATTCTGCATTCAAAATTCTTCATTAGGTGGCCGCAAACTGGGCGGCGGCGATTTCGAGGATTTCTGCGGTGATGCCTGCCTGACGGGCTTTGTTGTATTCGAGCGTGAGGTCGCCGAGGAGCTTGGTGGCGTTGTCTTTGGCGGTTTTCATAGCGACCATGCGGGCGCTTTGCTCGGACGCTTTGGCGCTAAGGACCAGTTCGTAGATGTAGTGGTTGACGTAGAACGGGAGCAGCGCGTCGAGGACGGTTTTTGCACTGGGCTCAAAGAGCATTTCGCGGGCGTCGGCTTTTTCTGGGGTGCTCGATTGGTTGCGCAGAGCGGCGGTGAACGTGGCCACGCTGTCGAGCGGAAGCACCGGGCAAATGGTGGGTTCTTGAACAAGCGTGTTTTTGAAACGCGGATAAATCACCTCGATCGTGTCGACCACGCCTTCGAGGTATTGCTTCACCATGAATTCCACGGCGGCTCGTACTTCGGCAAAGGAGGCGCGATCTTGAATCGGAAAATCGGCGAGCAGGTCACGCTTCGTGCGGACGAGAAACTGGGTGCCCTTGCGGCCGGCGACGACATATTTCGCCGGCGACTGGATGTCAGTGACGAGTTTGAAAAGGTTGGCGTTGAGCGGACCGCACAGGCCTTTGTCGGTAGTGACAAGTAGGATACCGCGGGTCTTGAGCTCGCGCTTCACAAGAAACGGATGCATCGACTCGTCGACGCGAGGCGCGAGCGAGGCGAGCATCGAGGCCATGAGCTGGGCGTACGGCTGACCGGCGAGGGCCAGCTGCTGCGCCTTCTTCATTTTCGACGCAGCCACCAGCTCCATCGCCTTGGTGATCTGGCGGGTGTTTTTGACGGACTTGATCCGTCGGCGGATGTCTCTCGTGCTAGCCATGGTTACGTCCTAATGAAGAATGGAGAATGGAGAATGCAGAATGGCTTAGCTGCCTCTAGCCTTTTTGATAATCGTGACGAAAATGCGGATGAGTTCATCCGTTTCGTCGCGGAGCGGTTGCAACCGTGCAGACGATACGAGCGTCGAGTCGGCGACGTGTCGGAGCCAGAGCGATGATTCGTCAAGCTCCTTGAGATAGTCACCCATTTTAGAGATAAACTCTGGTTTTGAGCGTGCGCGATCGGCTTCTCGATAATTTGCTCCAACTGACGTTCCTGAACGCAGAAGCTGGTTGCCGAAAACTTGGGCAACCTTGCTGTTTGGGAGCGCTTCAAAAAGCGCGACCATCCGGCGACCGTACTGGTAGGTACGCTCCGGGAGATCTTTGCCTTCATTCTGCATTCTGACTTCATCATTCTACATTAGCGCAGCGTTAAGCGGCGTAGGTGGCTTTCCATTCGTCGACGGCGGTTTTGAGTTCGGCTTCGATCTCGGCGTCGAGGGCGGCTTTGGTGCGGATTTTGGCGAGGAGCGAATCTTTGCGAGTGGCGAAGAAACTGCGCAGGCTGACGGCGGCGGCGTTGACCTTCTTGAGGTCGAGGCCTTCGTAATAACCTTTCTGCATCGCCCAAAGGGTGACGACCTGCTGTTCGATCGGGAGCGGGTTGTAAGCGGGTTGTTTGAAGAGTTCGACGATGCGGGAACCGCGGTCGAGCTGGGCTTTGGTCTTTGCGTCTAGATCGGACCCGAACTGGGCAAAAGCGGCTAATTCGCGGAACTGGGCGAGCTCGCCCTTGAGTTTGCCGCCGACTTGTTTGGTGGCTTTGATTTGCGCGGACGAGCCGACGCGGGAAACGGAGAGACCGACTGAGACGGCGGGGCGGATGCCTTGGTTAAAGAGATCGGTTTCGAGGAAGATCTGGCCGTCGGTGATCGAAATGACGTTGGTCGGAATGTACGCTGAGACGTCGCCAGCCTGGGTCTCGATAATCGGGAGCGCGGTGAGCGAACCTTTGCCGTCGAGGCGGGCGGAGCGTTCAAGCAGGCGGCTGTGCAGATAGAAAACGTCGCCGGGATAAGCTTCGCGGCCGGAGGGGCGTTTCAAGATGAGCGAGATCTGGCGGTAGGCGACGGCGTGTTTGGAGAGATCATCATAAACGATGAGCGCATCCATGCCGTTTTCCATGAACCATTCACCGATGGCGGCACCGGAGAATGGCGCGATGTATTGGTTAGCGGGATTGTCGGCGGCCGGAGCGGCGACGATGACGGTGTATTCGAGGGCGCCGGCCTCCTCGAGCGAGGTGATGGTGCGAACAATGTTGGACTGCTTCTGACCGACGGCGACGTAGATGGAATAGACGGGGCGGAATTTCGCATCACCGCTGGCGAGGCCGACTTTGTTGATCTTCGCCTGATTGATAATTGTATCAATCGTGATGGTCGTCTTGCCGGTGCCGCGATCGCCGATGATCAGCTCGCGTTGGCCGCGGCCGATCGGGATCATGGAGTCGATGGCCATGATGCCGGTAAAGAGTGGTTGGGAAACGGATTTGCGGGCGATGATGCCGGGGGCAATGCGCTCGACGGGATAAAATTCGGTGGAGGCGATCGGGCCTTTGCCATCGACGGGATTGCCGAGGGCGTCGACGGCGCGGCCGAGGAGGGCTTTGCCGACGGGCACGGAGAGCAGGCGGCCGGTGGTGTGGACTTCGTCGCCTTCTTTGAGTTTGGAGACGTCACCGAGAAGGATGCAGCCGACTTCGTCTTCTTCGAGATTGAGTGCGATGCCCATGGCCCCACCGGGGAACTGGATCATCTCGTTGTACATGGCTTCGGACAGGCCATCGAGCTTGGCCACGCCGTCGGCGACGGTGCGGATGGTGCCGGTATTTTTCTTAACCGCTTTGTTCTGCAGTTT
Source organism: Verrucomicrobiota bacterium (assembly GCA_031404135.1). Classification (GTDB taxonomy): domain Bacteria; phylum Verrucomicrobiota; class Verrucomicrobiia; order Opitutales; family Opitutaceae; genus JADKHC01. Next base: position 17,169 of record JANNHA010000143.1, on the reverse strand, counting down.
AGCGATCTGCTGTTCGATTTGTTCGATGACGGTGCTCATTTAAAAGGCGAATTTAGAAGGATGAATGCAGAATGAAGAATGGGATCAGCGGATAAGGAGTGGTTTAGGAATTTTTCATTCGCCATTCTACATTCTTAATTAGCTGCGGTTGCCGCCAGCGTAGAGAGTTGGGCGGAGATGGAGGATTCGTAAACATCGTCGCCGACACGGACGCGCAGACCGGCGAGAAGCTTGGGATTGGCGCGGGTGCTGGCGGCGATGGCGCGGCCATATTTCTTGGTCATGGACGCGGCGATGGTTTGTAGGAGAGAATCGGATACAGCGCCGGCGTGTTCGACGATGGCCTGGCTCTTGGCGAGTTCGGTGGCGACGAGGCGTTGGTAGATCTTGAGAACAGCGAGCGGATGCGCGGGCTTGATTTTCTCAACGTAACCCAGGACGCCGGTCACGCGTTCGGCCGAGATGTGGCCGTCGACGAGGCTCAGCTTGAAGAGCTGGCGGGCGAGTTGTTGGGTTTTTTTATTGGCGGACATGGAGGAGAATGAAGAATTTAGAATGAAGAATGCAGAATGGGTTCGGGCAGGTGGTTTTTAAATTCTGCATTCACCATTCTTCATTCACCATGAGGTCGTCAGACCGCAGAGAGCTCTTTGGCGGCGGTTTCGTTGTAGCTGGCGCGGTCGGCTTCGGTGAGTTTCTTCGCGAGGACGCGTTCAGCGGTGGTGACGACGAGGCGGGCGATTTCGCTGCGGGCATCGGCGAGCATTTTCTTGTGCTCGAGTTCGATGGCTTGTTGGGCCTTGGCGAATTGGTCGTTAGCGCGTTCGGATGATTCTTTTTGAATCTTGTCGGCGAAGTCCTTCGCGGTCTTGCGGGACTCTTCGATGATTTTGTTGGCTTCGAGCTGGGCGTTTTTGATGAGCGTGGCCGTTTCCTGCTGGGAGGAGGCGAGCTGGGCCTTCATGTCGGCTGCGTACTTGAGGCCGGATTCGACTTTTTGCTGGCGCTCTTCCATCGCGGCGATGGTGGGCTTGATGAAGAACTTGTAGAGTACTCCAAAGAGGATGAGGAAGCTGATGCCTTGAAAAACGATGTAATGCCACTCGAACCCGAGTGAATCGAGCGTGTGCTGGATTGACTCAAGTGGGCCGGGTTCGGACGCGCCAGCGACGGCGCCATGAGCTTCGACAGTGGCGAGGAAAAGTGAGGTCAACATGGCGGGTGTGAAGAGAAAGTGAGAGGTTGCGCCAGAAAGATGTTCGCTGACGCAACCGGAGAAAACGATTACTTGGCGAGGAACAGCGCGAGAATGCCGAGACCTTCGGCGAGCGCCATACCGATGATGGCTTGAACGAGGATCTTGCCAGAGGCGCCGGGATTGCGACCGACGGCTTCGGCGGCTTTGGTGCCGATGAGACCGACGCCGATGGCGGCGCCGAGGAGACCGAATGCGCTAGCGAGATTGCCAGTGATTTCAGCGAGGATCATGTTATGTATATGTTTGGAGGTTGCAGTTTCCGCCGTGCGCACACGTTGGTACGCTCCCGGCGGTAAAGGGTTTAGTGATGGGCGTCGTGGTCGTCTTCGTGGTCATCGCCGTGGTTACAGATGAGTCCGATGTAAACGGAGCTGAGTAGCGTGAAGACGGTGGCTTGGATCAAGCCAACCAACAGCTCCATGAAATAGAAAACAAAGAAGAAACTCGTGCCGTGCAGGAGATTTTCGCCGCCATAGACGTTGCCAAAGAGACGTACCGAAAGTGTGAACGGGCGGATGCAGATCGAGAAGACTTCGATGCAACCAACCAGAAGAAATACCAACGAAAGTACGACGTAGAGAACTTTGGGAGTATCCTTTTTATCGGCCTTGTTACCGAAGAGATCAAAGAGGATTAGCTTTGGCCCGGCGTATTTTAGGATGATGATGATCCAGGCACCGAACGAGATGAGGGCGAGAGCGATGGTGCCGTTGAAGTCCGCTGTGAACGGCCGGATAAATGGCCGCGTCATGTGGAAATGGCCGTCAACTTCGTGACCGTAACCGATCGTGCCGACGCCGGGGAGCAGGCCCATCCAGTTTTGGATGAGGATGAAAATGAAGAACGTGACGAGTAGCGGAAAAACGGCGGGGAAGGCATGCTTGCCGACGATGGGCTCGAACAGCCCGCGCAATCCCTCGATCAGAGACTCGGCGACCGCTTGTCCTTTTGAAGGAATGAGCTTGGGGCGACCGACTAATATTAGAATGACGGAAATGATCAGCGCGGAAACGGCCCAGCCGGTTACCATACTATTCGTTATCGCCCAACCTCCACCAAGATCGAAAAGTACGGCGGCTTTCGCGGAAACGCCTTCGCCTTCTGCGGCGAACGCGGGCAATGCGGTTGCCAGGGACGCGAGCGCGAGGACGAAATTCTTTGCTCGTAGCATGATCGGGTTAGAAAAGCGCAGGTAGGTTCGGAAAAGGGTCAGAGGTAGGCAACGCGGGGAACGTCGTCAACCTTCGAAAATGATCTGTGCTTATGGAGCCTAAAAGATTAGCGAATTTTGCGAACTGCCCAACTTAGCTTTATTTATGCTACTAGCGACTGGTTTTCTTTAAAGTTTAGGAAAATCGGCCCGGCGCAGTGCCACAAGCGACTGATATGCAGGTGCGCGGCTTTGGAAAACCGTCTCGCGTTCGAAGGGCCAGAGCGTCGGGGGCGAGATTTCCCAGTTGGGATGTGCGAGGACGTCGGCTTGGGCGGAGGCGAAATAGGCGGCGTCGTCGGTGCGGAAATAGAGATCGGCACCGGGGGCGGCTTTGGCGGCGAGGGGGTTCAAAAACTCCGTCTGCATGAGGCGGTGTTTGTGGTGGCGGCGTTTGGGCCAAGGATCCGGGAAAAGCACAAATATGCGCTGAAGAACGACAGGTGTCGGCAGTGCGGCGATAACTTCGGAGGCTTCGGCGCGGAGAAAAACGAGGTTGGTGAGTTTGGCGCGGTTGCGTTTGCGCAGGGCGCGTTCGACGCGGTCGCGGAGGAGATCGCAGCCGACGCAAAACTCGGTCGGATGGGCGGCGGCGTAGTCGGTGAGGAAATGGCCGTGTCCGGCACCGATTTCGAGGGTAATGCGCGGATGGGCGGCGAGGAGTTCGCCCAACTCGTGGTGGAGCTTGGCGCGGCGGGCGTCGCGGTGGGTGATAAATTCGGCGGTGCGGGCGGGCGTGTCCACGGAGCCGGTTAAGCACAGCGGGGCGCGTGGGTGCAAGCCCGAGTTCAGCTCGCGGTGGGTTCGGCGGCGCTGTTTTGGCGTTGGGGCAACGTAAAATAGAAGGCGGTCCCCTGCCCTAGTTTGCTCTCGGCGCGGACTTGGCCGCCGTGGAGTTGCACGATGTGTTTCACGATGCTGAGGCCGAGGCCGGTGCCGCCTTTGTCGCGGGAACGCCCTTTGTCGACACGGTAAAAGCGTTCGAAAATGTGTGGCAGATCGTCTTCGGGGATGCCCGGGCCGTTGTCGCGGACGCAGATCTCGATGATGTTTTCGCGCTGCTTGGCCGAGACGTCGATGGAGGAGCCTTTCGGCGTGTATTTGAGCGCGTTGTCGATGAGGTTTTCGAGGACTTGGGTGATCTTAAGGGGATCGATCAACAAGGCGCCGATGACGGGATCGATGTGGGCGGAGAGTTTATGGGCGGCGGACGCGGGGCGGGCGCGGTAGTCATCGAGAATGCTGTTGAGCAGCAGGGCGAGGTCGGCGGATTCGCGGCGGAGGCCGGGGTTGATCGATTCGAGGCGGGAAAGCGTGAGCAGATCTTCGAGGAGTGAATTGAGGCGTTCGGTGTGGCGCTGAATCGTGCGTAGGAAACGGTCGCGGTCATCGAACGGTAGCACTTGATGGTCGTCGACGAGGGTTTCGACGTAGCCTTTAATGACGCTGAGCGGCGTGCGGAGTTCGTGGGAGACGTTGGCAACGAAGTCTTTGCGGACGGCCTCGAGTTTTTTCTGTTTGGTGATGTCGTGGAGGACAAAGAGCGCCCAAGGGTCTTTGCTGCTATTAAGCGACGGGATGGTGGTGCCGGTGACTTCGACCCAGACGGAGCGATTGCCGTCGGTGAATTCGACCTCGAACTGGGCTTGGGCGGTGTTCTTGCGGACGGTGTTAACGTATTCGAGAAAGGCGGCGCTGTGCAGGATGAGTTCGAGGCGTTGGCCAAGAATATTGGTGGCACGCGGAAACATGGCATCCAAGGCACTGTTGGCCAATAGGATGTGATTCGTTGAATCAACGATCAGAACGGCCTCTTGCAGGCTGCCAAGGGTGGCTTCGAGTTGGGTGAGCTGGCCGGAACGAAGCTGCTGTAGGCGGTTGACCTCTTCGATCAATTCGTTGGTGGCGTGGCAGAGGTGATCCCAATCGCCGCTGTCGATGGCGTTTTCGGACTCGCGCAGGTACGGCTGCTTTTTGAGCAGCGCATTATGCAACCGACGGGTCGCTTGATGTTGGCGCCAGAGGGAGATGACCGCGAAAAGGAGGGCGGCTCCCAGCGCGATCGAAATCAAAATACTCATGCGCTGACTTTGCGCTCGGCGATGCGGTACCCTACCCCGCGGATGGTCTCGATCCAGTCGGCTTCGGCACCGAGTTTTTCTCGAAGGCGGCGGACGTGGGTGTCAACGGTGCGGGTTTCGATCTCGGTTTCGTAGTTCCAAACGTTGATGAGGAGATGTTCGCGGGTTTGCACGCGGCCTCGGCGTTCGATGAGCAGGCGCAAGAGCTTAAATTCAGTCGCCGTAAGTTCGACGGCTTGGCCTCCGACGGTGGCGGCATGGCGGTCGGTATCGAGTGATATCTGGCCGACCTGCAACATCTTAGGCTCGGGCGGAGCGCCGTCGGAAAGGCGGCGCAGGATGGTCTGTACGCGCAGGATGAGTTCTTTGGTGCTGAAAGGTTTGCAGACGTAGTCGTCGGCACCGGTTTCGAGGCCTTGGATGCGATCAGATTCTTCGGCCTTGGCGGTGAGGAAGATGACGGGGACTTTTCGCAACTTGGGGTCAGCGCGTAACATGCGGCAGATTTGTAAACCGTTGAGGTCGGGCATCATCACGTCGAGGATGACCAAATCCGGCAGGAAGGTACGTGCGACGCCAATGCTGCCGTTGGGATCGTTGAGCGTTTCAACGAGGAAACCTTTTGCACGCAATTGGTAGGCAACAAGATCAGTTACATCGACTTCGTCGTCGACTACGAGAATGCGTTTAGCTTTGGTGTCCATGACGTCGGAAAACCTTAGCGATTGTTACTTGTTTGCCGAGTGATTTTACCTGTCCGTTTCACAAATGTTACAACGAGTGAGAGTGATCATTGAATGGAGGGCGACGCTCCGTCGGAGCCGGGTTTGGGTAGGGCGTGACCGCTGGGCACGCCGGGTATTCGAACCGGCGCGCCCAGCGATCGCGGTCTTTCTTGTTGTCATGTTGGCGTTGACTCCCCTGCCCTGCTGGCGGCGAATTTAATCATTAAGACGTTGATGTCCGCTGGGTTAACGCCGCTAATGCGGCTGGCCTGACCGAGGTTGTAGGGGCGAAACGCGTGGAGTTTCAGGGCGCTTTCTTTGCGCAGACCGCGCAGCGCGAGAAAATCGAAATCGTTGGGAATCTTGATTTTTTCGATATCGGTGAGCTTGGCGACCTGGCGTTGTTCACGTAAGAGGTAACCCTGATAATTGATGCGGTAAGAAACCTCGTGTTGGATTTCCGGTGTGAGAGAAAGGAATTCTGCAGGGAGAATGGGCGGTTCACCATTGCCCGTGGCGGCACGGCGCATGCCGTCGGAGAGGTTTCCCTGCCCCACACTGAGGCGGGTTTTCTCGAGGCGCGTGCACCACTCCTCCACCCTACCCTTTTTTTCGGCGATCCTGACGAGGCGTGTCGGTGCCATGAGTTGATGCTCCTGGGCGTGATGCAAGAGGCGCAGTTCGGCACTGCCGTGGTTAAAGAGCAGTCGATGCTCTGCCCTGCTGGTGAACATGCGATACGGCTCGTTGGTGCCTTTGGTGACGAGGTCGTCGATCATGACGCCGATATAGGCTTCGTGACGGCCGAGGACCAACGGTGCCTGCGTACGGACTTTGCGCACGGCGTTGACACCGGCGATGAGGCCTTGGGCGGCCGCTTCTTCGTAACCGGACGTGCCGTTGATCTGGCCGGCGAAGAACAAATTTTCGACTTTGCGGGATTCGAGTGAGGGCAAAAGCTGGGTCGGCGGCGCGAAGTCGTATTCGACGGCATAGGCTGGCCTGAGGAGCACGGCGTTTTTCAGGCCCGGGATGCTATGAACCATTTCGAGCTGAATTTCGAAAGGCAGTGAAGTCGACAGTCCGTTGACGTAGTATTCGTTAGTGGAACGACCTTCGGGTTCGAGAAACAGCAGATGGCGCGGTTTGTCGGCAAAACGGACGAATTTGTCCTCGATACTGGGGCAGTAGCGTGGACCGACGCCTTTGATCTCGCCGGAGTACATGGCGGATTGGTGCAAGTTATCGCGAACGATCTGTGCAGTCTGCGGCGTTGTGTAGGTCATCCAGCACGAAACTTGGTTTGTGGCGGATGGGAGCGAGCCGAGACGGGTTTCGCCGTTTTGTTCCACGTGGAACAAGTCATGGGGGTCGCGGGTGTCGTGGAACGCAAACAGAGTGGGGGACGCATCGCCTTTTTGTTCGTCCATCTGAGAAAAGTCGAGACTGCGGCCAAGAAGGCGGGCGGGGGTGCCGGTTTTCAGACGTTGAAGCTCGATTCCGGCCTCGAGAAAGCTGGCTGAGAGGGTTTTGGCGCTGAAATCACCGAGGCGGCCGCCTTCGTTTTTGTTTTGGCCGATGTGCATCAGGCCACGGAGGAAGGTGCCGGTGGTAACGATAACGGTGGTGCCACGAAAGGAGACGTCGAGGTTGGTCTGGACGCCGACGACTCGGCCGGTTTCGAAGATCAGGCTGGTGACGGTGGCTTGGAAGAGCTGAAGGTTGGGCTGAAGTTCCAGCGTGTGCTTCATGCGAAACTGGTAGGCTTTTTTGTCGCATTGGGCGCGAGGAGACTGAACGGCTGGGCCCTTCGATTCGTTGAGCAGGCGAAACTGGATTCCGGTGACGTCGGTGTTGATGGCCATTTCGCCGCCGAGTGCATCGATTTCACGAACGATTTGGCCTTTGGCCTGGCCACCGATGGCCGGATTGCAGCTCATCTGGGCGACGGTATCGAGATTTCCGGTTAATAGAAGGGTGTTGGCACCCATGCGCGCGGCGGCGAGTGCAGCTTCGCAACCGGCGTGGCCGGCACCACAAACGATGACGTCGAAAGGTATCTTATTGTAAGTAAACAACTTAAATAACTGTTATGCATGAAGTTAGCACAGGCAGGGCAGGGGATGCAAAGGGGAAGTGGGAAATCAGCTGAATTTCGGAGGGAGAGTGGCCACAAAAAGGCACAAAAGGGCATGGGGCTGCGTCGACCTTTTCCGCGCGCCTATAGGCGCAATGGGGAGATGGCCGGGAACGTTGGGAATTTTTGCGCTTTTTTGTGGCCAAAATTCCGACTGGTTTGCTGCGGGCCTTCAGAGCGTTTGTGAGACGTCGCTCCCCAACCAACGCATTGAGGTTAATGCGTTCCACCTTCATATTCGCTATTTGCCGATGCAGAAGGTCGAGAAGAGGCGGTCGAGCATGCGTTCGTTGTCGATCTTGCCGCCGATCTCGCCGTAGGCGTCGAGCGCGGCACGCAGATCGCTGGCGAGGAGTTCGATCGGGCCGTTGGTTTCAAGTTTCGCTAACGATTCTGCCAGAGATGCTTGTGCGCGAAGTAGGGCGTCGGCGTGGCGGGCGTTGATGGCGATGATTTCGTCGCCTTGGGTTTGCGCGTAGCTTTCGGCGTGGCGGACGATGGCCGCAGTCAGTGCTTCCAAGCCCGCTCCGGTGAGGGCGGAAACTTCGACGACTTCGCGGCCGGCGAGTTCGCGGGCGGCTTCGGGGCGGACGCCGAGGTCGGCTTTGTTGAGGACGACGACGGCGTTTTTGGCCAGCAGGCGTTCGCTGATTTCGGGCGGGAAAGCGGGGTGGGGGCGGGTGGCGTCGAGGACGAGCAGGAAAAGATCGGCTTCGGCGGCGCGTTCGAGGGTTTTGGCGATTCCGAGGCGTTCGAGCGGGGCAGGGGACGGGTTCAGGCCGGCGGTATCGATAAGTCGGATACAGTGGGGGCCGATGACGAGGCGTTCTTCGATGAAATCGCGGGTGGTGCCTGGTTCGGGACTGACAAGGGCGCGTTCGCTGCCGACGAGGCGGTTGAGGAGCGAGCTTTTGCCGGCGTTGGGTTCGCCGATGATCACGGTTTTGATGCCGTCGCGCAGGAGTTCGCCGTAGTGCTGGGTGGCGAGCAGGCGTTTGGTGCCGTTGATAAGTTCGGTGATGCCGTGGCTCACGATGCCGCGGTCTTCGGTGGGCAGGTCTTCGTCGGGGAAATCGATGTAGGCTTCGATGCGGGCGAGAGCACAGAGCAGGTCGTCGGTCAGCTGGGCGAGGTGACGGCCGAGGCTTCCGCGTAGCTGTTGGTTAGCAGCGGCGAGGGCGCGTTCGCTGCGGGCGTGGATGAGATCCATCACGGCTTCGGCCTGGCTGAGGTCGATGCGGCCGCTGAGGAAGGCGCGGCGGGTGAATTCACCGGCTTCGGCGGCGCGACAGCCGCGGGTGAAGAGGTCTTCGAGGATTTTCTGCGCGAGGAACGGGTTGCCGTGGCAGGAAATTTCCAGGGTGTCTTCGCCGGTGTAGGATTTTGGAGCGGTGAAGAAGGTTATGAGAACGTCGTCGAGGGTGGCACCGGTGCGGTCGCGGTAATCCAAGTGGGTCGCGAGGCGAGGGGAGGGGAGCTGGCCGAAAATTGCGCGGGTGATGTTGGCGCAATCGGGCCCGCTGGCGCGGATGACGGCGATGGCCGAGGTGCCGACGGGCGTGCTGAGGGCGGCGATGGTGTCTTGGGTGCTGACCATGGGCGCTACACAAAGAGCCATCGGTGCGGAGGCCAAGGAAAAGGCGCGCGGTTGCGCGTGCGGACGGAGGACAGGGCTTAGGGTTCCGGCGAGAAGAGCTCTTCTTGCAGCTGGGCGGCGCGTTTTTCGGCGAGGGAAATTTTGCCGGGGTCGTTTTCTTGAAGCTGGAGGCGAACGCGGCCTTCGGAGCGGGGATCGACGGCGTGTTTTTTGGCGAGGATCAGCCAGGCGAGTCCTTCGATGACGTCTTTCGGGGTGCCGCGGCCGTTTACATAGCAGACGCCGAGGTTGTAAAAACCGGGGCGAACTTTGCCGAGGGCGGCTTGATGGAAATAGGTGAATACCTTCGCATCGTCGTGCGGCACGTAGTTATCTTTTGAATACATTTCGCCGAGTTGGTAGGCGGCATCGGCGTTGCCGAGAGCAGCGGCTTGTTCGAAGAGTTGCAGAGCGCGAATGGGGTCGGCCGCGACGAGCGTTCCGTCGAGGTGAACCTTGCCGAGCGCCCAAAGTGCGGCGGGGATTTTTTTGTCAGCTTCGGCGCGCAGATCGATGAGGGAGGGCCAGTTTTTGATGGTTTGGCGCGGGGTGACGAGGCTCACGGGCGGGCTTTGCTCGCGAGTGGCGCGCAGGCGGTCTTCGAGGGTTTTGCTGAGGTTGGGCATTTCTGCGGCGGGGAGGGCGAGGCTGATTTTCCCCGGGCCAGAGCCGGCGATTTCGATGCGGGCGGGTGCCTGGGTGGTCGGCGCGGGGGTGGTGCCGGATGGGCGGGCGAGGGCGGCGGCGACGTCTTTTAGAATGTCGCTGGCGCGTTGTTCGGCGGCGGCGATTTGTTGCTGGCGGTTGGATTTTTGGAGGCGTTCGCGAACTTGTTTTTCGCCGTCGGCGGGGGCGCCGTTCTTGGTGGCGACGATGATCCAGGCGAGGCCTTCGATGTAGTCGCGGGGGACGCCGCGAGCGCTGACGTACATGGCACCGAGATTGTACTGGGCTTCGGAAACGCCGGCTTTCGCGGCGTCGGTGTAGTAGTCGAAGGCTTTGGAGAGATCTTTTGGGGCTTGTTCGCCGTCGTCGTAGATTTTGCCGAGGCGGAAGAGGGCGTTGGGCTCGCCTTGATCGGCGGCCTGACGCAGGTAGCGGATGGCTTGAACGGAGTCTTTTGACATGCCGTCACCACGGAGGAGGGCGTCGCCGTACTGCAAACAGGCTTTCGGGTCGCCAGAGTCGGCGGCTTTTTTCAGGGCGGCCCGGGTGGGCCAGTCGCGATTCTTGGCTCCCGTGGTGGAGAGGAGCTTTGGAGCGCTGTCGTCTGGTTCGGCTGCGAGTGGGAGCGCGGGCAGGCCGATAGACAAACAAGCCGCGAGGCCGAAAACGGCGACGCGGCTTTTGGAGCGGGTGAGGCGTTGAGGCGACATCCTGGCGGAACGGAAAGGTTATTCGGTTTCGCCGCCGGTGACCACCGTGCCGCCGGTGATGGTGACTTTTTCGAGGATGGCTTTGGAGATCTTGTCGGCGAGTTCGGGTTTTTCTTTGAGGGCGGCTTTGGCGGCGTCGCGGCCCTGGCCGACGAGGGCGCCTTCGTAGGCGATCCAGGAGCCTTTTTTCTCGAGGATCTTGTGCTCAAGGCCGAGGTCGAGGAGCGAGCCGAGTTTGGAAATGCCTTCGTCGTACATGATGTCGAATTCGACTTCGGTGAACGGAGGAGCGACTTTGTTTTTGACTATCTTGATCTTGGTTCGGTTGCCAATGACTTTGCCGTCGGGGGTTTTGATCTGGTCTTTGCGACGGATGTCGATGCGCACGGAGGAGAAAAATTTCAGCGCGCGGCCGCCGGAGGTGGTTTCGGGGCTGCCGAACATGACGCCGATTTTTTCACGGATCTGATTGGTGAAGATGCACACGCAGTTGGTTTTGCTGACGACGGCGGTGAGGCGGCGCATCGCTTGGGACATGAGGCGGGCCTGGCTGCCCATGGTCATATCGCCCATCTGGCCGTCGAGTTCGGCTTTGGTGATGAGGGCGGCGACGGAGTCGAGGACGATGACGTCGATGGAGTTGGAGCGGATGAGCGTCTCCATGATGTTGAGCGCGTCTTCGCCGGAGTCGGGTTGGGAAACGAGGAGGTCGTCAAGTTTTACACCGACGACGCGGGCGTATTTAGGGTCGAGGGCGTGTTCGACGTCGATGAACGCAGCGAGGCCGCCTTGTTTCTGGGCTTCGGCGATGACGCTTAAGCAGAAGGTGGTTTTGCCGGAGGATTCGGGTCCGTAGATTTCGATGATGCGGCCTTTGGGCAAACCGCCGACGCCGAGGGCGAGGTCAACCGCGAGGGAGCCGGTGGAGAGCGTCTCGACTTTCATTTTGGCATTGCTGCCGAGGCGCATGATGGAGCCTTCGCCGAATTGTTTGGTGATGGAGGAGAGGGCGAGCTCGATGTTTTTTTCGCGGCCTGGAACGACGGCGACGGTGGAGGCGGTTTTGGCGGGGGCGGCTTTGGACATGGTGGTAGTGTTGGTTAAATTGAGAGGTTAAGCAACCGGTCCCTACCGGTTATCGGCCTGCGGGGTTGAGGCGGCGACGCTGCAACGTGAAGGGGGGCGCGTGGCGGAAGCAAGCATGACTTGGCTGGAAAACGAGAAAAGTGTGGTGGCGTGAGGTGGGCTCGGCCTTGCCTTGTGGGTCGCGACGCGGCTGAAATGGCAGCATGATTTATCGTCGATTTGGTCGCACGGGTTTGCAGATGCCTGCGTTTTCTTGCGGTGGCATGCGTTACCAGCACAAGTGGCACGATGTGCCGCCGGGCGAGATCCCTCCCGATGGGCAGGCCAACGTCGAGGCGTGCATCGAGCGGGCGCTCGCGCTGGGCATCAATCACATCGAGACGGCGCGCGGTTATGGCACGTCGGAGATGCAACTCGGGCGAATCCTGCCGCGGCTGCCGCGTGACAAAATGATCGTGCAGACAAAGGTGGCGCCCACGGCCGATCCGGAGGAGTTTCGTGCGAACTTCGAAACGTCGATGGCGTACCTCGGTTTGGAGCATGTGGAACTGTTCTCCTTGCACGGCATTAATACGCAGGAACTTCTTGATTGGACGCTTAGGCCTGGCGGTTGTCTCGCTGAGGCGCGAAAACTCCAGCGCGAGGGTAGGGTGCGGTTCATCGGTTTTTCCACGCACGCGACGACGGATATAATTCTCTCTGCGGTTGAGACGGGTGAATTCGACTACGTGAATCTGCACGGGTATTTCGTCAACGAGCTCAACTGGCCGGCGGTCGCCGCAGCGCGGCGGCACGACATGGGCGTGTTTATCATCAGTCCGAACGACAAGGGCGGAAAACTCCAGGATCGCCCGCGAGTGATGGCTGGGCTGACGGCACCGTTTACGCCGATGCAGTTTAATGATCTTTTTTGTTTCGCGCGGCCGGAGATTCACACGCTCAGCCTTGGCGTGTCGCGACCGTCGGACTTTGACGAACATGTTGCCATCGTTCCGCAGATCGAGAAAGCGGCGGAGCTGGTTGCGCCGATCGAGGCAAAGTTACGGGCGCGGATGGTTGAGGTTCACGGTGCCGAGTGGTGCGCGCGCTGGTCGGAGGGGCTGCCGCGCTACGTCGACGTGCCGGGGGAGATCAACGTGGCGGAGATCATGAGGCTTTGGACCTATGGGCAGGGTTTGGACCTGGTGCCGTGGGCGAAGATGCGGTACAACCTGCTCGGGCAGGCCGGACATTGGTTCCCGGGGCAGAACAGTGCACGGGTGGGCGAAGTTGATTTGGCGGAGTGCCTGAAGCGCAGCCCGTTCGCCGAGCGGCTTCCGGGGATTCTGCGTGAGGCGCACACGAACTACTTTGAAGCGCCAAAGAGGCGGTTGAGCGAGAGTTGAACCAGCGTTGAAATCAAGACCGTCGGCCGCCGGAAATTTCTAGGGTGAATCCATCCTGGGGCGTTTTTCCCTGCGTGGGTTTGTGCCACCGCGTTTTCGACCAGGCCTGTTTGTAACGTAATACGTTACAAGCTTTCTGCGATGGCATCGGAGAGGGGGGCTGGCGAAGCGGGCCACGGCTGGCCTTGGGCACGTCGTGGCGGCGGGCAAAAGGGCCGGATTCGCCCAAATGAAATGCCTTCAGGCAAATTCTCGGCGTGCGCCCTGCGCATAAACCATCTTCATTTCTCTCTTTCGTAATGTCCCTCCCTCGCTCCCTTCTCATCGTCGGCTCCGGCGGACGTGAACACGCTCTCGTCAAAGCTTGCCTCGCCTCGCCGGTGAAGCCTCGCATCGTGGTTGCTCCCGGCAATGCCGGCATAGCGCAAGACGCGACGTGCGTGCCTGTGCTCGTCGACGACATTCGCGGCCTCGTCGCTCTCGCCCAACGCGAAAAGATCGACTTCGTCATCGTTGGGCCCGAGGTGCCGCTCTCTCTCGGCCTGGTTGATCAACTGATCAAGGTCAACATTCCTGCCTACGGCCCAAAAGCCGATGGTGCGCGGTTAGAGGCCTCGAAGATTTTCACCAAGCAGCTTCTGCTCAAGTACAACATTCCGACCGCCGCCGCCGGTTTCTTTAGCGCAGTTGACCCGGCTCTCGCCTATCTGCGCACGCGCTCGCTCCCGATCGTGGTCAAAGCCGATGGCCTCGCTGCCGGTAAGGGTGTGATCGTGGCCCAAACTCTCGCCGAAGCCGAGGAGGCGGTGCGCTCCATGCTCGAAGACGGCCGGTTCGGCGCCAGCGGAAAACAAATTCTCATCGAAGACTGCCTCTTCGGTGAAGAAACTTCCCTCCTCGTCGTCACGTCTGGCCGCGATTATGTCATCCTGCCTGTTTCGCAGGATCATAAACGTATCGGCGATGGTGATACAGGCCCCAACACCGGCGGCATGGGCACCTACTCGCCCGCCGAGGTCGTCACGCCCGAACTTCTCGCGCAAATCGACCGCGACATCGTTCGCCCCTCCGTAAACGCCATTGCCGACGAAGGCATTGATTTTCGCGGCACGCTTTTCATCGGCATCATGCTCACGCCGCACGGTCCGAGCGTGTTGGAGTATAACACCCGGTTCGGCGATCCTGAGACTCAAGTCGTCCTCCCGCGCATCGAGAACGATTTTCTCGCGCTCCTCTGGGCTGCGGCGCGTGGAGAACTGGCGGGCACCCAACTCACCATTAAACCCGACGCCGCGATCTGCGTCGTTGTTGCAGCCAAAGGCTACCCCGACAGTTTCAAAAAGGGCGACGTCATCACGTTTCCCTCCACGCTGCCCGAACAAACCGTTATCTTCCACGCCGGCACCGCCATCGACAGCGAAAAAAACATCGTCACCAACGGCGGCCGCGTGCTCGGCGTAACCGCCCTTGCGTCGACGCTCAGCGAGGCCGCTCGCCGCGCTTACGCTGCTTGCGAGACGATCCAGTGCGTGAGTAAATACTACCGCCGCGATATCGGCGCCAAACAACTCAACCGCCGATGAGACCTCGTTCCTCTTTTTTCTCCTCTGTCTTTAGCGTTCTCTTTCTCTCGCTCGCCTTTGCGCCCGCGCTCCGCGCCGCGATTGAAAAAGAGCTTGGTCAGGCCCTCGCCTACGTCCGATTAACCAATGTCGATGCCGATGCCATCATCGCCTTTGATACGATCGAGCGCCGCCCTGCGCTTGTGCTCGACCTGCGCTCCTTGACAACGGCCAACGGCTTTGCCGAAGCTCTTCATTCCGCGCTGGCCAAGCCGCCCGCGCCCCACGCGGTTCGCATTATCCTGTTTAACGCTGCCAGTGCGCCCGCGCTCGTCGCAGCCGTCACCGAAACACTCCCCAGCGTCATTACCATCGCCCCCCGTTCGACCACCCCGGCTGCTGACATTGCGGTGGCCATCTCCGACGAGGAAGACCGGCGTGCCTTTGCTGCGTTGGCGACCGGCACACCGCTCGAAAAGCTCATAAACAATCTTCAGGAGAAACCCCGTTACGACGAGGCCAAGCTCGTGCACGATCACGCCAACGGCGTTACCCCGCCTGAGGCTGCCATGCCTGCCGATGCCGAAGATGATTCCGTCGTCACCGGGCCCGACGCCGAGAAATCCGCTGGTGAAAAAACGAACTCCGAAAAATCTCCGGCGGATGCCAACAAAAAGCCCGCTCCGTTGATCGACCTCGTGCTCGAACGCGCGGTGCAACTTCACCGCTCGCTTCTCGCTCTCAAGAAACTTTAACCCACGCGCGGCTTCAGCGCCGTCGGCACTCCTGCTTTGCCTTTCCCTCAAAACTGTATCCAGTAGCGCGCCCACCGAATGGTTAAACTGGGACATATTCTTACTGTTTGTACCGCCAATATCTGCCGCAGTCCGATGGCGGAAGTTTTGCTTCAACACGCCCTTCGCGCGCAGCCCGAGCCGTTTAAATCAATCAAAGTCGTCTCCGCCGGCGTGGCCGCCAGTCCGGGCGATCACGTTTCAGAAAACTCGGTTCAAGCGGTTAGGAAAGTCGGTCTCGACCTATCCGGTCATGTCGCTCAACCCCTCTCGGAGAGGCTTGTTTACGATGCGCTTGCAATCTTTTGCATGACCGAGTCGCACCGAGCCATGATCGAACTCTCCTTCGATCCGCCGCCGGACAACGTTTATCTCTTTCGCGAATTCATGCCGCCGCCGGCCGCCATGGAAATCGGCGATCCTTATGGCGGCGCGCTCAAACATTACGAAGCTTGCCGCGACGAGATGGTTGAAGCGATTCCCTCGCTGGTGGCCTTTATTAAATCGCTCGTCGCCTCTTTGCCTCCGCCTGGCGAGTAGTTGGCCAGCCGCAAGGCGTCTGCCTAGATCGAAACGCCCTGTTTGTTGGGCCTCTTTGTTTTTGCTTCTTTTGGTGAGTGACGAGCTCAGTTTTTTTGAGGTTGTGCCGATAGCAACGGGAAGTGCCTATCAGGGATTTCGCAACGCGACGTTGCGCACGTGCCTGCTTGCGCTTGAACTACTAGCGAATTATGGTTCGCGGAATCCTACGTTTACGAATGCCGATGAACACCCCGAATGAATCCGGCATCCCGTGCTGCCGACGCCGACGTCCTGCCGTTGGTTCGTGGTCTGCTCCCGCCTCTTCGGTTATGATCTCAGACATGACAGAGAGTGCTTATCCGACCTTGCCTGCTCTAGGTTCGGGCCAACGACTTTCCTCGTTTTTTAGGTGGGGAATCCAGACCTCTGCCCTGCTTCTTTTTCTTGTCGCCCTTTTTACCCCCGCCCTCGCCGAGGCCGCCAGTGCCTATCAACCGCAGCGCGGAGATCCACTGCTCGAGAGTTGGCGCTGGACGCATTTCGCCGAACTGGACGGGAAAGGTTTTAAGTGCATGGCGGAAACCAAGGATGGCAGCATGTGGTTCGGGGTCGAGCATGGGGTCATCCGCTACGACGGGCTCCGGTGGACTCCTTTCAACGCCACCAACGGCCTTTTCGATACTCAGGCAACAGCCCTGTGCGCATCACGGGATGGCACGCTCTGGGCGGGAGCGCAGCATAGCCTTAGCTATTTCAAGGATGGAACTTGGACCTCCCTCTTCTCGGACGTCCCCATCTCGATCAACAAAATCATCGAAGCGGCCGACGGCTCGATCTGGGTCAGCCTTTTTCAGATGGTTTTGCGGATCAAAAACAACGAAGTCACCTTTTATGCGCGCTCGGGAGACGCCGACATGATGCGCAAAAACTTTCCCTCCGCCCAGTTTGTCCCATTACCGGAGAAAGTGACTCGGGGGGAATTTGCTAGAAGCATCCTCGAAGACCGCGAGGGTCGAATCTGGCTGGCCTCTGGTCGGGGCACCTTGGCCTGCTGGGACCCCAAAGCGGGGTCGGCCGAAGCGCCGAACGCCTGGGTCGTCGCCGATGAAACCCAAGAACAGTCCGACCAGTTGTTTCCAGTCATGTGTCAGACGCGTGATGGCAAAATTCTGGTGGGAAACGGCCAAGGGCGCAGCGGACTGCACCTTTACGATCCTGCATCGGGCCAATGGTCCGTCTCTCAGGCCACGACCAGTCCCCCGCTCAGCATTTTTGAGGCGCGAAATGGAACCGTCTGGTCAACAACCCACAGCCGCATTCTGATGCAGCAGGGCGACATCTGGCAGGTTTACGATGCGGAAAGGTTGGGAGTCCAGCCGAACCGGATTTGGCTATTC
>JANNHA010000142.1:0-16282 GCA_031404135.1 Verrucomicrobiota bacterium | reverse complement strand
GGCAGTCTCGATTACCGCATATTCTATGGGGAAATCCCGATCTCCGCAGATTCAGGCGCCAGCGACTATTTTAACAACGATGCACCAGCCCAAAATCTGGACATCGAAATGGATTCCGTCCGTGGCGGTTCTCTCTTTTGGAACACCCCGCTCTCCGGACTGCGCATCGGCTATTCCTACAGTCAATTCAAGGACATGGCCTCCAACCGCTTCCTCTTGGTCATGGTTGCGCCACCGCCAGCCCCGCTGCTTCCCGTTACCTATCTCAAGTCAACACCCACCTATGATCGCCACCTCATCTCCGTGGAATACATCACCGGAGACTGGACCTTCGCCGCCGAAGCCGGCCGTGAAAAAGCCCTTTACGGTCTCACTGCGTTCGGCTCCCGTGTGATGGATTTTAATTACGAAGGTAACTATTACTATTTCGCCGCCTCTCGTCGCATCAACTCTTGGCTCGAACTCGGAACCTACTACAGTCACACGCACGACACGGAGCCGGTAACCAATAACATCTCCGGTGTGCCCGTCGTAATCCCCGACCTCACCCAAGGCGATTTCGCCCTCAGCGCACGCTTCGATATTAACGACCACGTCCTCTTCAAGCTCGAGGGCCATTACATGGACGGTTCGGGCAAAATTTTCGATACTATCGACCACCGCCAACCCATCAGCTCCCGGGAGAATTCGTGGACGTTGCTCACCGCCAAAATCACCCTGTCGTTCTAAAATTTTGGATACCCTAACCCAAGTCTCCCATGAAAATTTCATTTACTCGACTCGTCGCCCTTTTAATCGGCCTCACCGCCCTCGGCCTGACTGCGGTTGCTGAACCCGCTCTTGTCGGCAATAAGGCCCTAGATGGCCAGACGCTCGATGCGGATGGCGTCAAAGCCGTCCTCCTCGGCAAAAAAGTCATGCTCGGCGATACCCGTGCCATCATCGTGATCGCCAAAACCAGCGAGGCTCAAGAAGCCTTCTTGAAAAAGGCCGTCAACATGTCCACCAGCCAGTTTCAAAACCATTGGCGACGTCTCTTCATGACCGGTGGCGGTAGCGCCCCCAAGATCGTCGAGACCGAAGCCGACGCCTGCAAACTCGTCGCTGAGACCGCCGGTGCAATCGCGGCCGCAGACTCCGGCTCCGCCGCTGGACTCATCGTACTCGCCAAGTAAACTCTCCGTAGCCCTGTCCTTCTTCGGCTGGCATTCCGCGCCCTCTTCACCGTGAAAACCTCCGCGCTCACAAGCACCTTCAGTTTTCGCAAAACGATGCTGCTCATCGCCAGCTGCTTCATCGTGGTGACGCTGGGCGTGGCACTCGTTGCGGTTGTGTCGCGCCATTTTTCTCAAGAAGGCACCCGCCAGACGCAGACCGTCACGGGACACTTCCTGCCAGGCCTGGTCACCTTGTCCCGGCTGCAGGAGGCTATCCTCAACCTGAAAAGCATCACCCTGCAATTCGCGCTCGCCAAAGATGACGCCGCGATGAAGGCCCAGGCGCAGGCGTTTAAAACCCAAACGGAGCAAGCCGAACGCAACCTTATCGACCTCAAGACCAAGACCACCGATCAGGAAACCCAAGCCCTCATCGCAACTTTCGAAACCGTGATGCAGGGCTATCTTCAGTCCTCGGCCCAATTCCAGACCGAACTACTCGGAGGAGAATTTGAGAAGGCCATGGCCACGCTCGACCAGAAGATCAGCCCCGCCCAGCAGAAGATCGAGACCCAGTTGCGCGCGATCGACGAGCGCTACTTCGAACTCTCCGACCAGGCGGGCGACAACACCGTCGCGGCGCTGGCCCAGTCCGATCGGTTCGGGTTTCTCAGTTCGCTGATTCTTGCCGGTTTCACGTTACTGTCACTCGGCATCTGTCTGCTCGCAGCGCGCGGCATTTCCAACCGCCTCAACGAGACAAATGATGCCCTCTCGACATCGACCGATATCATCAAATCGAGCGCCGCGCTCGTGGCGAGCTCCAGTCTGTCGTTGGCCGATGGTTCGAGCGAGCAAGCCGCTGCCATCGAGGAAACCTCCGCCTCACTGGAGGAACTATCTTCGATGACCAAACGCAATGCCGACAGTGCTCAGCAGGCGATGCAGGCTGCGGGGCAGGCCCGCTCCTCCGCCGACACCGGCAGCGAACGTATGCGTGCCATGCAAACGGCCATGCAAGCTATCACCACTTCGAGCGCCGACATCTCTAAAATCCTCAAGACCATCGACGAGATCTCTTTTCAAACCAACATTCTCGCGCTCAACGCCGCCGTTGAAGCTGCCCGCGCCGGCGAGGCCGGTGCTGGATTCGCCGTCGTCGCCGAAGAAGTCCGCGCGCTCGCTCAACGCTCAGCCATCGCCGCCAAGGAAACCGCGCTCAAGATCGATGACTCCGTCGCCAAGAGCCAGCAAGGGGCCCAGATCAGCACCGAAGTCGCGAAGAGTTTCGAAACCATCCAGCAGCAAGTGCTTCACCTCGACAAGCTCGTGGGAGAAATCGCCACCGCCTCCAGTGAACAGAGCCAAGGCATCAGCCAGGTGACGACTGCCGTCTCGAAAATGGACCAAATCACGCAGTCGAATGCGGCCAGCGCCGAAGAGACATCAGCCGCCTCGCAAGACCTCAATGCGCAAGCCTCCGTGCTCAGCGATGCCGTGCACAGTCTGCAAAAACTCGTGGGGGCAAACGGGAAAAACGATGCAGCGTCCACCCACGAACCTGAGGCAGACGCCATGCCCGCCCAGGAGCACAACCGGCCAGCTGCCCGCGCTAAAACAATCTCGACCCAGCCCGTCGCCCTCGCCGCTCATCGTCAGGCCCGGCACAATGACGGAAACAACACCACCGGCAATTTCTTCAAAAACGATTGAAGCAACCCTCCTGCGAACCTGAAAAGGCGCTGAAGAAAGCGCTGAAGAAGGAGAAAGCGGAAGTAAAAAGGGAAGGCGGAAGGGGTCAAAACCGCGCTTTGATTGGCCCCTTCGATTGGCGATCTCACTTTAGCTCGTAAGCGACCACACTGTTGCTGAAAAATGTCGGCACATAGACGATGCGCTTCTTTGCGTCATAGCCGATGTCAGCGGAACTTACTTTGGCCTCGCGGGTATCGAGCAATTTTTCTTTTTCACCCTTAGCAACGTTCACCGCGTAAATCACGCCGCCCCAGCACGAGATAATAAATTCATCGCCCTGCACGTGCTCGATGCCATCAGTGCCGCCTTCCATCCCCTCGAGAATTTTGACCGGCACTCGGTCGGTCCCGACTTTGAATAGCACTCCCTTTTCCAAGACATAGAGCATTTCGCCATGCGCGAGCAGACCGTTGGGGGTTTTCATATTTTCCAGATACAGCGAGGGCTGGCCCTTTGTGATCGCATAGACTTTGCCCGCCTTAAATTCGGAAACATAGACCACGCCCGCTGCATCCACCGTGATGTCGTTCAACGCGATTGCGCCCTCGATTTCGATCCACTTCTCGATTTCGCCGCGCGTCAAATCGATCACCGCCACGCGCGTCAGGTCGGCCGCATAGAGTTTACCCGCGTATAGGCCGAGTCCCTTCGGAGCGTCGAGCCCCTTGACCCACTCCGCCGCGATCACCGTGCCATCGAGGCCGACCTTGGCGATGGAGCCGTTGCCGTCTTTGGCCCACGGATCTTTTCCAGGACCGATGTTGGCCACGTACAAGACTTTCGCTGCGGCATCGAAACGCACCGACTCGGGCATGAACAAGCTCGGCGGCGTTTCCCATTTTTTGACCAATTCATAAGCTGAGCCCGACAAGGGCAACAGCAACGCCACAACGGATAAGAGATATGATTTCATAGGGATAAAAGATGTCCCACCGCAACATGCGACGGGACGCCCACGAGCCTAAGCTAGCTTCCCTTTAGCGCCTTGCCAGTGAAATTTCACCCGCCAAGCACCTAATAAAAATCAGCCATGGGGCTTGGGGTTGACCGGCTCAGGAGGCTTCGTTGATATCGGCGAATGCCACACAAACTGAGACTGGAGTCCGAGGGAGGAATTTATCACGTTATCAATCGCGGAAACTATCGTGGAGATATTTTTCGCTCGGAAAAAGCTGGGGTCGCGTTGCTGGGGCGACGACCCTGTTTAGTCTTTCCGCAAAAGTTGAAGGGATTGGCTGCGCAGCGGTGTTATATTGGGCAACTCCCAATCTTATGAAATCCACCTATCTCATCTTTACTCTCGTGCTCGGTGTTGCCTCCTCCGCTTTGGCTGAGCGCACCGCGATTGTCCCGGAACGTCAGTCAGTGAAAATCATTCAGACCTTCACCCCCAGCTTCCCGTTAGATTTGGCCGCGCAGGGGTATTTTGAGGGAGAAGCTCGGATCGCCGTCAGCATCGACGATGCCGGTAAGCTCAGTGATTGGCTCGTGATCGGCTACACCCATCGTCGTTTTGCGGATGAAGCGGTGCAGGCGATCAAGCAATGGGAGTACGAGCCCGCCCGGGTTCAGGGCAAGGCCGTCCCGACGCGATTTGAGATGCGCGTCACGTTCGAGAGCACAAAAACAGTCATTTCGTGCGACGCGAGAACGTCTGGTGAAATATTTGCGCACCGGTTAATTCGGACCCGCCTCGCTTACGATGTCTGCACCTTGAAGGAGCTGGATCGCATTCCGATCCCGTTGAAGACGGTGGCACCGGCCTATCCCGCGAACTTGGCTAAGCAGGAAGTGCGAGGGAATGTGACGGTAGATTTTTTCATCGACGAAACGGGTAACATTCGGATGCCGGCGATCGTGGGCACCGATGGGAACGAATTGTCGCCTCTCGCGATTGAAGCGTTGTTGCAGTGGAAATTTGAGCCGCCGACTCGCCATGAGCAGCCAGTCTTGGTGCGAGCGCAGCAGATGTTTGCTTTCGGCCTCAAGAAACCCTGAGCTGAGATTTAGCCAGGGTGTAATTCAGTAGAGTAAAAAGAGCCGCGCCGCGTTCACCCGCGGCGCGGCTCTCTACTTTACTGAAAGGGTTACCCAGCGGGAAAAACTGTCATCCCGAGCGCGGCGCGAGGGATCCACTTGGAATCAGCTCACCCGTACGCTCGTGCACTCACTGGATCCTTCGGCGGCCCTCAGGATGACAAAACGGGCGGAGGGCCCATCGAAAATAGCGATACACCAGGTAGGGACAATACTCCGCATTGTTTTCGACGCTTGCGGAGCAAACCACTCGCTATCTACCGGCCGCCGGCTATCGCCCGGCGGTTTCGTGCAAATAGGCCGCCAGCTCAGCGCGCAGCTTCTGTTTCGCGCGATATAGCCGGGTCTCCACGCCGCGTTCTGAGCACGCCATGATCTCGCTAATTTCTCGGTAAGACAGCGCTTCGTAATGGTACAAAAGCAGGGTGGTTTTTAATTCGTGCGGGAGCCGCTGCAGGGCGGCGTCGAGCGCGACGACGGACTCGGCCCGTTCCAACTCATCGCTGGGGGAAGGCCCGCCGGCGGCATTGGAGGGAGCATCCGTTGCGGCGTCGAGGCTCACTGTCGGGTGGCGATGGCGCCAGCGGTGTTGATTGTGGCAGAGATTGGTTAGCGTGGTGAATAGCCAAGCTGATAACTTCGTGTCGGGCCGCAGTCGGGCGCGTTGCTGATAGAGCCGGACGAAAACTTCGGCGACGAGATCGTGGGCATCGGCCGTTTGCCGAACATAACGCCAGGCGAACGCGAACAAGGGGCGCTCCCAACGCTCGATCAACCCATTCAACGCCATGTCGGTGCCGCGCTGCAGCTCGAGCAGCTGGTCCCGGTCGATGTCGGGTTCGGGTTTCACGAGGTCGCGGGAAAGATTAATTGAGCTGGCTGGCCGGGTGCGCCATGCGCTCCGGTTGGAACAGGGCGAGGTATTGCTGGCGTTGCTGCGGATTCATCACGTCGGCGGCGGCGACGATTAAGCGCTGGGTCGAGGTGGCGCACTCGCGATCCACGGCGCGGCGTTGTTCGACAAAGCGGGCAAACTCGAGGAAATCGATTTGGCCCGAGGTGCGGCGTCCCTGCTCGAAAGCGGCGAACTCAGTGCGCATCCGCGCCACTTGCGCGGCCAACGCTAAAAGTTGGGGATTCGACTGCTCATGCAGTGCTTTGATGCGGTCGTATTGCTCGGCGGTGAGGTGGAGCTGGGTTTTCATCCAACTCAGTTGGGTATCGAGCCCGCCGTGGTTGTTTGGCTGATGCGCGGTGAGCCAGCCGAAATGCGCCAGCAAGCCGCCGCATAGGCCGAAAAGAGAGACGAAGAGCATCCGTTTCATGATTGGGGTGCGGTAGTATTCTTCGCAGGGACGGCGGCCGTTTCGATCAGAGGATCGATCAACCGGAGATAGCTCTGCACGAGTTGCGTGTTGCGCTCAGACTGGATGCGCGTGAGCCGCACTTGCGCGAGGAAAAGCCCGAGCAACGTGCAGGCGGCGACGAACGTCAGTGCAAACGAAGGTCGGGCAAACACCTCCTCTAGCCGGGCGAGCCAGCTGATCGGCACAGGCGCGTTTTCGCTGGCGGCGATGCGACGCCAGACTTCAGCCGTGACCGGTGACGATGGCGGTGGGTTGCGGCCCCAGCGTTCGAGCAGGGGATCGAGCGGATCGGACGGAGGAGGGTGGGACATGAGAGTGAGCGGTAGGGCCGCAGTCGTTGCGGCATTTTGGTTTTCGCTTGAGGATTAGCCGTCGATGCGGGCAGGCGCTTCGAAGGCTTACTTCATAACACCGGCCACGAAGAAAGCCCTTCAAATATCACAAAAAGAACCCGGCGCAGGGAGGCTTCGCCTCAATACCGCTTCGATAGGATAAAGCCGAAACAATTAAAAGAATTTTTATGACCCAACCCGAACTATCCGATTAGCCCTAGGCGGGGGGGCCGCCAGCAGCACGCGGGAGGTGCGCTCTCGCCCGACGCCAGTTTCGGCGATGATTTTTTATCATCGGGTGAAGCAGCCCTTCCGGACTGCTGACGTTGAAGGTGTCTTAAAACAAAGTGTTCACGGTCCGGGCGTGTAGCGCGCGTTGCTCGTAGATTGAGCCATAACTTACGGAAAACGAAATGCTTCCGGTATTTTGACCAATCTATAACCATCGCCTCGGACTTAATTTTACCGAGTTTTGCGGACGCAGGAAGATATTAGACTTGGAATTTTCACAGGCTGTGCCGTCTTAACATCTGACCCACCAAGCGACGCTCGATTACCCGCCCTCAACCAAAAATGTCGCCATGCTTCCCAAGTCCGTCATTCCGTTTCGCAGGCTAAAAAAGTTATTTCTCGTGACCGTGCTCTTCACCAGTTGTTCCAACTGGATGATGGCTGCATCGACGAGCTCCACCTATTTCGGTGCCGGTTCGTTAGACGACTGGCTCGCAATCGGTCTTGCTGCGCTCGCCGCATTGTTCTGCGTCCAAAAACGCGAATAAACCGTGTTTGGCTGGCGGGAATAACGCCTTGAAAGCCGTAGCCTTTTTTCGTTTTTCTCTTATCCAGCTGACGGCGGCAGCAATTGAACAATCGCGCACAGGCGGGATTGTTCGCCCACCAGTTTTTCGCAAATCCACACCCGAATATTCCAGGTGATTTCGCCAATCGCAGCCACCCCCGTGGCTTTGGAGGGGAACTTCTTCAGCGGCGATCCGCGCAGATGCATGAATCTCGCCAGCGGCACATAGCGAGGGCCGTGGTATTTTCCGCGCACTCGATAATCGAGGCAGCCCACTTTCAACCCTTCCTCACATTCGTCGAACACGATATCCTTTAGGGCCAATTCCATCGCGCACCACACCGACCAACCCAGCACCTCTTCCAGCGAAGAAGTCGCCGAGGGCTGCGCGGGTGGCGCGTCGAAGATGAATTTGAAGTCTTTCACAACGGAATGAGCGGAGCGTTTTGCCAGGATTGAGACGGTCAGTTGACCATCTCTTCTGACACACTCCACATCGGCCCAAAGCCCTCTTACCTTAAGCTGGAGAACTCCCCGATTTCCGCAGGGTTTATACTTCCGAAGCCGCCGCTTTATCCACCAGCCAAACCAAGCGGTTGTGCCAGTTGCGCAGAATCTGGATCGGCGTTTTCGACGGATCGTAGACGCCCGTCAACACCCGCTTGAGCATGGGAGCCTTAGCCGCGCCCAACGCCATCACCACGATCAATCCACAAGCTCCGAGCCCGGCCGGCGTGATCGTCAATCGCCAGCCCTTGCCCGGAACCTCTACGGCAGCAAAAAAACGCTTCTCGTCCGTTTTCAACAACGGGCTGCCGGGAAAAATCGACGCCGTATGACCATCCTCCCCCATGCCGAGAAAACAAACATCGTAGGCACGTCCGTCACCGAAGCATCCACGCCATTCGTCGACGTAGGTCGAGGCAGCCTCTGCGGGCAACATCGACACTGGCCACGCATGCCGGTGCCCGATCGGCACCTGCAACGGCGTGAACAACTCGCGCTCCGCATTTCCGAAATTGCTCTGGTCGCTGTGCAGCGGGACGACCCGCTCATCGCTGACCGTGAAATGGGTCGTCGTATGCAGCCTTTCCGGTATCGACCGGTTCGTCACGCACCAGCGGTACCAATCCTGCGGGGTCGAACCACCTGTTAACGCCCAGGAGAACGGCTTCTTTGCCGCTTTTGCTTGTTGCTCAACCGCCAGTTCGACCGCAGTCGCAAAAAGCTGCTCGCGTGTGCCCACAATCAGGCGTCCGTAGTCCGTAGCGCGTTCTGATTTCATATTAAAAAAACATGGCTTCGCTGAGCGCCGCGTCCGGCGACAACAGGCTCACCGCAATATGCATCGTCGAACGGCCCGCGCCAAAATCCGCCTCGATGCAGGCGTTCTTGCGCTCGAGATCGCCATGCCAGCGGAAGCAATGGCCGTTGCCGTATTCAAAATCGAGTCGCAGCAAACCGCCCTCGCTCGTCGCCGACGGCGAGCATTCAAACGTGACCGCCAGCGTGACACCGCATTCGGTCAGGCGTTCACGTACCCAGTTCTTCAATACATGCGCTTCGGCCGAGAGACGCGCGCTGTGGGTGATGGTGACTGAGTGCAACGCTTGCACCAAAACCTCCGGCTCATAGCCACTCAACAGCTGGCCGATCGACTGGCGCACGGACAACAACCGCGCGTTCACGATGTCGCGCACCAGATCGGGCCGCGGCCAGGAAAAGGAAACAACCCCCGGATCGAGGATCGCCGAATCGATCATGATGCGTTGCGAGCGTCGCAGGAGGTACTGGTAATCGTTCAACCGATGAATAGAGGCAAAACGATGTACCCAGTAGTACAGCGGCAGATCGGCAATCAAGCAGACGGACAGCTGGCTTTCCAGATATTGGCGCGACGCAAACGGATAACACAGCAGCACGAACTCACAGCAGCGCGTATCGCCCTTTGATTTCCCAAGGTGGCATTCGCCGTAAATTTTGGCGCGCATCTCGGTCGTCGGATCGTCCACCGGCAACGGACAAAGTACAACGACGCGGCAGGGCGCGCGTCGGGAAAAATCCACCGCGATCTGAAACTGCGCGACCGCATCCTCCATCGTGGTGTTGAACCCGAGGTGAAGGACAAAATTCACCTGCGTCGCCTTTACATCGTCGGAAGCCGGAGCCGGCCCGCCCTTGGCCGCCGTATCCAGCCACATTTGGGCAAGGTACTTGGTTATGGAACCGACCGGGACTTCGATGCCCGGGAGTGCGTCAAAAATGGCAGCCATCTATTTTAGGAAAATCTCAAAACGCTTCGCTGGTAGGGCGCGACCGCTGGGCGCGCCGGGATCGAAAACCACGGCACGCCCAGCGGTCGTGCCCTACCTTGAATACAATTCCACAAAAGGGTTTTTAACGTCTGTATGGATGGCATTGGCGTTTGTGATTGGGTCGTCACGGTTGTCTCCATGCGTGTTTGCCCGCTGCGACCAGCGCGTCGGCGACCGGCGGTCCCCAGGAACCGGCGGCGTAACTGCCCATGCCTTCGCGACCGGCTGCTGCCCAGGCCTCCAGCACCGGCGTGTAAAGCGCCCAGGAAGTTTCGGCTTCGTCGCCACGGATAAACAACGTGCCATCGCCAATCATCGCATCGAGCACGAGGCGTTCGTAGGCCTCGGGCGTGTTCGAACCGAAAGTGGTGCTATACCGGAAATTCATTTTTACTGGCTGCATGCGCGTCTCCAGGCCGGGGACTTTGCCGTTAAGCACGAGGCTCAGGCCTTCGTCGGGCTGGATCTGAAAGGCGAGTGTGTTGGGAGCCAGATTGAAGCGGTCACTTTCGGCAAACAGTGTCCCGGGCGGGCGTTTGAACTGTATCGCAATCTCCGATACGCGGCGCGCCATGCGCTTGCCGGAACGAATAAAGAACGGCACACCCTGCCAGCGCCAGTTGTTGATCGAAAGACGCATCGCCGCGTAGGTTTCCGTGCCCGATTGCGCCGCAATCCCCTCTTCTTCGAGATAACCTTTGACCTGCTTGCCCCCCACCATTCCGGACGCGTATTGCGCACGGGCAACATCGCCACCCGAACTAATCTTTAGAGGCTGAATGGATTTAAGGACCTTCACTTTTTCATCGCGCACCGCCTCGGGATCGAGCGAAACCGGTGGCTCCATCGCCGTGAGCGCGACGAGTTGCATGGTGTGATTTTGTATCATGTCGCGGAGCGCGCCGCTCTGCTCGTAGTAACCGCCGCGCGTGCCCACGCCGACTTCCTCAGCCACGGTGATCTGCACGGAGTCGATAAAATTGCGGTTCCACAGCGGTTCAAAAATCGCGTTTGCGAAACGTTGCACGAGCAAATCCTGCACCGTCTCTTTGCCGAGGTAGTGGTCGATCCGATACACCTGATGCTCCTCGAAAACCGAACGGATGGTGGTGTTGAGCGCACGCGCCGAAGCGAGATCGCGCCCAAACGGTTTTTCGATAATCACCTTGGTGTGCTGCCGGCGACCGAGATAACGCGCGGCCAGACCGCTCGCACCGAGATTCAACAAAATCGGAGCGAAAACCGAAGGCGGTGTGGAAATATAGAACAACGTCTGCACCTCGCGGCCAATCTTGGTTTCGATCGCGGCGACGTGTTTCGCCAACCGGTCGAAAGCGGCACGTTCGTCATAACCACCCGCCACGTAACTAGTGTTGGCACCGATGCGGTCCCAAACGTCAGCGTTCAATTCGCGTCGGGAAAACTCCTTGATCGCGCCCGTGGCGATCTTGCGAAATTCCTCATCAGGGATCGGTTTACGGCCAAAACCCACCAGGAAAAAATCCGCCGGTAACAAGTTGTCGTAACCAAGATTGAAAACGGCCGGGATGAGTTTGCGCGCCGTCAGATCGCCGGAAGCGCCAAAGATGACGATCACGGTGGGCGGCGCGCCTCGGTGTTTACTGAGACCTTGAAGAAACGGATGGCGTTGGTTTTCGGACATGTTGGAAAAGTGACAGCGAAAGAAAGAGAATCAGATTAAAACGGTTTTTCATGCATGAATTATGCCCATACAGTGAATCTTTTTAATCATCCTGAGTTACCAAATCGATACACGCCTTGCCCTGAATCGCAAATCCAGCCGTTGACCAACCGCTCAGGGCCGCCTGTCTTTGGGGAAAAGCGGCACGTTTTCAAAGTGCCGTACTTCGGGAGCCACACCGTCGCCACCGTGACTGACTTCTACGATGTCGAAACGAAAAGTTTGAGGCGGCGTCACCGAACCAAGCGCCCGTAAATAAGCCGTGCAGGCGCGAAGCAGAATGCGTTTTTTTGCCTGATTGACCGCGTGATAGCCCGTGACAAGTGCATGGACCGAGCGCGTCTTCACCTCTACAAAAACCAACACCGTTTGATCGCGACAAACCAAATCGATCTCATCGCGCCGGTCATGCGGACTGCGCCAGTTACGCGCCACGATCTTGTAACCGTTTTTTTTGCGCAGGAAATCCGCTGCCAGCCGCTCGCCTTCCACGCCCGCCCGAGCCGTGTCGGAGAAGGCACTCCGGTTCTCCCACCAATTTTTAAAACGTGACCACATCGCCAAAAGAGATGCGGGATCTTCCCTGCCTGTGACAAGCTTGTTCGCGGCAAAGCCGTAAGCCCTGTTGACGCAAACCGGTATTTGCGCGGAACTTTCGCTCGGCTCGGCCCAGTCTGACCACCGACCAACCAATCCCCTTCAGGAATGAACTCCCCGGAAAATTGCGCGAATTGTGGCGCGGCGATCCCGCCCAAAGCCCACGCCTGCCCCGAATGCGGTGCCGACGAACGCACCGGCTGGACCGAGCAAAGCATCTACGACGGCCTCGACCTGCCCGATGACCAAGAAACCCAAGAACGAGACAGCCGCTCCCGCCAACACCACCAAGCCAAGCAATGGTTCTGGTGGCTCATCGGCGTGATCCTGATTCTCACGCTCATTCTCGGAGCCCTCGGCCTGCGCTAAAATCGAGGCCGACACTCCGTCGGAGCCGATTTCGACTCCCGCCGCCTCTGTGTCATCGCTCCGTGTTCTCTGTGACCCATGCCTTATTCCGAACGCCTTACTCCGAATTGGCGTCCATGAGCGTTCATTAGCGGTTAAACTCTTCCGTCTCCGACATTTTCGCTCTCGCAAAAGCTTCATTGCGTCCAACGCCCGCGTTACCATTGTCTTTCCCTTTTCCATGAGCGCTGCCACTCCCGAGAACCCAACACCTGCACCCACCGATTTCATTCGTGATATCGTCGCAACGCACGTCACGGAGCAACGCTACCAAAAAATCGCCACCCGCTTCCCCCCCGAGCCCAACGGTTACCTGCACATCGGCCACGCGAAATCGATCTGCCTCAACTTCGGCATCGCTCGCGAAAACAACGGCCAGTGCAACCTCCGCATGGACGACACCAACCCGACGAAGGAAGACGTCGAATACGTCGAATCCATCATCGAAGACGTTCAATGGCTCATCGCCGGCTGGGCTGACCACTGCCTCGGTTTCAAAACCAAAGGTCAACTCCCCGCCGCCCAGACCGTCGCCGGCAAACCCGATTTCTACTCCGGCCCCGTGCCCGCCGAAACCATCGGCCACCCCCATTCGCCCACCGTCGAACCTTTCTTCGCCTCCGATTACTTCGACCAGATCTACGGCTACGCAGTCGAACTCATCAAAAAGGGCAAAGCCTATGTCTGCGATCTTTCGCCCGAAGACACCGAAACCTACCGCGGCTCGCCCGACAAACCCGGCAAGGACAGCCCGTTCCGCAACCGCTCCGTCGAGGAAAGCCTTGACCTCTTCCAGCGCATGCGGGCCGGCGAGTTCCCCAACGGCACCCGCTCCCTCCGCGCCAAGATCGACATGGCCTCGCCCAACATCTGGCTGCGCGACCCGCTCATCTACCGCATCCGCCATGCCGACCATCACCACACCGGCAACAAGTGGTGCATCTACCCGCTCTACGATTTCGCCCACTGCCTGAGCGATTACCTCGAAGGCATCACCCACTCCGTCTGCACGCTCGAATTCGAAGTACACCGCCCGCTCTACAACTGGATTCTCGAAAGCCTCGACCTGCCACGCCCGCTGCCCCAGCAGTACGAATTCGCCAAACTAATCCCCACCTACACGATCGTCTCGAAACGCAAACTCATCGCGCTCGTCAACGATGCCGTCGTCACCGGCTGGGATGACCCGCGTATGCCGACCATCAGCGGCATCCGTCGTCGCGGCGTCCCGGCCAGCGCCGTCCGCCGTTTTGTCACCGGTGTCGGCGTCACCAAATTCAAAAGCGTCACCGACTTCGCCGTGTACGAACACGCCGTCCGCGACGAACTCAACAAAATCTCCCTCCGACGCCTCGCCGTCCTCCGCCCGATTAAAATCGTCCTCACCAACATCGAACCCGGCCAAGTCATTGAGTGCAACGCGACGAACAACCCCGAAGATCCAAACGCCGGCACGCGCGTCATCCCGATCTCCCGCGAAGTCTTCATCGAAAGCGACGACTTCATGGAAATCCCGGTGCCGAAATATTTCCGCCTCCGTCCAGGCGGTGAAGTCCGCCTGAAGTACGCCTTCATCATCAAGTGCGACGAACTCATTAAAGACGCGACCGGCGCGATCACCGAAATCCGCTGCACCGCCGACCTCGGCTCGCGCGTTGGCGGCCCGACGTCCGACCGCAAGGTGAAGGGAACGATTCATTGGGTCAGCGCCGCGAACGCGATCGACGCCGAAGTCCGCCTCTACGACCGCCTCTTCAACGCCGCCGAACCCGACGCCGACGGTGATTACAAAGTACACGTCAACCCGAAGTCGCTCGAAGTGATCACCGCGAAGTTGGAACCCTCCCTCGCCGACGCGAAGCTGGATCAACGCTACCAATTCGAACGCCTAGCTTACGTCGCGTTAGACCCGATCGACTCGAAACCCGGAAAACCCGTCTTCAACCGAACCATCACGTTGAAGGACGCCTGGACCGCCAAGCCGCCAGGCCGGTAAAGATCTTTCTTCTTTCTCGTTCTCTTTATCTTTCTCCTCAAGCCCGGGCCTAAACCGCCCGGGCTTTTTTTATGGCTTGCACGACATGTCCACCCAACCGGGGTAACCTCGATCCTACACCGTAAGCCCCGCCCCCGGATCGAATGGAGGGCGACGCGCCGTCGTCGCCGGTCCGAGCCGAACCACCGCGAATGCCACAGATCACGCGGATCCCTGCCAAATTCGTCCCCATCAGTGCCCCTCAGTGAGCACAAGTGGTTAAAAAACTCCGATCTCTGCCACATTCTTCATTCTGCATTCTTCATTCCTCATTCTGCATTAGCGCGCCAGCGCGTCCAGCGGACTCCGCGCCGTCTTGACGAACCAGTGCAAAGCCTCCCGGGTGGTTTCGTCACGCTTATTACCTTGTTTCTCAAGCTGCTCGATGTATTCCTTGGCCAGCATGATCGTAGCTGGCGCACGACTTACCTTGCAGAGGTGGAGAAACCCAAGAATCGCGCGTTTGTATAGGATTTGCTCACGCCCCTCCGTAACCCTCGACAACGCCATTTCCCAGTCTGGAAACCTCAACGCCCCATTGTTTGCCATATATCCGCGAGTGCAGCTTTTGCCGGAATCAGTGCAAGCCTGAAAAAGCTGCACCCAGCCAAAATTCAGACACGCCATCTTTATCATACTGCTACTTATGAAAGACCTTCCTCCTTTCGCCTCCTCAACTGCACTTCCTGCAATAGCTGCACTGGGTGCAGCTGAATAACACTGTTCGGCAGAATAGACCAACCACATGCTACGCACGAAATTCTCAGAACGCCAAGCTCGTCAGTGGAGTGTGAGTCGCGAGAACGGAAAAATTAAATGGATACTGACTCACGGTGTCATGGGTTGGGGCACCACCATGTTTATGTGGATGACAGCGTGGAAGCTGTTTACGCACGGTCAGGATTTCGTGACGCGTCGTGAAATCATTGTTGATCTTTGTATATGGCCAATTGCGGGATTCTTTTTCGGATGGTGGATGTGGTATGCGTCCGAAAAAGCGTATAAGTCATTTTCAGATATGAAACTAACCAAAGAGCCGAACGATGCGCTAGAGCCAAAGACTATGGCTATCACGCCGGCTGCTTCGCATCCGTCGCGCCAGCCATAGTCGCGGCTCACCTTTCACGCTAGCCAAAAAGAGATGAGATCGTTCAAAAGGGACAGGTCGAAAATAAGTAGACATAGGAAGACTTGTCTGCTCTCTTAGATCCCATGCGATGTGCGCGAATCAAAATTAAGGCCGAAGACGGGGAGGCGGTGTACCACTGCATGACCCGCACGGTGAACGGCGAACGCGTCATCGATGATACCGCTAAGGAGGTGCTCCGTAAACAGCTCTGGCTCACGGCTGACTTCTGCGGGGTGCAGATTCTAACCCATGCGATTCTGAGCAATCACTTCCATGTGCTCGTCAAGGTGCCGCAGAAAACCGTGCCTTCCGACGACGAATTACTTCGCCGGTACAAACTGCTCCACCCAAAACCCACCCAGTACCAGACCGAACGTCTAGAGGTAATAGCCCTTCAGCTGCGTAACGGCGGCCCCGAGGGCGAGGCTTGGCGGAAACGACAGCTGGCTTTGATTGGCGATGTCTCCGCGTTCATGAAGCTCGTAAAGCAGCGTTTTGCCATTTGGTTTAACAAGAGTCACCAGCGCTACGGTACGCTTTGGTCCGAGCGTTTTAAATCGGTGCTCATCGAGCCGAAAAACTACGCGATCCAGACCGTCGCACTTTATATCGACCTCAACTGCGTTCGCGCCGGGCTCGCGCAAGATCC
>JANNHA010000141.1:0-19671 GCA_031404135.1 Verrucomicrobiota bacterium | reverse complement strand
GAATAGCCAAATCCGGTTCGGCTGGACTCCCAACCTTTCCGCATCGTAAACCTGCCAGATGTCGCCCTGCTGCATCAGAATGCGGCTGTGGGTTGTTGACCAGACGGTTCCATTTCGCGCCTCAAAAATGCTGAGCGGGGGGCTGGCCGTGGCCTGAAAGACGGACCATTGGCCCGATGCAGGATCGTACGCGTTTAATCCGTTACGCCCTCGTCCGTTTCCCACCAGAATTTTGCCATCACGCGTCTGATACATGACTGGATACAACTGGTCGTACTGTTCTTGGGTTTCATCGGCGACGACCCAGGCGTTCGGCTCTTCGGCCGACCCTGCTTTGGGATCCCAGCAGGCCAAGGTACCCCGACCCGAGGCCAGCCAGATTCGACCCTCGCGATCTTCGAGGATGCTTCTAGCAAACTCTCCCCGAACCACTTTCTCCGGTATCAGAATAAACTGGGCGGAGGGAAAGCTTTTGCGCACCATGTCGGCGTCTCCCGGGCGCGCATAAAAGAAGGTAATCTCGTTGTTTTTGAGCCGCAAAACCATCTGAAAAAGGCTGACCCAGATCGAGCCGTCGGCCGCTTCGATGATTCTGTTGATCGAGATGTTGGGGGCGTCCGAGAAGACGGAGGTCCAAGTTCCATCCTTGAAATAGCTAAGGCTGTGCTGCGCTCCCGCCCAGAGCGTGCCATCCCGTGATGCGCACAGGGTTGCTACCTGAGTATCGAAAAGGCCGTTGGTGGCATTGTAGGGGGTCCACTGGAGTCCGTCGTAGCGGATGATCCCATGCTCAACGCCGAACCACATGCTGCCGTCCTTGGTTTCCGCCATGCACTGGAAGCCATTCCCGTCCAGTTCGGCGAAATGCGTCCAGCGCCAGCGCTCGAGTAGGGGATCGCCGCGCTGAGGTTGATAGGAGCTGGCGGCCTCGGCGAGGGCCGGGAAAGAAAGGACGACAAGAAAAAGAAGCAGGGCAGCGGTCTGGATTCCTCGCCTATAAAGCAAGGAAAGTCGTTGGCCCGAAGCGAGAGCAGGCGAGATCGGAAAAGCATTCCCTGTCATGGCTGAGATAATATTCGAAGACGCAGAAGCAGACCACGAACCAACGGCAAGGCGTCGGCGTCGGCAGCATAAAATGCCGGATTCAGTCGGGCTATTCATCGGCGGTCGTAAAGGTAGGATTCCGCGAACCATAATTTGTTGGTCGCTCTAGCGCAAAACCGGCACCTGGCAACAATGTCCGTGGGGCAAGGCACGGCGCAACTCATAATAGGTTTTGCAAGACTCGCTGAAACGAGCGTCGCGTTGAGAAAACCCTGAAAGGCCCATCCCGTTCCTATCGACACAACCTCAAAAAAACTAAGCTCGTCACTCACCAAAAGAAGCAAAAAAACAGGTGAAACAATGTCTTCGATCACGCCGTCAGCGAAATAGATTCCGGCTCGCGATGGCGTGTTTCAACTCAGATCGCGAATGCTGCCAAACTCCGGATCAAAGAGACGCCGGTAAGTGCGCACGATCATCCCGTCCGTCAGCCCCGACAACCAGTCGCAGATACGACGAGCCTTGTCATCCAGGTAAGGCTCGCCCGCCACCAGTTTTCCCACCGAAGACGGCAGCACGTGGATCACGCGCCCACTCCGCTCGACATAATTCGTCCACGCCGACTCCCACAGGCTGAACAGCACGCGCCGCGCCTTGAACTCGATCTGTTGCAACTGCGGACTCTCGAAGATCACGTCGTTGGCCAGCTGCTTGTAGAATGCCGCCTCGCGCAAGGCTTCATCCACCACCACTAGTTCATAACGATAACGATTGGTTTTTGCCGCCATGAAGTTCTCCCGCTCCCGTAAACGACACGCCCGGATGAATGCGCCGATCTTCTGCGAAAACGCATACTCAATATTGTCTCCCCGAATCGCGCCGAACAAGTCGTCCAACTGCCTCTGCTTCTCCGCATCGATCGGCTGGCTCGCCGCCCACGCCTCGATCCGCTCGATCGTCAAAAAGCCGGCCTTCACGCCATCGACAATATCGTTAAGCGAGTACGCCGCATCATCCGACCAGTCCATGATCTGGCACTCGACGGATTTGAAAGTATTCAAAACTTCGCCCTTGTGCAGCGTCGCCGGAATCGCCGTGCCATCGAAAACAAAATCCCGATAACGCACCTGCGGATTGTAGAGAAAATGCTGGCCCGGCGTCTCGGGAAACTCGCTGTAAAGCTTCTTGTACTTCAACACTCCATCCAGCAACGCCCGCGTCGGCACCATGCCATGTACCGTCGTCTCATTTTGATACATTGTCTCTGTCAACAAGTGGAGTGTCTGCGCGTTTCCCTCGAAACCGCCATGCCGCTTCATCAACTCCTGCAACGTCCGCTCGCCCGAATGCCCAAACGGCGGATGACCCAAATCGTGCGCCAGACAAACCGCCTCGACCAAGTCGCTATCGATATAAAAATCCTCCGCCAACGGCGCGCCCCGCTTCAGCAGGAAGTTGCAGATCGAACGCCCGATCTGCGCCACCTCCATCGAGTGCGTCAGCCGCGTGCGATAAAAATCGTATTCACCCGAAAGAAAAACCTGCGTCTTCGACTGCAACTTCCGAAACGCGTGCGAATGAATCACCCGGTCGCGGTCGATTTGAAACGCAGTGCGATAGTCCGTCTTGCGCTCGCCACCGAGCGTCTGTGAGTCGAAGTCCGTATAAAACCGGTTTGGCATCCGGCGAACTTGCCGCAACCCAAGCCCGGGCACGAGCCGAAAGCGGACCCGGCGTTCAACTCAAACCACGCAACTCGAGCACTGATTCGTCTGGCGCAGCGAGATGGTTACTCCAGCATTTTTCCAATGCGTTCAATTGTTTTGAAACCTACACTACTGGCCATAACCGTCTGTTTGTCCCTCGCCGGTCCAGCAAACCTACACGCTGAAAACGCCCCGCGCATTCTCCCCGATTTCGTTCCCGTTTCATGGCTGCCACTCATGGTTCAGGCGCTCACCAAAGCGTCGATCCCCACCGAAGGCATCGCCTTAGCATCAACAAGAACCGGCATTCAAAAGGAAGACAGCGTGACGCTGCTCGTCCAATCGATCGAAGGCAAAACCCTGCGCCAGTGGGCCGTTGCCTTGATCATCAACCCACGTAAACCAGAAGAAAAAAAAGACACATCGCCCGCCCTAACGCTCTACCTCAGCACCGGGAACAAAATCGATTTTAGCTCCACGCTTGGAGAGGGCATGTTCATTCATGTCATCGGGCCATTTTCTCAAGCCAAAGGTTCGGCCAAGGCCAAAGACGTCTGGTCGAGCGCGCTGATCAACCCGCAGTTTCTCGGCATCGGCCTCGACGCTGTTCCCGCTTTCATTTTGCGAATGAAGCAGGTGGCCGACCACAACCCCTCTTTCAAAGACAAAAGGTTTTCCATTCAGACCGGGTCCGCCCCCTTTCCACCCGAACAGATCGCCAGCAACCGGGCCATGATGGAACCCTTTGCCATCACAGCGGCCGAGGAACGTTCCTTCGCCGGAGGGCCACTTGCCTTGATGGATTTTTTCAACATCGCCGCTCAAACACCCGGAGCTAAAGACATCCTCTTCGAAGCAGTCGATATCCCTTGGTTAAAGGTCGCCACCCACGGCGGACGGTTTCAGGTCGATTTCTCGTTTCTGGATCCTTTTGAGAGATTGTCGGCGGTGGACTGGGGACTACCTCCCGAAGCCAAAGTCTATTCGATGGGCCTTCGCATCAGCCTCTTTGGAGAACCCGCGCTGCTTTGCCGTCTGGCCCTGACGACTCCCCGCGTGCCCTTGCTCAACTGCGCTGGTATCGTCGGTCTCGCCGCGATGCGCCCCAATGGAAAAGGCCCGCACGTGATGATTCGCGTCATGGCCGCCAAACCCGCGCCAAGCGCTCCAATCCCGTAATTTGCCCGGTCGAGTCGACAGCAAACAAAAACGGACCATTTTCACCCATGCCCGCACACGCCTTCCCGACCTCGTTTGGCCGCTGCATAATCGACTGGAATGAAAAAGGCCTAACCGGCTTCCATCTCCCCGAGAAAGCCGCCGAACTCGACACCGCCGCCACACCGCCCGCTTGGGTGGCCACCATCATCGCCCGCGTACAACGCCACTTCGACGGCGAGCCCCAGGATTTCGCCGACGCACGTTTTGATTTCTCTGGCGTCACGCCCTTTCAACAACGCGTTTACACCGCCGCACTCAAAGTCAAAGCGGGCGAAACCCGCACCTACGGCTGGCTCGCTGAAACCATCAACAGCGGCAAAACCGCCAGTCGTGCCGTCGGCACTGCTCTTGGGCGTAATCCCTGGTTGTTGCTCGTTCCCTGCCACCGCTTCATCGGTGCCAACGGCGAACTCACCGGCTTTTCCGCGCCCGGCGGCATCGCCACCAAACGTCGCCTGCTCGATCTCGAAAGCACCGAACGCCCGCTCGCCATCGGCCCTGTTTAACAATTTTGGTTCGTTCCCGCTTTCCTGAGTACACTTTGCCCATCCTGTCGCTCGGCGCGTCGCCATGATGTAAGATTCTCCCTGAGTCCGTCGGGATGCCTTACACCGACACCGCCAATGCTTTGACTTTAGATTGGCCCGAGGGAGGGACTGAACAAAAAATAGCAATCGAACAACTCAGGTCTTAACTCTTGACTTAGCCAAACCAGCGCGGCTCGCCAATCAGCTGACGAAAAAGAAAGCCCACTCGCGAAAGTAGGCTCTCAGTTTTTAGGGGATTATAACCTCAGCTTTCTCGTTTCTTACGAAAACAGCGCCGTGCGAAGGCGAGCGCCGCGAGCACAGGAATGAACCAGCTGCCGACCGCACCACCGCCGCCTCGGCGGTAGGAATTATCAGTAGGCGTAGGCGTAGTCGGAGTCGTGGGCGTAGTGGGAGGCGTGGTTGTTGGCGTGACGACGAGGGTCGTAACAACTCCCGCCGCGGTGATCTTGCGGATCGAGGCGTTGCCGGTATCAGCGACGTAGACGTTGCCCGCGGTATCAACCGTAAGTCCTTTGGGCTGGTTGAACCACGCACCACTACCCGTGCCGTCCCGCAGGCCGGCAATCCCGGCCAGTCCGGCGAAGGTGGTGACCACCCCGGACGCGTTTATCTTGCGGATGGTTGAATTGGCGGTATCCGCCAGATAGATATTGCCGGAGGCGTCAATGGCCAGGCCGGTTGGAAGGTTAAAGAGCGCGCCGCTGCCGAACCCATCGCTTGCGCCAGCAGTTTGTCCTAGGCCAGCGAGCGTGCTGACGACACCGGCGGATGTGACCACGCGCAGGGTGTCATTGTTCGTATCAGCCACGTAAACCGTGCCCGTGCTGCCAACAGCCACACCGGAGGGAGCATTGAATTTGGCGGCGAGGCCGGTGCCATCGATCATGCCGGCGAGGTTGGCGGTGCCCGCAAAGGTGGTCACGACGCCCGCTGAAGTGATCTTGCGGATGACGTGGTTGGCTGAATCAGCGACGTAAAGGGTGCCTGCGGAGTCGATGGAGATGCCGATGGGGGTGTTGAACCACGCAGCGGTGCCAGTACCGTCTTTATAACTCGGGCTGGAGGACGAGCCGGCCAGAGTGGTGACGGCGCCTGCAGGAGTGATTTTGCGAATCGTGTAGTTGGCGGTGTCAGCCACATAGAGATTACCGCTGGAATCGATGGTGATGCCGCCGGGCTGGCGGAAGAGAGCGGCCGTGCCAGTTCCGTCGGTCGAACCCGCCGTGCCAGCCGAACCAGCGACGG
This sequence comes from Verrucomicrobiota bacterium, assembly GCA_031404135.1. Lineage (GTDB taxonomy): Bacteria > Verrucomicrobiota > Verrucomicrobiia > Opitutales > Opitutaceae > JADKHC01. The sequence goes on along the minus strand of JANNHA010000141.1, from coordinate 13,904 downwards.
TGCTGACGAGATTGGCTGGAGTGATTTTCTGGACCGTATTGCTCGAGGCATCGGTGACGTAGAGATTCCCGGTGGCGTCGACCACAATGGAGGTCGGCGCAGGAAACTGGGCGGCGACGACGGTCAAGGAGCCGGCATTGCTCGTGGTCGTGCCGCTGGCATTGGTCGCGATGTAACGGTATTTATTGCCGTTGAGAGCGGAACCACCCGTGACCACCAAGGTGTTGGAGGTAACACCGCTGTAGGAGCTGTTGTTGCTCAGATTGGCCCAAGTGGTGCCGCCGTCGGTGGAGACCTGCCACTGGTAAGTAGGCGCGGGATTGGCCGTGACCGAAGCGACAAAGCTCGTGGTGTGGCCAATCGTGACCGGTTGATTGATTAAGACACCAGGATTGGTGGGAGCGATGGGTTGTTGAGTGAAGACACCGCTGGTGACAGCGCTATCGGTCAGGCCGCTCTTGTAGGCGATGGCTTTGAGCGTAGTCGTCGTACTAGCCGACAACGGACTGAGATAGACTGTGCCCGTCGTCGAAGTCGGCAGGCTGCCATCCGTCGTGTAACGGATCGTGGCACCGCTCGTTGCCGAGGTGATGGTCACAGCTTGGGCCGATGTAAAAGTGCCGCCGGCCGGACTGAAGGCAGGTGCAGAGGCCGCGCCCGCAGCGTTAATCACATAGAGGGCCGTAGCGACCGCGCTGTCGGCCAAACCGGTCTTGGTGGCAATGGCCTTGAGTGTGGTGGTCGCGCTCACCGGCACCGCACTGGAATAAAGGGTGCCATTGGTAGAACTGGGGACACTGCCGTCGGTCGTGTAACGGATCGAGGCCCCGGCCGTGGTTGTACTGAGCGCCACCGATTGCGCACTGGTATACGTGCCGGCAGCCGGACTAAACGTTGGCGAAGCCGCCACGGAAACCATGAAGCTTTGCCGCAGCATATTCGGTTCGTAGGCAACAGGAGTGACCTGACCGGCCTGCGAGGCTTGTAACGTAATGAGGCCGCCCGCCGTCGGTGTGACGGTAAAGACGCCAGCCACCGGTGCGCTGATCGTAGCCGCGCCGGTGGAACCGGCAATCACGGTGAGCGTGATCGGCAAGCCTGAGCTAGCCGTTGGTTTGACCGTAAACGAACCATCGCTTATCAACCTGTCCGCGATGGCGGCGAAGCTGACCGACTGCCAGGTCGTGTTGATCGCGCTTGTCGTATAGAACTGGTTGACACCGAACCCGACGTCACCGGGAACGAACGTCAACGTCGAGAAAACACTGCCGAGGTTGGCGATATCCGACGCTCGGCCGGTCACAGGATCAAGCGTTCCGAGAATGGTGAAATGGGTGATTGGGTCCAACCGGAGAAAATACATTTTATCCGGTCCGAAGCCGACGTCGGTGCCGGTAAACGCCAGCGCATTGTGTCCACCAACCCCCAAGTCGAACTTATCCGCCGAGGTGCCGAGCAAGGCCGGGTCGAGCGTGCCGAACTTGGTGAAACCTGTAACCGGGTCGGTGCGAAGGTAGTAGAATTGGTTCAGACCATAGCTCAGATTGGCGGCCGCGAAAGTCAGGCCAAAGTAACCACTCGCGCCCAACGTAGCTGGACCGCCTGGACCGGACATCGGCTTTAAATCGGTGACGGCCGAAGCAGTGCCGGAACTGGGTACGATCACCGAAAAGTAGTCTCCTGACGACTTGTGATGGATGAAGTACATGTTAACCGGCCCGTAACCCACATCGGCGTCGGCCGAGGTCAGTGCCGAGTAGTAATTCGGCGTGAGCTTGCTGCCGATATCCGCGTGATTGGTCGCAGCACCAGACGACGCGATATAACGAGTGAACGCACTAACGTCGCCACCCGCCGAAATGGCCGTGCTCTTGATTGAATAGAACTGGGTTGCCCCTCCACCGAGCGACAAATCCTGCGCCATAAAATGGAATCCCGCCAGATTGCCGCCGATGGCCCAGCGGGGTGCGAGTGTGACAACTCCCGTCGTGGGAGCGACGTTGATGGATGCCATGTTGTCCGCGCGGGCTTGGAAGCCGACGAAAACCGTTAAGGCCACGAGGGCTGAGCTTAGGAATGTGCGATAATTTTTCATAGGTATTTTGTATCTCTGCACCACCTACAGGTAGGCACCGTGAGATCGGGTTGGATAGAGCACGCAGAATAGCTATTTGCAGTTTACTTGCTATGGGGTCTAATACGTACGAAGTCCGCGCGGCGTGGTCAGCGGAAGGGTCAATCCGAAACGAGTCGGATTTTAAGTGGTCCAGTCCAGCGCCGAACTAACTGGAAGAGCCAGGCGACATGGTCGGATTTTTAGGTTTAGGATCGTGATCGGCTCGTTCTCGGCGGTCCTTTGCGGGCTCGTGCTCTGTATCGGCTGCGGTGAAATGGATCCCTTGCAACTTTGGCGCAGATGAAGTTCAGTGACGCATCATGCCCCTATCTCAAATTGTTCAGTTGGGCGTGCTCACTGAACATCTGGCGAGCCGCCGGACGATGATTCTGCAGGCTTGGCGGAGTGCCATCGAAGCCGATCCGCAATTGACAACGGCGCGCGCCCTCAGTCGTGGGCAGCTCAATGACCATATTCCCCAGGTGCTTGATGCCTTTGAACACAAGTTGCGCTCCCGTCCCGGCGGCCAGGAAGCACAGGCCGCTGATCGTCTGACGAAAAAGGAAGAAGTGAAACACGGCCTGCATCGCTGGCAGCAGGGCTACCGGCTCCCCGAGCTCATGCGTGAATGGGGTCATCTTCAACTCTGCTTGTTCGATGAGTTGGATGCCTTCGCCGCCACCCAGCCCGAGATCGAACGCAGCACGATGGTCGAGGTGGCGCGTGAAATGATCAGTCTGGTCAACGAGGCGGTCAGCGAAAGCTGCAAACAATACGAGCGCATGCAACAAGCCGAGGCTCGCGGGCGCATGAGCGATCTCGAGACAGCCCTGGCCAGCATCAACGAAATCGAACGCCGACGCGCCGCCCTCATCCGCGAGGCGGTGCACGATCTCAACGGCAATGTCCTTGGCGTCACGATGGCAGCGAAACTGCTGGGTACCGCCAATATCCCTGAAGCCTCCCGCGAGGAATTTTTGCTGCTCCTGCAACGGGGCGTTCAGTCGGTGAGCTCGATGCTGGCCGACCTGACGGAATTGGCGCGCCTCGAATCCGGGAAGGAAACGCGCACCATCAGCGAATTCGACGCCGGCGCACTCGTCGCCGAACTAGCCGACACCACCCGCCCGATTGCCGACCGTCGCGGTCTTTTCCTAAAAGTCGAAGGGCCGCCGCAAATGCCCGTTGACGGCGATCCTTCCAAGGTGCGCCGCCTGCTGCAAAATCTGCTGTTGAATGCACTCAAATACACCGAATGCGGAGGCGTCACGCTGACGCTGGGCGTCGAGAACGAAAACTGGTGGTTGATGGTTAAGGATACAGGACCCGGTTTGCAGGCTGGACCGAGCGCGTCGCTCGTCGTCGGAATGAAAGAAGCCACCGCGAGTGCGCGTGAGTCGGACGAGAAAGCCGCCGCGATCCAGGGTGAAGTTTCCAACGTGCTCGTGCCAACCCCTGGAAGCTCGCCTGCCGTCCGGCCTTCGGTTTCCCAGCCCGGCGAAGGCATCGGCCTGTCGATCGTGAAACGCCTATGCGAATTGCTTGATGCCAGCCTTGAGGTGGCAAGTTCACCGGATACCGGCACAACCTTCCGCGTGGTTTTGCCGCTGCACTACTAAAGGCAGGAAGACGACCCAAGCCAAAGGACCAGGCCGCAGCGCGCCCGTCAGCCCGGCAATCAGAAGCTGATCCGGGCAAAAACAAGCCGGAAGGGAACAGGTTCTAGGTCTTTCAGTCCAGCACCGAACGCCCGCTCGCCATCGGCCCTGTTTAATGACTTTGGCTCGTTCCCGCATTCCTGAGTTCCAAATTAAATCTTCCGTGCTACGACTCGCACATGACAAAGCTGACTCCAGCCCGGCAACGAAGCCTTGAGAAAGCTGCGCGCGCAGCGGCCAAAAACTCCTATTCGCCGTATTCACAATTCCCTGTCGGCGCAGCCGTCCTCGCCGAATCAGGGAAAATCTTTGCTGGCACCAACGTCGAAAACGCCTCTTTCGGCCTCTGCAATTGCGCCGAACGAACCGCTATCTTCTCCGCTATCGCCGCCGGCGAAGCCAAACTCAGCTGCATCGTCGTCTACACACCGACCGAAACCGCCACGACGCCCTGCGGTGCTTGCCGCCAAGTCATCAACGAGTTCGGCCCCGAAGCGCGCGTCATCTCGATCTGCGATTCCAACGACCGCATTGAAACGTCACTCTCCGCCTTGCTCCCCGGCGCCTTCGGCCCGGGAAACCTAGTGTAACGGCATCCTTCGCTTTTTCTGGTAGGGCGGGACCGCTGGGCACGCCGTTCCGATGCCGAATCCGAGATAGGGCGGGGCGTCCCTGTCGCGCCGTTCCGAAAACCCGGCGCGCCCAGCGGTCGCGCCCTACCCAAGACAGCCACAGCAATTCTGAAACCACTCGAATTTTATTCCTGCGTGAAAAAATCCCGCACCGTCACGAGCACTTGATCCTTCGCGATTTCCTGTTCCGTGCGCGTCGTCAAATCGCGGAGCTTCACCACGCCTTTGGCTAGTTCGTCTCCTCCATAAATGAGCGCGAGCTTCGCACCCGACTCGGCCGCGACTTTAAACTGTTTGCCGAACCCCAGATCCTTCATCGGGTACTCGACTTTAAAACCCGCCGCCCGCAACGCATGGATATCGCCAAAGGCCGCGAGGCGTTCTTTTTCACCACCGATCACCGCGTAAACATCCGGTGCCTGCACAAACGTCGGCATCAGGCCGCGTTGTTCGAGCAGTAGCGCAAACGTCATGTCTCCGATCGCGAAACCCGCCGCCGGCAGTTCACTGTATCCCAGTTTCCCTACTAGATTGTCGTAACGTCCGCCGCCGGCCAGCGCACGCAGTTCGCCTTTTCGGTCGAACGCTTCGAAAACAAAACCTGTATAATACGCCAAGCCACGCACCACCGCGAGATCGACTTCGACGAAACGCGCGAGCCCCATCGCCTCCAGATTGCCCAGCAACCGACGCCAATCGTTCAGACGCGCGCACAGTTTTTCGCCCGGCACCGAACTGAGAATCGCCTCAAGTGCCGACAGCGATTTGACCTGCAAAAACGCCAGCACCTTTTCCTTCAATGTCGCGTCCAGCGGACCGAACTGGTCGCTGTAGCCTTTAAACGCCTCGTCGCCCGCCTTCTCAAATTTATCAACCGCGCTCAACATCGCACGCGTCCGAGCGTCGTCGAGCCCGAGCGCTTCGAGATAATAGAACCATACGTTGCGATCACTCAGCCGCACGTAGAAATCCTGCTCGCCCAACCCAAACGCGCACAGGCATTGCACGAGCAACGCAATCAACTCCGTCTCGGCCTCGATGCCGGGCTCGCCGAAGATGTCGGCGTTGAACTGAAAAAAACAACGTCCGCGCCCTTTTTGCATGCGCTCGTAGCGATAGAATTCCGCGATGCTGAACCACTTGATCGGTCGTTTCAGCGAACTCGCTTTCTCGCCGACCAGTCGACACACCGTCGGTGTCATTTCGGGCCGCAACGCCACTTCGCGTCCGCCCTTATCGGTAAAACTAAAAAGCTGCGCCTCGATTTCGTCGCCCGATTTCGTTTTGTAGAGCTCGAGCGGTTCGAGCACGGGCGCGTCGTATTCGTTGAAGCCAAACGTCGTCGCCGTCTGTCTCCACAAACGGAATACATGATTCCGACGCGCAAGTGCGTCGGGATAAAACTCGCGAAAACCGGGCAAGGTTTGAAACGTGGCCATGGGAAAACCAAGAAGTTGCGAACGCCGCCCGCCGAGCGCGATGCGAAAATTTCAGCACATCATCAAACCACCGCCAATCTACGCCCGGCGCGCCGACACAAAAAAAGCCGGGCGTGAAAGCCCGGCTCGCATAAAGGAAAAACTCAGAACGCTCAGAGCTGCGTGATATCGAGCTTCTTGAGCAGTTGTTTGAGGATTTTGCCCGACTTAAACTTAACGACGGCGCGTTCAGGAATGACGACCTCCGCCTCAGGTTTGTTGGGATTACGACCGATGCGCGACTTGCGCTTCTGAACCTCGAGCACGCCGAAATTACGCAACTCGACGTTGCGGCCTTCAGCTAGTGCTTTCATGATGATGTCGAGTGTCATCTGCACCGTTGCCACAACTTCCTTTTGAGGGAAGCCGGTTTTCTCATATATCTCTAGAACGATTTCGCGTTTGGTTAGATTCGTGGACATGGTAGTTTTCCTTTATTCGACTCAAATTGTACGAACATAAGTAATTTTCACTTCTGGCATTACGTCAACACGCTAGACCATATTTTCAATAAAAAATGAGTGAAAAGGATACACAAAACCCGGCAGACCAACTGCCTAAGGAAGTCCGATAAGCCCTAAAAGACGTCTCTTTTCACACCTTCTTTTGCAACCGATCTCAATTTACCGCAGGTGCTTACGATATAAATGACGGCGCGGACAAGGCCCACCAATAGGGGTTGAAACGAATCAGGAGCTTTAACCTAAAACCCCGCGCGATCCGCGATCACTTAGAACGTTTCGTAGTTTAGCCGTCCGAAGCCAAGAAGGTCCTTCTCAGTCGCGATTGGCGTTCATTCCAACCACGTCCGCGAATGGCTCGCGAACCCGGACTTACGCGAACGCGACGACGCAAAACAAAATATTTTGGGTTCTTCGCACCTATCGATGGGCCCTGCGCCCGGTTTGTCATCCTGAGGGCCGCCGAAGGATCCAGTGAGTGCACGAACGTACGGGTGAGCTGATTTCAAGTGGATTCCTTGCGCAGCGCTCGGGATGACAGTTTTCCCCGCTGGGTAACCCTTTTCTTTCTTTTGCACACGCGCCACCCATTGAAAACAGCGCGGACCCCCATTCGGGCGTGGTGCGAAGCCGAGTTTCACGACTTCCACCACGGATTAAAACTCATTGTCGGTGAAGGTGATAAACGGCTATTTGCCATCACCCGTGTGGTCTTCGAAAACCCTCAGAAAAGCGATTTCCCGCTGGGTGATTGACCCTTTTAAGTCTATCGGACCGACCACGCCAACCTGAGCGGCGAGGACCACACGTACGCTTTTGGCTGGTGACTGTGGCGCGAGCGTTTAGCTATACCGGTCCCAGCATCGCTCCTTTTACCATGCCAGATCCCGTTGTAGTAAACTCCATGTTTGCACGCATCGCACGTCGTTACGACGTCGCGAACCACTTGCTGAGTGGCGGCGTGGATATCTGTTGGCGCCGTCAGCTCGTCAAAACCGTGCGTCTTGCCGAACCGCACGCCATCCTCGACCTCGCCACCGGCAGCGGCGATGTCGCCTTCGCTCTCAGCCACGCTCTGCCCGAAACCGTGCAAATCCTCGGCGTGGATTTTTGCCAGCCGATGTTAGACGAAGCCGAAATAAAAAAACAAACCCGACACTCGGCCAACGTCTCGTTTCAACAAGGCGACGGACTCGCGCTGCCGCTGGCGGATAGTTCCTACGACGCGGTTACAATCTCTTTTGGACTGCGCAACATGGGCGACCTCCGCAAATCCCTCCATGAAATGCGCCGCGTGCTCCGTCCAGGCGGCAAGATGTTCGTCCTCGAGTTTTCACGCCCGGCCCGCTGGTTCAGGCCGTTTTATTATTTCTATTTGCGACGCATCCTGCCCGGACTCGCGCAACTGGTGACCGGCGATCGCGCCGCCTATATTTACCTCAACGAATCGATTGAGCAATTTCCCGACCGCGACGCGCTCAGCGCCGAGATTCGCGCCGTCGGCTTCGCTGAGGTCAAAGCCCGCGCCATGAGCTTCGGCATCGTCGCCCTGCACGAAGCGGTCAAATGACCGGCACGCCAACCCTCAACCCCGAGCTCACGCCGCTGCGCCTCCCGCGTGCGTCAACGCTCGTTCCAGATTTACGGCCATCGACTCAAAGAATTGCTAATGGCGAGCCTGTTGCCCTTAGAACCCGGGCTTCTTTTGGGAAAAACGGTTTGTGTAAGCTCTCGGCACACCTCTAGCTTTCCAACTCGCGCCGGTGCCTCTTGCGCCGGTAATTCTTCAACCCGTAACGTTGATTCTTATGCCTATTACAATTGGTTCCAAAGCCCCGGATTTCACCCTCAAGTCCAAGACCGCCGACGGTTTTGTCGATGTCACGCTGAGCGCCAATTTCGGCAAAAAGCAGACGGTGCTGCTCTTCTTCCCTGCTGCGTTTTCGGGCGTATGCTCGACCGAACTCTGTGATATCTCCAATGGCCTGTCTGCCTATGAGGGACTCGGGGCTGAGGTGATCGCGATCAGCGTGGACAATCCGCTGGCTCAAGAAGCCTGGGCCAAGGCAAACGGCATTAAGATGACGCTGGTTGGCGATGTGAACAAGACCGTCATCAAGGCCTATGATGTGGTGTTCCAAGGGTTCGCCGGCATTTACGAAACGGCCGCCCGTGCAGCCTTTGTGATCGGCAAAGACGGCGTGATTAAATACGCCGAGCAGACTCCCACGCTTAAAGACCTTCCGAACTTCAACGCCGTCAAAGCGGCGCTGGCTTAAGGCTGCTCCTGAAAGCGAAAATCAGAAATCCCAACTCGAAAATCTCGTGAGCCTCACCAATCCGTTCAACACCCTCCAGACCTTCACGGTCGGCGGTGCCACGCATAAGCTCTACTCGTTGACCGCGCTTGAAAAAGCCGGCATCGGCCAGATCTCGCGCCTGCCCGTCTCGATCCGTCTCGTGCTGGAATCGTTGCTGCGCAATTGCGACGGCAAGCGCGTATCCGAGCAAGCGATACGTGAGTTGGCCGGTTGGGGTGCGAAGGCGCCGCGCACCGAGGAAATTCCCTTCGTCGTTGCGCGCATCGTGTTGCAGGATTTCACCGGCGTTCCGCTGCTCGTGGATCTGGCCGCCATGCGCTCGGCCGTGACCAAGCTCGGCAAGAATCCGAAGATCATCGAGCCGCTTGTGCCAGTTGATCTCGTCGTCGATCATTCGGTGCAGGTCGATTTCGCGGGCAGCGCCGACGCGCTTCAGAAAAATCTGGAACTCGAATTCTCGCGCAACCGCGAGCGTTACCAATTCCTGAAATGGGGCATGCAGGCCTTTGATACCTTTAAAGTGGTTCCCCCTGGGATCGGCATTGTCCACCAAGTTAACCTTGAGTATCTCGCCAAGGGAGTGCTCAGCGACGCAGCCGGTGTTTATTATCCGGATACGCTGGTCGGGACCGATTCGCATACCACGATGATCAACGGCATCGGCATCGTTGGCTGGGGCGTGGGCGGTATCGAGGCGGAGGCCGGCATGCTCGGCCAACCCGTGTATTTCCTCACGCCGGATGTTGTGGGTGTTTATTTGACCGGCGCGTTGCGCGAAGGCGTCACCGCGACCGATCTTGCGCTGACGATCACGCAGCTCATGCGCAAGACGAAGGTCGTGGGCAAATTCGTCGAGTTCTTCGGTCCCGGCGCGGCAGCGCTGCCGGTGGTGGATCGCGCGACCATCGCCAACATGGCGCCCGAGTATGGCGCGACGATGGGCTTTTTTCCCATCGACGCCGAGTGCTCGAACTATCTGCGTGCTACAGGCCGCGACGAAAAACTCGTCGAGATCTACGAGGCGTACTACCAAGCGCAGGGCCTCTGGGGTATTCCACAGCAGGGCCAGATCGATTATTCGCAAGTCGTCGAGTTCGACCTCTCTACTGTCGTGCCGAGCGTGGCCGGTCCGAAACGCCCGCAAGATCGCATCGAACTCCGAAATCTCAAAAACGAGTTCACGGCTTCCTTCTCGAAGCCGGTTGCGGAAAATGGTTTTGGCAAAAAGGCCGAAGAGTTTTCCACGGTGAAGGCCGAGGTGGGTGGCTCGAAGATCGGCCACGGCTCCGTGCTGATCGCCGCGATCACGAGTTGCACCAACACTTCGAATCCTTCCGTGATGCTCGCCGCTGGCCTGCTCGCGAAGAAGGCCGTCGAGAAAGGGCTCACCGTCAATTCGGCCGTCAAGTCGTCGCTGGCGCCTGGTTCCCGTGTCGTCACCGATTACCTCAACAAGACCGGTCTCACGCCGTACCTTGACCGCCTTGGGTTCCAAACGGTTGGTTATGGTTGCACGACCTGCATCGGCAACTCCGGCCCGCTCGCGGGACCGATCGAAGACGCCGTCGTGAAGAATGATCTCGTGGCCGCCTCCGTGCTCTCAGGCAATCGCAATTTTGAGGCCCGCGTTCACCAGAACATCAAGGCCAATTTCTTGATGTCGCCGCCGCTTGTCGTCGCCTTCGCGCTGGCTGGCCGCGTGGATATTGATCTTTCGACCGAACCGATTGGAACCGGTAGTGATGGCGTGCCGGTTTTTCTCAAAGACATCTGGCCTTCGATTCAGGACGTCCGCGATCAGATGCAGACCGCGCTGAAGCCCGAGGTTTTCCGCAGGCTCTACACCGATTTTGCTGCGCACAATCCGAAGTGGAACGAAATTCCATCGAGCGTGGGCAACGTTTACAGTTTTGACGCCTCGTCGACCTATATCCAAGAGCCGCCGTTCTTCGCCGATTTCAGTCTGCAGCCCGGTAACATCGCCGCGATCAAGGGTGCGCGTGCACTCGGCGTTTTTGGCGACTCGGTTACGACCGATCATATCTCACCAGCGGGTGCGATTAAGAAGTCGTCGCCTGCGGGCAAGTTCCTTCTGGATAATGGTGTGGCCTTCGAAGATTTCAATTCCTACGGCTCGCGTCGCGGCAACGATCGCATCATGACACGCGGCACGTTCGCCAACGTTCGCATCAAGAATCTGATGCTGGGCGGCGAAGAGGGTGGGAGCACCTTCGGCCCGGATGGCGCGAAGACTTCGATCTACGACGCGTCGATCGCGTATCAAAAGCTCGGCACGCCGTTGATTATTATTGCCGGACAGGAGTACGGAACGGGCTCGTCGCGCGACTGGGCGGCCAAGGGCACAAACCAACTCGGGGTCAAAGTAGTCGTTGCGCAGAGTTTTGAGCGAATCCATCGTTCGAATCTTGTCGGTATGGGCGTGTTGCCGTTGCAATTCAAGGAAGGCACCACGGCGCAATCGCTAAAACTCGATGGTACTGAAACCTATGACGTCGTCGGGCTGGATGCTTCGATTAAGCCGCAGCAGGATCTCGTTTTGAAAATCACCCGTAAAAATGGTGAGGTTTCGGACGTCGCTGTTCGTTGCCGCATCGATACGCCGATCGAAATCGACTACTATCAGCATGGTGGAATTTTGCCCTACGTATTGAGACAGATTGTGTCGAAGAGCTAGCCGGAGAAGGCGAAAAGAAAAACGGCCGCAAAAAGGATGGCTCGCCATGGCTATTTAGGTAGTCTTTTATCTTTACTGCTTTTGTCCCTGTATGCCTGAAATCGCCAAACCTTCTTTCCTTGTTGATGCTTATTCGGACCCCATCGTGGTGCGGATAGAAGGACGTGCTTCGTTTCAAAACAGCGGCTGCCTGCATGATTTTTTCGAGGCGATGATGAAGCAGGGGAAAATCCGCTACGTGCTCGATTTTCAAAACTGCACCAGCATGGACAGTACTTTTCTCGGTGTGATGGCAGGGCTGGCTCTGGATCTACGAAAAACAAAGCCGCCCGGCAGCCTCGTGCTGGCGAGGGCGAGTCACCGTAATCTTGAGTTGATCCGTAACCTGGGTCTACACCGGCTCGTTTCGGTCGACGCAGGGGATTTTCCGATGAATTTCGGAAATCCGGCTACGGCGCTTTCCTGTGGTGGCGATCGTACGGAGCTTGAGCACGCCCGCCTTGTTTTAAAGGCCCACGAAAACCTCGTGGCGACCGACGAGAGCAACCGCACCAAATTTCAAGACGTGCTGACCTTTCTGAAAAATCGCGTCGAGCAGAAGTAAGCTGGTTTTTCCTTCACGACTCTTGCTGACGGTTGCTGCCCTTGGCTCAGTGCGTGCCGAGCGGTTTGTCGGCGAAGGCATTTTTCAACGCTTCGGCGACGTTGGGCGGGACGAAGTTTGAAACGTCGCCGCCGTAGCGGGCAACTTGCTTGATGAGGTTGGAGCTTGTGTAGCTGTACGATTCGTTCGGCATGACGAAGATCGTTTCAACCTCGGGCTTCAGATGCCGGTTCATCAATGCCATGTTGAACTCGAACTCGAAATCCGACAACGCGCGCAGGCCGCGGATGATGGCGGTGGCTTTTTGTTCAAGGGCGAAATCCACCAACAGGCCGTCGAAACGGGTGAGCGAGACGTTGGGGAATTGCACGAGGTTGGGCCGGAGAATTTCGATTCGCTCGCTGACGCTGAAGAGTGGACCTTTGCCGGGATTGTCGGCGATCGCGACAGTGACGTGGTCAAACAAGCGCGCGGCGCGAGAAAGGACGTCGAGATGTCCGTAAGTGATCGGGTCGAAGGTGCCGGGGTAGATGCAATGGCTCATCAGAAAAGAAAGGATACTTGCTCGCGCTTGAAATCTCGGTCGTTATCGCGCGTCTAGTTGGAAGATTGCCAAAGAGGTTTCACAATTCGACTGACGAAGACGAGTAAGTTTTCAAACTGACCGACCAAGGCCCATGAACCTGCCAAACCTGATCACGCTGTCGCGGATTCCCACGATGTTCATCATCGTGGCGTTGATGTATTGTTCCTGGTGGGGTGCGGCGACGTTGGCGTTTTGGCTATTTATCGTAGCGGCGGTTGGCGACTGGCTCGATGGCTATCTGGCGCGGAAGCGGAATGTGGTTTCCACCTTTGGAAAGTTTATGGACGCGCTGACCGACAAAGTTTTTGTCGTTGGCATCATGGTGGCCTTTGTCGAGCGGCTGGCGGCGCAATACCCCAACGGTTACGGTTCGAAGATCTTTTTGATCATGGTGCTGCTGACGCTTTGTCGTGAATTTTTGATCAGCGGCATGCGTATGATTGCGGCGAAACAAGGCGTGGTCGTGGCGGCCGAGCGCGGTGGAAAAATCAAAACCGTCATGCAACTCATAGCGGTGGGCTTTTTGCTATTCGTGCCGGCGCTGGAAAGCGACTGGGCGCGTTATTTGCCGTTCCCGATTACGGACTATGCGGGCCTTCTGCACAAAACGGGAATCGGTATTTTCATCGTGGCGACCGTGCTGACGGTCAGCTCGGGCGTGAGCTACGCGTTGAAGTACCGCAAGATGTTTGACGACGCTGGAAAATGAGATTGCGACAGCCCATCTGGTCGCGGTTTTTGCCAACATCGGTCGTGCTCGCGATCGCGCGCGTCGGTCCGTTTGGCCGGATGCGCAAGGCACCGGGCACCTGGGGTTCGCTGGCCGGGCTCATTTATCAACTGCTGATTTTTCATTATCAGTCCTGGATCACCGTGGTGCTTTTCAGCCTGATCGGGCTTTGGTTTGCGGTGGGGATTTGTGGGGAGGCAGAGTTTCGGCTCGGCAAACGCGATCCGGGCGAGGTGGTGTTTGATGAATTTATGGTGATGCCGTTGTGCTTCATTGGTTTTGACTGGAACCATTTGAACCCGCCGGTGCCTGCTTGGAGCATGTATCTGGCTGGCTTTGCACTGTTTCGGATTTTCGACATCACGAAACCATTTGGAATATCCAAGCTGCAGGACCTTGAAGGTGGTTGGGGCGTGGTGATGGATGACGTGGCGGCGGCGTTGGCGACGTGTGCGGTGATGCATCTCGCGGCGGCAGGGTGGCTGTATTTTGGCCACGCTACTCGGCGTCGTAGACCAGGCCGGCCGTCTCGGCCTCGGCGAAGGCCATCCCGAACTCCTGCTTGGCTCCGTCGACGCACTCCTCGGGCGTGATCGGGAAGTTGCAGTCGCAAGCCTGGAGCA
>JANNHA010000140.1:0-1981 GCA_031404135.1 Verrucomicrobiota bacterium | reverse complement strand
GGTGACCCGGGCGTCGGGAACGAAATCGACCGTACGGTTGATGCAACGCAGGAGGGATGTCTTGCCGGACTGTGCCGGGCCGATAATGCCGAAGATCTGGTTTCTCGGAACTTCGAACGAGATGCCGTGGAGGACTTCCTTGCCCCCATAGGAAAGGCGGAGATCGGAAACCGTGATCTTCGGGTTCGTCGTCATGGTCGACTCACCACCGCTTTCGGGACCGGAGATACACGCGGAGGACGATGGACAGCGTGTTGACCAGCAGCACCGTGCCCAGCAGGACGACCGCGATCGCATAGGGCAATGCTTTCGGCGCTTCCGTGACCTGCGTGGTCACCGTGTAGAGATGCATCGAGAGTGCCATGCACTGGTCTTTGAGGCTGTAAGCGAACAGGCTTCCTTCCGAGATCTTCTTGAAGAACACAGCCCCCGTGAACATGATGGGAGCTGTCTCGCCCGCGCTGCGTGACACCTGGAGGATCACACCGGTCAGGATGCCGCTGATGGAATTGGGCAGGACGATATGTCGGATGGTCTGCCAGCGTGTCGCCCCGACGTTCCAGCAGGCCTCGCGGAATGACATCGGCACAGAGGAAAGGGATTCCTTGGTGCTGGCGATGATGACCGGGAGGGTCATGATGGCGAGCGTGAGCGATGCGGCGAGGATCGAGCGGCCGAGGCCGGCGAAGAGCACGAACGCGCCGAGGCCGAAGAGGGCGTGCACGATGCTCGGCACGCCGGCCAGGTTCACGACGGCGAGGTGGATGATCCGCCTGAACCAGTTGTCCCTGGCGTACTCATTGAGGTAAACCGCCGCGAGGACGCCGATCGGTGCCGAAAGGCACAACGAGATGCCGACGAGATAGATTGTGCCCAGCAGCGCGGACCAGATGCCGCCCTTTCTCATTCCGCTCGTGGGATTCGTGACCAGGAAGTCCCACGAGAGCAGCGGCCACGCCCGTACGACCAGATAGCCAATGATGAGCAAGAGTGGGATGATCATCGCCAGCGCCATCAGCCCGAACACGGTCCGGGCGATGCGCTCGTGGAGGAACTTGCGGCGGACAAATGGGGTTTCGGTGAACATCGGGGTGGATCCTACGCCTGTCTCCGGATGCCCTTCACGATCAGGTCGGCGGCCAGGTTGACGGCGAACGTGATCGTGAAGAGCAGGATGCCGATGATGAACAGAACCTCGTAGTGATCCGAGCCGACCGACGCTTCGCCCAACTCCGCCGCGATCGTGGCGGTGAGGGTCCGGACCGGATCAAAGACACTCCCGGGAATGTTCACCGCGTGGCCGGTGGCCATGAGCACGGCCATGGTCTCACCCACTGCCCGTCCCACCCCGAGGAGGACCGCCGCCAGCAGGCCGTTCCTTGCGGCGGGGACCAACACGCGATGAACCAGTTGCCAGCGGGTGGCGCCCAGGGCCAGCGCCGCCTCGCGGTAGGTGTCCGGCACCGCCTTGAGCGCGTCCTCCCCGATCGACACAATGATGGGCACGCTCATCAAGGCGAGGAGGATCGCGCCATTGAGCACATTGAGCCCCACGGGCACGTGGAAGACAGTCTGGATGAGAGGGTTCATGACGCTTAGGCCGATGAACCCCCACACGACGGACGGGATGGCGGCGAGCAACTCGATCACGATTTTCAGGGTTTCCCTCAGTTTCGGACCGCAAAACTCCGAGAGAAAAATCGCCGCGCCGAGCCCGAAGGGCACCGCAAGGACCATCGCGAGCACCGTGACACTGAAGCTGCCGACGATCAGAGCGAGAACCCCGTAGCGGACATTGCTCTGCGAAGTGGGATACCAGTCGGTGCTGCCAAGGAACTGACCGAGGTCCAGGCCGCGAAACAGGAAGCCGGCTCCTTCGCGGAACACGAAGAAGAAGATGCCGAAGACAAAGAGGATCGCGCTGATGCCGCACAGCCGGATCGTGCCCTCGATGATCGGCTCACTGAACCGCTGCCACCGC
>JANNHA010000139.1:0-15313 GCA_031404135.1 Verrucomicrobiota bacterium | reverse complement strand
AGTTTCCAAGGCGATTTCGAAAGCGGCGAGGACTTCGTCGCGCACAACAGAGTCAGGCATGCACCCAAGTGTGCAGTGAAATATATGTCTGTCAAACAAAAATTACAAACAGACCTCAATAGAAATTGGCCAAACTCCAGGGTTTGTAACGTATTACGTTACAAACTATCTGGGAGGGACAAATGGCTGCAGGGCCGCAGCGCGAACATGGGGGGGCGTCAGCGGGTCTTTAACGCGGTGGCGGCTTCGCCGACGCCTTGATTGTTGTAGTAGGCTTTGTAGGACTTGTCGTGATGTTCGCCGTAGTAGTCGGACGAGAGGTTCATGGCCATGCCGTTGAGAACGGCACCAAATACAGGAACGTTGGCGGAGAGTAGACGGCGCACGCAACGGCGGGCAGCGCGTCGGCGGACGCGGTTGTACTGGATCGTGTAAATAGCTCCATCGACGATCGGCAGCAGGTTCAGGGCGTCGCTCACGGCTCCGATGGGAGGCGTATCAAGCAAGATCCGGTCGTAGCGTTTTGATAGTTCGGCAATCAAAGTTTCGAACTGCGGGCCGTTGAGCAGCTGGGTCGGATTGCGAGCCCGGCCGCCCGCGACGATCACGTCGAGATTGGGGTGTACGTTTCGCACGATCACGTTGTCGAGCGGATCGGCGTCAACGCAGTAGTTGATCAGTCCTTTCGCGTCGCCCAGTCTGAAAGAGTGGTGCAGGTTCGGTTTTCGTAGATCACAGTCGACGACGACGGTGCGTTGTCCCTGTGAAGCGAAGGCGAGCCCAAGATTGGTGGTGACAAATGATTTTCCTTCGCCCGGCATGGTGCTGGTCACGAGGATCAGTTTAGCGCAACGACTTTGTTCGCCGATACGCAGAGTGGAGTAGAGCGAGAGGAATGATTCGACAATCATCTGATCGGCACCGTTTGAGACGATTTGTGCCTTGTCGGGTTGCTCCATGCGGTCGGCGTACGGAATGACACCCAGCAGGGGCAGGCCCACGAGGGATTCGACGTCGAAGACGTTTTTGAGGCGGTCGTCGATCAGGGCGATGAGGTAAGCGGTGCCAAGACCGAGAACGATTCCGCCGAGCGCACCCATGAGAAGGTTGGCGAAAACTTTGGGTGATATGGGCGCACCTGGTTCGGCTGCACGATCAACGATGCGTGCATTTTGCGCCTCGATGGTGCTGCTGACCGCGGTTTCCCGCATCCTGACCAGCATCGATTCGAGCAACTGCTCGTTCACGCGAAATTCGCGGGTCAGGTTTTCGTATTCAACGCCGGATTTGTCGAGGTCGAGGGATTTCGTTTCCTGAAGAGCTAGCTCCTTGCGGGCCTCTTCGTCGGTGCGCAGTGCGTTTTCATATTCCGCTTTGATCGACGCGGCGGCGGTTAGGATCGCTTGCTTGAGTTCGGCTTCGGCCTTGAGCAGGGTGTTGGACGCTTCCACCAGTTTTGGATGTTTTTCTTTGTAGCGGTCCTGCAGTTGGGAGATGGCGATCTTTTGGCCAGTGACCTGCTGGTTGAGTTGTCCAACTTTGGGTTGGCTGGCGATAAATGAAAGTTCGGCTAGATCGCGGCTGGAGGTTGTCCATTCGTTGACCTGGTTTAGGCGCACCTCGGCGTCCTTCAGGCGTGCGTTGGTCTGGGTCGCCATCATGTTGAGGGTTTTCAGTTTGTCGGTGACGATATCCTTGCTTTGTACGAGCGAGATCAGGTTGCCACGTTGGCGGAAAGACTGGAGCGAGTTGGCAAGTTCGTCGACGCGTTTGCGCTGCTGGTCGGCGCGTTCTTTTAGCTCATCCACCGCCTTGAGCGATTCTTCGACGCGTACGCGTGAATTGTAGGCGATGTACTCTTCGGCATAGAGGTTGGCGATGCGGGCGGCGACTTTGGGGTTGGGGTGGCGGAACGAAATCTGGAGCATGAGGCTCAGTCGTTGCGGAGTGATTTTGCGCCCACCGAACACAATGGAGGCGGGCGGGGCGGTCTCGCCTTTGTGGTTGCGGGTGGGGTTGGTCAGTAGGGCGGTCTCTTCGGTGCTGAGACGTGCCACAACATTTTGGGCCATGGCCACGCTCTCGAGTACTTTGATCTGCGTGTTGAAATCCGTGTCGTTGGTCACGCTGTTTTCCACCACGTCGGTCACCTGCAAAACCTGGGGCCCGCGTTTGAGTACCTGCACCAAGGCGGCGGATTGATAGATCGGCGTGACGGTGAAAGTGTAGGCGGCGACGGCTAGCACAACCACTAGAAATACACCAGCGGCGTACCATTTGCGTTCCAAAATCATCAACCAGTAGTTGCGCATGCTGAGGCCCTCGTCTTCGTCGGGTTGTAGGGATGAAATGGATTCGGGCAAAGACCGGTTGTAGCTGGTAAGATGTTCAGTCGGTTTCATGGGAAAGTGTTCAAGCGTGGGATCAAAGAACGCGTTCGGGTACGTACACGACGTCGCCGCTGACGAGTGTCCAGCGTTCGGTTGCCTCGTTTGAAAGGATTTGATCAGCGTTGAGGGTGATGGTTTTAGTGCGGCCGTCTGGTTGAGTTCGTGAAAGGCTAACCTTGGTGCGATTGGCCAGCCGGGAGAAACCGCCGGAGCGCGCGATAGCGTCGAGCAATGTGAGGTCCACTTCCGGGGGCATGGCCACCGAGCCCGGGTTGTTCACTGCCCCGAGAACGTTGACGTTGCGGGAAACGTATTCGAGGACGGAGACGTTGACCTGGGGGTTGACGAGATAGTCTTTTCGGTAGAGTTCGGTGAGGTTGGCCTGGACCTCGCGGATGGCGCGGTTTTTCAAATTGACCCTACCGATGAGGGGAAGGTCGATGACGCCGTCAGAAGGGACCCGCAACTCGCGATCCAGATCCGGTTCCTGAAACACCTGCACCCGGACAAGGTCCATCGGCTGGAGCTTATAGTTGTTCAGTTGTTCGTTTGGCGAACCATTGGCGGCGACCAAACCGAAGGAAGTCAGGGCAAACAGGGCGAAGCTGCGTAGGTGGGCGAAGGTCATAATCAGGGGGCGCACGGGTGGCGGGCTCAGAATTTGAGGCTGACGGTTAGGCTGAGCAGGTTGTTCGAGAAGTTGGCTCCGTTGATGGAGGAGCTGTTGCTTCGCAGTGTGTAGGAGGCTGCGGAGCTTAACCAGGAGGTGAACAGATAGCTCGTTGAGAAGCCTCCCTCCCAATAGTCGTCTTTGCGTGATGTGGACTGGGCTCCGGCGACCGAACCGTAGATCTGCGAACCATAATCAATCTGTTGGTAACTCACGTGGGTTGAGGCGGACCATTGCGGTGTGAAGCTTGAAGAGAGGCTGAGCGAATAGGATGAGTTTTCAAGGGACTGGCCTTGTGCGCTCACGTTGAAATCGCGACTCGCGTTGAAGCTGAGCGCGCTCTTGACCGTCAGCTCCAGGTTCAACCCTGCCGTGAAACCGAGCATGGAATCATCCAGGCCATTTTCACCCTGGCGGGTTCGGTAACCAGCGGACAGGCTTCCGCTGAGTTTTGCCGTGAAGTTGCCGCGCAGACCGAGGTTGTAGAACCAGTCCTCGGCTCCGGTGCCGTGGCCTTTAGATTTCTCTGAACGATAACTTGCTCCTAACGATAGATCGAGTTTGGGCGTGGCCTTGTAGTAGACGTTGAACGGAATGGAGTACGAAGTACGGTCAAAAAGTCCGGGGAAGTCATACGTGGTCAGGCTGTAGCTGGCTCCGCTGCTGAGTGAGGTGAGGGGCGAGAGGGAAACTTCGCCATTTCCGCCGAGGTTCAGTGTGTCGGTTTCGAAAATCGCACGGGAACCTGCCGTTATCGTTTGGCGGGTGTTTTGATAATTTTCGTTGTACGCGGCGCTGGCGGAAAGCGTGAGGCGTTCGTCGTTATAGCCGAGAGCTACGTTGGAATGGGTGAGGTGGGTGGAGGGCGCCGTGTCTTTCGCGTATTTTAGGAACTCGACCTGATAGTTGGCTGATCCATGCAAGAGCGAATTCTGGCCAAAAGCGAAATTCAGCCCCGGGCTAATCGACATGATCTGGTCACTCACGTTGTCCTCTTCGGTCAGGTAAACGTTGTCGTCGTGAGTGATACTGGTGTCGATTCCGAGATGGAACGCCGAGTTGTTGGCGAACGGGTTGATTTTCCAGCGTTTGTCTTGTTTTGGTTGGTTAAGAGTGCTGCCCGCGATCGTTTCGACTCCGGGTTGGTTAGAGGTAGAGGCTACGTTTTTTCTGGTTTGCTCTGCGGCTGCATAGGCGGAGGCGCGGATTTTTTCGGCAGCGCCGTCGATCGTGGCGAGGGCGGGTGCGGATAAGATGGCATTCGCGATCACCGGGGTGAAGCGCGGGTCGGCACTTGCGGCCGTGGCGAGTTGGGTCGCCAGTTCAAGTTGTCGCTTAGGATCAGTTTCCTGAGCGAGAACAGCGGCAGTGGCCAGTCGCACGGTTGCCGCGATGCGGCCTTCCTTTTTGTCGAATGGGATGTCGGATGACCGGGAGATTTCGGCGACCTGAGCAGTTAATATTTCCGGCGTGGGCAGCGTTTCGTCGGCCGTTGCCGTAATGGTCGGCACGGTGGACTGGGCCATGCTCAGGCAGGGCAAAAGGAGGAGGAGGATAATTAACCCCGGCGCCTTGATCGTTCGATGTATCATGGGAGTGCGTTGAGCAGTTGTTTTGGCAGATTAATGGCGGGGTAGGGTTGCTGGGGATAGTTTAGGCTGTGGAAGGAAAGTGTGCCGCGGTGTGATCAATAGAATCAGAGAAATCGATATTAGATCTATCCTGTGGCTTCGGACATGTCGTTGGCGCCCGGTTTTAAACGGATAACCGAACACTGTTCGGTGCCGTTTTGGCTCAATGGCTTGGTCTCGGAGATCCCGTGCGTGTATTTTTGATCAAGTTCTTCGATAGTCTTGAGCATTTCCCAGACTTTGCGCCCGAGAGGCGTCAGTCGGTATTCGATGACGCTGGAGGGCGATGGGTGTGGGTAACGCGCGATGATGCGATAGCGCAGCATCGAGCGGAGCCGTTCGCTCAAAACGTGGCCGGTAAGCCCTGGCTCCCTCACGACGATCTCAGTGGGGCAGGTGCCTTTTTCGAGGTGGCCAAGAATCGGCATGGACCACTTTCGCTTCAGCAGGTTTTCTATGATCGCGGCGATACTTACTCGCGAGCTGGTCGATGGCATTGGTGGGTGCCGATGGGGCGGGGGTTGGCAGGTTGTGGTTGGTTGTACGAATGAGGCCCTCGTAGCCGGTGCATCGGCGGGTGGGTGTCGAAACACCCTTGGACAATGCGTTGATGCGGACAGGAAGGAATCATGTGATGCGAAGGCCCCGACCATAGGTGCAATAAATGGCGAAAGTGCTGCAACGCGGTGACGATTGGGTAAAGTGGGAGAAAACGCATCGGTTACAGTCTGGTAACGAAGGTCGTTTGGCTGGCTGTTTGGAGGGGACGGGCTGCTGCGTGTTCACGAGGCGTGGCGACAGCGCTTTGCCGGGCTTCGGGGCTCTTCCGCGTGGGAATTTGCCGAATCGCCCTTGGGCGTAGGCTGGCGCGTCGCGTTAAACCTCTGTCAGGTGGTTTCGTAGAGACGTGCGGCGAAATCCCCCATCCCGGGTTGAAGGCCCCGCTTTTGATCGTACCCGTCAATGGCTCCTGTGATCACAGTGAGGTCGGGAATCGTGGTCATAATACGATCAAGCCCCTGGTTGCTCATGATGAAGGAGGCGAGAACGAGATCGCCAGCACCACTTTTGCGGAGGAGCTGCAAGGCGAGCGCGGCGGTTTTGCCCGTGGTCACGGTGGGGTCGAAAACGATGACGCGTGCTTCCTGCAGCGAGGGGGCATTGGAGAGGTGGAGCCGGGGAACAGGGAGTTCGGCTCCCTCGACTTTTTCCAGCGTGATGCTCCCGATGGACACACCGGGAATAATCTCCGTTACGTTATGAGCGAGGCCGAGTCCGTGCCGCGTGAGCGACATGAAAATCACCGGTTTGCCCAGAATTTTTCCGGCTTGAGTTCCGCTGGTCGTTTCAACCGAGATTTCGTGTAGGGCTAAACTGGCGGTCGCCTCGAGCGTGAGGGCGTTCAACAGCTGGTTGCTATAAAAGCGGACATGCCTGGCTCGGGTTCGGCGGTCGCGCAGAGCGGTGAGGGCGTGTTGGGCGATTGGGTGGGAAAGTATCCGGGGCCGCCGGGCCGCAGGTGCTGGCGGAGCATAGTCGGGCCGGCCGATTTCGCGTCCCGCTGGCACCAGTTCGCGGGGATCAATGCCGTTGTGTCGGTGTGAAGTGGTAGTGGAGGTGATGAGTGTCATAACGGCTTTTAGCGATTCGGAGTGGATTCGATTTGCTCAGTATCAAAGTGTTTGAACTCCGACGAGATTGCGTGATTAGGGGAAACACCCGGGGAAGTGAACCGTCAAGCCGTGTCTGGCCGCAGATGCAAATGTCACCTTTTCGTCGGATTTCCGTTACCCCATTGCCACATTGCGGGAGTTAAACGGTTGTTCTTATAAAACAAGTAACTTGATACAAATTACCGTCGGGTGCGGGTGCGCCTGTTTCTCGTCAGGTTGCGGTGGATTATTGCAGTCTGGAAACGATTCTGTGGCGGTCAGGTGAAATCGGGCCTTCAGGAGACAGTCCGCTTGACTCGCGAAAACGAGGCTGCCGACAGTGCGCCCATAAACCCGACCATCATGCGCAGATTTCTTCCTCTACTCTGTACTGTGTCCTTGCTGCCCTCGCTTTGCCTCTGTGCGGAGAATGCGGTCAAACCAGCGGAGACCGGCACCGTCGGCTTGTTTTCGGGTGTATCGACCCCGTACAATGACACCCAGCTGGCCAAGGTGAGTGAATGGATTCGGCGGGAGGCTCCTGCCTACCCAGCCCACCTCGTGGTAGATGCCGCCCAGCGGATTTTGGATGATCTGGGCATGCATCACCGCGATGAGCTGGAGGTGATGTTGGCGGGTGGTGGCAATAATTCCGGATTTAGATCAATCCTGCTGCGTCATATGGCGGCGGTTCTCGTCGGTGCGCAGTATGCAGAGCAGCGAGAGGGGTTGGCCCGCCTGCGTGTGGGTGCGGTGTTGCAGGGGGCTGAGCCTGGTACGGTGGAGCCTGATCTGGGGGCATTGATCACGAAGCTTAAGACGGCCTCGCAGGTGCAACATCGTCGTTTGGCCGAGGGTCGTGTCGATGACGATGAGTTGTTGTCCTTGTTGCGCAAGGCGCGTGGCGATGCGGTTCGAACGGAACGCAAGGCTCTACCCAAGGTGATCTCTGCCGCCGATATCGCTTCAGAGTTTTCACGACGAAATCAGGTGGGGTCGTCAGTCGAGCGTCTGCAGGCCTACAGCATTGAGGCAACCATGATTCCCGCCACGGGTGAGCCCCGGCAGTTTTTACTCTTCCGCCTCCGACCTGACCGATTCCGGCTGGTTTTGAGAGCGGGAGGCGTCACGAAGCAGATCATCACGTCCAGCGGGCACGGTTACTGGGTCCAGACCGCAGGGCAACCGTCCAAGGCGGTTGAAGCGTCCATCTTGGGTGACCTCGTGCATCTGGCTGAATTCGTGAATCCGCTCCTCCGTCAGGAGGGTTATGGGTTCACCAAACTCGATGATGGCGTTATGTCGGAACGCCAAGTTTATCGCATTCGGGTAGTTCGGCCCGGTGGCAGTCGCTACGACAGCTGCATCGACAAGGAAAATTATCGGGAGATCGCCCGGGAGCACCCGGATGGTTCGGTCACGCGGTTTTCTGATTTTCGCGAGGCGGCCGGCGTCACCTTTGCCTTTCGTGAGGAATTAACGGACACAAAGAACCAAAAAGTGGTGGTCGAAATGAAGCGGATCAGGACCAACCACGGGATTGTGCAGGCTCTTTTTGAAGCGCCCGAGAGCAACGACTATTTTAGAATCGAACAACTCCTCGCAGAAGCAGGCAACAACGGTAAAGGCAGCCCATGAGCAAAAAATCCCTCAATCCCGATTCGCGGACCCGATTCTTCGGAGTCTTTTCCGTGCAAACTGATCGTGAACGCCAGACGATGAAGCTTCAGGTGAACTATGCGCGTTTGGCGGCTGTACTCGGATCGGCTTTTCTTGCGCTTTACATCATGGTGGTGGCCGCTGGTTTTGTCTGGCTGCACGAGGTGCGCAACGTCAAGGACGTGGAGGTGCTGGATGTGGCCTTGTTGAGAGTCGGGCGCGTCAAGGCGAAGGTGGGGCAGGCGCAATTTCTGGAGGCGGCCAGCGCGTGGAAGGCCTCGAAATACCAAGCCGCCTACATCGCCTATTTGAGCGGGGTGCGCAATGCCCCTGATTTCGTCGCCGGACGGCTGGAGGCTGCGTCGTTCCTGAGCGCTGCCGGGGTGCTTAATCTTGCCGTAATCACTTTGGAGGAGGGACTGCGTCGCAAGCCGAGCGATCAGACCTTGCTGACCAGAACATTGACTATGTTGACAGGTTCGGGTCGTGATCGCGAGGCGTTGCGCTTGCTCCGCGAGCCGCAATTCAAGACGCTCCCGGCTGACAGCATGGCGCTGATTCGCATGTACGAAGTTTTGGCCACGTTGAATCTGGAGGGTCCTGTGGCGGCGAAGGCGCTGCTTGATGGCCGGCCCGATGTGCGGGCTCGTGTGCTCTCGGCGCCGGTCGTGGCCCGTGTGTTGTGGGCTTCGGGGGAAAAATCCGAGGCAATGGGGCTTCTTGGTGGCTACCTTGTTGCTATGCCTAAAGACTATATTGGGTATGCGCTTCTTGCCGAGTATCAGGAAGCCGGAGGCCAACTGGCCGAGGCGCTCATGACGGCGGAACGCGCCTGCGCCGAACTCCCCGAGTTGCCGGCGGCTCGACTGCTCAAGCTGGCGGCGTTGTCGCGCGGCGATGCACCTCTGCCGTGGAAAGCCGAGATGGAAACTTATCTGACGGAATTCCGTTCGCAGCCTCAGGCGCTGGCGTTGCTTGCGGAACTGGCGGGCAAGCGGGGCTGGGTGCCCCTCGCTCGCGGGCTCTATGAGGCCGCGCTTGGCCTTGAGGCGGACGCGCGTATCCAGGCGATGTTTTATGCCGAGGCGTTGTTTAGGAACAGCCGAGCGCAGGAAGCGATGGAAGTCATGCTTTTGCTTGAACGACAGAGCAGTGACGAGGCCGGTTTTCTGGTTCTGTTGCGTCAACGTCAAATCGTGGTGGCGGCGGCGATGGGCAAAACGGACGAAGCCCGTGAATTTGCCCGCCGGCTGGCGAGTTCACTCAGTCGCGATCCGGAGCGACTTGAGGCTACGCGGCGCCGTTTTGTGCAAGTTGGATTGGTTGAGGTGGCGGCTGAGCTCGTCGGCAGTGCGGCGAAACCGCGGCCTGCTGCAGCGGTGAAAAAGACGTAGGATCGATAATTATTCACGTTCTGTCATTCCGAGCGCCGCGAGGGGAAATCACTTGGATATTGAATAGGGAACTCAGGAACACTGGAACGAACCGGTTCTAGATGGGCTCGGCTCGATTTTCATTCGCGTTTATTCGCGTCCATTCGCGGTTCAATTACTTCGGGGCTTAAGTTTTTACTGCTGATCACAGGTGAACACGGATAATACCCCTCAATCCTGTCATCCCGAGCGCCGCGCGAGGGATCCACTTGGAATCGGCAAACCCTGAACATTTTAACAGGAGTAAGAAAAGCAAGCGGAGGACGGATGTGTTTAGCCACTTATTATCACTGAATGACACTGATGAACAAATGATCGGAAGGTGGGGCCCGCAGAGACTGGAGCGTTTTTTTGAGACATGGCTCCTCGTGCCGTTTGTTTCACCATTGTAACGCGTTTTTGCCGCAACGGTTCACCCAACAGTCACCTGATTGACCGTAATTCGTGACGATTGGCCTGTATTTTCACCGCTGAGTAGTGTTTGGCCCGCATCAAACTTCGGCCGTACTGCTCAATCACATCAATCACCACCACGCCACTGCATCGGGAACCGGTATCATCTGGTTCCTTGTTGTTTCGCCCAACCATTTACTCCCTCACCGCCTCACTGATATGTTCCGCGCTCACTGCTGCCAGAAACCGTTGCGATTCATCCTTCAAGCCAGCCTCGCTGCCGCGTTGTGCGGAACGAACCTCGCTGCGGAAACCTTCAATTATTCCGCCGACACCCGTTTTTCGGGAGAGACCATTAGAGTGGTCCAACAGGAAACCACGCTGGCCCGGGTGCTTTGGATGGTCAGTGCGCAGACCGGTTTGCAATGGGACGACTTGCCCTTGGATCTCCCGCTAGGTTCCGCTGTCGTGCTGGAGCCGGGCAGTCGTGTCACGCTTGCCCAGGTGTTTATGGGCGTCTCGGCCCAGGTGCCCGTGGTGTTTATTCATCGTGGTGATAGCCTCGTGGTTCGGCTCAAGCGCGCCGAAGATGTCGTTGTGCTGCCGGGTCAAGCAGCGGTTCCCCCCGCTACGCCAGGAGTTGGCGAGGCGGTAGCGGGTCTGACTCCGACCGAAACGCCCGCTTTGACTCCGGCGGCGCCGGCCGAACCTGCGCAGACGCCCGAGGCTGTGCCCGAAACGCCCCCGTTTTTGGGTGGCCTGACTCTATCGGGGATGACACCGGTGAACACGACGCCCGCAACCACCGCCAAGGTGATAGAGGATGCTACGATTACGCTGGAAAAGTTTACCCTCAGCGAGAGGGCGGGCGGCAAAAACTCGGTCATTGTCGAGCGTCGGCAGGCCATTGTTGCGACGGAGGTTTTAAGCGGCAGCGATTTCAACAAATACATCGCCACCGACGTGGCGGATCTCAGCGTGCGCATGCCGGGCATCTCGACCACGACGAAAGGTACCTTTGCAGTGGTTCGAGGTCTGGCCGAGCGCTACAACCCCGTTATGCTCGATGGCATTGTGCTGCCCAGCACCGACCCGGAGCGGCAGAGCCCGGAGCTCGATCTTTTCCCCACGCGTCTGGTCGATGCCATCGTGATCAGCAAGACCTACGAGCCCCGCTTGCCGGGCACGGCCTCGGGCGCGGGCATCGATCTGAGGGCGAAACCGATTCCGCAAGGTCGCTTCGCGCAAGTTCAGTTCGGTTTGAAAGCCGATGAAGGCTTTCTCAAAAAAGAGAAATTTCTTGGGTCTAACCGCGTCGGCGTGTGGGACTATTTCGCCTATGGGGTGAAGGATCGCGCGGCGGCGACGGATTTGGATAAGAATAATTTTGCCTACGTGCGTTCGCCCAACACCGTGACGAACATTAGAAATGGGAGTTTCCCTCTTGGAGGCCGTTTTGCCCTGACCTATGAAGATCGCATCAACATCAATACCGACACCGGCAGCGCTTTTGGATACGGTATTTCGTTCGGTTATGATCGCTCCGCTTCCACGGAGGAAGGAGAAACGATGACTATACGGGGTGGCGTGTTGGCGCTGACAAACAATCTGGTAGATGGCGTAAATGTGCCGGTGGCTAGCGGCGCGGGTAATGTGGGCAACCTTCGCACAGTGCCACTCGATTTATCGGCAAAAAAATATCGCGAGTCGGAACTGGAGACGCGTTTTGGTTTGCTGACCAATCTCGGTTTTGCCTTTAACGACCAGCATCAACTTGCGTTTGGTGCGTTTTGGAGCCAGATCGGCATTGATCAGCATTCCGAGAAGACTCATGTGATGAAGTTCGATGCGATTTCCTTCGCGGATTTTGGGGTGGCACGAAATGCGGACTTCAACGACCAGCCTACGTCTGCCGCTCTTCTTAACCTAAAACCAAGCCCGCAGAACAACGAAACCATCGAGCTCTATTATCGACAACGTCAGCTCTATAATTTTCATTTAGGAGGTGAGCATAAGTTCGGCACGCCTCTGGAGTTGAAGGCCAGCTGGATGCTGGCCCGCATTGGCGCCAGCCAACAGGAACCCGAATTTCTCAGCTTGGAATACAATCACAGTTATGTGAATGTGCCGGAGCGTTATACGTTCATGCAGGCTAAATCCTACACACGGTATTGGCGTGAAACCAAGGAAGCGTCAAAGATTGGACGCTTAGATTTAGAGGGGAAAATTGATTCGTTGCTCGGAGGGCTCGGATTTAAGGTCGGTACCTATACTGATCGTACGGGCCGCGATTACCGGGAAAATTCCGCGTCAGTTGACTTCCTAAACGCCTCTGCGCCTGAGGGCCTTACACGGCAGGCGATGATCGATGGTCTTGCCAGCGCAATCTACAGCGCTGTCGCATTTTCTAGTGAAAAGTCCCCTGCATATTCCAAGGGCACGCGCACGCTTGATGCCGCTTACGCTTCGGCCACGCTGACCGTGCTCAAAGATCGCCCTTGGATCAACCGCTTGGATCTGCTGCTCGGGGCCCGTCAGGAAAGCTTTATGCTCGATTCAAACGGACGAGGGAAAGTCGCTAATGAAGATAGTTCGACTTTCTACGCTCTCTATTATGGTTTAAAAGGAGATTTGGCTCACGTATCGACATTGATTCCGGGTACCACCTTTGCCGGTCACATTGATGAGAAGAAAGTGCTGCCGGCGCTGGCACTTAACTACTCGTTGAATAAAAGTTTAACCTTCCGAATGGCTGCCTCGCGGACGACGGCTCGTCCGTCTTTCCGAGAAGTTGGTTCCTATTTCACGGTCGATGCAATCGCTGATGAGTACATTCATGGAAACAGAGACTTGAAGACGAGCGATGTCAGTAACCTCGACTTCCGGGTCGAGTATTTTTTTCCGAAAAGCAAAGACCTCGTTGCGTTAAGCGTTTTTAGGAAAAAAATCAGCAATCCCATCGAACGCATTAGCATGGTAAGCATCGGCAATCTAAGTCCGCTATTAATGGGGCCAGTCAGTACATTTGTGAACAACGAGAACGATGCCAACCTGCGTGGCATGGAGTTTGAATTTGCAAAATCACTTCGTTTCATGGGTGGCCCTGCTCGCTGGTTTAGCATGGGTGGCAATGCTACTCTGATTGAAGCGAAAGTGAAGCGTCATCCGCTGTTTGAGGTTACCCAGATTCTATCGACAGGCATTGAAGATGAACGTTCACTTTTTGATCAACCACGCTGGATCGCCAATGCCAACACGACTTTTGATTACAAGCCGTTGGGCTTCTCGACGACGCTGACCTATTTTGCCATCAGCGAGATATTACAGAAGGTGAATGTGAACACCTGGGACACCTACACGGCGCAGCGCGCCCGTTGGGATTTGTCTATGGCGCAGAAGTTCGGTAATAACTGGCAGCTACGCTTCTCGGTCAGCAATCTAGCTGACCCCGATCGCAAGCTCGTGGCTGATCCGAGAAATACGAACGAGGAAATCGTGTACCGTCGCTACAAAGACGGCCGCAGTTACTCGCTGAGCGTCGGGCATGATTTCTGAGAACCGAACCAAGAATTCTAAAACCGCAGTTAGAACCGCTAATTATCGCTCATTGGCGCTGATTGATATCTTGTTCGGGGTAGGGCGCGACCGCTGGGCGCGCCGCTCCGAATCCCCGGCGCGCCCTACCTACGATCCCTCTCCTCTTTGCGCCTTGGCGACTTTGCGTGTACACAAAGATTTTAACCAGAAGTCAGAAGTTGAACCATAAAAAGCACGCGACTTGTGTACGGAGCCGAAGGCGGCACACCGTTTGCTTTTTTTGGACCGTTGCGTCGGGGTGGAATAGCGACTGTAGGTTTCAAGGATTACGTCGTTGCGTTGCAGCCGATCTGGAAAAGAAACAGGAATGTTACGTTATTGCCATGGGATCGTCATAAAGTAGGTAGATTATGGTTATTGAATCAAGCTGGCAGCCTCCCAGCTCTCCTTTTTTAACTGCAATCTGCCGACAGCCGTGGAGGCGACGTATGTCGGTCTAACGGGATAAATGCTATGAAACGGTTTGTACGATGCATTAAATGCGCGGCGCTAGCTTTAGCGGCGCTTTTTCAAACTCAGGCGCAGGCCCAGAACGTCACAGGGACGGGGTATATCGACATGCAGCTTGATCCCAATGCTCCTCTTATACAACCGGGGGCAGGGAACCGATTCATATGGCGTGACCAACTTTTTTTCGTCGGCAAGGCCGAGGCAAATCAGAATTTTAGCAATGATAGCGTGAGCATACTGGGTTCGGCGGGATCTGAATCAGTGGCAATCATGGGCAATGCTTGGTGGAATTTCGGAACCGCGGTGGGTTGTGGCTCCTCCGCGAGAGATGCAGTTGCGATTGGCAGGTTTGCGAATGCGTCTGGTGGTGGGTCCATCGCGATTGGTACTGCTGACGACAACAATAACGGCTGGGCGAGCGCGCGGCAAACGGCCGCCATTGCAATTGGTTACTCTGTTGAATCGTCGGGCGAATCGGCTATAACGATCGGGACGCACTCTTTGACTTCGAAAGCAGGTTCGGTGAATATCGGCGGGTGGAACCAAGTGACAGGGAGTGGTTCGGTAGCGATTGGCTGTAGTATTTACACGTCGGCAGACAATTCGTTTGCGATTGGGAGCAATGTTACTGCTAATGCGGTTGGATCCATCGCACTCGGACGTTCTAATAAATCCGATCGACGTAAGGACAACACACTCGTCGATTCGGCTACTCCGCATCCGAGCGATCCTTTGCTGACCGTTGGAAACGGCGACAATTCGACACGGTCAAACGCCTTTACCATTTATCGGGACGGAACAGTTCGCCTCTCGAAGGCGAGTGGCGGAATTTCGATGGGGCAGTTTAACTAGCAACCGGCCCGCTCTGGCATACGACCTCAAGACTCACTGCTCGTCCCATGAAATTCCCTACATTATTACGCAGTGGTGTTCTTGCGTTGTTGTTGTTAGTTTTTATCGGACGCAGCTCCGGGGCCGACTCTCCCGATTGGTGGACTTCCAGCGGCGTGGTGGTCGCCAATGATCCCGCAAACCCGCCGGACAATTGGGCGATGGCAAATGTGGGCCAACTCAAGCATATCGCAACCAAGGCCAAGGCTCATATCGAGGCCAGCTTACGTCCACCACCGGAAGGCTGGCCGACCGCCTGGAACAATGCCTATTCACCCGATCCTAACCCGCTCGCGCTTTTTGTAGCGGGATCCAGTCCCGAAAATTCCGCTCCAGTCAACATCGGCCAGCTCAAGTTTGTGGCTTCTGGCTTTTATAGGATTCTTCAATCGAAAGCGCCTGAGTAGAATGGCGCTAAGTTAGGCACGAAGGGCTATTTTTGGGAGCGGGAGGGCGAGACGACCATTTTATGGCGTGGTTTCGTGAGCAATTGGTACGATTTGGGCCGGCGCTTGCGTGCTCTTGGTTCTGAGCGATTGGGTCGGTT
>JANNHA010000138.1:0-29405 GCA_031404135.1 Verrucomicrobiota bacterium | reverse complement strand
ATAGCGATAACTGTCGCGCGTGCTGCGCGGGTCTGAACCCGAGGTGCTGGCGATGAGGGTTTCCGTAGTGCTCGTGCGGTTATCGACCTCGTCGTAGCTATAATCAAGCTGACTCAACGGACTGCGGCGGCGCTCGGTTGTTTCCGCAATCGCGGTCACTCGGTTGACAGCGTCATACGCGAGGGTGGTTTCGGTGCTATTTTCACGGGGCATCAGCGTGGCATTGCCCGCCGCGTCGTAGTCATAACTCGCGATCGGCGGGGGCACGCCGTCGCCCACAATGTCCTGCAATTGGCCGCGTTCATTATAGGTATACACCACGAAGGAGTCGTCGGGATACTCCAGCGTCTCGCGCTGGCCATCGTCGGTGTAGGAGTAGCTGACGGTGCGAGCCTCGGGATTAGTCACGCCGCCGGTGACCAACAGCGAGAGATCCTGCGTCTCAGAGGCCAGACGACCGGCCCCATCGAAGGTGTAGGTGATTTTACTGACGCCGTTGTCTTCCTCGATCATGCGCCCGGCAGCGTCGTAGCGTTTGACGATGCGCTGGCTACCATCGCTCCATTCGGAGAGGATTTCCCGGTTGCGGTTGTCGTAGGCAAAGGTCTGGGTGACGCCTGCGCGGTTCGTGGTGGCGATCTTATTGCCTGCCGTGTCATAGGCGGTGGTCTCGCGGGAGCCGTCGGGATAAACGAGAGCGGTGGCGCGGCCGAGCAGGTCATACTCAAAGCGGTACACGCTGCCCCGGGGATCAGTCAGGGTCGCGAGGCGTCCGGCTGAATCATAGACCTTGGTGATGGTCTGGCCCTTGGCGTCGGTTTTGGTCAGCTCGCGTCCGGCGACGTCATAGGTCCACTTTGTCGTGTTGCCCTTGGCGTCGGTTTCGGAAAGTTTGTGGCCCGCCGCATTGTAGGCGTAGGTGGTCGCGTTATTGAGCGCATTCATCGCCTTCACGCGGCGGCCCCGGTCGTCATAGAAAAACTGTGTCGTTTGGTTACGGGGATTGGTCACGCTGGTCTTGCGTCCGCGAGCATCGTAGGCCGTGCGGGTGGTGGCAGCTTCTTGGGTGCCCGCAGCGACCGTGCGAGCGATCATGCGTCCGGCGGCATCATAGGTGTTCGTCGAGGCGCGGCCCTCGGGCGTGACCACGCGGATGGGCTTGTGCAGCGCGCCCTGCCCCAGCTCGGCGTATTCCGCGCGGGATTCGTGGCCAAGAGGATCGAAGCTGGAGGTGCGGCGGCCAAAGGCATCATAGACCTGGGTCCGCGCGGCACCCGTGGCATCGACGGATTTGATGAGTTGACCAAAGCGATCAAAGGTGGAGGCCGTGCTGGCTCCATCGGCATAGATCACTCGCGTGACGCGACCAGAGGCATCGCGTTCAAAGCGCGTGGCATTGCCTGCCTTGTCGATCAGGGCGACCGGGCGGTCGTGCGCATCATACTCGGTGCGGGTGGTCTGGCCAAACGCATCGGTCGAGGCCGTGCGGCGGCCGCGAGCGTCATAGGCAAAGGTGGTGACCGCACCGCTGGGGATCTTGGTGGTGAGCGGTTGGCCGAGTGCGTTGTAGGAAATCTCGGTCACGCGGCCGTCGGCCTGCTGGGTTTTTATAACACGGCCTTGGGTATCGCGGGTGAAGCGGTGAGTTTGGCCTAATTCGTTGGTTTCGGCGAGGACGCGACCCTGTGCGTCGCGCTGCCAGGTTTTGGCGCTGTTGTCGGGATAAGTGATTTTGGATTCCTTACCGCGGTTGTCGCGCTCGAAGCGGGTGACCTTGCCCAGCTGGTCGGTGGTGGAGATTTTAAAGCCACGTCCGCCTGCATCGTACTCGTGCTTTTGCGCGAAGCCGAGCGCGTCGATTTCTTGCGCGACAAGGCCGCCGGGAGTGTAGGTGCGGTAGAGGGTGGAACCATTGTTTTGCTTCAAGGCGTAGCTACGCGTCCCGCGATTATCGGGGTTGAGGGCATCGAGCACCGCAGTGCTACCTTCGGCCAAAACATCGGCCACTTGGCCGACTGCCGCCGTGGCTTCGGAGCGAAAACGAAACACTCGATTGCGCACGGTTTGCTGGGCGTGGGGATCGTCGATCTTGCTGAGGAGCAGGCGCACGCCGGAACGCGTTGCAGTATAAGTGTAATTGCCAACCGAATCGTCGGCGTAGTGAGCACTCGATAAAACGGGATAGTCCACCCCCTGAGGGAACGAGTAGTTGTAGGAAACGGTTTGGTTGTCGCTGGACGTAACCATTGAAATGAGGGTGTAAGGCTTGACCGAAGCCGCAGCACTCGGCGCACGCAATTCCGTATAAGCGATCTTGAGCCAGCGGCCCGCAGGTTCGGTCACCTGCACCAAACGCCCTTCGGACCAAGTAAGAGTATAAAGTCTGCCAAAATCGTCGGTGATCTCGCGCAGCGTAAAGACAGGCCCCTGCGCCGTCAGCGTGCGGACGAAACGCACTTCGCCACCGTCTTGATGTAGCACGGTGAAGGCGTCGCCGCTTACTGCCACGCGGTGATGGATCGAGGGTTCCGGCCACCACTGGCCAGGGGAAGTTTCGGTAAAGCGGTTTACCCAACCACCCGGCATACGCACCGAAAGCACCGCCCGACCCTGACTGTCCTTTCCTGCGTCGAGCATTTCCCACTGCCAATTATGCGACCAGTTATGGCCGAGACCAAAGACGTTTTCCTTGGCAGAAGTGCGGCTGGTCGCAATGCGAGCCCAGCTCAACCCGCGCTGGCCCACGGCACCGGCAACGACCAGATCGCTCGTGGAGAAAGAAAGATTTCCGGTGTAGGGATTGATGAAACCCGAAACACCAGAGGGACCGCTGGCTGAGTCATTGCCGGGGTAGGGAACTTGCGCGTAGCAGGCGGCTGCGGAAAGCAGAGCCGAGAGAAGGAGCAGGCGTGTTTTCATGGGATGCGTAAAACTGAAGGTTTTGAACGAAAAGGGTTGATTATTTGCGGACCAAAACGGCCGGCTCTGCGCCGACCCAGAATTCGAGCACACGGCTTTCGCCACCGCGCCGCAGCGTGACGCGGTGCAGGCCATCATCGGCAGAGACTTGATAATCGAGCGCGACTTTGTGGTCGCTATCCACGATCACCATGCCCTGTGCGGCGAGACCTTGGAGCTGCCCACCATCTTCGGCTTGCACCGGGATCACCTCGCCAGGTTCGGCCCCGGCAAAAGGCACGCTGGCGGAAATCGTCGCCGAGGCCGGCACGGTCAGCCGTTGAAACTCGCCGCGCACATTGGCCGCCAACACCTGCGTTTTACCAGCGACTGTCACACGTGCCACGCGCATTTCATCCACGGGTGCAGCAGGCTCTATCGTCCGGGCAGGAGCTTCGCTGAGCGTCTGGGCTGGTTCGTCCGCACGAGGCGCAGCGGCGGTGATCATGGCCGAGGTCGACGCGGGATGACGGGCGGTTTCCCACCAAATAACGGCTCCGATAACGAGGACGATGGCAGTCAGTAAAGCTGCCCTAA
This sequence comes from Verrucomicrobiota bacterium, assembly GCA_031404135.1. Classification (GTDB taxonomy): domain Bacteria; phylum Verrucomicrobiota; class Verrucomicrobiia; order Opitutales; family Opitutaceae; genus JADKHC01. Next base: position 25,910 of record JANNHA010000138.1, on the reverse strand, counting down.
TACGAGATTGAAAAGGAGAGGACATGAGATTTGAAAACTAAAAAGACCCGCAAAAAATGTGGTGTGAAGCCAAACCTTACCCTCACCAAGGTTAACCGGCAATTGTGACGACCTCGCGAGGATGGCCTCCCGCAAAACTGGAGTTGAAAAGCTAAGAACGGGCCGAAAAAGCCCGAACAAGCGCGTAGATGTCAAATGGTTTTTCACACGTTACCCAAAAGATACACGGTCCTCCGCTGAATCTCAGTAAGCAGATTAAGAACAGACGTTGCATTATTTTCTGACCAATTCGACGGATATATGCAGGGTGGACGGTGGCATGTCATCTCATCCTCCCGCCTACCTCCTCCCAGCTACCTCAATCTCTCGTGCGAGCAGGTCCGGGCCGCGCGGAGCGCCGAACACGCGCGCTGCGAGCAGGAGCTCGCGGCGCACCATTAACTGCCCTCGCACGATGCCGCGGCCACTGGAGCCTCTCACCCAATCGACGCTCTTCGCTTCCTCCAAGCCCATCGCCGCCCTCGCCATGAAGCCAAACCGGAATACCGTGCGCGTAAAACTTCCAGCAATTTTCGAGGTCGCCATACGACGCTTGATGGCATGAAATCATTTGTCGCTCGCTATGAACATTAACCATCCCATGGGCCCCTACGAAGAAATCTTGTGCACCCTGGCGCAGTCGGGAATCGAGTTCATCGTGGGCGGCGGTGTTGCGTGTGTTTTGCACGGTGTTGAACGTGTCACAATGGATGTCGACATCGCGGTTCAAATGCAGGCCGAGAACTTTGAGAAATTTGTTCTGACAATCGAAAAACTCGGACTCAAGCCGCGTGTCCCCGTCCCCCCCATTTCGCTGTTGGATCGGGAAACGATCAGAATGATGGTCGAGGAAAAAGGCGCACTCGTATTTACCTTCATCGATCCCGACCAGCCCTTTCGACATTTAGATTTGTTCATCAGAGACGACCTTTCATTTGCCTCGTTAGTAGACGATGTTGAGTGGAAAGAGTTGCGCGGTTTCCGCATCCGCGTGATCAGCCGGCGACGATTGCTCGCGATCAAACTGGCGATCCAACCACCACGCACCAAAGACCTCATCGACATCGAATGGCTCAAAAATAATCAGCCATGAGCTCACAAAACCAACCGCCATCCGCCTCTTCCATCCTATCGCCAGCGGTACGTGCGATCATCGCTCAAACCAAACCGGAAGACTACAACGGCCACACCGAGTTTTCACAAATGAGCCCAGCTGAACGTCTGGCTTGGTTGGATCAGGCCGTGCTGTTTATCGCCGCACAAAAAACCGCGAACTCAGCGTGGCAAGTCGCCGAACCACCAGCCATGCCCAGTCAGCCAGAATAAAAACTAAAGTATTATTGCCCGCTCACGTCAGGTTCGTCGGATCGACGTCGAGCACTTGGATCACGTCATCCGGCCAGGTGAATTCGGCGCGGAGTTTGGTCAATTCGGCCACCACTTTTGTCACTTGTGTCGTGAAATACCAGAGCTGCCAGCGGTATTCGTCTTTGATCTTTTCGATCGGCGATGGCGACGGGCCGCGCAACTCAACCTTATCGCCCAGCACCGCCTCGACGCGTTTTGCCCATTGCTCGGCGTAGAATTTTAGCTTCTCCGGATTTGGGCCGCGAAAGATGTGGTGAATCAAATGCCGGTACGGCGGGTATTTGAAATCGTGGCGCATCTTCAACTCCGCTTCGGCGAACCCAACGAAATCGGCATGCCGTGAAAATTGGATCGCCTCGGCTTGCGGCGTGAAGGTTTGCACCACGACTTCCCCTGCCCGATCACCGCGACCCGAACGACCTGCCACCTGGACGAGCAGTTGAAACGTGCGTTCGTTGGCGCGGAAATCCGGGATGTGCATCGAGATGTCGGCGTCGACCAGACCGACGAGCGTGACGTTGGGAAAATCCAGACCTTTGCCGATCATCTGCGTACCGACCAACACGTCGATCTTGCCCGCACGGAACTGGCCAAGCACTTCGCGGAAGCGGTTCTTCTTGGACATCGTGTCGGTATCCATGCGTTCGATGTTCGCCTTGGGAAGCACGCGGCGCACCGCTTCTTCGACGCGTTGCGTGCCGAGACCGCGCCAGCGGATTTTCGGTGAACTGCATTTCGGACAGATGGTCGGCGCATTTCGCTCCGCCGCGCAAAGATGGCAGCGGAGTTTTTCATCTGTGCGATGGTACGTCATCGAGATGCTGCAATGTTCGCATTGCTCGATGTGGCCGCACTCGGTGCACATCATCGACGACGAGTAACCGCGGCGGTTGATAAATAAAATCGTCTGCTCCTTCCGCTCGAAGCGGGCCTGCATGGCGTTGACCAACGTGCGCGACAGGGTCGTGAGGCCGCGCGAACGCGTGATCTCGATGCGCATGTCGACCACGTCGATCGCCGGCAAGCTGCGCGAATCGACGCGTTGCGTGAGTTGCAGCAATTTGTAGCGGCCCGAGCGGGCGTTGGAATACGACTCTAGCGAAGGCGTGGCCGAACCAAGCACGCAGACCGCGCCAGCGAGTTTCGCGCGCATCACCGCGACGTCGCGGCCGTGGTAGCGCGGCGTTTCGTCCTGTTTGTAGGCGGGCTCGTGCTCTTCATCAACGACGATGAGCCGCAGGTCGCGCACCGGCGCAAAGATGGCCGAACGAGCTCCTACCACCACGCGCGCTTCGCCGGTCGCCAGCGCCAGCCAGCCATCGAAACGTTCGCCTTCGCTCAAGTGACTGTGCCAGACGACGGTCTTGTGGTTCGGCGCGAGCGCTTCGAGGCGTCCACGCAACCGCGCCACGGTTTGCGGTGTCAACGCGACTTCGGGCACGAGAAAAATCACACCGCCACCGCTCGCGAGCGCATCGTGGATCGCGCGGAGATAGACTTCGGTTTTGCCCGAACCAGTCACACCATGCAAAAGCGTCACGCCGAACTTCTGTTCGTTCAGGCTGGCCGTCAGAGCATCGGCCGCAGCGAGTTGTTCGGGATTCAGCGTGGGCGGAAGCGCGGCGACGATCTCGCCGGTCGACCAGTCGTCGGCGTAGGCGATGCGTTCGACGCGTTGTACGATTTCGCGCACCGCGCCGCGTTTGACGAGTGCGCTCACGACGGCCGCGGTCGCGCCGAGCCGTGTGAGGACAAGTGATTTATTCTGCGGCTTGAATTGTTGTTCGAGCAGTCGGTACAGCTTCGCCTGCTGCGGCGCGCGTTTGATGAGTTGCTCCAATTCTTCAGCTGAAAGTTTTTTACCGATGGCGAGGAGTTTCTCTTCCTTGATGCCGGCGCCGTTGCGCACGGGTGCGGGCAACATCGTCTCGATCACGGCATCGAGCGGGCACGCGTAGTAGGCCGCCATCCAACGCGCGAGTTCGAGCAGGTCGCGGGTGAGCGCCGGGAACGCGTAGATCAGTTGCGCAACGATCTTGAGTTTCTCGATCGGGAAATTTTTCGGCGCAGCGATTTCACCGACCAAGCCGAGGTGCATGCGGTTGATGATCGGCACGCGCACGAGCGAACCGACCCGCATGTCCGCGCGCATCTGCTCCGGCACGCGGTAGTGCAGGAGTTTATCGAAGCCCGCGAGCGGGTGAACACCAACGATCATGCCGCGTATGACGACGCTCCTCGCGCGACGATGCAAACTGGAACATTAACTGATCGATGCGCTCAGGACAAAATACGCGCAGATAAACGCACGTGTGCGCCCTTGACAGAAGTTGAGACCAAAATGAGATTCGCCCGCGTGAGCAACGACGCCGCCCGCGAAAAATACAAAGCCTACCTCGCCACCAAAGGCCTGCGCGTCACCAACCAACGCATGGCGATCTTTGAGGCCGCGTTTGCGCAAAAAGAACATTTTACCGCCGAGGAACTTCTCGATCATGCCCGCGCGATCGACGACTCGGTTTCCCGCGCCACCGTTTACCGCAGCATCCCGATCATGACCGAAAGCGCACTTTTGCGTGAGGTCGATATTGGTAAAAACCTCAAATATTACCGTCCGAATACCGATAATAACTCACAGGTAGCCCAAGTGATTTGTATGGATTGCGACAAGATTTTCGAGATCAGCGCCCCCTTCATGTCGTGGTACGGGAGCTCCGTTTCGTCGAAGCTAAACCTCACACCCGTTTCGCAACGCCTGCAGGTTTCCGCACATTGTAATACTTTGCGTGAAACCGGCACCTGCAAGAACCGGACCCAAGGCTAAGCGACCATGGCCAGAAAAGAAGATCCCACTTTCGAAATCACCTTCTACGAGTCGGTCCTGCGCCGGGACCCGAGTTACGCCGACGTCGTTGAAATCCTCGGCGGCCTCTACACGAAAGTCGGCCGCATCAGCGATGGCCTGAAAATGGATCGTAAGCTCGTGCGACTCCTCCCCGAGAACGCCACCGCCCACTACAATCTCGCCTGCAGCCTCGCCCTCTTTAAGCGCCGCAACGACGCGTTCCGCTCGCTCAAACAGGCCATCGCCCTCGGCTATACCGATTTCGAATGGATGGCGCAGGACCCCGATCTCGAGGATCTCAAGAAATATCCCGAGTTCGTCAAACTGCTCGATCAGCTCAAGCCGCAGAACTGAATCGGTTCGCCCCTCAGCAATCTACGCAGCCCTTAGGGCTTGGCGGTTTCTTTTGCCGCACGGGTCGCGATTCTATCGGCTTTCTTTGCATAGTACTGGGAGTTTTTGATCAATCCCCGGTTGCCGACCACCGCGAACATCGCCGCCAGCAGCAGAAGAAACGCACAGGCGCGTACAACCTGTCGCCAACTCGAACCAAACCGTAGGGCAAAATAAACGGCGAGCAGCAAAATCCAGAGCATCATCGTCAGATACCCGGTCGACAACAAACAGCGTTTCAAATTGCGCTCATTCATGCCTTCGGGGATCGCCGGCTTGCCGAGTTCGATGTTCGCATAGGGATCGTTGGCTCCGGGTTTGATGACGAGCTTCCAGCCTTTTTCGAGCGGCACGATCGCTTCGATTTGGTTCATCGCGACGAGACTGTCTTTTGTGAAACGGCGCAGTTCCTCTTCGCGTCGGTTGATGAGTCTGAAATTCGTAATCGTGAATTCCCCTGCCCCGCTCATGAAGGGATCAAGTCGCAGGCCGACCAGCGGCGCATCTTGCAGTGGGAAAGTGTACGTGAACGCCATTTCGCTCGGGCCAATCGGCAGACGGATCTTGTCGAGCTCATTAAAGCCGCGACCAAAATTGAGGTAGATCTGGGTCTCGCCGTTGACGTTGGCCGCGCAGGTAATTTCGAGGTATTGCAGGCCACTCGATGGGTTGTTGAGCGGATAGTATTCGAGCGGAATTTCCTGCGGAATAAAATAGGCCGCGATGGCGATGATCGCTGCGATAATGGCACGCGCCCAAGTCGGCTGAAAAGGATCCGTCATGTGATGACGGGAACTTTTGGTGGTGTCTGGCGTTGATGCAATGCTTTCCCGGCAACGCCCGTCCGCAGCAGTCGCCCTTAAGGTTTTGGCTGGTCAGGATGCTCAGCCTTGATCGTGTAGCCGGCGTGGGTCATCTCAACCGTAACCGAACCGTGGATACCGCTGACATAGGTCGGGATCTTGCGTTCGGCAAAATAGTCGCGAGTCCGCTTGCTGCGCAGCGAAAACCAGAGTTCCTCGGGCGAAGGGACCATGGCGATTTTTGGGTCAACTTTGGCAAAGAATTCGTTGGGTGGCAGGCCTTCGGTCCCGTGATGCGGCACTTTAAGGATATCTGCTTTTAGATCAAACGCGCTCGTCGCCAACCAGGCACCTAGGCGTTGGTTTAGGTCGCCCGTGAACAACACCCGGGTGGGCCCATGAGTCAATCGCACGAGTATGCTGGTATCATTCATGTCGGTCTTTCCGATCGGCGTATTAATACCATCGTAAAGACAAACGACATCCAGCGCCGTGACGGTTTCGCCTCGTTTGATTTCAATCAGGCGTTCGCCGATTTTCGGAGTGATGACCGGAATCTGGTGATCAGCTAGGAAGCGCAGGACGGACTGAACATCTTCCCAGTTACAACCCCAAGGGATTTCGACGTCGGCGATTTCCCGGGAAGCGGGCAAGTTGATCGCGACGCGGTCGACCTTGATACCGGAATTAATAATTTCCAGGAGTTTCCCGTAGTGATCCCAGTGAAAGTGACTGAGCACAACCAAATCGATACGCCTAATCCGTTGCGTTTTAAGAAAAGGCACAACGGTGCCCGTCGCATCGGCGGCTTCAGCGGCGTCGATCAAAACCACACGCCCGTCCGGTAACTCGATCAAGTGACAATCGGCCTGATTCTTGACTGGCGAGACATTGATCATCGTCCAGCGAGTCGATTTCGACGATGAACGTTGAAAGATCACAACGGCCGCGGAAGCGACAAGCACAACCAACAGTAGCACCAGCAGGACTGGACGGCGGAATGGCGAAACGGACGGCATTGGGTTTCAAATTGTTCTGGTGGAGCAGAGCCAAATAGGCAGAACAATACGGTTTACAACAATGAGCCAAACTCAAGCCTGCGGACGAATTAGAATGGCGTCTTGCCTTGAACTTGGCTGCCACTGAAGCTGACACTCATTAAGCGAATGCCTAACTGCCTCCATCCACCAATCATCGTTGCACTTTCGTGCGCACTGTAACTGTGGAAAACCTTTCGCCTTATCCTTCCTACTCACCCGCTCAGCTCGATCAACTCGGTCGGGAACTCTCGGCGATCGGCATCGCGGTCTCAGGAAACGATCTGCGCCTCGATCCTTTGGCGGGCAACCCCAACCGTCACGATTTTCTCACGTGCAAACGGTTTCGCGTCCTCAGCGGTGGGAAGATTCTTTGCCTGTTAATTGTCGGAAAAGCGCTGGAGTCATTCTGGAAACGAACCGTCGGTTTTGCTACGGCCTGCCCTTCGATCACCTGTCGCCCGCTCTGTTTTTTCCGCTCGGGCGACGTCGATTGCCTGGTGATCGAATACTTCGAAGGCCGCGATCTCGAACGCCTGGTGCAGGAGCAACAAATCACCGCGCAAGAGGCGTTGCATCACGCGACGAATGTGGTGACCGCGCTGGAGCAGACGTTTCAACTTTCGACTCTTGATGCAGCCGCGCACGAGATCGATGTCTTCTTCGCCCGGGTTTGCGCGTTACCGCTGTTTAACGGTTTCGACCAAATCTTCCTCGCACAAATCATTTTCCCCTTCGTTCGAACGGGTGCTCTCCTCGGCACGCCCCGCACTCGCTGGACCAACGGCGACCTGATTCCGCGAAACATACTCGTCGACCAGCAAAAGAACGTGCGGCTGATCGATTATGAGTTTGCGCATTGTACGCATTTCTTCGCCGAAGACGCCTGGCGTTGGCGGACGTTTGCTGGCTTGCCCATCGAGGCGCGCGAGCTACCTATACAATTCAAAAGCACCAAAGATGAGCCATGGTTTGAGGCGTTTTGCCTGCTGCGGCAACTAGTGCTAGCCCACGAAATCAACGGCGCGCATATGGCGGTGTCCGATGCCCAACCGGCGCTGGCACGCCTCAGGGAAATTGCCACGGCTGCAAATGGCGGTTTTCGCACCAGCGTTTTTCTTCGTTCACTTGGCCTTTTGCCAGAAATCGAAAACTCGGTCAGCACACTCAAGAAAAGCATGCAGGCGCTCGTACATGAGAAGCAGGCGCTCGAATCTACACTGCATCGACAAAATCAGGAAAATGCGCGGCTCGCCCGACTTCTGTATAACCGCGAATCACGTCTCGCCCGCATGGAAAACACGCTGATTTGGCGCGCGACGTCCTGGCTACGGGCGCTGCGTAATGCGTCGCCGTTTTCCAAACCGCCAAAATTCCATTTCCATCTCGATACGCCACGAACCTGGCGGCCCTACGGTGTTCGCTTGGACGTTCGTGGCTGGTGTTTCGCCCGCTCGCTGCTTCAACTCAACGACATCCGCATTCAAGTCGATCGCCGCAGCTACAATGGTGTCTACGGCTCCGACCGCACCGATGTCGGTCTCGCGCATCCAGAACACCCGCAAGCCTATCGTAGCGGCTTTCATGTCGAGATCGAAATCCAACCCGGAGACCAGGAACTCGAAGTGGCGATTTGCGATGAAAACGATCGCTGGCACATCGTCCATCGCGCCGACCTCAACAAAGACCCAGAGACGATTAAAGGGAGTTATGCGCACTGGATAAAAGAATTCGATACACTGACCGCCGAAAAACTCACGGCGGTCCGGGCCGAAACACTCACGCTGCCTAATCAACCTCTGATTTCGATCATCATGCCGGTGTTCAATACGCCGGAAGCGTATCTCACCAAAGCCATCGACTCCGTACGCGCTCAAACTTACGAGCGTTGGGAACTCTGCATCGCCGACGATGCCTCATCCGCGCCTCATGTGCGAGCATTGCTCAATCGCTACACGGACCAAGACAAGCGCATCAAAATCGCATTTCGCACCACCAACGGCCACATTGCCGCCGCCTCCAACACCGCTCTGACGCTGGCGACGGGTGAATACATCGCCCTGCTCGATCACGACGACGAACTCAGGCCCCACGCCCTGACTGAGGTCGTGAAAGCGATCAACCAGAACCCGGATCTGCAGCTCATCTATTCCGACGAAGACAAGCTCGATAGCGCAGGCAATCGGTTCGACCCCTATTTCAAACCCGACTGGATGCCCGAGCTCCTGATCGGCCATAATTACCTCTGCCATTTCTGCGTCTGCAAAACCGATACCCTGCGAAAAATCGGCGGGTGGCGCGTCGGCTTTGATGGCGCCCAAGATTGGGATCTGCAGTTCCGAATTACCGAACAAGCAAAACCAAGCCAAATCATCCATATTCCGCACGTTCTCTATCATTGGCGTGCCGTGGCTGGTTCGACTGCGCTCGCCACCAGCGAGAAAACCTACGTAGTCGAAGCCGCGCGAAGCGCCATCGCCGAACATTTCAGCCGTACGGGCGATGCCGTGGAACTCATTCACCTGCCCGGAAACCACTGGCGGGCCAAACACGCCCTGCCCACACCGGCGCCTCTGGTCAGTTTGATTATCCCCACCCGAAACGGGCTGAAGCATCTGCGTTGCTGCATCGATAGCATCCTCGAAAAGACGACCTACCCCGCTTACGAGATTCTGGTGATTGACAACGGTTCCGACGACTCCGAAACCCGGGAATACCTCCAGCAACTGTCCAAGCCTCAGAGTTGGGCAAACGCCTGTGTTCGCAATTGCTCCCTCCGCGTTCTTTCGTATCCGCATAAATTCAATTATTCGGCGCTCAACAACTTTGGCGTACGCGAAGCACGCGGCGAATTCGTCGGCCTGCTCAACAACGACCTCGAAATCATCACGCCGGACTGGCTGGACGAAATGGTTTCGCAAGCCGCCCGCCCGGGTATCGGCTGTGTCGGGGCAAAGCTGTATTACCCAGACAACAAGGTGCAGCACGCCGGTGTCATCCTCGGGATTGGCGGCGTGGCCGGACACGCCTTCAAAGGTTTCGCCCGCAACGCGCCTGGCTCGATGAACCGCGCCAATCTTGCCCAGAACTACAGCGCCGTCACCGGAGCCTGTCTGGTCGTGCGCAAATCGACCTATGAAGCCGTAGGCGGCCTCGACGAGAACGACCTAGCCATTTCGCTTAACGACGTTGATTTCTGCCTCAAAGTGCGTGCCGCTGGATATCGCAATCTCTGGACGCCGTTCGCTGAACTCTACCATCACGAAAGTGCCACCCGCGGCTACGAAGACACCCCAGAAAAAATGGCCCGCTTCGAGAAAGAACGAACCGTCATGAAGCAACGCTGGGGTGCAATTCTTAAGCGCGATCCTGCTTACAACCCAAATCTCACACTTACCACAGAAGACTTCGCCCTTGCCTATCCTCCATTGTGATAACGACGCACAGCAACAACCACGATTTCATAAATTAACAGTCCCGATGCAGCGCCTCACATTCTATCTCTCGAAACGTATTTACGGGTTCTCCTTACTCGATTGGATAGGTCTTTTCATCATTTCCAGCATACTGGTCGCGCCCGCATCCTTTAACTATATCAAACGGGAGACTGTTCATTACATCGAGATTGTGATCGAAAGTTCACACAAAGGTAATTCTACATTACATTATGACACCGGCCGCGGTTTTTCAGAGCTACCACCGATCACCAAATTTGTTTATGAGAATGAACCGGGCCGGACATACCGTTTCATCGTCCCAGAAAAGCAAATCATCGGTCTACGCCTGCAACTCAACCAAGCAACCGTCAGAGCGCGTATTTCGTCACCTAGCGTCGTTTCCAAGGGAAACGTAGTGTTTAAGAAACTAAACATTAACGATTTTATCGCTGAATCCGGTGTTAAAGAGTCTTCCCATACAAGTGACGCTTTGGTGATCGAAACTATCCCTGGCACAGCCCCTGTTTTACAGCTACGGCTAGATCCTCCGGTTAACATTAATAAGCCATCGATCCTGTCGCTGGCCTTCGGGATTTCGATTCGTTTTCTTATAGCACTACTAGGTATCATCTGTGCCTTATACCTTTATAGGTTCATCATTTCCATGCAGCCTCTTGTGAAACTACGCAGATTCGTAGGGTACACCACATCAAGTCTGCGAGTCCGCCCCTCCCTGGCCATAGCGGTCATCTCGTTGGTCGCCGTAATAATAAATTGCTACCCTATCGTTTTCTTAGGGCGTAGTTTCGTCTCACCCAACTACGGCACCGCACTTTTGTATGAACGGGCGGGAACACTGCCGGGTGACAAAGATATGGTTATAGAAAACGGTCGCGGTTCGGATGTAGGTGCCATGATTTGGTACGGTGTGCCCGTCTCGATGGTTCAGCACCGCGCATTGTTCGAGGATGGTGAATTGCCGCTTTGGAATCGTTATAACTCAGCCGGTTCAGAGCTGCTCAGTCAAGGCCAGTCGATGTTTGGCGACCCCATACACATGCTCGTGATTGCCGCCAACGGAGCGGCATGGGCATGGGATCTAAAATTCCTTATAGCGAAGTGGATGTTGGCGCTCAGTCTCGGACTTATTGTATTTCATGGCACCCGTCACTTGCCCTCGGCTGCGCTCACAGCGTTGAGCGCACCCTTTATTGGTATTTTCCTTTATCGGCTCAATCACCCAGCGTTCTTCAGTTTTTGTTACGCTCCATTGATTCTCTATTGTTGGTGCCGACTTAGTTCGGCCACAACGTGGCGAGCCAGGGTAATCTGCTGCGCGGGACTACTTGCCTCCTGTTGGACTGAGATCAACTCCGGCACGGTCAAAGAAGCCTACATGTTGCTTATTTTTATGAACTTCAGTGGGCTTGTGGTGCTTGTCCTAGCCGACATCTCCGGGCGGGAAAAGACTATCAAGTGCCTCCTTGCGGTAGCGACGGGCGTGGCCTTCACCCTGATAAGTGCCCCCGTCTGGTTGACCTTTTTAGATTCTTTACGCGCCTCCTTTACGCTCTCCGTAAACCCACAGGCCTTTCAAATCCACCCTGTCATCCTGTTAGGACTATTCGACGAAATCTTTTACCGACCCTTGGTAAATCCTGAAGGCGTTTTTAATCCTTCGGCCAATTTCCTCGTGTTGATCGGTGTACTTTATGCTTTTGCGACGTTTCGCCGGACTTCAATCAACCGCCTCAAAATCGCCCTTGTAATCGGCGCCTTCGCACCGCTGGCATTCACTTTTGGTATTATTCCTCCCGGTTGGATTGTTCAAATTCCTTTCATCGCCAACATCGTTCACGTCAGCGATGTCTTTTCCCCCATTCTTATCATTCATTTGATTGTATTGGCTGGTTTCGGTTTTCATGCCGCTACAATCCGGCTCGGCACTCCTGAGGGTCGTGGTGATTTAATCATCGCAGGATTACTACTCGGTGCGATTGTTTTCCCCTACATCGCACTGACTCATAACGCCGAACACTCGGCGTTTCCTACGATCTATTTTGCCACCCGCATGCCTGTCAGTGGATTTGTTTGGGGGAGCCTGATTATACTTCCCTCTGCGAGTATCATATTGGCTCTGCTGACCCGACGAACTCTCATTCATGGAAAATGGTCGGAAATACGAGCGATTCTAGCGGTCTTATGTTTGGTCGCTCTTCTTGGGAGGCAGGGGCCGCACGCTCGAATTGGCTTCGACAACTATCTATTTCACCCGGCAGCACGGGTCGATTTTCATTCTACATCGCCCGTGGTTGAAACTATGCGACAGAAACATGATACTCCCTTTCGCTCAACTGGCTTTGAAGGCATTCTGTTTCCTGGGTGGTCCGGCGTTTATGGTATTGAGGGAATATGCGGTCCTGAAGCACTTATTAATCCGTTTTATCGCGAGTTACTTGAAGGATGCGGATTCGATCGGCCGTGGGAATGGCGCTATGCGGTACATGTAAATACAATCGGCATCCTCAAACCCGTGTATGATTTTCTCAACATAAGATATTATCTCGGGCTTCACCGCGACCGAGACCAAATCAACCCGAATTTGCGCACCGAAAAGTCAAACAATCTCGATGAAGTTTTTGTTAGCGATACGGTCTGGCCACGAGCATTTTTCACTGATCGCCTGGCCGTGTACGACTCCCCTGCGGCCATGGGAAAACTGGTCCGCGAGGGCGATGGGCGTCCCTTCGCCGCGATTCAATCACCCGACCTACCAAAAGAATCTAAATTGCCGCATGATCTCGTCAACCGAACAATCACACCGGCCTCAAACTATCGCCTGACGAGCAATACGACTTCGTTCGAAGTCGTCGCCAATGGTCCTGGCGTGATCGTACTGCAGGAATCATGGATCAAAGACGGTTTCCGCGTGGTGGTGAATGGCCGCCCGGCAAAATACCACCGTATTAATCACGGATTCAAAGGCGTCGAAATTGATGCAGCCGGCACGTATCAGGTTAACTTTTCCTATTGGCCGCACCATTTCACTCTGGCTCTCACACTGGCTGCGCTTGGTACGCTATTGTTTGTTGCCGGCGCATTTTGGTTGTGGCGCATGGATGACGAAGTCATTCATGTTCAGAATCCAGCCTGAATCTATTATCAAATGCTTAAGCTCCATGAGCAATATTCTCAACGCATTCATCGCTTCCTGCACTACATCAAATCTCATTTTGAGGCCTATCCCATGAAATTTTGGACGCCACTGGTTAGGCTCGTCATCGGGTCGCTGCCGCGCCGTTTGCAAGAAAAAGCCTTAGCGATATCAGGCAGTGGAGTTCTCGCATTTGCAACGAAAGCAGCCACATCGTCCTGACGCATCATGGAACCACTCAATACTCCCTGCACGCTCAGTATCATTGTGCCTGCTTACAACGAGCGCAATACCATCCGTCCAGCGCTCGACCAGCTTGTAGCCAAGTCGATTTCGGGCGTTAATATCGAAATCATAATTGTTGAGAGCAACTCAAACGATGGAACAAAAGAAATCGTTGCGAGTTATCAAGACCAGCCACGGGTGAAAGTGATATTTCAAGAAACGGCCCGCGGCAAAGGGAATGCTGTCCGCACAGGATTCGAACACGCAACGGGAGATATTATAATCATCCAGGATGCAGATCTTGAATATGATATAGGTGATTATGAATCACTCATCACGCCAATCATCACCGGGCGGCAGACTTTCGTGTTGGGATCGCGCCATACCGCAGGTGGCTGGGCCATTCGCAAGTTCGATGACCAACCCCTTCACGCGATTGTTCTCAACCTGGCCCATTGGTCGTTCACGCTCATGCTCAACGCCGCTCTTGGCATCTGGTTGCGCGATCCATTCACCATGTACAAAGTGTTCCGTCGCGACTGCATCAAAGGCCTGACATTCGATGCCAACCGCTTTGATTTTGACTGGGAGCTGCTCATGAAACTCGTTCGTTCCGGCCATCGTCCGATCGAAATCCCGGTTTCGTATAAATCCCGGTCCTTCAAAGAAGGAAAAAAAGTCTCCTTGATTCGCGATCCTCTCACCTGGTTAGTCGCCGTGGTTAAATACCGTTTTTGTAGACTTTAACTGAAGCTAGCTATCCGTTCAATAAGATGCCCATATCTTCCACCGAAAAAGCGGCCCCTTTACCTTTGGGCGACGTGACGAATATCAAAAGGATTTTCGAGCGTACCGACCGGTATTTCCTTCTGACTCTCCTGACGGTCTCTATTCTTATCGGACTGCGAGGAATTTATCATTACGGATACATTGGTCAAGATTTCAATAGCCACCACGTATTTATGCTGGGATTTCCCCAGACATTTACCTTCGAAACCACCAACCCGATCGGCCTGTATTTACTCGGAAGTGCGATTTATCATCACGTCTCATCAATATATTATTTGGAGATTCTTGCCTCTTTTTTCCTGCTGATCAATAGCGCGGCTCTTTGTGGCATTTATGTGTTGATTTGGAAAGTAATCTCCTCTCGGCCACTGCGTCTTTCAGCCGCACTGCTCGTCAGTATTATTCCTTTTCGCATAATTCATTCGGTCGTAATTGCGGCGGATGCATTTTCGCTACCATTCTTTGTTATTATAGCAATTTTCACCATTCGTCTGATTGAAAGCCCGCAGCGGATTATAAACTGGATTGTATTATCAACCACATTATCAATAAGTCTAACATGCAAATACACGTTCTGTGGAATATTGCCCGCCCTCGCTTTGATTTTGATATTGGCGATAATTGTAACCTTTCCGTTCAAACAATGGCTCCGATGGACAGCCATTACCATGGTGACATTGGCGATACCTGCAGGAATATTTTTGTACGAAATGCACGAAAGCAGCAGGAAAGGCGATGGCATCATCACCAACGCCCAATGGCTGGCACCCGGGGCTCCATCCATTATGCGCTGGCGAGATATTCTTCTGCCCAAGAAGAACGATGTGAATCTTTTGTCGGCACCACAATATTTTAAGGACCGTTTATATGATGACAGGAAATTCAGCTACATGGGTTTGGTTCATATCGGCGCTTTTACAGATCCGATGAACTTTTTCCAACCACCTCCTGAAAATGTAGAAAAAGCAAAGAACCCTCGGTATCGAGAGGAGTTTTTTCGAACGCGAGAGTTCTATTCCCGTGTTTTTCAGCGACTGGCACTGTCATGGAGTTTACCTTTTTCAGTTTTAAGCCTCGTCGGCCTTTTTATGTGCCTCGGATTTTCCGTTCCTGTCTTGATAAACCGATCTACATTGTTCCCTAAAGCCATGGCCGTATTGTTCATTTTGGCATTCGGGTTTTACGGTCCCGTTGTTTTCAGTCTGCCACGTATCTGCATTCCCTATGTTGGCGGATATTGGTTACCACGACTGGTTTTGCCGTCACTTGTGGTCTTCTTCGTGTTGGGATTTGTGTTGCTGGATGTTTTGGCCACGCGCAATCAGTTTCTACAAAACCGGTTGAGGGGAATCTCTTTTGCGGTGCTGGGCTATACGGCAGTTGCCTGTGTCATGTACATCTGTTTCCTCACGAGTCCGTGGAGCAGCTTCCTCTGAGCACGCGCCATAAAACTCGCCGTCACTTTTTCGCCTTTGTTCAACTCGCCTCGACCCTCGATTAGCTCAAATGCTGATTTTGCGCACACGGCAAAGAATATCGGCGTGCTTTTCGCAGGGATTCGCAAAAGTCTTTTCCCACTTTCCCCATGCGCTTCTACAAATACCACGCTCTCGGTAACGACTATATCGTGCTCAATCCGGCGGATTTTCCTTCGTGGAGGCCCGCGCCCACCGTCGAACAGATTCGCGTGGTCTGCCATCGCAACTTTGGCGTCGGCTCCGATGGCATCCTCTGGGGTCCCCTGCCCTCGCAAAAAAGCGAATTCGGTCTGCGCATCTTCAATCCCGATGGTTCTGAGGCCGAGAAGAGCGGCAACGGGCTGCGCATTTTCTCCCGCTTTCTTTGGGATCAGGGCCTAGTCAAGAATCCGACTTTCACGATCGAAGTGCCCGGCGGCCATGTCCAATCCGTCATCAAAGAAAATGGCAAACTCATCACGGTAGCGATGGGTTCGGTAAGTTTCGATAGCGCAAAAATCCCCGTCAACCTCACCGGAGCCCCGCGTGAAGTGATCAACGAAAAGATCACCGTCCTTGATCGCGAGTTCACCTACTGCGCTGCAACGATCGGCAATCCGCACTGCGTGATTCCGATGGCCGAAATCTCGCCCGAGCTCGCCCACAAGTATGGTCCGCATTTCGAGGTGCATCCGAATTTCCCGCGCAAAACCAATGTCCAGTTCCTAAAGGTGCGTGATCGCCAAAATATCCAGCTCGAAATCTGGGAGCGTGGCGCCGGTTACACGCTTGCCTCGGGCAGTAGTTCGAGCGCCGCCGCTGCGGTAGCCCATCGACTCGGACTCGTCGATAAATCGGTCACGGTTCACATGCCCGGTGGCCAGATCGGCATCGAGATCGGCGACGCCTTTTCGATCATGATGACCGGCACCGTGAACAAAGTCGCCGAGGGCGACATGCATCCGCAGCTGTTCGACGTGAAGGTGTGACGCGATAACCGCATCACACCGACAAAGTCAGTCGACTCAGCTAGCACGTTTTCAGAAATGTTGTGTCGATTTTGGGAGCGAGGCCTTCCTCCGCTCTCCCTGTTTAAAATATGCGCGCAAGATTCCGGACGTTTTCGCCGCTTCGTTGGAGATGTTTTAGCGTGCGGCTTTTTCGGCGAGGGTCAGGCCGGCGCGCAAACAATTCGGCAGGGCAATGCCGTTGCGGGCCTGGCCACCGATAAACAGGCCGCCGTAGAGCTGTTCGACCGTGGCGATTTCGTCGAGAAATCGCTCGTAGCCGAGGTTGTATTGCGCGATGGCGCGTGGCCAGTGGTTGAGCCTGAAGAAAACGGGTTTACCGGTGACGCCGAGCAGGCCGCGCAGTTCGGTCAGGACGAGGGCGCGTAGTTTTTCGGGCGGCAGCAGCGCGAGGTCCGGACGCGTTGCGCCCCCCACTATCGCGGTGAGGGCAACGTGGCCGTCGGGCGCGCGTCCGGGAAAGAGCGAGGACGAAAACAACACGCCAAGGAGGTTGCGTTTTTCGACGGCGGGGAGGAGTGCGCCGAAACCGTCGAGCAGATGAGCCACTTGGTCGCGGCGAAAACCGAAAAAGAGCGACGTAACGGGTGGTTGAACAACTTCGTTGAGCACGGCCAGCGGGCGATGAGTGTCGTTGCCGAAGGTGAGTTTGGCCAACGCGGTGGCAGGAAGCGCGACGATGACCGCGCCGAACTCTTCGGTGTGGTTATGGTTGTCGCGCGTCCAGGTGACGCGCCACGGGGCGCCGAGGGCGATGCGGATGTTTTTAACGGTGGCGTTGAGTTCGACCGAGCCGTCGGGCAGGCGTTGGGCGAGGGAATCGGTGAGCGATTGCAGTCCGTTGCGGAAGGAGACGATGCGGCTTTTGGGTTCGCCGCGTGTGCGTCGGGCCTTGGCGTGCGCGAGCTGTCCGCGGATGAGCGAGCCATGCGATTGTTCGCTGGCGAGCAGTTGCGGGAAGGTGTGCAGCGTCGAGAGTTTCGTCGGATCGCCTGCGTAGATACCCGAGATGAGGGGGTTCAACGCGTAGTCGGCGATTTCCTGACCGAAGTGCGAGGCGACAAAGGTGGCCAGCGTGAGGTCGGTGGAGCGTTCTTGTGGCTTGGTGAGTAGTTCGGTGGCGAGTTTGCGTTTGCTGCGGCCGGAAAGCAGCGGGGTATGCCAAAGCCCAAGCGGTGACATGGGCATGGAGTGGAGTTGGCCGTCGCGGTAGATGTAGCGGTTTTTCGCGGTTGGGCTGGCGACGATACGTTCGGCGGCGAGGCCGAGTTCTTTCACAAGTTCGAGGATGTCGCGGTGGTTCTCGAAGATCGTGTTCGGGCCCGCTTCGACCAACCAGCCGTCGGAGCGTTCGGAACGGACGGCACCGCCGAGACGCGGGCTTGCTTCAAAGAGTCGCACGTGCCGACCGAGTTGCGTGAGCTTGTAGGCGGCGGCAAGGCCGGTTGCACCGCCACCGAGAACGGCTATGGGTTTGTGCGATTGGGCGGCGGCGGCGGTCACAGCGGAAGGACGGAGCGGTTGCTAGTTTTTCCAACCAGTCACGGTATCCACGAGCGACTGCATGCACTCGAGCTTTGCGGAGGGCGTGATGCCGTGGCCGAGGTTGAAAATGTGGCCGTTGGAACCGCGCATCGATTGCAGCAGGCGAGTGGTTTCGGTGCGCACGATCTCAGGCGTGGTCTGCATGAGGACGGGGTCGAGATTGCCCTGCACGGCGACGTTGGCCGGGAGGTTGCGGCGGACGATGGCGAGGTCGTTGGTCCAGTCGACGCTGAGGACTTTTACGCCGGAAAACGCCTGGTCAGTCAGGTGCGGCGCGGTGCCTTTGGCGTAGAGGATGACGGGGAAATCTTTCGGTAGCGCGGCGACGATCGCGCGAATCCAACGTAGCGAAGCGGCTTCGTAATCGGGCCCGGCAATGATGCCGCCCCAGGAATCGAAAATCTGAATCGCGTCGGCCCCGGCGCGGATCTGCATCTGGAAATACGCGATGAGCGCGGCGGTGAGTTTTTCGAGTAACGCGTCGAACGTGGCACGGTCGGTGTAGAAAAGGAGTTTCACGCGCTCGAAATCATCGGAGCTGCCGCCTTCGACCATGTAGGTGGCGAGTGTCCAAGGTGAACCGCCGAAACCGAGTAGGGCTTTTTGCCCGGCGAGTTCTTTTTTAAGGATGGCGAGTGTTTCGGCGACGTAGTTCAGGCGTTCGGCGATGGCGCTAACGGGAGCGAGGGCGTCAACTTGGGCGCGGGTTTCGAGGCGGTAGGCCATGGCAATGCCGCCTTCGTCGCGGAAGCTGTACGACTGGCCGAGGGCTTCGGGGATGACGAGGATGTCAGAAAACAGAATCGCTGCATCGAGGGCGAAGCGGCGCAGCGGCTGGAGCGTCACCTCGGTGGCGAGTGCGGGCGTTTTCACCATTTCTAGGAAGGACGACTTGGCCTTGAGCGCGCGGTATTCGGGCAGGTAGCGGCCGGCTTGACGCATCACCCAGATCGGAGGGCGTTCGAGGGGTTGGCAGGCGGCGGCGGCGAGGAAACGTTCGCGGGAAGTCATGCGAAAAGTAGCGAGGAGCGAGGAGCGAGTAGCGAGCAATCTTTTAAAGATTGGCCCAGTCGCGGGGTTTTAGGAATACGTCGTAGAGTCGGGCTTCGGGTGAATCGGGTTCGGGGTGCCAATTGTAATCCCAGCGGACGAGTGGCGGCAGGCTCATGAGGATCGATTCGGTGCGGCCGCCGCTTTGCAGGCCGAAGAGGGTGCCGCGGTCCCAGACGAGGTTGAACTCGACGTAACGGCCGCGGCGGTAGAGTTGAAATTGGCGCTCGCGGTCGGTGTAGGGCGTGGCTTTGCGCTTCGCGACGATGGGCCGGTAGGCTTGGAGGTAGGCGTCGCCGACGGCGCGCATCAGGCCGAAGCTGTTGTCGAAACCGAGTTCGTTGAAGTCGTCAAAGAAGAGGCCGCCGATACCGCGTGGTTCGGCGCGGTGTTTCAGGAAAAAGTATTCGTCGCACCCTTTTTTAAAACGCGGGTAGAGGGCGTCGCCGAAGGGAATGACGGCGTCGCGGGCGGTGCGGTGCCAGTGGGCGGCGTCTTCCTCGAAGCCGTAATACGGTGTCAGATCGAAGCCGCCACCGAACCACCAGGTTGGCGCAGTCGAACCTGCGCCTAGGGACGAAGATCCAAGAGGCAAGTTCCAAGGGGAGGAGCCGGGCTCGTAGGCGCAGAAAAAGCGAACGTTGGCGTGGCTGGTGGGGACGAAGGGATTGCGCGGATGGATGACGAGCGAGAGGCCAAGGGCTTCCCAGGCTTTGCCGGCGAGTTCGGGCCGGTGGGCGGTGGCGGAGGGCGGGAGTTTTGCGCCGGTGACGTGCGAGAACGCGACGCCGGCTTTTTCAAAAACGGCTCCCTCGGCGAGTATGCGGGTGCGGCCGCCGCCGCCTTCGGAGCGCGTCCATTCGTCGGAGGTGAATTGCGCGGAGCCGTCCTCTTCGGCGAGGTTACGGCAGATCGTGTCCTGCAAGCCGAGCAGGTAGGTTTTGACGGCGGCGAGGTCGGGTGCGTGGGAGGTGGTTGAGGACACGGTTTCGACAATTACCTGATATTTAGAAAATGGAAAGGCGACGACGCAAATGCCGGTGAATTTGCAGGCTCTTGACGACTTTGGTAGAGTTCGCGGTGGACAGTGGTCGCAAGTCCCGCGATTGCTCAACATTCCGCCAAATCCTGATGAATTCCACCGTTTTGCCGACCATCGCAGCCACAGGTTTCACCGTCGCGTTTTTTCACGCGGCGATTCCGACGCACTGGCTGCCGTTCGTGCTGGTGGGGCGTGCGCGCAATTGGAGCAGGACGAAGGTTCTGACGGTGACGATCGCGGCGGGGCTCGGCCATGTGTTGCTGACGAGTTTGCTGGGGCTCGTCATAGCCTGGCTGGGGTTTCAACTGGATGAGCGCTTTGAACGGATTTTCCCCTGGATTAGTAGTGGCGTCTTGTTCGTGTTGGGCGGTTACTATTTTTGGAGGCAATGGCGGGGAATGGGCATTTGCCATCACAGTCCTCCGGGCGGGCATCATCAATCGAGCGAACATTGCGGTCACGAGGGCGATGGCGAGCACAGCCATTGGGATCATGAATTGAAGGAGAGCCCGTTGGTGGAAGCGGACAAGGGCGACTGGGCGGCGATTAGCGGACTGTTTGTGATGCTGACGCTCTCGCCGTGCGAAGGCTTTCTGCCGATTTATCTCTCTGGCGTACAGTTCGGTTGGCGCGGATTTCTGATCTTGAGCGCGATTTTAGCGGTGGCGGCGCTGGCGGCTATGACGCTGCTCACCTGGCTGACGCTGGTCGGTATGGAGCGGTTCAGCGTGAAAAGCTTTGAGCGTTACGAAGCGGTTCTGTTGGGCGCGCTTTTCACGATGCTCGGCGTGTTCGTGCTCATGTTGGAGCATTGAGCCGGTTGGCGGCTGGTGCATTCTTGCTGATTTGGCTCCAGAGCAGGTTTGCTTTCTCGGTCAGGATTTCCCGGGCGCGGATCATTTCGGTGGTGCGAGCGGCGAGGTTTTCTTCCGCGATCTTGGCAAGGTCGTCGAGGTTGTAGAGAAAAACGTTTTCCCCTTCGGCGGCGGCGGGATCGACGTCGCGCGGCAAGGCGAGATCAATCAGGAAAAGCGGGCGTGCGGGGCGCTTCTTCATCGCGTTGAGAATGGCCTTGGCGGTGACGACTGTCTCAGGTGCGGCCGTGGAACAAACGACGATGTCGGAATGGGCGAGCTGGGTCGGCCATTGTTCAAAGGGGAGTGCCGCGGCGTTAAAGGTGGCGGCTAGTTCCTGGGCCCGTTCGAGGCGGCGGCTGGCAACGGTGAGCGAGCGAGCGCCACGGCTCTGGAAGGCTTTGGCGGTTTTGTCGCCGATCTCACCGGCACCGAGGAGCAGTATGTGCGCGTTGGCGAGATTGCCGAAGATCTTGGTCGCAAGATCAACCGCCACGTTGGCCACGCTGATCTGGCCTTCCGTAATCGCGGTGTGGGTGCGGACGTGTTTGGCGTATTGGAAGGTTTTTTGGAAAACTCGGTTGAGCACGGGGCCGACGCTGTGGCGGCTTTGTGCGGCGGCGTAGGCGTCTTTCACCTGGCCGAGAATTTCGGTCTCGCCGAGCATCTGGGAGTCGAGGCCCGCGGAGACTTCGAGCAGGTGTTGGATCGCGTCGCGGTCAAGCGCGTGCTGGCGGATGGCGGAGAACTCGGCGTCGGAGAAACCCTGGAAGGCGCAGAACTCGCGTTGGAGGTTTTCGACGGTTTCGGCGGAAGTGGCGTAGCCGTAGAACTCGACGCGATTGCAGGTGTTGAGCACGGCGTATTCGCGCAGGCCGGCGAGCTGGTTTAACCGGGTGCAAAACAGGGCCATCTTGTCCGCCGTGAGGGCGAGTTTTTCACGCAGCTCGATGGGCGTGGTGTGGTGGCTTGCGCCCAGCGTGAAGAGCGTCGGCGTTGATGGGTCGCTCATGGCTGGCTGGCAGTGGGGGCGGCGGGA
This sequence comes from Verrucomicrobiota bacterium, assembly GCA_031404135.1. Classification (GTDB taxonomy): domain Bacteria; phylum Verrucomicrobiota; class Verrucomicrobiia; order Opitutales; family Opitutaceae; genus JADKHC01. The sequence goes on along the minus strand of JANNHA010000138.1, from coordinate 3,805 downwards.
GTGGTTGGGGTCTTGTTGCGACTCGCATTGATCGGGCCGAGGGATATCAAGGCGGCGCCGAAAAGTGCGATGCAGGTCCAGGCGAGCCGCTTGGTGATCAGGATGCCGCGCCAGCGCAGGACGAGAGCGACTGAGTAAGTTGCCCAGATCGAGCCGGTGATGAGGATCTTGTAGAACGGTACACTTTCGCGGTCATGGATCCAGTGAACGTAGCCAACCGACAGCGCGGCGCTCATCAGCACGACGCCCGCGCAGAGCAGCCGATAGCTGATGTGATCGAGATCCACGACTGACGGCAAAAAAGAGAAAAAACCGCGCAGATGCCGACGTTGCAAGCTGAACACCTGAAGCAGGTACATGATTGACGTTAGGGCGAGCAAGGCGAAAACGCCGTAGCTGAACATCGCGAGTGCAGCGTGAAACTCGATCCACGGGCTACCGCCAGGAATTTTCATGCGGCGCACCGCATCCCAGGCAGGCATGACGAGCGAAACAAAGGTGAGTGAAGCCGAAAGGCAGGCGGTGAAATAGCCGAGCAGGCTGAGCCGGAACGTTGGCCCGATGACGAGGTAAAGTGAGGTGGCCGACCAGGCGGTGAACTGGAAAAGCTCGAAAATATTGGTGATCGGGCAGCCTTGCAATGCCTTGCCGCGCAGGGAGAGGCCGACGGTTTGAATGATGAAGCCGGCCGTGATCAGGAGGTACATCCAAGCACGTGAATGCCGACGGTCGCGCAGTAACGCCACGGTTCCGAGGACGAATCCGGTCAGGTAAAGCGTGGCGGCAAACCAGAGCCATGTGCGGTCGGTGAAGGTGTCCATTGCGAAGGGGTCAGCGTGCATCAACCCGGCAAAAGGGCAAGCGCTTGTCCCTTGCACCGCGCTTCAATGGTTCGAGTTGCCAAGCGGCGAAGGCGAGTTCTGGGGATAGGGTCGTACAAGTCGGCGGGCCGCATTCGTATTTCGGAATGCCGAGTCGGGGAAGCCGAACTATTCATCATCGGGTTGGCTAACGTGGACGGTCGAAGGCCGCGAGGAGTCGAGCGGAAATTGCGGGTCGTTTAAAAACGCGCGCTGAAAACCCCCGGTAAGTTAACTTGACGGTGAGTTTGGCCAGGGGCGAGACTTGTTCAGATGGAAATCAAAACCGAGCCACTCGAAAAACGGCCCGTGGCCGTTTTTGCGATGCCGGCCCGACACCATGAACGAGGCTATCTGCTCATGTTGGTGGCGGTTTTACTGTTTATTTTCCCGACCTGTGTTTATTGGAACACGATCTGGATGGATTTTGGTTTGCGCGATGATTACGGAGTTGTCCGTGAGGCGCGTGCCGAACCGGACGCAATCGTTCGGTTTTGCGGTTCGCATGCGCGTCCGGTTTTTGGCTGGCTGTTGAAGACGTCGTTCAAGTCTATCGATCACATCAAAGATGTTTCATGGGCGCGACTGGCTAGTGCGGTTATGCTCGGCCTGACCTCTGTTTCGGTTTTCAGCATTCTGGTGGTTTTTTATCGGTGGCCACCCCTGAAATCAGCCTGTGTGGGTGCGTTGTTGGTTCTGGTGCCGTCGGGGCAGGTGATCGCAAGCTGGGGCATTTTGTGGCCGTATAACGTCGCGAGCCTGCTTTCATTGGGTGCGTTTGTACTGGCTGAGATCGCATTCCGAAAGCGGGCGAACGAGAGAAGCCTGCAACTGGGTCTAGTTGTCCTGGCAGGTTTGCTGATGATTGCCAGTGCCTGGACCTATCAGTCGTGCAGTTTATTTTACATGGTCTTTGTAGCTGTAGCTGTCGTTCGGCGTGGTGAATGGACGTTGCAGGGTACGCGTTTGAGGCTGATTCAGCATCTGGTGTTTTTGGCGGCTTCGCTACTCGTGGCCTATGTCTTGATACGTGCGGCGTTCGCAGCCGACCTTTTGCCCATGTCGAAACGTATCGCTTTCGAAATGGATCCGGTGGGAAAACTGGTTTGGTTTTCAAAGAATGTGCTGCCCAATGCGCTTTCGCTGCTGGTGTTGAACGATCTTCAAGGGCGCACGGCGGCCGTGCATGGTCTTATGGCGTCGCTAGTGGGCGTGATGATTATCGGCGGCGGGATCGCGACCGGGTGGCGGCGTGGCTGGCGGGAAGGGCTGGTTTGGTTTGTCGGTTTTATCGTGCTCGTGCTGGGTGCCTACGCCATCAATCTCGTGGCTTCTGAGCGTTGGTTCAGTTACCGAACGATCTATCCGCTGACGGGTGTGATCATCGTTTTTCTGGCTGCATCGATAGCGATGATCGGCGAGTTGATGCCGGCACTGAAACGCATCCGTTACGTATTGGGTGTGGCCGTGGTGATGGTGGCGGCGTACCTGGCACGGACGCAGGCGTATGATTTGATCGCGGTGCCTCAGAACAAGGAGTATCGGCTGGTCGAGCAGGAATTCAAGAAGCTCGATCTGGCACGCGATCAGCGCGTCTTTGTCATCACGCCGACTCCGGCGATGGCTCCCGTGCGGCTGATTTGTACCGATGAGTTTGGCTCGTTATCGACGGATTCGGACTGGGTTCCGAAGGAGATTATGAAGCTGATTTGTTACGAGAAATTTCCGGCGCTGCCACCCTGTCGCTCGCTCGACCACATGGTGTCGGGTGATAAGCCGCCTCCGTCTGGATTATACGAAGTGGTTATAGATCTACGCGGCCTAGGTGGGATGAAGGAATGATCAGAGAGGCGACCGAGTGACTCGCGGTGCCGGGATTAGCCGGTGGCGATGCGTTTAACGGCCCAGTCGATGATGGCTTCATCGTTGGTCTCGTTTTGACGGACGACTTCGAGAAACTCGACGGGGTTTATGTCGTGGGTCTTGAAGAAGTTTCGGTCGCCACCACAACAATACATGAGCGAGGCTGGCAGTTCGCCGCGGAGTTTGGCTTTCGTCTTCGGCAGGATGCGGGGGAGCCAGGCGATCCCCCGGACGGTGTCGGTTTTGGCGGGCATTTTGGCGTCGTCGAGGACCGTGCTGGAGGGCTTGCCGCGCTGGTTGTTTAAGAAATAGCTGCGGCGGGTGAACTCGATGCCAAGAGCGAGGTCATAGCCTGGTTCGCCGTAGTTGATATGGTCCTCGGCATAGTCGTAGAGATTCTGGCTGGTTAGACCATTGGCGGTGAGAAAAGCTTGTTCGGCGGCGTTAAAAAACGTGTCGGCGCCGCGCTGGCCTTTGGCGTAGAGGCCGACGGCTTTATCGTAGAGGGCGTGAAAGTCTTTTTGGAATTCGTAGTGTTTCATGGACAAATCGGGTTTGGCGTGAGGCGGTGGTTTGTCCGCTCATTTTCGCCATCGGATTCAAAATAGCAAAAAGCGGACGCTGAATGAAAAATCGGCATAAGCACAGACTATGAATATTTGGCATTGGGTGTGCTACGGGATTATCGCGCTCGCCTGTTTTTTCAGACCAGCCCTTCAAGAAAACTCCAACTCATAACCATTGAATATCATTATATGAAGCCAAGGTTCAAACCCGTGCCCGGGCTGATCAAATTCGTGAGCGTGCTCGCTGCGCTCACCGTCGCGACCTCCTTGTTCGCGCAAGAAGCCGCTCCCGCTGCCCCGCCACCCGTGGCCACGCTCGAACAGCGTATCGCCACGCTCGAAGCGGCGCTCACCAATTCCGATCCCACGGCGGCGTTGAAGGACAAGGATGGCAACATCCCTACCGGCCTCACCACGGCGGCGGTCGGTGTTTCCGAACCCGGCCACAACGGCTGGATGATGACCAGTTCCGCGCTCGTGCTCTTCATGACGCTGCCCGGCCTGGCGCTCTTCTAC
>JANNHA010000137.1:0-38563 GCA_031404135.1 Verrucomicrobiota bacterium | reverse complement strand
CGACGGACTCGAAAGCAGTTTTACCTCTGAAAACGTTAGAGCCATAGCGAAAAACATGCTACTAGAAGTTGATGGCTCGATGAATCGTAACATTTTAATCATAAAAGCATTGCGCCTTAACTTAGTGCCATTCGGGTCTGGCCGTGTTTTGTTAGTTTTTTGCGCGTTTTGCATGGTGAAAGTAGCCACCCAAGGTAGCAGAACCGCCAAGTTGAAGTCGTTTCGCCAACCGACCAATCGACGCTCCCGACTCTTGTCAGATCCGCACTGCCTAGATGATTTCATGGCCTCTTGAACGGCTTGGTTTTCAGTTCTAAAGTGGACTTTCCCCAATTTCGCTAGGTTGGCGTTCAGACTCGCCAGCCAACTCCCTCCGGTAGTTTCCCCGGTTAATCACAGGGTGGATCGCTCTTGGGTATTCGATTCGAAGTCGGCGGGCCATCACCCAACGCCAGCGATTCAGTCCCCTTATCTCAAACAAAAGCTAACAAAACACGGCCAGACCCGAATGGCGCTAAGTTAAGCCACGAGTGAAGACAAACTAACGATAGTGTCGATCGACGGACTCGAAAACAGTTTTACCTCTGAAAACGATAGAGCCATAGCGAAAAACATGCTACTAAAAGTTGATGGCTCGATGAATCGTAACATTTTAATCATAAAAGCATTGCGCCTTAACTTAGCGCCATTCCGGCCAGACCCCTTTGGTTCGGCCCCCTCTCCATGGGCAAGGGCGCAAACGAGGTCAGGCGGTTGGCTTTGTCATAGCCGTAGAGAGCAGACCAGAGTGTGTCGATTACGGTCGTGCCGCTCATCTTTTCCTCGTAGCTGGCGGTCAACCGATTGGCGGCGTCGAAACTCACCTGCTGCCGCGTGGCGTTGGGGCGTGTGACGGTGTCGAGACGGTCGGATCGACGTTGCGCATGGCTTAAGGAACTAACGGTGACCGCCATTAGGAGTTGGGGGTTGGTCCGCTTGGCTTGGCTCCAATATTTGATTTGATCGTAAAGCATCCCCATCCATCTGCTTTTCCTGATAAACCACGGGCTATCCCGTCTAGTTTTGATTCTATTTCCGTAATCTGACCATGGTCTGGTGCCATAAATACAACCACGCATGAGTCCCAGAGCATCTTTTCTTCCCAGAATTTATACGAAACTCTGTTGTATCCCAGCGATTGAACAATCTCTGAGAACTGTTTCGCCCACTGGATATTTTGAAAAACGAAATTAAACTCAATATCACGAGGTTCCTGAAGACTATCACCTGCAAGCTGCATCCGACGTAATACGTCTCCGTTGCTGTCATTCGGAAGTGTATACATTTTATCGTTCCTTTTAGAGATTATGGACATCCATTCTATTGGTTGCCGCTTGTCATCGGGAATGGTCTGCTTCGACTATCGCCCACCAATCACTCAAAATCTCTTCCAGATTGGCGACCGGACGCCGCGTGCCAAAATCTCTATCATACTTTCTTAGCACCGGTTGGCCATTCTCACAACAGACTGAATAAATAAACATCCACCCCGCCTCAGCTAAAAAAACTTGTTCGGATTGGTCGACTTTCACGCCCAACTCTTGCACTTGGTTAGCCATCTGGTTGAAGTCCGGCAATCTAAATCCGTGCGACACATCCAAACCACCAGCAATATTCGTCGCAAACGTGAGTTGAGAGTTTCCGATACTAGCTCCGAAGTACTTACGATAAAACGAAGCCAGAGGCTCAACCTCGACAGCAATCAAACCGTCTCGCCAACCTTCACGAGGAAGAAGCAAGCTCGTTTCACCATTTACATGGGTAAATACCTGTTCAGCGCCCACACACTCGACCTTCGTGCAGTGTGCTTTCAGCCAAGTTTCCAGATTAAAGGGTTTCATGTCGTAAGGCGCGGTCACTTTGTCGAATCAATAACAGCCCGGATTCAATGAGCCTGAGGTTGGATTGCGCCAGTTCCCACCATGCGCCTCAAGATGCGCTGCTTGATTCGGCATAGCTCGGATATTTGATGGCTCAGCGGCAAGATTGGGATTGGACTGGACACTGTTAATGTGATGGCCGAATTCGCCTGGCTGAACTAAGCCAGCAGCCCGCGCTCGCGCCACACCAGCTGAGCGGGAAGCATCGTAGCCTGGTGAGGTGTCAAAATTGAACTGGAAGTTTTCTCCGACCGCCGTCGCCGGAGGATACTGCGGCGAGACCGGATAAGGGTTGTGAACGAGTACATGATGCTGGCCAACAAAGTAGGTGTGCTGATTTTCGATCTCAAGATTATAGGTCGCCTCGGATTGTGTTAAGCTCGCCAAAGAAACGGAGGTAATGGTCTCAATACGTCTATCGCTCAAACGAAGCGTCATGCCCTCCTTCAAATCAACTGCCTCGACCCAGCTCTTTTCGCTCTCAACCCAAAAACGATGACCGCGTGTCGCCCGGATGGTTTCGCCGTCAACGGTGATGCTCATCCAGTTGTAGGTGAAATGGCGCGGCGTCTCTGTGACCTGCGATTCTACCACCATACCGGTCGCAAAATCGTACGCGTACACCAAATCGCCAACCTCAAGGTCTTCGATATTCACGTCGCCGTGCGAAGTGGAAACCTTCGTCCCTGCCGGGAAACAATTCCCCCCCTTTAGTCCAGCCGCCAAAGTGAAATTAATCGCGAGGACGGTTTCAGCGATCCCCTCGGGCGTAATAAAGTGCTCCCCGGCGGCTTGCCAAGCTTGCGCGCTGCCGAGCGATTTGACCGCTTGAACCGTGTCCGCAGCTGTCACAGCCCGCGTGTTGGAATCGAAAAGATTGACGACATAACCAGCCGTTGCTCCCAGTGTGTTCGCCAAATTCTGCGGCGCATTTATCACGCCGCTCGTGAGCGCATTTGCATAGCGTGCGCCACCATCGAGCGCCGCTGCACCCACCCCCGACCACATGCTCGTGCTTTGCGGTCCCAATCCAAACGGATCCATCAAGTTGATGGGCTCACCACCGCAATAGGCGTACAAATTCCCCCCGCCGCTAAACCCGCTGGGGTCCTCCGACAAGAACCTCCGAAACACGGGCGAGTAGAAGTGTGCTTGCATGCAGAGCAGGCCGGTCGTTTCGGTCATGACGCCGTACTGGCCGTTGAAATAAAACGGCGTGTTCACCGTTCCGCTTTCGACCGTGCGTTCGCCGTACGGCGAATAACTCATCCTTGCTGTCACATTGCCGCTCGCGTCGCTGAGGGCGACGGTGTCGCCTCTCCAGTCGAAATGATAATACAGCGTGCTCAACACGGTCGTGCCTGCCGCATTGGTCGTTTCTTCATAGAGCAGGCCCGAGCCGTAAACGTAGCGCGTGACGCTGTTGTCGGGATTGATCTTCGCCAAGAGCCGGTCGAGCCTCGCGCCGCGCGAATAGATGTACCGCGTGGTTCCGGCACTGGTCGTACTAGTCATGCGCCGGTTCTCGGCGTCGTAGGTGTAGCTGACGCCGCCCGCGCTGAGCAGCCGGTTGCGCGCATCCCAGGTGACCGCGCCGAGGAGCGAGCCATTGACCGGGGCGGCTTGCAGATTGCCGTCGAGGTCGTGCGCGACGGCCTGCCCATTGTAGGTGGCGAGCTGGTTGTCGGCGTCGTACGTCCTTTTTAGGGCTCTTTTCAGGGCTTCGATCGGCCTTATTCGATTGCAACTAGGTAACCGCGCGAAGCAGCATATTCCTTAATTTTATCTAAGGCTACGGCAATTCGTTCGGTTTCTGCCGTGGTATTGTGGAGTAATTTCTCACCGTTTGGTGTAAGTGCCTGCCTTCCCAAGTGTAGGTTCCACTTTGCTTTCGATAGATCATCCGCAGGACTCACATCAAAGGCAAAACAGATGCCCCCCAAGGAATCTTCATAGACTAAAGTTCGAGCAATGCTGCCAAAGCTAACCTTGTATTCGGTGGAAAGGCTCATGGCTTAAAATGTTATCGTAGTGCTTTTCAGACTACCATTGTTCAAATTCTTCATCAATTCAGGAAATTCATAATTCCAAAATGTATAACCTCGGCCTGTGCCGATAAAAACCTCCGCAGTTGAACCTGTGGCACCTTTCGCCCAAGCGGCCGACTCCTGAAACATTAAGGTCGGATTCCCGGAATCAAGTGCGGCCTGAGCTTTTTGTGTAAGCTGCAACACCTGTCGGCCTGAAGCTTGTGCCGCGGGTAATCCATCAGCTTCGCCAACCCAAAATGCGCGTGTGGCAGTTGTAGCACTGGTACTGGCGGCCGAAGCCGCACTTGCAGCTGCACCCATACCGCCCAAAGCGCCTGCGGCATAGCCGTCGATTGCGGCGCTATTCGCCACGGTGAGAGCCGACGTGCTTGGCGAAGCGGTCACTCCTTTTATGAATCCAGTGATCGCACCGGCGATGGCTCCTCCGCCTGCGCCAGCAACCGCGCCGGGCCCAGCTCCAACACCACCAGCCAGAGCGCCCACGCCCGCACCGACCACAGCGCCAGAGGTTGCGCCCGTCATCGCTCCTGCGGCCGCACCGGCAAGCCCGTTGCCCAATCGGCCCCACATCGATCCGCTATTCACCGGCCCGAGCCCGAACGGGTCCATTGCGTTGACCGGATCGCCGCCGCAATACGCATACAAGTTGCCGCCACCCGCAAAACCACTTGGATCCTCCGACAAAAACCTTCTAAAAACCGGCGAATAGAACCGTGCTTGCATACAGAGCAGGCCGGAGGTCTCGGTCATGACGCCGTACTGGCCGTTGAAACAGAACGGCGTGTTGACCGTGCCGCTTTCGACCGTGCGTTCGCCGTACGGCGAATAACTCATCCTCGCCGTCACATTGCCGCTCGCGTCGCTGAGGGCGACGGTGTCGCCGCGCCAGTCGAAGTGATAGTACCGCGTGTTGACGGCAACGCCCGCCGCGTTGGAGGTCTCCTCGTAGAGCAGGCCCGAGCCGTAAACGTAGCGCGTGACGCTGTTGTCGGGATTCACTTTGGCGAGCAGCCGGTCGAGCCGGGCTCCGCGTGAATAGATGTATTTCGTGGTTCCGGCACTGGTCGTGCTGGTGGCGCGCCTATTTTCGGCGTCGTAGGTGTAGCTGACGCCGCCCGCGCTGAGCAGCCGGTTGCGCGCGTCCCAGGTGACCGCGCCGAGGAGCGAGCCATTGACCGGGGCGGCTTGCAGGTTGCCGTCGAGGTCGTGCGCGACGGCCTGTCCATTGTAGGTGGCGAGCTGGTTGTCGGCGTCGTACGTCATGCTGGCCGTAGAGGGAGCCACATTTTTCTCCATTGGAAAGGGTGCAAACGAGGTCAGGCGGCTGGCTTTGTCGTAGCCGTAGAGAGCAGACCAGAGTGTGTCGATTACGGTCGTGCCGCTCATCTTTTCCTCGTAGCTGGTGGTCAACCGATTGGCGGCGTCGAAACTCACCTGCTGCCGCGTGGCGTTAGGGCGTGTGACGGTGTCGAGCCGTCCGGATCGACGTTGCGCGTGGCTTAACGAACTAACGGTGACCGTCATTAGGTGTTTTGTTCAGTTCGGCTTTGTCTTATCACGGCTTTGACGTCTCCAATGAATGCGATACCTCCACGCCACGAGCTAAGGTCGAATGGATTTGAGGATTCTGCCTGTTGCTCAGAGATCCCGGTAAGCCCGCAGAGCACAGATTTTCCAACAGACAAATTTGAGATTTCAACGCCCTCGTGACGAGGAGAAGCTATTACATACCGGCAAATCGCATCTCGATATTCTAATGATTTCTCCAACTTGATGAGCGCTTGGCCTCCTTTTTCATCATTCACCGAGCGCAGTAAATTCCCCTGAAGTGGTTGCCACTTTAGAGCTTCGCCAAGTTCCCATGGGTCACTGAGCATAATCGTTAATTGTGCGGTCATGTTGTTCATAGCTCATCTACCCTTAAAACTTTAACAGGAATACTGCCAGTGCCAGTTCGTTCCGATCCTCCGCCTGGCATGTTGAATTTTGGCTGAACACGAGTTGGCGAGGAAAAAGTATTCGCTGGCACGCTCAGTGTTGCTCGAACTTCTGGTGCTTGTGGAAGTGCTAAACGCTGCTGAGCACGCCCAGCCGAGGAGTTGACGGCATCGCTGACGTAATGCGGCCCCTCACGACCGCCGCGCAACAGGCCAGTAGACTGTGTAGCTTCAAGTTCTGCACGAGACATGGCTCGCTGAACAACCTCCCCGCTAGTACGCCCTGCGGATAAAGCTTGGCTGAGCCCCACTGACAATCCGACTGCAAACGCCTCAATCGTAACCTGCATGCCCTCTTGGGACCATGAATCCGCAAAATTCTCAAAGGCGACTGCCGAGCGTGCGCTGTTAGTCAACTGTCCCAACCCCTGAAAACCATTGGTGTTACCGGAAAACCCTGCGGCACTGACACCGTGACATTCAATACAAGGTGTAAAACTGACCGGTGTGGACAAAATCGCAGCCACCCCGCTATTGGACGCCGTGCTCACCGGCCCGAGCCCAAAAGGATCCATCGCATCAATCGGGTCGCCTCCGGCGTAAGCATACAGGTTTACGCCTCCGGAAAAACCAGAAGGATCTTCTGACAAAAATCTCCGGAAAATCGTGGAGTAATATCTCGCCTGCATGCAAACGAGTCCACTGGGTTCCGTCGCCACTCCCCAGCGACCACCAAAGCAGAACGGTGTGTTCACCGTGCCGCTTTCGACCGTTCTTTCGCCATACGGCGAATAACTCATCCTCGCCGTCACGTTGCCGCTGGTATCGCTCAGGGCGACGGTGTCGCCGCGCCAGTCGAAATGATAATACAGCGTGCTCAGCACGGTACCCGATGCATTGGTGGTTTCTTCATAGAGCAGCCCGGAGCCGTAAACGTAGCGCGTGACGCTGTTGTCGGGATTCACTTTCGCGAGCAGCCGGTCGAGCCGGGCTCCGCGCGAATAGATATACCGCGTGGTTCCGGCACTGGTCGTGCTGGTGGCGCGACGGTTCTCGGCGTCGTAGGTGTAGCTGACGCCACCTGCGCTGAGCAGCCGGTTGCGCGCATCCCAAGTGACCGCGCCGAGCAAGGTGCCGTTGACCGGGGCGGCTTGCAGGTTGCCGTCGAGGTCATGACCCACGGCCTGCCCGTTGTAGGTGGCGAGCTGGTTGTCGGCGTCGTACGTCATGCTGACCGCAGGTGGAGCCACGTTCCTCTCCATGGGCAAGGGCGCAAACGAGGTCAGGCGGTTGGCTTTGTCGTAGCCGTAGAGAGCAGACCAGAGTGTGCCGGTGACGGTGGTGCCGCTTAGCTTTTCCTCGTAGCTGGCGGTCAACCGATTGGCGGCGTCGAAACTCACCTGCTGCCGCGTGGCGTTAGGGCGTGTGACGGTGTCGAGCCGTCCGATGCCGTCATAGGTATAGGTCGTGGTTCGGTTCGACCAGTCAGTCACGGTATTCAGGCGGTTGGCATTGTCATAGGTGTAGGTGACGGTTTTGTTGCCGGGATAGGTGATGGTGAGGACGTTGCCCTCGGTGTCATAGGTGTAGCCCACGGTGTAGTTTTGAGCGTCGGTGCAACTGGTCACGCGGCCGAGTTCGTCGAAAACTCGCGAAATTGTTTTTGTGGCCGAACCAATCGTCTCCGCTACGGCGGTGGGGTTTCCTTCGTTGTCGTAGGTCCAGGCGATGGCACCCACGTCGTCGGAGCGGGTCGTGAGGCGTCCCAAGTTGTCATAACCGAGCGTGGCGCGCTGGCCACTGGGCTCCGCCACGATGTGGGGCAGGCCGCGTGTCTCGCGATCCACGATATTGCTTTGGCGGAGGTTTTGCGCGGTGGACGTGGGATAGGTGAAGGTGGTGGGTAGGCCATCGGTCCCGTAGCCAAACCCATAGGTACCGCCACGCTTGTCGGTCAAGCTGAGCGGCCGCCCGGCATCGTCATAGCTATGGTCGGTATCGTGATTGAGCGGATCTCGCGAATAATCCAGCCGCCCAGCGGTGTCATAGAAAAACTTGGTCTCCTTCAAGAGCCCGTCTTTCCGCACCGTAACCCGGCCGGCATTATCATAGGTCCATTGCGCGGCGATGTCGTTGAGGGCATTGGTCAGGGCGGTGCGCCTACCGGCTGCATCGTAGGTGGTGGTGGTGGTATGGCTCAACCCATCCGTCACACTCACGAGCCGGTCCGCGACGTCGTAAGCATAGGTGGTCGTGCCAGAGCCCGATCGCGTCACGCTTTTCACGTGGCCGAGATTGTCATAAACTGAAGTGACGGTATTGCCGTTGCGGTCGGTGGCGGTGGCGGGGTTGCCGTTGGAATCGTAGGTGTAGCTGGAGGTATGGCTTTTCGCGTCGACGCTCGTTTTTAGCAGGCGGCGTTTATCGTAGGTAAACGTGGTGGTTTGGCTTCGGCCATCGGTTGCGGTGAGTAAATCGCCACGGGCATTATAGGTCGCCGAGGTCGTAGTTGCGTCAGACTTGGTAACGCCGGTTGGGTTGCCGTAAGCATCGTAACTGGAGAAGGTGGTGATGTTGTTGGCCGGGTCGGTGACGCTGGAGGGCAGACCGTCGGTGCGATAAGCATATTTCGTTTCGCGGAGACCGGGATCTTTAACGGAGGTCAGGTGGTTCTCGCTGTCGTAGCCGTACTCAGTGACGAGGCTGGTGGGGTCGGTGACCGTCCAAAGACGTAGCGACAAATCGTATTGATAGGTGGTACTCTTGCCGGCGTTGTCGGTGCTGCTGGTTAGGTTTTGGTTGCTGTCATAAACAGAGAGGCTCTGCTTGCCGGTGGCATCCACGGCTTTGACGACATGGTTTTTACCGTCGTAACTGAGCGACGTGGCATGGTCGAGGGCGTCGATGGTGCCGGCGTTGCGGTTTTTATAATCGAAAAGATGCGTGGTGATGCCGTCTAGCGGATTTACCTCCAGCGTGGCTCCCGGTGCGTATGCAAATAACCATCTATGGGTATTGTTCCCTTGGCTATTCTGCCTCACTACACGGTCGAAGTCGTCGTAATAGTTGCGCGTGATCGTACCCCCTGCGTGGTCCTTCCAATAGGTTAGACGGTTACGGAAATCGTAGGCATAAGTGTTGGTGTAATTTTCTGGATCGGTGACGGTGGTGAGTTCGGCATCGCCCGAAACACCAGCAAAATAGGCAAACTGGGCCGACCGTCCCGTGGAGTCGGTGACACTTTGCAGCAGACCGGAGCTGTCGCCTGACGTATTGTAGGCAAAGGTTAGGGTGCGGCCGTACTGATCGGAAACGGAGGTGAGTTTGCTGTCGGCGGCGGTGCCGCTGTAAGTGTAAGTCTGGGTGTTGTTATCGACATCCGACCAAGTGCTGACGCGGTCCTGAGCATCGAAGGCGATGCTACCGCCAAAGCGGGGCGAGAGCGTGAACGAGCCTTTCGAGCCAGTGAGGGCAGTGGTCGAACCGGGCGGTGGAGTCCACGAACCGTCGGGCTGGCTGATGTAGGTCATGCGCTGGTTGCCGAGTTGGACGTTGGCGGCGTTATCCTTCATCCGGTTCACCGTCCAGTTCGCGGTGAGCGCCCCGACCAGCAGTTCCTGGGGACTCATGGCGGTTCCCACGAAATCCCCGGCGGCGAGAAAGCCGATGATCGTCTGCGCGGCATCGGCGGGTTGGGTGAGGCCGAAGGGGTTGTCGAGTTCGCTACTGAGGGTGACCTTGCCCCCGCAGGAATGCCGCCAGCCGTTGCCGAGATCGGATTTCACAAATGCGCGCGAGCTGTCGTAGTAGCGGGAGAAGTTGAGGCCACGAGGGGAGCCCTGCTCGCCCAGGGCAAGGTCAGTTTTCTCCATGGTGTAGGCACCGGTGAGCAGATCGACGGGCTCGGCGCTCGTAACCTGCGGAATACTCGGCGGAGCGAACTGCTGGTTCGATTGGCTTTGATTGATGGTATTGGTAGCCACGCCATCGACGGTGCCTATCTTCGAGGCGTAGCCGCCGTTGAGACCGCCGCCGATGATCATGCCTACCGCATTGTTCGCGTCGTTGAACTGCGCATAACCATAACCGAACCACTCATCGATGCCCGTGTGACCGTCGCTGTGCAGAAGCAGCGTCGCGCCGCTGCCAGTCGTCGTGCCAAACGAGTTCAATTGGTTCGTCGAGTAATTGCTGAGCTGAGCGCTGACGGTGGAATCATAATTCGCGGCGGTCGCTTTGTAGATTTTCTGGCCCGAGTCGTTGGCCAGCGCTAGGCACTTGACCGTTGAAAGCGCAGAACTGGTGGTGTTTTGCTCGATGACCCCGTGTTCCATCGCGCTCGCCACAAAGCCGGCCAAATTGAACGCGGTATGATTAAAACCTGAGGCATCAAATGTACTGACGGCCACGCCGGGCATATCCACATAGTAGCTGCTTTGCTGTCCGGCCCGCCCGACAATATGATGTACGAGGGTTTCGCAATTTTGAACCTTGTCGACCATCACACAGGACAAAGCGACGCGGCGCGTCCACTTAAGGGAGAACGAATGCAGAGTCTCGGTCAGAACCTCCCGAGACGTGTTGGTCAACAACGGGACTTTTTGTGCCAGATAATTCTGCAATTGCCGACCGCTTGCGTTGATTACTCCTGAAGAGAGCGGGTTGGGGTAGAAGGAGTAGGCCAGATCGTAATAAAAACTGCTATTCCGTTCGTACTGCACGGGGAATGATTGGTTGAGATTGAAACCATTAACTGAACAAGGGTGCGTGATACTCAGCGTAACGGTGGCGCTGGCACCGCTGCCTGCGGTTTGCTCGGCAATCGACTGATCGCCCCACCAAAGCTGGGCATTATTGCCAGAAAAAGTCAGGCTCAAGCGGGTGCCCTGCAAGGAGTGCGCGTCAAAGGTAACATCGATGTCTGAATCGATCTGCACCCGAAAAGTGGCGACGTATTGTGAAGGGATGACGTCAAAAGTCGTCGATTCCATGGGCGTAAAGGCGGCGGGCGGCGCGCCCTGGGTCAAGGCGGTGATGCGATGTTCGGCGATGCGACCGCCGCCGAGGATTTGCTCGATTTCCGCATTCGGGTAAGTGGTCTTGAGGTAGTTCCGCAACGTGGTGGTGCATTGGCTGAGGCGGCTTTCGACATTCGCGCGGCTTACGTTTTGCGCGTAATCATCGGTTGTGGTGCCACCGGCATCGGAGAGCAATACACTGCGGCTGTAACCGCTGGCGGTCTTGAAATCGATCGCGCTGAAAATCTGCCTCTGTTTGTAACTGGGATCGAGATCGTAGGTCACTCCGTCGATGGTGGCCCGCACCCAGACATGATCGAAGGGCCAAGTGATATAGGAGCCGTAATTCGTTCCGGGGTAGAGCGGAATGCCGGCATTCGAGATGAGGGAGGGAGCCAACGCCGCCGTCGTGCCCAGCCAGTTGGAGAGATTGTACCCATCCGACGAGGTGTTTTTGACGGTGTACTTGCCATAGACATAGCTGGTGTTGGTGTAACCCGCCTCATTTAGCAGGGCAATCAGCAGACTTGCCTGATCCATGTCGTTGCCCGCTCCCTCTAGATGGGTGAGATGAGCGCCCTTGTGGCTCCCGTAGTAGGGCTGAAACTCGATCCGGTTGCGCACGTAGTTGAAAATCCTTACCGGATCATCGTACAGACCCCTGGCCAACTCCTGTAATTCAGGCGTCATCGCCGTGGCACCCGGCATTACAAAATCGGCCTCATTTGCCTCCATGGGGAGCGGGGCGTTGCCCAAATCAAGGGGCGAGGCGGCAGTACCCTGGCCGATCGTCGAAGGGTCTCGCACGATATTCCTCCAGCCCGGTCCGGCCGTCTGCTGCGCCTGCGCGGCGGCACCGGCGAGGAGCAGGCTTAGGAAGCACGTCCGTTTCAAAAGATCAAAAGTGGTCATGGTGATCGAAATTCAGTTAACGGGCGGAAGGGGCGGGCCGTAGAAAATGTCGCGCGGTCAGCAACAGCAGCACGCCGAGACCTGCGAGCGCCCAGTTCGGCATCGTTGGCACATCGTTCCCGGGGCCCTCTTCGACTGGGAATCCCTCAGCAGGAAGGCTGAAAGGCGTGTTATAAGCGGCAATACCGGAGATGCCGCCATCAGCTTTTAGGCGGAACAGCAGGTTCGCTGCACCAGGCATCGGTGTTAGACAGCGAACCACGATTTGCACTGTGCCGTCGCCAAGATCCGTCGCCGACATTTGGGCAAAATACGCGCTGCCAGATTGCCAGGTGGCACCGCCATCGCTCGACTGCTGCATGTACAGCGTGGCTACGGCGTCTTTGGCCGCCGTGTAGGTAAAGAGCGGATACATATTACCGTCCGTATGGGCAAGCTGGGAGGCCGTGACAAGTGGCCCGGTAAGTACCGCTAGCGGGTCTTTGCCTAGCATGTATTTCATGAGATTGCTGATGCCGTCACTGGCGGGTGTGGCCAGCGGATCGATGCCGGGTGCACCGAAATTGGCGACTTCCCACCAATCCGCGATTCCGTTGCCTGCGCCGCCTAAATACGTGGTATCCGTTGCGCTGTGGCCGACCGTTTGCAGGTTCGCCTCTTCGTCAGGCGTGTAGCTATGGTTCAGTCCATTGGCTTGGGTGACCGAAGTCAGCCGCCCGGCATCGTCATAGACAAAGGTGTCGGCCAATACTTCCGTCCAAACCACATCTGCTGGTGCCGAGGGGTTATAGTTGGCATCGCCTGAGTACGAAGCCCGAATCGTGTAACTGCCGGGGAGCAGCACCGAACCAACCGTCAGAATTCCGGAGCCACCCGAAACAATAGTGTAAGTTGCTGCGCCGGTCGGCTGGGTGACACTGCCCGAATAGGGGTTAGAAAAAGCCGCATTCAAGTCACCCGCTGTCACCGTATGCACGGTAGTATAGGTCTGGTTGGAAAACTGCGAGATGACTGGCGTGGCCTTGCCCACGGTGATCGAAGACGAAGGATAATTAGAGACGGCCATACCATCGCCGCCGGCCGCACGCACTTGCCAAACTCCGGCTGTATTCAAAATAGCGGCAGGCATCGTCCACGAGAGGGAATGGCTGCCCGTCGAACTGCCTGACCAGTTCGCACCACTAACCGACCAACCACTCACCCAAGTTGAAGAACCGGGTGCAAGATAATCAATAGTTTGGTTGGTGAGGTTTCCATCAACGTCGGTGGTAACAGCTGTGATTGTCACCTCTTGTCCAAGAGTGATACTCGACGTAGTTAAGCCGATGGTGGTTACTGGCGGATGGTTTATGTTCACCGTGGCCGTGACAAAAGCCGACATGGCCCCGCTGGCAATTTGTCCACGTGCCCGAAAAACAACAGCGGAGGGGCTGTTGAAATTAAAAGTAGCCGTCAGTGTATTGCTCGTGGCGTTGCCCTCCCAGCGGGAGCCGGCGGCAATCGAACCACCGGTCCAAGAATTGCCCCCGTCGGTGGAGTAATCGATGCCCTGCGACGTCAACGCACCGGTATAACTTGTGGTGGTGGCCGTTACCGTGAAATTGTTGCCAGCATTGACGGTGCTGGCAGAAGCAGAAATCGAAGTACTGGCCGGGTTAGTTACTTCTACCGTGACCGTGCTGTACGTTTGCCACGGAAAACAAACTGTCTCAGCGCGTGCATAGAATGTATACGAGCCACTCGCAGTCGGCGTAAACACATAGTCGCGGTGAGCTGGTTGTGGTTCACTCTGATTTGGAAGCCCCGTGTAGAGAGGGTAGTCTATATTATAGCCTGTCAACGAATCGTATTGGCCTGCCGAAAAAATAGCATGAATGGTGGTCGATTCGCCGAGATTGATAGAGGTACTGTCAGCAGCAATTGTTACTGTGGGCGTCGTTGGTGGATTCAGCACGCAAACATAAAGTCCACCCTCGACTAAATATATTCCAGGGGAAGTAGCTGTGTAGGAGGGATAATTCCCCAAGTACTGCCAGCTGGAAGAAGCCCAGAGGTCAATTTCGCCATCGCTGTATTCATAATAGCCGCCGTATTCATCGTAAACCCACGTCGACCGTTGGGGAATAATTATCGTGTCGCCCACATGCGCAAACGTGAGACTGCCGCTTGGATATATGTCCTGGGCTGATCCTGATGGGGCGATAGTCGGTTCGCTGACAGAAAACCCCGCGATGTTGCCGGCACCGACGATACCGTTCTGATCCCAAAGATTGTGCGCCTCGACGTGGACTGCAAAGTTGCCGGGCAATGGTGGTGTCCAGCTAAGGGTGCCGGTCGCGTCGCTGCCGCTGACCGCAGAACGTCCGACATAGTTCCAGCCCGGCAAAGTGGGTCCACTGACCCAGAAGTAAATCCAACCTAGATTTCCTGATTGGTCGGTGGCACGCCCGGTCAGGGTGGTACTTTGTCCATAACTGATATTCGTGCCGCTAACACCCTGCACCTCGGGAAGGGTAACCGTTACCTCGAAGGTTTTTGTGCCGATGTCCTCCTCCCAAAAATAGTCACCACCATCGCCGTCGAATTCGTGGCGTAGCACATGTGCCGTCATTGAGTGCGTACCCGGCACGAGAGGGGAGCTATTGTACGAAAAATTCCAACCGGAATATGTCACGTCTTGCCATGAGAAGATATTTCCATTGGCGACGTTGACCTCTTGAACATCAGGCCGATTTCCTCCCATCGTGGCTTCCCCAACATAGTTAGGACCGATATATATATAAACATGGGTGTTCGCACCGTCGATATAATCGGCACCCCATCCATTAGCCGTAATCACGCTCCCATGATTTACCGGCGTGGAGATGCCATCGAAAGCTCCCGAGGCACGAACGAAAACAGTGGAGGCGAGGAGTGTAAGGCAGAAGCCGAGATATTTTAACAATTTCACGGTGGCTCTCCGTATTAGCGGTTATTAGTCGTTGTCGTTGTGAGCGAGGATTCGCTTGCACTCACGTTCTCTAATTTCAGTTTCCCTCGAATTTGCACGATAAGCACCAGTGCCTGATCCGATTCCGGCTCGGTGATTACTGCGACCGTGGCATTGCGTGGCTTGGATAGATCAGAAGGCGTTACTGTAACGGTCGTGCCCGTGAATTGGGCGGTGATGGAGGGATCAGACACCGCCAAGGCCCTGATCGTTTTGCCGACAGGTAGGTTGAGGAGTTGTGTGGATTTCGGCTGGATGGCATCTGTCGCCGTCCAAGCAAGGACACGCGGATAAAACGTGACAACCTCATGCGAGGTCACCGGCATTGGCACGAGAACAATGCGCTCGCCCGTAGCGTCGCTTACCTGAAGAAAAACCGGAATCGTGCCGGGAATCTGCACGGCCCGTGCATCGACGGAAAGTGAAAGTGGGCTGCGTTCGCCCGCTGCGAGCGTCAATGGCGTGATCGCCTGCAAGGCGTCGGGCCTGCCCAGACCAACCTGAGTTACCTTTAGTGATCGGTTCGATAAATTTCTGATGCTCACCGTCACCGTCTGCACGGCAGTCGGGCTGACCTCCACGCCAGCAGGTGCATCACCCGTGATGGTGAACTCTCGACTAACAGCTGGCCGCATGCTGGCTTGTGCCAGCAATTGCGGACTGCTTGCTAGCAAACCTGCGAGCAGTACGGCTAGTCCAAAAAGGGACGATGCTTGTCGGCATATCGGCAGGCAATATGGGCAATAGGCTCGTGATAATGATGCGTCAGGTGGTGTCATTTCGTGGCTTCCCTATGGTTTTTTCACCTGAGGTCACCTCCCCCAACTCCGGCATTGGATACTAAAGTAGCGGACCTCAAGTCGAACTTATGGAAAAAATGCTAACCACAAAATATGACTTTCTCGCGTCCTCCGAGTTACATTTACGTGAACGTATCGCTTCGGGTTACCTCACGGCATTTCGGTTTGGCTTCAGGGCGAGGGGGGACGGACTTGGAGGAGGCGAAGGGCGGCGAGCGGGGCAAGGCTTCTCGTTCGAGCGAACTGGCGAATAGGCAGATCTCGCCGCCGGGTTTGCCCATTTTTTTGTCGGTAGCTTCACTGCGCAAGGCGATGACCGTCGCGACATGGGGGAGGCCGAGTTGTTCGAGCCAATCCAAAGAGCCAATCCAAAGTTGACATGGGGTGGTCACGCCCTGAAAAAGCCCCCTGAAAAAGGAGTCAGGGGCTTTGGGCGGATAGCGAGTAGTTCGTTTTTGAACCAATCGGAAGACGTCATGTCTCGACCCTTGACAAGCCCAAGCGGCCGCCAAGCCAGTTTGTAACGTAATACGTTACAAACTGGGTTTGAAAATCATTCCATCTAACCGGTGAAACCAGAAAAAAGTCTGGCTGTACTGTTCACCCTGAAAATCTTGAGTGGGGAAATCGGGACAGACGTGCGAGCGGAGAATTAGTCAAAGGGAGGAATGGTCAGCGAAACCGTGATGATTGTCGCGCTGTCGGTGGGGGATCAGCTTTTTAATTCGCTGAAAAAAAGCACGATGTCAGCGGGGCGGCCACCGATGCTGGCGTCGGGTGCGGGGACGGTGATGGTGAGTTGTTGGGTCAGCCAGGGCACGACTTGGGCGTTGGCATCGAGGAATTCCAGTTTCGCCGGGTAGTCGCCGGGTGCCAGCTGGAGTGCGGCAAAACTTAGATACTGCGGAAGGTTGTTCCAGGCACGGGTGTCGGCATGGGGGGTGGTTGCGGCTGACGCAATTTTGCTGAAGAGGCCGATGGCGGCGAGCGCGACGGCTGCTTTGTCGGCGTCGCGGCTGCCATGATGGGCCGCGCCCATTGCGCCCATGAGTGCCACGTCGCCAATCGTGTCGGTGGTTTGTTTGAAAACGGCCTTGTTGCCGAGAACGTGGTCCATCAGGCGGCCGCCCCGGGTGGTGGCTTGGAAACTGATGTCGTCATAGGGCGGTAGGGCGATGTGTTGTCCATTGATCTCCAGCCGGGCGGAGCGTATTTTCGAGTTCTCGGTGAAAAACTTCAGGTACTCGCCGTATTCGCCACCTGAATACTTAGTGGGACCGCGCCCATATTCGGCAAAAATGATGACGTTGGCCTGGGTGTTGAAGTCGGGTGGGGTTGCACGGCGTTGTTGTTTTGCGTTGGCGCGGGCCCGGGCGAGTGCGTCGGCACCGTCGCCGCCGAGGCGGGCCGAAACCAGGCCGTCGAGGTAATCGAGCAGCACGTAGTCGCCTGCGAAGGTTTTTTCCTGAGTGTCGCTATCGAGGAGCTGGCCGTTGCGAAAGAGGGCGCGGGCATTGTCGGATTCTCCGTCGCGCCAGTAGAGGATGGCGCGGTAAAACGAGGCCATGACGCGTTCGTAGGGTTCGCCGATGAAGGGTTTGTCCGACTCGTTGCGGAACATGCGCCGTGATTTGGCGGCTTCGGAGTTGATCTGGCCGTAGTTGGCGGCGGCGACGGCGAGGGCGTCGTCGAGCTTGACTTTTGCTTCTTCGAATTGGTTTCGGCGAAGGGCTGAGGCGGCGATGCGATATTCCCAGAGTGCGCGGTCCTTGACGGGCGCGACGGCGAGGTGGGCGTTGCCGTCGACCACCGGGTTGCCGGTTGTCCGCACCGGTGGACTTCTCGGCACGGTTTCACAGCCAGCGAAGAAGATCACCGGCAGGATAAGGAGCGTTCGGAAATGGGTAAGGAGGCCGCGAAACATGAAAGGTTAAAAAATGAAAGACGCCGCCTGCGTTGGCAACACGGCGGCGTCGGGATTTTTGACGGGTGGTGGGACGATGGGCGGGTTTTCCGCTGCAGAGGTGTTCCTTTATTTGGCCGATAGCGTGATGTCTTCCATGAGTGCGAATGCGGTGGCTTCCGTGATTTCTCGCACATCGAACTGGCGTGCGAGGCGGCCGGCTTGTTGGTCTTTGCCAAGAATATCGGAGGAACTCGCTTGGCCGATGATGGCGGAATCGGAGAGGCGAACGGCGGTGACTTGAATGTCGGGCGAGGTCACGACGGAGTCGCCCGAAACGTTGGTGACAGTGACGTTGCGACTGGAAACGAGGACTTCGATCACGACGTCGGCGACTTTAGCGAGCGCTTCGCGGTCTTTGCGGGCGGCTTCGTTGGTGGGTGTGACGAAGTGATCAATCGGCTTGTCGGCGATGAGGGCAGCGGCGATTTTTTGATCGGCGAGGGTAGCGCCGGCATAGCGGAAGGGGCGGCCGAAGAGGCGTTCGACTTCGCGCACGGTCTGGCGGTCGGCGAGGGTGGTGGCGGTTTTGTCGCCGGCGGCGTAAGTGTTTTCGGCGCTGACTTGGGTGGTCTTTGACTCGGCGGTGCCTTTGCCCGGTGTAGTGGCGGAGTCACTACCGCCGGCGTTGCCGGTGACGGCGACGTTGACTTGAGTTTGGGCGGCGGCGGTCGCGGCGGGCTTGGCGGCGCTGGCGTCGGTTTCGAAACTGGATTTTTTGTCGCTGCGCACGGATTCGGTTTTCTCGGTGCGGGCGGTGAGCTTCATGCTGGAGCCCTCGTCAACGAGTTCGCGGTTAACGAAAAAGAGGACGCGTGGCTTGCCGATTTTTTCGTAGGTGGCGCGAAAGGTGTCGAGGATCTGCTTGGCTTTTTCGGGGGCGATCACGGTGCCGCTGGGGCCGTAGAGGCGTTGTTGCGTCTCGGGTGTTTCGGCCGGCGCGGGGTGCTGGACCGGGTAACCCTGCGTGACGGGTACGGGTGGTTCGGTTTTTTTGTCTCCGGCAAAAACAGGCGCCGCGATGGACGCCACGAGGATAAACGAAAGCGTTATACGGGTTTTCATGATGGTAGATTGGGCTGAAGGTTGGCCGTGCTGGGCCGCTGGCGGCCGGTCGCACGCGGTGAAGCGTGCGTGACCGGTTGGGTGTGGATCAGCGGGCCTGACGGACGCGGATGGTGTATTTCCGCGCTTCGTTGTTCATCGAGGTGAAGGTGACGGCTTCGGTCGTGTTTTCGCCGAGAATGAGGGTTTGCCACGGAGTTTCATCACCGGCGGGGAATCCTTGTTCGTTTTTGAAAACGCAGCTGACCTGAACTTGAATGCGGCGGTTTTCGCGGTTCTTGACGTTGGCCACGATTTCGAGGCGGCCGTCGGGAAGATTGCGGTACTGAATGCCGGTCGAGGTCACCGAGTTTTGGACCTGTTTGTCCATGAGAACAAAGCTGTCGGTGTTCTCCAGGGTGTACTTCGTGGTGTCTTGCGGTGCGAAGGGCCCGGGTGGGGTGCGGCAGCCAGCCAGCAGGGCGAGGGCGGCGGCAGCGAGGGTGAAAGCGGTTTTTTTCATGGTGTCAGTTCTCCGATGACAAGGACAGGTGAGGATTTGTGCCGTGGATTAACGATAGGCGGCGTCTTCGAGGCCTTGTTTTTTGATTTCGGACGAGCCTTCCCAGACGATCTCGCTGGTGCGGGCGTCGATCAGCTGAAACGTGTACAAAACATAATCGCTGACACCCTGGGAGGTGCGGCCGGACATGCCGCTGAGTTTGCCGGTAAGGAAGTAGTCGGCACCTTTGAATTCGACGACGTTCGGGTCGGAGCTGGCGGTGACGGCGCCCGACTGTTTGAGCTCACGTTCGCGTTCCAAGGTCTTCATGCGTTCGCGTGCGAGGAAGCGAACGCGGCCGTTGGCGTGTTCGTTGAGTTTCGTGCGAATGCGGTCGTTGAAGATGTCTTTGTTGATGGCGAAACGGGTGTCGTTGATGACCGGGTCAAGGGCGATGCGCGGCACGGCTTTGGCGTTGGCGATCTCGGGGATGCCGAGGATGTTGCGCGCCATTTTGTCGGTGACGGCGACGAGGTCTTGCGACTCGATGCCGGTGCCGGCGACGAAGCCGCGTTCGTCGGCTTTCATCTCGGTGACGGGTACTCCGGAGGGATTTTGCACGCCCCGGTTGGCGCAGCCGGTGAAGAAGAGGGAGGCGGCACCGAGGCTTAGGATTACAATACGGTTTAGGCTTTTATTCATGGGTGTAGTCAAAGGTTGTGGGAAAAGGGAATCGTTGCTCAGCGGCCAAACATGCCGTTGGCGGAGCTCATTGGCGTGGACGCGGGGGCGTTGTAGTTGTTGATGATGGTGATGTTTTGCGGAGCGGGCTGAGTGGCGGTGTTTTGTGCGGCGGCGGCGGACTGTGCGTCCAGAATTGCGGCGGCACGTTCTTCGCGTTCGCGGGCGTCCCGGTCGGCGATCGCGCCGATGAGCAAACCGGTCCCTGCGCCTAAAGCGGCACCTCGCCAGGCGTTGTGCCGGTGGGAATTGTTGCCGATGATCGCACCGGTGACGCCGCCCCAGAAAAGACCGGAAGAGGCATAACTCGGGCGCCGATAACCATAACTGGAATAATAGGCGACCGGAGCCACGTAGCCGTAAGCGCCGTAGCCGTAGGAGTTGCGGTAGCCGTGGGACCTATGGCCGTAACCCGTGCCGTAACCGTAACCGGAGCCATAGTGATAGCCCACGCTTACCCGCATGGGCGGACGCCCGGAGTAGCCATGACTGCCGCGGTGGGAGTTGTCGGAAGCCGAGCCGATCAGGGCACCTGCGACCGAGCCGATGGCGGCTCCGCGCAGGGCGTTGTGGTCGCCGGAGTTATTGCCAATAATGGCACCCGCGATGCCTCCGACGATGGCACCGCCAACGGCGTCGGCGCGGAGGACTTGGGGTTGTACGGACGCGAGAGCAAGCAGGGAGAGGATCAGCGCAGCTTTCGTTTTCATGGTTTTTAAAGAGTCGAGTTTATGGGAGACAGGACAATCTCCGCAAGGTTTCAGGAATCGCGAATCGGCGCTGCAAACCGGGCACGCGTTTATTTCGCAACCACCAGCTGAATAGGCTTCCCAGGCAGAATCACCGGCTTTTTTCCACGCCGTAAACGTGCCGTAAATCGATCCAGATAAATGTAGATAACGGGGGTGATATAGAGCGTGAGTAGTTGTGAAACGAGCAAGCCGCCTACCACGGCCAGACCGAGCGGACGGCGTGATTCGGATCCGGCACCGAGGCCGAGCGCGATCGGAACAGCACCGGCCAGTGCGGCAAACGACGTCATCATGATGGGCCGGAAGCGCACCAAGCAGGCCTGGGTGATCGCTTTTTCGGCTGAAGTTTCGCCGGCATCGCGCGTGGCGAGCGCGAAGTCGATCATCATGATCGCGTTCTTTTTCACGATGCCGACGAGCATGATGATGCCGACGTAGCCCATGATGTTAAGTTCTTCGTTGAACGCCCAGAGCGTGAGCAACGCACCAAAACTCGCCGCAGGCAGGCCGGACAAAATCGTGAGCGGGTGAACAAAATCTTCGTACAAAATACCGAGTACAATGTAGATCACCAATACGGCCATGATGAGCAACAGGCTGAGACCCTTGAGCGACGAAGCGAAGGCCCGTGCACTGCCTTGGAACGTGTAACTGACGGTGTCGGGCAGGTTTTTCTGCGCCAGCGTGGTGATGGCGTCCGTGGCCTCGCTGAGCGACGAACCAGGCTTGAGGTTGAAAGAAATCGTGACGGCGGGAACCTGGCCGAGATGGTTGATCGTCAACGGCCCGACCGTGCGGTCAACGCGTACGACGGCGCTGACGGGCACGAGTTTGCCGTTGCGGGCGCGTAGGTAGAGCGATGAAAGATCTTCGGGATCGCGTTGAAACTCCGGCGCCACTTCCATGATTACGTGGTACTGGTTTGTCGGTGTATAAATGGTCGATACCTGTCGCGAGCCGTAGGCGCTGAAGAGCGAATCTTCGATCTGCTGGGGCGTGAGGCCGAGCGTGGCGGCGCGGTCGCGGTCGATGACCACGCGGGCTTGCGGACTGGAAATCTGAAGGTCCGAGTTGACGTCCATCACTGCATCCACTCCACGGATACGCCCTTCCATGTCGCGGGCTGTCGCATAAAGCTGCGTTAGGTCGTTGCCGAAAAGGGTGAATTGATAAAGCGCCCGGCTCTGCTGGCCGCCGATGGGGATCGGAGCGGGTTGTTGTGGATAGACGCGCAGGCCTGGGATGGCAGCGAGGTCGCGGCGCAGGTCCTGAATGACGTCGCCGACGGGCTTGCGGTCGCTGCGATCTTTCAGGCGCATGAACAGGCTTCCTGCGTTGACGGCGTTCGCGCCGCCACCAAGGGCAACGGATGACATGAAAGCGGCGACATCGGGGTTCTGCGCGACGATGGCTGCGGCTGTCTCCTGATGCCGAATCATCTCTTCGAAGGAAATGTCCTGTGCGCCTTCGGTGGGGGCGCGGATCTGGCCGTTGTCATCGGTCGGGATGAAACCTTGCGGCAGCCGCCACGCCAGCAATGCGGTGAGCAGCACCATCAGGCCGGCGATGCCAACCGTGGTTTTGCGGTGGCGCAGGCTGGTGTGCAAGGTCCGCTCGTAGAGCGAACGCATGCCTTCGAGAAAACGTTCGGTGGCGGTATAAAATTTTCCATGTCGGCGATGCGATTCCGCTTCGTGCGTCTTTAGAAAACGGCTGCACAGCATCGGCGTAAGCGTCAGCGAGACCAGGCCGGAAACGAGAATTGAGGCCGAGATCGTGATGGCGAATTCGTGTAGCAGCCGGCCGAGAATGCCGCCCATGAAAAGAATCGGGATGAACACCGCAACGAGCGACAACGTCATCGACAAAATGGTGAACCCGATCTCGGACGAACCTTTAAGCGCCGCCTCTCGCACCGTCATGCCTTTTTCAATGTAGCGCACGATGTTCTCGAGCATGACGATCGCGTCGTCGACGACGAAACCCACTGAAAGCGTGAGGGCGAGCAGCGAAAAATTATCGAGCGTGTAGCCCATGAAATACATCACGACAAACGTGCCGAGCAGCGCCATCGGGATGGCCAGGGCGGGGATGACTGTCGCGCGCAACGTCCGCAGGAAGAGGAAAATCACCAAAACCACCAAAACGACGGAAAGCATCAACGTGAACTCCACGTCGTGTACGGATTCGCGAATCGCTTCTGAGGCGTCGCGCAGGATGTTCAATTCCACGGCAGGGGGAACCAGTTGCTTGAACTGCGGCAGCAAGGCGCGTATGCGATCGACGACCTCGACGGTGTTGGTCCCGGGCTGGCGCTGGATCGAGAGGATGATGGCGCGGCTGCCTTTGCCGTCTTTGTAGAACCAGCTGGCGGTGCGTCGGTTTTGCACGCCGTCGACCACGTCGGCGATTTCGCCCAAACGAACGGGCGCGCCGTTGCGAAAAGCGACAACGATGTCGCGAAATGCCTCAGCCGATTCGAGCTGACCGGTGGCGACGACTTGCATCGATTGTTTCGTGCCATCGAGCATGCCGGTAGGCAGGTTGACGTTGTGAGCGGAGAGCGCGGTGCGCACCTCGTCGAGAGCGATGCCGCGCGAGGCGAGGGCTTCGGGGTTGAGGAGGGCGCGCAGAGCGTATTTTTGCGCACCGTAGATTCGCACCTGGGCCACACCATCGACCATCGAGATGCGCTGGGCGACGAGCGTTTCGGCGTATTCATGGACCACTGACAGAGGTAGCGTGGTCGAACTAAATGCCAGGTATAAGATGGGCGAATCGGCCGGGTTGGCCTTTTGCAGCGAAGGCGGGGCCGGCATGTCGGTGGGCAGGCGGCGTTGTACCGCGGCGATGGCGGCTTGCACATCCTGCGCGGCGTCGTCGATATTGCGCTCCAGTGTGAAGGTGAGCGTTATCTGGGTCGAACCGAGCGCGCTGGTCGACACCATGGAATCGATGCCGGCGATGGTGGAAAACTGTTGTTCCAGCGGCGTGGCCACGGCGGACGCCATCGTTTCGGGCGTGGCGCCGGGCAGTCCCGCGCTGACCTGAATCGTCGGAAAATCGACGCTGGGCAGATCGTTGACCGGCAGGAGCCGGAAGGCCATGACGCCGAAGACGCACAACGCTGTGGTGAGCAGCGTGGTCATCACCGGCCGACGGATGCACAGAGAAGGAAGATTCATTGCGAGGTCCGGCGGGCGTTACTTTTCGAGGCGGTGGGGCCCCGGGCGGCTTCTTCAAGCGAGCGGACTTCGATGCGCGAACCAGGCACTAGGCGTAACTGGCCGTCGATGACAACGGACTCACCGGCAGCGATGCCTGAGGTGATCGAGGTGAAATCGCCCACGATGCGGCCGACGATGACCGGTCGCAGTTCGACGGTGCGGTCGCTTTTGACCACGTAGATTTGTTTGCCCTTCTGACCCGTCTGGACGGCGGGCGTGGGGACAACGATTTGATCGGCTTCGGTACTGAGCTGCAGTTCGATGTTGACGAACTGACCTGGCCAGAGCGCGTGGTCGGCGTTCACGAATCGGGCTTTGAGGGTGATCATGCCGGTGGTGGGATCGACGGAATTGTCGATGAAATCCACGACGCCATCGGTTTGAATGGCGATGGTGTCGCGACCAGAAACGCGTGCGGCGACACTGCCGGCGGCGAGGGCGGTGCGCACGGCGTCGAGGGTGCGTTCAGGGACGGAGAACGCGACGGAGATCGGTGCCATCTGATTGATTTTAACGAGGGAAAAGGCTGCGTCGTTGGCCTTGACCAGCGATCCTTCATGGAGGGTGAGCTGGCCGGTGCGACCGTCGATGGGTGCGCGGATCGACGTGTAATCGAGTTGTAGTTGAACATTGGCTACAGCGGCTTCTTTGGCGTCGACCTGGGCTTTGGTTGTCTGGGCTTGAGTGAGGAGCTGGGCGTATTGTTCTTTGGATACAACGGAGGCCTGGTCGAGGCGTTCGTAGCGGCCGGCGTCGGTGGCGGCGCGTGCGGCCTGGGCCTGGGCGTTGGCGAGTTCGGCCTTGGCCATCTGGAGGCTGTTTTCGAAGGGGCGGCGGTCGAGCGAGAAGAGCAGGTCGCCAGCTTTTACTTCGTCGCCCTCTTTAAAATTGATGCCTTGAATGATGCCGTCGACCTGGCTTTTGACCGTCACGCTGCGCAGCACTTGCACGGTGCCGATGGCTTTTTGTGTGACCGGCAGCGCTTGTTTCGTGGCGCTGGCGATTTGGACGGGCACCGGGGGCGGGGTGCGCGGGTCGGCAGTTTCGCGACTGCAACCGCTTACGAGGATTATTGTGAGTACCGCGCAGAGCGGAAGACTTCGTAACGCCGTATGCAACCGGGGTAGTTTTTTCATCGAAAGAGTAATCAGTGTTAAGGCCTGATTACTCTGACGCAAACCGGCATTTCAGGTTACGGCGAGGATGCAGCTATTCGTGCAGGGAAGGGCGGGGGCGGGTTATTTGGCTGCTGGTGGTTCGGTAAATGCCGCCGCGAGCGTTCATCAGCCGCTCGTTTTGAATGCGGTGCGAGTCGTGCGTTGACCGCGCAGCAGGCGACGCACGCGCCAGCGTTGAGGTTTGTTCACGATAAATCCGACACAGCGCGTCGATCCGCAACGGCACGGATGCAGCCGCCATTCGGCGTAAGGGAAACCGTAGTCGAAGGTGATTTCTTCTCCGGCGGCAATCTCGCGGCGGGCGATGATCCAGACGCGGCCGCGAATCGTTTCGGCCCGGCAGTTTGGCGTGCAGGAGTGGTTAATCAGGCGCGCGAGGTTGCGGGTCGAGCGGCCGTCGAGATCCCATTTTTTATTGAGATCAAAAATGTACACGCAGTCATCGCCGCCGCGTTTTTGACGGGCGAGGCGTTGTTGTTCGCGCAGGCGGGCTTCGGTTTTGGTGATGCGTTCGCCGGTGTATTCGATCACGCGTGTATCGGAAGGAATGATACACGCGGCATACACGCCGCGGCCATGGATGGAGGATTGGCGCGTCTCGATCCAGCGACTAGCGGCAAGAGGCGGGTTGGCTTTAAGCGGGCGTGGCATGAGGCGAACGGGTTGGGGACGTTAACGGTTCGCGCGCGAAGGGCTAAACCTCGGACACCGTCGTGCTTCAAATGGTGGACGGTACAGGACTCGAACCTGTGACCCCGTGCGTGTGAAGCACGTGCTCTAACCAACTGAGCTAACCGTCCGTTGAGGAGCGCAGAACGTGGCGAGCCGCCGCGCGCAAATCAACTCTGTTTTGCAGAAGCATGCTCGCCTGCCTCATGGGCCTTCCGCGCAACCCCTGCGCCTGATTGCTTTTTCACCCGCACCGCGCGTCGCCGCGTGGGATAGAGCGTCTGGCAAATTTCGCATACCGTGCCGTCGCAACCACGCGCGGTGCAATGCTCGCGGCCATAAAAAATGATGCGCAGGTGCAACGCGTTCCAACGTTCCTCGGCGAAGAGTCGCTTCAAATCCCGCTCGGTTTGCTCGACGCTGCGCCCATCGCTCAAACCCCAGCGCGCCGCTAGCCGGTGGATATGCGTGTCCACTGGAAACGCTGGCACACCAAAGGCCTGCGACATGACGACCGACGCCGTTTTGTGCCCCACGCCCGGCAATTCCTCCAACTCATCGAACGTGCGCGGTACCTCGCCGCCGTGCTTCTCCATGATTAGCTGCGAGAGCCGCGAAATCGCGTTCGCCTTCATCGGAGCCAGTCCGCACGGCCGTACGATCGCGTTAATTTTTTCAACCGGCACGCGCGCCATCGCCTCCGGCCCGCCTGCGAGCGCGAAAAGCGCGGGCGTGACGACGTTGACGCGTTTATCCGTACACTGGGCCGAGAGCACGACGGCCACGAGCAACGTGTACGCATCGCGATGCACCAGCGGAATCGGCGTCTCCGGATAAAGCTCCTCCAACCGCTTGTCCACGAAGGCGGCGCGGGCTGCTTTGTTAAGGCTGGGCATGGGCGCGAACCAATGCGCCCGCATGGCAAACGCAACGCCGTTTTCGATTCCGTGAATTTCCCTTTGCTTCCGAAAAAGCGCTTTCTAACTTCCACAAATGTCCTCGTCGTCATTCACGAACGCCGTCTCCGATCTCATCGCCCCGCTCGACACGTTCGCGCGCCGTCACAACAGCCCGGACGCCACCGAAACCGCCGCGATGCTCGCCACGCTCGGCTACGAAACGCTCGATGCCCTCGTCAACGCCGCCGTCCCGCCCCAGATCCGCCTTTCCAAGCCACTCGACCTGCCCGCTGCTCTCGGTGAAAACGCCGCGCTGGCCGAACTCCGCACCATCGCCAACCAGAACCAGGTTTTCCGCAGCTTCATCGGCCAGGGTTACTACGGCACGCACACGCCCGGCGTCATTCAGCGCAACATCCTTGAAAACCCCAGCTGGTACACGGCCTACACGCCCTACCAAGCCGAAATCTCCCAAGGCCGCCTCGAAGCACTGCTTAACTTTCAAACACTCATCACCGACCTGACCGCGCTCGACATCGCCAACGCTTCCCTCCTCGACGAAGCTACTGCCGCCGCCGAAGCGATGGGCCTCTGCTACCGCATGGTCGCCGATCCGGCCCGCAACCAATTCTTCGTCTCCAGCCTCTGCCACCCGCAAACGATCGACGTCGTCCGCACCCGCGCCAAACCACTCGCCATCACCATCGTCGTGGGCGATCACCGCACCTTCGCCGCCGACGCCACCACCTGCGGCGTCCTCGTGCAATACCCCGATACCCTCGGCAGCGTACACGATTACACGACGTTCTTCGAAAACGTTCACGCCGCCGGCGCACTCTGCGTCGTCGCCGCCGATCTGCTCGCACTCACGCTCCTCCGCGCACCCGGCGAATTTGGTGCCGATGTCGCGATTGGCTGCGCCCAACGGTTCGGCGTTCCCATGGGCTTCGGCGGACCGCACGCCGGCTACATGGCAACCAAAGACAGCCACAAGCGCCAAATGCCCGGCCGCCTCGTCGGCATGTCGAAAGACGCCCAAGGCGATCCCGCGCTCCGCCTCGCCCTCGGCACCCGCGAGCAACATATCCGCCGCGACAAAGCCACGTCTAACATCTGCACCGCCCAGGTTCTCCTCTCCGTCATGGCGTCGATGTACGCCGTCTATCACGGCCCCGCTGGCCTCCGCCGCATCGCGCAACGCACGCGCGCCCTCACCGCGTTGCTTCAGGCGTCCGCCCGCGCCGCCGGTCTCACCACCAACGCCGAACCGGTTTTCGATACACTCGCCATCTCCAATCTGGACGCCGCTAAAGTCCACGCCGCCGCCGTTGCAAAAAAGATCAACCTCCGCGCGATCGACGCCCGTACCGTCGGCGTTTCGCTCGACGAAACCACAACCGAAGCCGACCTCCAAGCCCTCGCCGCCGTCCTCGGCATTTCTCTGGCTCCCACCTCCTCGCTCCCAGCTCTCAGCTCGGCTCTCGCTCGTACTTCGACTTTTCTCACGCATCCGATCTTCAACTCGCACCACACCGAGCATGAAATGTTGCGCTACATCAAGCGCCTCGAAACCCGCGATCTCTCACTCGTTCATTCGATGATCTCGCTCGGCTCGTGTACGATGAAACTCAACGCCACCAGCGAAATGTTTCCCGTTACCTGGGCGGAGTTCGGCCAGCTGCATCCGTTCGCCCCAGCCGAACAAACCCGCGGCTACAAAAAGCTCTTCACCGATCTCGAAACTTGGCTCGCCGAGATCACGGGCTTCGCCGCCGTGTCGCTTCAGCCCAACGCCGGTTCGAACGGCGAATACGCGGGCATGCTCGCCATTCGCAACTGGCACGAGTCGCGCGGCGAAGGCCACCGCAACATCTGTCTCATACCGACCAGCGCGCACGGTACAAATCCCGCTACCGCCGCGATGGCTGGCCTCGTTGTCGTCCCCGTCGCCTGTGACACGCAGGGCAACATCGACCTCGCCGACCTCCGCACCAAGGCCGATCTTCACGCGAAGAATCTCTCCGCGCTCATGGTTACGTACCCGTCCACCCACGGCGTATTCGAAGCCTCGATACGCGACATCTGCGCGATCATTCACGAACGCGGTGGCCAGCTCTACATGGACGGCGCCAACATGAACGCCCAGGTCGGCCTGACCTCGCCTGGCTTTATTGGTGCCGACGTCTGCCATCTTAATCTCCACAAAACCTTCTGCATTCCGCACGGTGGTGGCGGCCCCGGCGTTGGCCCGATCGGCGTTGCCAAACATCTTATTCCCTTCCTGCCCGGTCACGTCGTTTCACCGATTGCCGGACGCACCAGCCAGGCCGTTTCTGCTGCACCGTATGGTTCGGCCAGCGTTCTCCCCATTTCGTGGATGTACATTCGCATGATGGGCGCCGCCGGGCTGACTGACGCCACGAAGATCGCGATTCTCAATGCCAACTATGTCGCCCGTCGCCTCGAAGCGAACTATCCGGTCCTCTACAAAGGTGCCAGTGGACTCGTCGCGCACGAGTGCATCATCGATTGTCGCGGGTTCAAGAAACACGGCATCGAAGTCGAAGACATTGCGAAACGGCTCCAGGACTATAACTATCACGCACCGACCATGAGCTGGCCCGTCGCCGGCACGTTGATGATCGAGCCCACCGAGAGCGAAGCCAAGGTCGAGCTCGACCGTTTCTGCGACACCCTCATCGCCATCGCCGGCGAGATCCAAGCCGTCGCCACCGGCGAAGCGGACAAGACGAACAACGTCCTGAAAAATTCGCCGCACACTTCGAAGGTCGTTTGCGCCGATAAATGGGACCGCCCGTACTCGCGCGAACTCGCCGCCTTCCCGAGTGCGTTTGTGCGCGAGCACAAATTCTGGCCCGCTGTTGGTCGCGTGGACAACGTTTACGGCGATCGCAACCTCGTCTGTTCCTGCGTTGGCATGGAAGCCTACGCCGAAACAAAGGACTGAGGTTGTTCTGAGGTGGAGCGTATTGGCCTCAATGCGCTTCCGAGCTGAACCAACGCGTTGAGGTCAACGCGTTCCACCACAGCCATAGGCCGCCCACTTGCGGGCGCCAATTTTTCGCGGCGACACTTGCCGGCGTCCATCGACCCCCCAAAGCCACATCCGGTTTCACTGCTATCGCCCAGTTCGGCTCCGCGCCGATACGCGTTTTTTAATGGCTCGCGGTTCCATCCGTCCGTCGAGCACCGCCAGAACGATGGAACGATCTTCTTCCTGCAGAAAATAGATGATGTAGTATGAGTGTTTGAGAATCGCTCGTTGAACAGGACCCAGTACCCGCGGAAAAAGGTCGGGGTTCCATGCGATCCAGCTCAAAGTCTCCTCGTACTTGGCGATGACGTGGGCTTCGGCGTCTGAACGCCAGGTGCTGTAGTGCGCTATTGCAGCGCGTAGGTCCGCCGCAACGGAATCAAGAGGGTAAACGGGCTTGCTCTTCACGCTGAGCGCACGCGACGCAGCAGTTCCTCGTGAGTGATCAGCTTCGCACGACCGGAGCGATAATCCGCAGTACGTTGACGAATGACGGCCTGATGTGCGGCAGGAACTGGCATCGACGATTCGTCCGCGACTGAAAGCCAAAGGCGCTCGGCAATCTGCATACGCCGCTTTTTAGGAAGGCGGAGCAGACTGTTGATCGTGGATGAACTCATGTCGCAACAGATGCCAAAATGAACGCGAAAAAGCAAGGCGTCGTCACCGGTGAAGCGGATAAGACCAGCAACGTCCTGAAAAACTCCCCGCCCACCTCGAAAGTGGTCTGCGCCGACAAATGGGAACGCCCGTACTTGCCGCCTTTCCGAGTGCCTTCGTGCACGAGCTCAAAGTCTGGCCGGCCGTCGGCCGCTTGGACAACGTTTACGGCGATCGCAACCTCGTCTGCTCCTGCGTCGGCATGGAAGCCTACGCCGAAACAAAGGACTGAGCTAATCCAGCGACCTGAAGGATTGAGGTCGCTGCATAGTGATCGAGGTCGCTGCTTGGTGATCGAGGTAGGGGCAATGCTCCGCATTGACTTCAGCGGATGAGGGACCCTCGGCGCGCCCAGCGGTCGCGCCCTACCTTTCGGTCAGCTGCTTCAGCAGCGCGTACAGCATTTCCAGGCGTGGCACGTCGGCGCCGGCGGCTTTGGCGCGGCGTAATGGTTCGCCCCAGATGGATTCCACTTCGACTTCGCGGCTGCTTCGATCATTCACCTCTTGCCTCACGAAAACGCGAAGGCGGGACAATGCGTCGTAGCTGAGGCCAAGCCTACCCAGCCTTGCGTTTCTGAAACTGGCCGAAATCGCCTTTTGAAATCCCCTCAATCGAAAGATCCTCGTCCAGATCCGGCCAGTGAATACCAAATGGCGATATCTCGATGTTATTGAGCTGAACATCGGTTCCTATTTCGAGACGGGGATTTCCCTTCGCTGGGAACCGAATTTGTACACCGCTCGCCAGCTCGATGGTTACATACCCATCCAGATATCGGGCGCTTCGAATCGTTTCAACCAAGGTGTTCATTCCACTTCGAGACAATGAGTTCTTTGTTTTCCTCAGTCAATGCCTGCGCCTTGCTGAGATCCGCGACTTTAAAACCTTTGGAGTCCCGCAATTCGACCACCTCCCCAACGACAAAAATTGCCTCACCGCCCGCATACCTCACGTGTACGTGAATCGGAGAGTGGTCGTCGCTGTCAAAGAAGAACCGGAATCCGTCTTTTTCAAATATCTTTGGCACGATCTTCTGTCGCCCGACAATTCAAGATAGTCAACGGCACACATGTCGCTCGAACGTGCGCGAAAACTGTCAAACCCGAAACTCATCCCGCGTTTTCGTAGCCAACCAAATCAGCAGTTCGTTACCTCCGCGTCGTCAGCTGCTTCAGCAGCGCGTACAGCATTTCCAAACGTGGTACGGCGGCGCCGGCGGCTTTAGCGCGGCGTAATGGTTCGCCCCAGATGGACTCCACTTCGACTTCGCGGCCGTCGAGATAATCGATCAGGCTCGACGGGCGGTACGCGCCCATCGGGCGGGTGCTTGAAATCTGTTTCTCGATGAACGCGTGCGGGATCACGTAGCCGAATTTCGCGGCGGCTTCGATGACTTCGGTCATGAGCGCACGGACCTGGTTTTCCAGCTCTGGGCTCGCGAGGATTTTGTCGGTCGTGATGCCACCGGCGGCGATCGCGAGGCCGTTGAAGGGTACGTTCCACACCAGTTTCTTCCAGCGGAGTTCGGCGAGGTTGTCGCTGGCGGAGCATTTCACACCCGAACTTTCAAACAGCGTCTTTATCGCAAGGAGTCGTTCGCTGATCGGTCGGCCAAATTCGCCGAAAGCCAGTGCGCCGGGTTCAAGGCAGAGGATTTCGCCCGGTGCGGTGCGGTTGACGCAGATAAAGCACAATCCGCCCAGCACGCGTTCCGGGCCAAAAAGCGCGGCGAGATGTTCGTCGCTGCCGAGTCCGTTTTGGAGCGTGAGCAGCGCCGTGTCGTCTTTCAGGAGTGGTCGTATCAATTTCTCAAATACGCCGTTGGCCGTGGTTTTTAGCGCGATGATCACGAGATCGCACGCGCCGATTTCCTCGGGCGTGCCGTAAATCTTGGGCGCTGACACCACGATTTCGCGCGTGGGCTGTTGCACGCGCAGGTTGTTTTTGGCGCGCACGGCGTCGAGATCGCTGCGCAGGAGAAAATGGACGTCCGCGCCGGCGTTGGCCAAGAGGCAGCCGTAGTACGAGCCGATCGCGCCTGAGCCAACAATGGCGATTTTTGGATTTGCGAAATTCATCCTTAAAAACAGTTGAAGCCGCGAATATCGCGGATGGGCGCGGATGATCAATCCGTTATAAATCCATGGAGTTGCACGATGGGTTTTCACGATCCCGAGATTCACCATGACCGTGTATGATTTCAGTGCGCTCGGTTGAAGGAGAACGCAGAGAGGTGTCGACACGAGCCTTACCTCGAACTCGCTGTCATCACTGCCCTTTGAAATTAAGTGTTAGGAATTCCCGGAACGGATTTTAGTCACAGAGTCGGCAAGAGGTGCACGGAGTGCCACAGAGCCTGAAGGCCAGCGGTTTTGGTTTTTCTCGGTGACGCTCTGTGCACCCTCGGATTGGCCTCTGTGACATGGATCGGAAACCCGAACCGTTTTGCCACAAAAAGGCGCAAAACTTCTCCACCTCCGTCGACGATCCCCATTGCGCCCATAGGCGCAACGTAGCGCCCCGCCATCACCTGAAGCTACTTGGTGCCTTTTTGTGGCCAACCCTCCGACATCCGGCCTCCGCTCCCTGCTTCCTCCTGCACGGTCGCGAACACATTCAAAAAGGCTATCGGGATTGGGGCCGTTTTTTTTCCGTAGGCACTGCGCCGTCTGCGGTGACTTACTATTTCGAGAATTAATTTCCCGGTTTTCCGAGGGATAGGCGCAAAAATTAGGCGAAAAGGCCCTGATATTCACAGGCATAAGTCACGGTCCCGTCACAGGGTTGATAATGCCTTTTTCTGGCAATAATGCACATCATTATATATTAGAGTCGTTTACGTTTTTACCATCCAAGCCGTGCACAATTTTCAAAAGACTTAAGCGAAAGAAGCTCACCACTTATTCACCACCCCAGTGATTTATCTAATCACGGGTTTTTTTATGACGCGGGAATCGCGCGCTTTTCGCAGCTTTTTCGGGTAATCGGCGATGGCGTGCAGGCCGCGGCTTTCCTTGCGTTGGAGAGCGCAGGTGACGACTAATTCGGCGATTTCGATCAAGTTGCGCAGTTCGAGCAGGCGTGGATCGACGGAGAAATTCCAATAATAGTCGTGGATTTCCTGGGCGAGATTGGCGATGCGGGTGTGCGCACGTTCGAGGCGTTTCGTCGTGCGCATGATACTGACGTAATCCCACATCGTGCGGCGGAGTTCGTCCCAATTGTGGGCGATGACGACTCGTTCGTCGATGTCGCCGCCGCCGAGGTCGTCCCACTGCGGTATCTTGAATTCGGATACAGACTTTTTGTCTTTGAGAAATTTGCTGACGGAGGCGGCGCCGCGGTGGGCCATGACGACGGCTTCGAGCAGCGAGTTGCTGGCGAGGCGGTTGGCACCGTGCAGTCCGGTGCAGGCGACTTCGCCGCAGGCGTAGAGTCCGGGCAGGCTTGTCTCAGCGGAGAGGTTCGTGGCGACGCCGCCGCAGGTGTAGTGCGCGGCGGGCACGACGGGAATCATGTCCTTGGCGATGTTGATATCGAGCTTGCGGCAGGTCTGGTAAATCTGCGGGAAGCGTTCGCGCAGGAACGCATCGTTGCGGTGGGTGATGTCGAGCCAGACGTGCGGCGAGCCGGATTTTTTCATCTCGTTGTCGATCGCGCGGGCCACGATGTCGCGCGGGGCGAGATCGGCCAGTTCGTGATAGCCGCGCATGAACGCTTCGCCAGCGGCATTGCGGAGAATCGCGCCTTCGCCGCGCACGGCTTCGCTGATCAGGAAACGTTCACCGGTGAGTGAGTAGAGTGCGGTCGGGTGAAACTGGATGAATTCCATGTTTCGGATCTCGACGCCCGCGCGATAGGCCATCGCGATGCCGTCACCGGTTGCGATGTCTGGATTGGTTGTGTAGAGATAGACTTGGCCGGCACCGCCGGTGGAAAGCATCACGACGGGAGCGTGAAAGGCCACGACGCGGCTGTCGCGCACATCGAGCGCGTAGAGGCCGACGATGCGATTGGCCACGCCCGGTTTCTTTCGACGTGACAACTTATCCGTCGTGACGACGTCGATCGCGAAAAAGTGTTCGAAGAGCGCGATGCCCGATTCCTGCGAGACGGCGCGCAGGAGTGCTTCTTCGATCGCCTTTCCGGTCATGTCTTTGACGTGGAGGATGCGGCGTTTGCTGTGGCCGCCTTCGCGGCCGAGGTCGTAGGCACCGGAATCAGTTCGGGAAAATTTCAGGCCGATATCGACGAGTTCTTTCACGCAGGCCGGGCCGTCGCGCACGATTTCGAGCACGACTTTTTCGTTACACAGTCCGTCGCCCGCGGTGAGGGTGTCGCTCACGTGTGAGGCAAAGTCGTCGGTCTTCGAGGTGACGACCGCAATTCCACCTTGGGCGTAGTTCGTGTTGGATTCGGCGCGGGTTTTTTTGGTCAGGATCGCGACGGTGTGGCCGAGTTGGGCGACTTTGAGCGCGAAGCTGAGGCCGGCGATGCCGCTGCCGATGACGAGGACGTCGAAGGTTCGAGTCATGAAAAGAAAAGGGTGTCTTGTGATCGAGGGTAGGGCGGGACCGCTGGGCCCGCCGGGATCGAAAACCGCGGCGCGCCCGGCGGTCGCGCCCTACCTCGGAATCAGAGGAGAATATTGTCGATAAGCCGCACTTCGTCGACCCAGACGGCGATCGCGAGGAGCGACTGGCCGGGCACGACGTCGCGCATGGCTTCCATCGTGTTGCGATCTACGACTGAGATATAAATAATGCGGACGCGGCGTTTTTGCCCGAGGATGTGGGTGGACTCGGCGATCAGGCGGTCGGAGCGCAGTTCGCCTTTTTCGACCATGGCTTTCGCGTAGCGGAGCGCTTCGCTGATGGCGAGAGACTCTAGGCGTTGGTTGTTGCCGAGGTAACGGTTACGCGAGCTCATCGCGAGTCCCTCGGTTTCGCGCAGGGTGGGCGCGGTCACGATATCAACGGTGAACTGGAGGTCTTGCACCATTTTGCGGATAACGGCGACCTGTTGCGCGTCCTTCTGGCCGAAGACGGCGAGGTCGGGGCGAACGATGTTGAACAAGATCGCGACGACCGTGGTGACGCCCCGAAAATGCGTGGGGCGCGAAACGCCTTCGAGCGGTTTGCCGATAAACTCTTCGGTGATGAACGTGGAGTAGCCTTTCGGGTAAATCTCTTCAACGGGCGGGGCGAAAACGATGTCGGCGCCGGCTTCTTCGCAGCGTTTCAAGTCGTCCTCCAATTCGCGCGGATACTTCGAAAAATCTTCACTCGGACCGAATTGCGTGGGGTTGACGAAGATCGACACGACGACCGTGTCGGCCTGCTCCGCCGCGAGCCGGATGAGGCTGAGGTGGCCTTCGTGCAGCGCGCCCATGGTGGGCACGAGGCCGATAATCTGGTCTTTGGAGCGCAACTCTTCGGTGAGAGTCCGCATTTCGGTGACAGAGGTGACTTTTTGCATGGGCGTAACAGTTGCGCGTGAAAAACGTGTCGGGGTGAGAAGCTAATAGACACACCCTGAGCTTGAACTAATGCGAGTGGCCGGACTTATTCAAGTTTTTCGCCCGCTCTCGCCATGATTCGTATCAACGAAAACTACACCAAGCTCAAAGCCTCGTACCTGTTCTCCGACATCGCCAAACGGGTCAATGCCTACACGCAGGCCAATCCGCAGAACGCGATTATCCGCCTCGGCATCGGCGATGTGACCGAACCACTCCCCGCCGTCTGCATCGAAGCGCTCCATGCTGGCACCAACGAAATGAGCCAGCGCGCCACGTTCAAAGGCTACGGCCCCGAGCAGGGTTATGCGTTTCTGCGCGAAGCGATTGCGCAAAATGATTATCACGCACGCGGCGCCAAAATCGACGCCGACGAAATTTTCGTGAGCGACGGTTCGAAGTGCGATTGCGGCAACATCCAGGAAATCTTTTCGACCGACGCACACCTCGCGATTCCCGATCCCGTGTATCCGGTTTATGTGGACACGAACGTCATGGCCGGCCGCACCGGCACCAACGTCAACGGTCGCTACGAAGGCATCACTTATTTGGACAGCACGGCGGCCAACGGCTACGTGCCAGCGATCCCCGGCGTCGCGGCGGACCTGATTTATCTCTGTTTCCCCAACAATCCAACCGGTGCCGTCGCCACCCAGGCGCAGCTCGCGGCCTGGGTTGATTACGCGAAAAAGAACAAGGCCATCATTCTTTTCGACAGCGCGTACGAAGCGTACATTCGCGATCCACAGATCCCGCACAGCATCTACGAAATCGAAGGCGCGCGCGACGTGGCGATCGAGTTCCGCAGCTTCTCAAAGACCGCTGGCTTCACAGGAACCCGTTGTGCCTACACCGTGGTTCCGAAAACACTCGTCGCCTATGATGCCGCCGGCAATGCCCAACCACTTCATGCGCTCTGGACCCGCCGTCACACGACCAAGTTCAACGGCGTTTCCTACCCCGTGCAAAAAGCCGCCGCCGCGATCTTCACCGACGAAGGCAAGAAGCAGGTGCGTGCCATGACGGATTTCTATCTCGGCAACGCCGCGCTCATTCGTGCCGCTGTGACGAAGCTCGGCTTCTCCTGTGTCGGCGGCGAAAACGCCCCGTATATTTGGATAAATGTCGGCCGCGACTCGTGGGAATTTTTCGATCTGTTGCTCAACAAGGCACAGGTGGTCTGCACCCCTGGCGCTGGGTTCGGCCGCTGTGGCGAAGGCCACGTGCGCATCAGCGCCTTCAACAGCCGCGAAAACGTCGTGGCCGCGTTGGAGCGCATCGCGGCGGCGTTGAAGTGATCACGACTCAAGTAAATCGGCTTTCTCTCGGCAATGGGTCACCTCGCCCATCTCGCTTGTCAAAGGTCAAGACCTGACGTCCTCGATTGGCTGTGACGTCCTCGATTGGCTTGCTCGAACACGGCGCGGACATCCGCCCCGTCCAGGAGCAACTCGGCCACGCCTGTTTGCCGACGACCCAGATTTACAGCCACGTCTCGATCCGGCGCTTGAAGGACGTCCACGCCGCCACCCATCCTAGCGCGAAACTCTCGCCACGCTAGGCTTGCGAACCGCATTGCGGCAATGCAGCATTGCCGCATGACAACGCTTCTTCTCTCCAAACGCGGCAGCCTGACGCTGCCACCCGAACTGCGCCGCAAGTTGGGTCTCGATAAAGTCCGCAACCCAATGCTCCTCGTGGAGGAACGCGACGGCGGGCTGTTCTTACAACCGGCCGTGGCCATGCCGGTGCGCGATCTGCCTAAAGCGCAAATCCGCGCGTGGATCGCTCGCGACGAGGCGGACATGAAGGCGTTCCAAGCCGCCGGGAAGATCCGTAAAAAGTGAGACTTTTCCTCGACACGAGCGTCATGCTCGCCGCATCAGGATCGGGTAAGGGCGCGTCGCGTTTCCTCATCACGGAAGCAGCGGCGCATGGCTGGGAGTTGGTCAGTTCCGACTACTGCGACGAGGAGACGCGCCGCAATCTACCGAAGGTGGGCCGCTCCGCCGCGACCGCTTGGAAAAACGAAATCATGCCTCGCGTGCGCTTCGTGCGGGCGAGTCTCGCTCTCGACAAGCCGCTTGTCTTCCCGAAGGCCAAAGACCGGCCCGTCGTCATCACCGCTCTGGCGGCGCGGTCCGATTGGCTACTCACGCTCGACGAGGGCGACTTCCACACGAAACTTGGCCGCGAGGTCTACGGCTTGCGCATTGCCACACCCGGCGAGTTTTTAGTGGAGCAGCGCGCCCAAGGCGTGTTCTGAGCCGCTTCTTTTTTAGCTGCCTTCACGCCGCATCCGGTCTTGCCGGGCGCGGCGTTTTGCTTTGGTTTGGTCGCCGCTCGCCGGACGCACGAGCCGATCCAAAGGGTGGTCCGTGTTTTGTTAGTTTTTGATTGAGAGACAGAGACTGAATTACTGGGGTTGTGTGATGGCCCGCCGACTTCGAATCGAATACCCAGGAGCGATACACCCTGTGATCAACCGGGGAACTACCGGACGGAGTTGGCAGGCGAGACTGGACTCCAACCTAGCAAAATTGGGGAAGTCCGCTTCAGAATTGAAAACCAAGTCGTTCAAGAAACCTTGGAAAATCATCTTGGCGGGGCGCATCCGCCAAGAATCGGGAGCGTCGATTGGTTGGTTGGCGGAACGACTTCAACTTGGCGGTTCTGCTACCTTGGGTGGCTACTTTCACCATGCAAAACGCGCCAAAAACTAACAA
>JANNHA010000136.1:0-15182 GCA_031404135.1 Verrucomicrobiota bacterium | reverse complement strand
CTCCGCCCGGTTTGTCATCCTGAGGGCCGCCGAAGGATCCAGTGAGTGCACGAACGTACGGGTGAGCTGATTCCAAGTGGATCCCTCGCGCAGCGCTCGGGATGACAGTTTTCCCCGCTGGGTAACCCTTTTCTTTCTCTTGCACACGCGCCACCCATTGAAAACAGCGAGGAACCGAAAAGTAGGAATCCGCGGCCAAGGCTTCGGATGCATTTGGCCGAACTAATGTAAAGATCCCCGGAGCATGCTCCGGGGCATTGCCGAAATTGTAGGAGCGGCTTAACGCCGCGATTCATCCCATCCATCGCGGGATACACTCCTACAGACGAACCGAGCCGGAGCACGCTCCGGGGCATTTGACCCAGTGCGAACCAGTAAAAAGGGTTATTTTTTCTCCGAGGCCTTGGCCATGAATGCGCACTCTTCGCCCTTCTCGTTTACGTAGATAACCTGGCTCGTGGTAGAAGGATCGTTGTGCTTACCCTTCGTGACAACCTTGGTCGTCATCTTACAAGATGGACACGAGACGGTGTCGCCTTCCTTGCAAAGCGCCATAGCCTGAGCGGTAGACTCGATCGCAATCTCGGAGACGGTTTTGCACTGGTTGCAGACGTAGGCGACTTTTTCGCCAGGCTTGAGCTGTTTGAAATCCGAATCCTTGTGGAGTGGCTGCCAATATTGTATGCCGGGGCCAGCGTAGGCGAACGAAGCAAAAGCGCCAAGAATGGCGGCCGCGAAAAGAAGACGAACTGCGTTGTATTTGGTTTTCATAATTACTGATAGATGACGGTTTAGGAGCTAAAAAACCCATTGGGTTTACCGGTCGGACTCTCTTTTTTTTGAAAGCCGTCCCGTGATTTCCGACTGCATGAATGTACGCTTGAAGGCCCACGGGGGCTGTAGGGTGTTACCCGACTTCAACTGACAGCCCTCGCGGAGGGTCGCCATCGGAAAAAGGTGCGCAAGCGTTTGTCGGCCCGCGCGAAGGGCTGAGCCCCGCCCCAGGCCCGGAGTGGGCTCGACCCATGGCAATCCGCTCCGATCAATGGCTCTACGAACCCGACTTAGCGCAAGCGCCGCAATCGTAGGCTGCTGGCACGGTCTTCGACACGAGCGGACCTTTACCATTCGCCCAGTCGCGACTGGAGACTTCAGTGGTGCCAGCGCACACGTGGCATACCTGCTTGGTTCCAATTTGTACCAAGGTCGAGGTTCCACGACCATTCGGCCAGGTCTGGCGGAATTCTTTTACCGCAACCGTCTCTTGGCCGGTGCAGGCGATGGAGGTTTTTTGTGCGGAGGGTTGCGCTTTGGCATCAACCACAGGGCGCCAATACTGGATGCCGGGGCCGGCGTAAGCGCTGCCAGCGATAACGAACAAAGCGACAAGGGCAATGGAGCGGCGTGCCGCGCGAAGAGATAGGTTTACTGTTTTCATGAGGATTTTTGGGTTAAGGATTATTGTTCCCGTAGGATCATACGTTCCTCACTCGTCTTTCCCCTCGCGTTTTTTTTGTCTAAAACACCCTGGTTTTTGCGGCAAGAGGCACGTCTGCGTCGTGGCATTCGCAGTTCGGCCACTTCGGTGCCGTCTAGGCTGGTGGCGAGTCAGCGGGGTCTCGTGGCGCA
This sequence comes from Verrucomicrobiota bacterium, assembly GCA_031404135.1. Classification (GTDB taxonomy): domain Bacteria; phylum Verrucomicrobiota; class Verrucomicrobiia; order Opitutales; family Opitutaceae; genus JADKHC01. The sequence goes on along the minus strand of JANNHA010000136.1, from coordinate 13,553 downwards.
GCAGGCTTTGCAAGGGCCACGTGCCGCCCCACGACGATGCACTACTTCATTCGCGATTTCTCTCACAGCCATCGAGCACGCTTGTCGCATCTCTGGTCACGGCTGAGCATCGTCCTTTCGCCGGGCGTTGCGCACCACCTTCACGAGTTCCAGCACGATGAGCGGGATGGCGCCCACGGCGAGGAGCAGGAGGGACTCGCTGAGCGGCATGTAGGATGTCTTCAGGAATCGTCCGAGAAATGCGTTGTGGTGGCTCAAGATCTGGAGGCCGAATGAAACGACGACCACGATCGCGAGATTGATGTTCGTGAAAAGTGAGATGCGCCAAACCGGTTTGGTCTCGCTGCGTGCACCGAAGGCGCGGAGTAGTTCGGCAAAGACGAGAACCGCGAAGGCGTGCGTGCGGGCAATTTCCGGGGTTTGCGTCTTGAGCATGTAGAAATAGACCGCGAAGGAAACTCCCGCCGTGAGAAAGCCGGTAAGGAACATCGAGCCGAGAAAGCCGCGATCTGTGATGCGCTCGGAGGGCTTTCGTGGACGCCGTTTCATCACATCGGCGTCGATGGGATCGGTGGCAAGACAGAGCGCGGGCAGTCCATCAGTCACGAGGTTTATCCATAGCAAATGGATCGGCAGGAGCGGCATTGGGAGGCCCAGAATGACGCAGACCGTCATCAGTAGGAGCTCACCGGTGTTGCCCGCGAGCAGGTATTGGAGCGTCTTGCGGATGTTGTCGTAGATGCCGCGGCCCTCTTCGACCGCGGCGACGATGGAGGCGAAGTTGTCATCGGTGATGATCATGTCCGAAGCCTGCTTCGTAACTTCGGTTCCCGCTTTTCCCATCGCGATGCCGATGTCGGCTCCCTTGATCGCGGGCGCATCGTTCACGCCGTCGCCCGTCATCGCCACGACGGCATCGTTCGCTTTCCACGCGCGGATGATCCGCAATTTATGCTCGGCGGTGACCCGCGCGTAAACAGCGAAGTCCGGCGCGCGACGCTTCAGCTCGTCGTCGGATATCTTGTCCAGCTCCATCCCGGAAACGGCGACGTTGTCACCCGACGCAATACCGAGTTCCCGCGCGATGGCGGTCGCGGTGTGAGGGTGGTCGCCCGTGATCATCACCACGCGGATGCCGGCGGAGTGACATCGTGCCACCGCCTCTTTGGCCTCCTGACGCGGTGGATCATACATCCCCGTGAGGCCGACGAATACGAGATCCCGTTCGACCGCATCCACCGTCAAGGTTTCAGGCGCGGCGTCTTCGAGATCGCGATATGCCGAACCAATGACACGTAGGGCTTGTTGCGCCATCGCAGCGTTCTGCGCTTCGATCTGTTTGCGGTCGTCATCGGTCAGCGGCCGGACCTCCGATTGGGTGTAGAGATTGGTGCAGCGTTGCAGGAGCACGTCGGGCGCGCCGTTGACGTAGGCCCGCAGCTTTCCGTCCGGCAGCTTGCGGATCACGGTGCTGCGTTTGCGGTCGGAATCGAAGGGCAACTCGTGGTGCTTCGGCCGCTCCTGCTCGATGCGTTCGCGGTCGCCACCGGCTTTCGCGCCGCCGGCCAGCAGTGCGCCTTCGGTGGGGTCGCCGATGACTTTCCAATTGCCCTCTTCCTCGACGAGGTGGGCGTTGTTGCAGCCGAGGACGACGGTCGCGAGTTCGAGCAACGGCGCCGCATGCTGCGCTTCCGATTTTTTTCCTTCAACACGCACTTCGCCATCCGGTCCGTAGCCTTCGCCGGTGACTTCGTAACTTTGACCGGCGACGTAGAACGCGCGCACGGTCATTTCGCCCACGGTCAACGTGCCGGTTTTGTCCGTGCAGATCACCGTCGTTGAACCGAGCGTCTCGACCGCAGGGAGTTTGCGCACCAGGGCGCGGCGGCGTGCCATGCGCGACACGCCGAGCGCGAGCGCCACCGTGACCACGGCCGGCAGTCCTTCCGGTACGGCGGCCACGGCGAGACTCACCGAACTCATGAATAGCTCTAAGAATTTCGTCCCGCGCAACAATCCCAGTCCAAACAGCAGCACGACGATGCCGAGCGTTGCCCAGACGAGGATGCGGCCAAACGAGTCGAGCTTCTGCTGGAGCGGCGTGCCTTCGTCAGCGCCCGCCTCTTCGATCATGCCGGCGATGCGGCCGAGTTCGGTTTGCATCGCTGTGGCCACCACCACGACTTGGGCGGTTCCCGCGGCCACGCTCGTGCCCATGAACACCATGTTCTCGCGGTCGCCGAGCGGAATGTCGCCCGAGTCCAACTTTGCGGGCTGCTTCGTCACGGCCTCCGACTCGCCCGTCAGCGCGGACTCGATGCACTTGAGCGACGCGGCCGTCAGGAGACGGGCGTCGGCCGCAACCATGTCGCCCGCTTCGAGCGTGAGGATGTCGCCGGTGACAATTCCCGAGGCCGGAATCGAAGTGACCTGTCCGTCGCGTCGCACCTTCGCTTGCGGCGCGGTCATCTTCTTGAGCGCGGCGATGGATTTCTCGGCGTTGAACTCCTGGTAAAAGCCGATGACGGCGTTGAGGACGACGATCGCGAGGATCGCGATGGCGTCGACCACCTCGCCGAGCGCGCCGGAGATCACGCCCGCGACGATCAAAATCCAAATGATGAGACTCTTGAACTGGCCGAGAAAAATCTGCCAGGGGCTGATGCGCTTTCCATCTTTCAACTCGTTCGGGCCATTGGCCGCGAGGCGTTGTGCGGCTTCGGTCGCGGAAAGTCCGCCCACGGCCGAGCCGAGTTTGGCCAGAACTTCCTCTGCCGACTGGTTGTACCAAATTTCTCCTTGGGGCGGGGTGGCGGGTGTGGAGGGCGCTTTGCTTTCGGCCTCCAGCCAATTCTGCACGTCGTGGCCTTGCGGACGGCCCTCCTTCTCGTAGAGGGCGTAGGCCTGTTTCGCGATGTCGTCTTCCGTCGGTTTTTTCGCCGATGGTTTTTGGGGAGGAAGATCGAGTTTGGCCATCGGTTGGACAGAGTCTGGGGTTCGGAGGTGCGGAGGTGATCAGGAATAAACGGGTGCGAGGCATTCTTGAACCATCCACTAAAATCGGAAAGGCGCTGCGTTGCGCGCGCGGCCCTGCCACTTACTGCGATATCGCCCGGATGCGCTTGGTGACCGCAGCGCGCTCTTTGCCGGTCGTCTTCTCCGATTCATCCATAAGCAGACTCAATTCCTGGGTTTTAACGGACAGCTTCTCGAACTGTTTTGAATCGCGGGCGTGCTTCTTTTCTACGGTTGGGAGAAGGACAGCTTTCATAGGGGATGGTTGGTGCCTCAATCCACCACGAGCGTGACGGTAGCCTCGCCCCGCAGCGCTTTGGAGTAAGGACACGTCTGGTGCGCTGCCTTCATGATGCGCTGGGCTTGCTCGGCATCCATGTCCGGGAGCCGCGCGTGCAGCTCGACGGTCAGCCCGAAGCCACCCTTGGCATCCTCGACCAGACTCACCAGGGCACGCACGGTGGATTCTTTGACCGGAGTGCCGAGCTTCTTGGCCGCACCGAGCAAGGCCTCGTGGTAGCAAGCAGAATACGCACCGGCGAACAACAGCTCGGGATTGGGGCCGCGCGTCTCGATGCCTTTCTCGAGAGGGTTTCCCAACGTGACATTGAGTAGTCCATCGGGCGACTTCACGGTCCCGGATCGGCCGCCTTTGGAAATCGCTTCGGTGGTGAATAGTTTTTTCATAGAGCCGTGATGCTACGTGAGAGCGAGCGTGATGGCGATGGGGTGAAACACTAACCCGGATGCATAAAAAGGTAGGGCGCGACCGCTGGGCGCGCCGTGCTGTGGTACGAATTCATTCGTAGTTCGCGGCGGGCCCAGCGGTCCCGCCCTACCCCTAGGCACTTGCCTGCGCAGGGCTCGATGGCGCGCATTACTTTGCTCGCGGTGATTCGAGATCGTCGCCCAGCTGCTGCCGGCCTTTGCGCATTTCCTTCACGGCCGCCATCAACATCAACGCGGCGTTCTTCGCTTCTCCCATGAAGGCCTTGTCTCGATCCAGCGCCTCGTGGCTCGCGGCATACGGTTCATAGTAACCGATGTAGCGATCAAAGACCGCTGCCGGTCCGGCCGAAACGAGTTTCATGTCGGTCAGCCAATCATGGAGATTGCGCCGCAACCCTTCCACCCCCGCGCAATCGCCGTGGACGATCACCGAAAAAATCCGTCCGGCGAGATGCTTGGGAAAATCCCAACCCTTCAGCTCGATCGCCTTGGCCTCGGCCGCTTCCTTGCCATGCGTGCTCGTCGGATCAGGATTACCGCCATCCGCGCAGACCAACCGATCCATCATGAGTTTCAACACACTCGGAGCCTGATACCAATGAACCGGCGTCACGATCATCACGCCATGCGCGGCGACCCAGCGTGGATACAGCTCGTTCATCCAGTCGTGGGTCTGACCTAGGTTGTGATTGGGGTAACACGTGCACGGCCAGTGGCAGAGCGGCATGGCGGTGGAGACGCACGCTTTGCAGGGGTGAATGTGGCGACCGTATTCAGCATTGATCTGACTTAAATCCAGGAAGTCCACGTCGAAGCCGCCCTGCTTTTCGAGGCATTGGCGCACGGCGGTCGTGATGCGGAAAGTTTTCGCCATCTCGCCGGGGCACGTTTCATCCGTGCGGGGCGAGGCGGAGATGAGCAGGATACGTGACTTGCCCCCGTGCTTCTCGAAACGCCGTTGAGCTTCCTGAATGGCCGCGCGTGTCTCCAACCATTCGACCGAGAGTTCGTGCTTGGGATCAGCAAACCCCGGACCCGCCTTCCGCGTGTCCGCGCTTGGGAGATCATCGTCGTAAGCCGCCCACGCGATGGCCGTCAGTCGCGCGATTTCGGGTTTCGCCGCGTCGAATGCGGGCCCCACAAACTGCGCCCGGTAGCGGCGCTCGAACTCGGCGCGTGATAATTTAGTCGAGCCCTGACCGGTGCGAACCTTGGGTGTTTTAGTGCTCATGGGTTATTCTCCTGATAGCAATTTTTTGGGGATAACTGTAGGAGCGGCTTTACTCTTCGGAAAAGTCTTGGCGTAAAATTTTGCCGCAGCGTGCGCGTCCTGGTCGAAACAGAGGCAAATCGTGTTTTTCGCCGGTGTATTTTTCATTGGATTTCTTTGGTGGTTATGGTGCTGGCTTGTTCGTGAAGCGACGTTCCGCACCCTAGTCGCGGATGATTGCGCGCACTATGGGGTTTTAACCTCCCGGCGATTTGCGCCCGCAGCACACTCGACTCGAAAGCGAAATACTTCGCTTCGCCCTCCGCCGTGGCAACGTCGGCCGAAAAAGTGAGCTTCGGATCCGGCAACGATCACTCCACCGTGATGCGTTGCACGGACGCCGCCCAGATCCTACTTCGACTGGTTCGTGAAGTCCTGAACCAGCCCGCCCTCGCCGCTTGCTGAGCCCGAAGGCACTACGCCTTTCGCAGCTCAAACCAAAACCTGCTGCCTTCCCCAAGGGTCGACTCCACCCCTGCCCGGCCGCCGAGGCGTTCGACTCCTTTCTGGACAATCGCCAGACCAATTCCCGTGCCCGGATGCTTCTCGCCGTCGAGGCGCGTGAACGGCCGGAAGATCTGCTCCTGATGTTCGGCGGCGATGCCCGGCCCGTTATCCCCCACCCACACGCGAACGAACTCGCCCTGATCCTCGGTCCAAACCCGAACTAAGGGAGGCCTATCAGGCACGGTAAATTTCAAAGCATTGCTCATCAAATTGAACAACACCTGCTCGAGCGTGGGTTCATGCGCCAGAACCATTGGCCAGGGCCCAGCGTGTTCTAACCGGGCACTTTCTTCGTGCATGTCTTTCCCGAGCCGGGAAGCGACGGACTTCAAAACCGTATCCAAACGCACCGCGGCCAACACAACGTGCTGCTGACTGATCCGGCTAAAAGCGAGCAGATCGCTCAACAGGGCGTCCATGAACTGCGCCGCTTTATCAATACGCTCTGCAAAGCCCCGGCCCGTTTCACTCAAGATCGTGTCGTCGTCTCCGGCCAGCAATACCGAGAAGCCCTGCATCGAGCGCAGCGGTGCGCGCAAGTCATGCGCGATGGAATAGACAAAAGCCTCAAGCTGTTGGTTCGTCGTTTTCAGCTCAGCCGTGCGTTCCGCCACCAGCCCTTCGAGTTGTCCAGCGCGGTCCGCCAGTCGCGCCTGCGCCTCGCGCAAAGCCGCTTCCGCCTTGGTGCGCTCAGTGATGTCCGTCATGGATTCTAGGATAGCCACCGGGTTTCCATGATCGTCGCGATCGAGCACCTTGCGCACGAGCACGGATATGCGCTGACCATCGCGTTTGGTATGTATCAATTCGCCTGACCAGCGATTGGTTCGATAAAGTTCTTCGGCTATTTCCTCAAACGGTTTTGAAAATGTGGTGTGGAGCAGGTCATGGCTCCTTTTTCCCACCGCCTCTTCGCGTGACCAGCCATAGAGCTCTTCGGCACCTTGATTCCAAAACTGGATTCTATGCTCCACATCCAAGACGACGATGGCGTCGGTACTCAGGTCAAGCAGACGCGCCTTTTCAGCAAGTTCCTGGGTCGTTTTTTGACGCGCTACAATTTCGTTTCGCAGTTGCTCATTCAACCGCTCGCTCATCTCGGTGAGTTCGTGCTGATGCACCGAACTAATCATCAACTCCTCATTCATCGCGACCGTATGCTCATGGAGTGATTCTGTCTCCGTCACCTGAAGCATGACGCCGACCGCGCTTCCATCCACCATCACGGGCCAGATTGCATAGGACCAAAAGAACGTTCGAGGCCGGGCTTGCTCCTGCTCGGTATGACTTTCAGGCCTTCCTGTACGAAAAACCAGATCCATCCGCTTGAGACATTCATCCTTGTCGGGCATCAGTTCGGCAAACGGTCGGCCGACCATGTCTTCCGTGGATTTTCCCAGCAATTGGCAGAAGGCCAGATTGGCGAAACGCACGATGTGGCTCGCCCCCTCCATCGTCGCCATCGCCATGGGCGCGTGCTCGGTGGTGGCCAGCCCAATCCCGGTCAGGACGGCCGATTGATGCTCCTCGGCCGGGGTTCGATAGGTGTTCATGGCTTGTGGTTCATTTTAATGGTTGAGTCAGGACGTCGCTTTCGGTTCAGGTGCGGCCTCTTCGCGTTTTCCGATTCGCTCCGGTAATCCCGTAGTCAACCGAGCGTAATCGGTTTGGCGCGGGTGGACCACCACCACACCCTTGTCCGTGATCACATATTCGCGGATGTCTTTGCTGTGATTGCCTCCCCGCATTTTGATCACGACGAGCATCTTTCGCAGCTGGCCATCAATCTCCACGTACCGCAGCCGGATGATATCGTCGGTGAGAAACGAAATCGCGTAGTGGCTGAACGGCATCGAGGTAAACGTATCCTCCACTTCGACCGTGCTGAGAATGGTGATGCCCGCCCCCGTCAACGCCCCGATCATACGATAGAGCGATTCTCGAAAATCCGCCCTAAAACCAGGCGCCAGGGCCATTTCAAAACCCACCAACGAATCGATCACCAACCGTTTGGCCCCGATGCGGGTGATGGCATCGAGAATCGCCTGCATCGTTTCATCAACCGAAAGATCGAGCGGGCGAAGATAAAGCGTTTCGAGTTTCCCGGCTCTTTGGGCTTCTTCCAGGTTCAGCCCAAAGGTTCCGGCTCTCTGGTTGTAGCCTTCGGGGCGCTCTTCGAAAATTGCCATAATGCCTGGTTCGCCTTGGCGCAGCCCTTCGGCGATAAATTGAGTAGCCAAAGCCGATTTTCCCGTGCCCGACGGTCCGGCCACGAGGAGACTGTCTCCTTCCAGAATGCCGCCACCCATCATCTCATCCAATACCGGAATTCCGATGGAGAGATAGCGGCGTCGACCCGGCTTCGTAGGGCTGCCGACCAAACCCAACGTGCGCGAGAACGCCTGAATCCCGCCATCGCCAATCCGGATCGTGTGCAATCCCGGCACCGAAGCCTGGCCGCGTAATTTCATGATCTGTAGTTTTCGCACCACCGAATTTCGCTCCGTCACCTGCCAGAGCCAGATGAGACCATCCGCAATCGTGAAAAGGGGATTGTCGCGAATCTCGTCCTCGACGTATTCGCCCACCAGAAACGTCGTGGCTTCCCAACTCGTCAGAAACTGGGCGAGCCGCTGGACGAACGATTGCATCTTCGCCTCACCCGTGCTGCCCATCACCTTGCGTTCCACCGAACGAAGGGAATCCACCACCACGATACCCGGATTTGTCGCTGTGACTTGTTTCATGATTTCTTTGAGCACAGCATCGCCGCCTTTCTCCAACAGCACGTCCGCGAGGTTGATAAAACGAACCGCCTGACCCACCTTCGCCTCGTCGAAGAAGTCGTACTGTTGCTGATGGCGCAGCATTTTCAACGCGGGCTCACCCAGCACGGTGAAATAGAGCGCCGGTTTTTTGGGCGTGCCGTTGGCAAAAATGATTTGGTGCGCCAACGTGGTTTTGCCGCAACCCGGCGTGCCGGCGATCACATTGAAGGAATACTCCGGGATGCCGCCGCCCAGGATGTCATCTAATCCGCGTACGCCCGACGGCAGTTTTCGGATCATGACTTTAGCCAACGTCCCCTCACTTTTTTTCGGAACGTTGAGCTTCTCCACTTCGGTTTTATTTTTCATGTTATTTTCCTTTTTCCAAATTCGTATCGTCAACGGTCAGCTTCGGCCACACCTCACGAACCAGTCGCACGGTCAATTTTTCACCGATGAAAGCCACCAACAAGCCGAGCAGCTGGCCGATCAACGCCACCCGGCCTTCGAGATACTCTTCCGGGCTTAGCTGAGCATGAAGGTCCTCCCCGCCCTCCAACGCCCCGCCAGCACCCACCCTCAATGCACGCAGCCACGGGACTTCTGCCGTGGCCAACGTCAGCGCACGCGCCAGCAACGTTCGGAAACCCGCATTCCCCATGAGCGTGGACAACGTCGGGCGTAATTTCTCAGGCACGGGAAAGGCGACCAGGATCTTTGCGCCAAATACATTCTTCCCTTTTGCCTCCAGAGCGATGAGCCGACTGGCCAACTTACGCATCTGTGGAGTAGTTCGGTTCATGGGTGAATACTCTTCGCCGAACGCAGCTACGGTTTCGCGGGTATCGTTGGGATCGACGGTGCTAACCAGTCCTGGCCTTTAAAAGGCTCCCTTCCGATTCATGATAACCGGCCATTTCAACGAGGGGGTCGTCGCCTCGGTCCAGCGGCGCAAACTGGACGAGCCGGAGCCAGGCCAGCAAGCTCGTGGCCATGTGCATCAACCCGGCCAAATTGCCGGGTTTCACTAGATAGGCATTCGCACCCAGATCGTAGGCTCGCGCAATATCTTCGGGCAGACTCGACGCGCTCAGGATGCACACGTACAGCTGATTCAGTGCTGGCTGACTGCGAATCCACTCGAGCACCTCGAAACCGTTTTTTCGCGGCATGTTTAAATCGAGCAACACGGCGGTGGGCATGCCGGATTTCCGGAAATTGGGAAAACCAATGTCTCCCCGCAAATAGGAGATGGCCTGTTCGCCATCCCCGGCCATCCGGAGCGGTTCCGCATAACCAGCACGTTCAAACACGATACGCATCAGTTCGGCCGCATCGGCAAGGTCGTCCACCAGCAGGACAATGGGATTTTCGTTCGTCATAGGACTCAATTTGTTGGCAATTAGTGGTGAGCTTCCGCAATCGGCACCTTCGTGATCACTCAGTGATTTCGAAGCGAAAGCTTTTGATGCGTTGAATCTACACGGGGCTGCGTGCGCTGGCCATTAGGTGTCCACCCCATGATCACCGAAAAACTCAGAAATTGTAGGAGCGGCTTTATGCCGCGATTCAGCCCTCCATCGCGGGATAAACCCGCTCCTACAGACGAGCCAGCCGGAGCGGGCCCCGGGGGCATTGCAGAAATTGGTTCGTCGCTGTTTTCCGTGGGTAGCGCGTGGGCAAGAGAAAGAAAAGGGTTACCCAGCGGGAAAACTGTCATCCCGAGCGCTGCGCGAGGGATCCACTTGGAATCAGCTCACCCGTACGTTCGGGTTCTCACTGGATCCTTCGGCGGCCCTCAGGATGACAAACCGGGCGGAGTGCCCATCGAAAGGTGCGAAGAACCCAGAAATTGTAGGAGCGGCTTTACGCCGCGATTCAGCCAAAGCATCGCGGGATAAACCCGCTCCTACAGGCGAACCAAGCCGGAGCGCGCGCCCACCCACAACGGACGATTAGGCTTTGCTGCCATCCGTTTTGGAAGGCGGCCGAATATCGAGCTCTTTCAGCATCGGTATGACATGCTTTTCGTAGCACTCGGGGCAAATTCCGTGACTAAAATTGCTGTTCGTATGGCGCGTGATGTAATGCTCGACGCTGTCCCAATAATTTTTGTCATCGCGAATACGTTTACAATACGAGCAGACAGGAAGCAGGTCGTTGAGCTGTTTCACCTCGGCCAGCGCGGCCTTGAGTTCACCGTTGGCGGCAGTGAGTTCCGCCGTGCGTTCGCGCACCCGGCGATCCAGGTCGACGTTGAGCTCTTGAATTTCCTTGTGCGCGCGCCGCGTCTCTTCGAGCGCTTGCTGTAGTTCGGTGTTCTTATGTTCCAGTTTGGCCACCAGCACGGCGCTGTATTGCTGGACGACAAGCGCGTCGTTGGGCAATTCAGACTTGCGCGCCGCCTCGTGAACAGCCGTGGGTTGCAACGCCTCCAACAGGATCGCGACGGGGGCCGGTTTCGCGATGAACTGGTCCGCACCGACCGTGTCACTCAAGCTCATGTCGGCCGCCGAAGTGTAGGTGCTGCTGTAGAGAACAAAGCGCAATTTCCCGAACCTCGGATTCTTGCGCACCTCATGGCAGAGCCGGTAGCCATCCATTCGCGGCATGAGAATATCCGAAAGGACAGCATCAACCGGTTCGTGCGCGAGCACGTCTAACGCTTCCATACCGTCGGCTGCTTCGACCACCGCGTAGCCCTCAGCCTCAAGTTGAATGCGGAGCAGTTTGCGGTTGGCCGCGACGTCATCGACGATGAGGATTTTCATTGGTTCTTTGGTTTTATTCGGCTTTCGAAGCGCCGAGGAACGCCGCGACCTGCACCGGAAAATTCCGGGTATCGATCGGTTTGGTGATGTAGCCATCGCAACCAGCACCAAGAGCTTTCTGGTCATCACCTTTCATCGCGAAGGCCGTGAGCGCGACAATGGGGACGTGACAGGTGCGCTCGTCGGCCTTGAGTTTGCGCGTGAGCGTGAGCCCGTCCATGCCGGGCAGAGCGATGTCCATGAGGATCAAATCCGGCAAAGTGTCCGCGAGAACGATCTGCGCCTCCTCGGCATCCACGGCCTTGAGGATGTCGTGCCCTTCGAACGCAAGCACGTCCGAGACGAGCTTGAGGTTGGTGGGATTGTCATCCACGACGAGAATTTTGGCACTCATGGGGTCTTTCGCTCCTCGGTCGTCACCGGCAGTACGACGGTGAACACGCTGCCTTTGCCCAACTCGCTTTCGACGCTGATGCGACCGCCTTGAAATTCGACGATCTTTTTTGTCAGCGCCAAACCCAGACCCGTTCCTTCGAAGCGTCGTGCCGTGCCGGAGTCGAGTTGCTCGAATTCCGTGAAAAGCCGGCTGATATCCTCGGCCTTGATGCCGATCCCGGTGTCGCGCACCTGCACTTCGATCTGGAGTGTATTGAGTAGTTTGGCACGGATGGCGATCTGGCCGCCGTCGTCGGAAAATTTGATCGCGTTGGAAAGCAGGTTGTAGAGCACCTGTTTAAACTTGTGCTGATCGAGCCTGACGGCGCGCAGCCCCTCGCCGATATCGATGCCAACGGAGATTCGTTTTTTGTGCGCCAAGCCCTTGATCACGGCCGCCACTTCCTCGACCGCCTTGTGCACGGGGAATATCTCCGGGTGCAACTCCATCTTTCCCGCTTCGACCTTCGCGAGGTCGAGTACGTCATTGATGAGTTGGAGCAAGTGGTGAGCACTGCTGAGCACGTCGCCCAGATATTCTTTCTGCTTTGGTTTTAGCGAACCGGGTTTCTCGTCAAACAAAAATTCAGTGAAGCCGATGATGCCGTTGAGCGGCGTGCGCAACTCGTGAGACATGTTCGCGAGGAATTCGCTTTTCATCCGGTTCGCTTCCTGGAGCGATTGCTCGAAACGCTTGCGCTCGGTCACATCGCGCGCCGTGGCGAACACGCCCTGCAGCTTTCGGTCGCGATCATAGAAAGTGGTTACGTTGTAGGACACCTCGGTCTTCTTGCCGTCCCGGGCGCACGCGGTGAGCTCGTAATCCGTAACTTTCTTTTCGCTCAGCACCCGCTTGATGCTCGCCTCGGCCCGCTCCGGATCGGTGAAGTAGTTCTTAAAAGGTGCACCGATGAGTTCGTCACGCGTGCAACCGGTGAGCGCTTCCATCTGTTTGTTGACGTCGGTGATGATACCGGCCGGATCGGTCGCCATGATCGCATCGATGTTGGATTCGATGAGGGAACGGGTGTAAAACTGCTGATCGCGCAGACGTTGATCGAGTTTCTTTCGTTCTTCTTCGACCAATTTACGCGCGGTGTTGTCGGTGCCGATCAAGAGGTAACCGATAATGGCATCCTGCGCATCGCGCAACGCCGTCACCGAAACCACCGCCGGGAACCGACTGCCATCTTTTCTAAAATACGTGAGCTCGTAAATGTCCTCGATCCCGCGCGAGGCTTTGAACACCAGCGCCTCGAAGCCCGGCGTAATCGGCGTGGAAAGTTCAAGGCTCAACGCTTTCGCGCGTGCGATGACTTCCTGCGGATCGGAAATATCGGCCGGCGTGATTTTGTTCATCACCTCGGCGGCGGTGTAGCCCAGCATACGCTCGGCGCCGACGTTGAAGATCTGAATCACGCCTCGTTCGTCAGTGGCGATGCTGGAAAAGTTAGCACTGTTAAAAATAGCGCTCTGCAAAGCACCCGCTTTGAGCAGCGCCGCTTCCGCCTGCTTTCGCGCCGTGTTATCCGTGCCGATCAAGAGGTAACCGATAATGGCGTCCTGCGCATCGCGCAACGCTGTCACCGACACCACCGCAGGGAACCGGCTGCCATCTTTTCTAAAATAGGTCAGTTCGTAGATGTCCTCAATGCCGCGCGAGGCCTTGAACACCAATGCCTCAAAGCCCGGTGTGATCGGCGTGCCCAGCTCAATGCTCAACGCCTTGGCGCGTGCGATCACTTCCTGCGGATCGGAGATATCGGCCGGCGTGATTTTATTCATCACTTCGGCGGCCGTGTAGCCCAGCATGCGCTCGGCGCCGACGTTGAAGATCTGGATGACGCCCTTCGCATCGGTAGCGATACTCGAAAAATTGGCGCTATTGAAAATCGCGCTTTGCAGCGCACCCGCCTTGAGCAACGCCGCTTCCGCCTGCTTGCGCGCCGTGTTGTCCGTGCCGATCAAGAGATAACCGATAATGGCGCCCTGATCGTCGCGGAGGGCCGTGACGGATACCACGGCCGGGAACCGGCTGCCATCTTTACGGATGTAAGT
>JANNHA010000135.1:0-56804 GCA_031404135.1 Verrucomicrobiota bacterium | reverse complement strand
ATGATTGCCTGCCTGAGCTACGGGTAGGAGGAGGCGAAGATGGATGAGGCCTGGCGTGGGTTCAGGCGTTGCGGGCTTCGAAGGTGCCGTCGGCGCGTTTGGCGATGCGGCGTTTTAATTCGAGCATCATGAGCGTAGACGATAGTTCGGCTGACGAACGACCGGTCGCGGCGGTGAGGGCGTCGAGTGTGAGCATCGCGCCGCCCCGGAATTGGTCGAGCACGGCGGTTTCGACTTCGTTCAGTTCGGCGAAGTCGAAGGAGGGTGCGGCGCTGCCGTCCTTCTGCGGAATGGGTCGGGGGCGCAGGCCGTCGAGGTAGTTTAATTCGGAGAGGATGTCGTCGACGTTGGTGAGCAACGTGGCACCGTCGCGGATCAATTGGTGACAGCCCTGGCTGGTGGCTTGGTCGATGCGGCCTGGTACGGCGAAGATCAGGCGGCCTTGTTCGCCGGCAAATTTAGCGGTGATCATGGAGCCGCCGGCAACGTCGGTCTCGACGACGATCACGGCCTCGCACATGCCGGCGACGACGCGGTTGCGCATGGGGAAGGACTGGCGGTCGGCCCGGCGACCGAACGGGAACTCAGAGAGAATCGCGCCTTGGTCTTCGATCTGGCGGTAGAGGTTTAGGTTTTCCGGCGGGTAGATGATGTCGATGCCACAGCCGAGGACGGCGGCGGTTTTGCCACCGACGGAGAGCGCGCCTTCGTGGGCGGCGGTGTCGATGCCGCGGGCGAGTCCGCTCACGATGCAGAAGCCAAGGCGCGCGAGTTCGGCACCGAATTTCTTGGCGGTGCTTTGGCCGTAGAGCGTGGTCCGGCGACTGCCGACGATGGCGATGCAGGGTTGTTCGAAGGTGTAGTGGCCTTTGCGATACAAGCCGATGGGCGGATCACTAATCTCTTTGAGAAGTTTCGGATAGCCGGCGTCGCGGGGCGTGATGAAGGAAGCGCCGCTTTTGGCCATGCGTTCTTCTTCGCGGGCGAGGTCGAAGTGGTCGCGCCAGCTGGCGATGGTGCTGCTGATGACGGGGCCGACGCCTTTGACCGATTCGAGGCGGCGCGTTGGGGTTGAGAAGATGGTTCGTGGATCTCCACCGAGGTCTTCGAGCAGGCGGTTGAGCGTGATCGGCCCGATGTTGGGCAGCGCGTTGAGGATCAGAAAGGCCTGTTGTTCGGTGAGGGTGTCGTTGGTCATGGTCCCTTGTTCCGCAAGGCTGGTGCCAAGTAGTCGAGAAGCTGGGTGGTTTGTACGGCAACCTGGCCGTGGGTTCGGGCGAGCAGGTCGGCGGCGATGCCCTGCCAGATAACGGCGCGACAGGCGGCTTGGAGTGGTTCGGTGGGCTGCTGGGCGAGCAGGCCGCCGATGAGGCCGGCCAGGATGTCGCCGCTGCCGCCGCGAGCGAGCACGGGGCCGCCGTGGCAGCTGTGGTAGAGCGCGTTGCCGTCGCTCACGCAGGTGAGCGGGCCTTTGAGCACGGTGACGGCGTGGGCGTCGCGGGAGAAATCGAGGAGTGGCGTGTTATTCGAGATGCGGCTGAATTCGCCGGCATGCGGGGTGAGTATGCGGTGGGCCGAACCAGCGCGGATGATTTCGGGTTGAAGGGCATCGGCGTCGATGATGAGCGGGACGGTTGATGTTTTTACGATGTCGGCGATGAGGGCGAGGGTTTCGGGTTCGCGGGCGATGCCGGGGCCGAGAAGGAGGGCGTTGGCGCGGTTGATACGTTCGCGCAGCAAGTGGGAGCCTTCGAGGGCGAGTCCGCCGGTGGGTGTTTCCGGCCAGCCGACCCAGATGACTTCGGGCAGGCGGGCGGCGAAGGCAGGAACTAATGATTCAGGGACAAAAGCGGTGAGGAGGCCGACGCCGCTGCGGGCGGCGGCGAGTGCGCTCATGAGGAGGGCACCGGGGTAGCTGCGGGAGCCGCCGAGGAGAAAGAGGTGGCCGTAGGTTCGTTTGTCGGAGGCGGCCGGGCGGAGGCGGCGGAGGGGGGCGAGGAGTTCGGGGGTGAGGATGAAGTCGGTGGAGGGATTTTCGGACGGTGGATGAGGGAGGATCCGCCCTGCCTCCGAGAAGAAGCCGAGGTCGAGGTAGCGGAGGCGGCCGACGGTGGGCAGGAGGGCGGGGTCGAGGGTGGGGGCTTTGACGCTGCCGGTGGCGTAGGTGAAGTCGGCGCGCAACGCGTTGCCATCGCCAAGGCCGCTGGGGAGGTCGATCGCGGCGCGGAAGCGGATGGGGTGGGCGTTGAGGAGCGCGAAGTGGGCGGTGAGTTTTGGCGTGATGGGCGGGCGGAATTGAAAACCGAAAACACCGTCGAGGGACAAGTCGTAGGAGGGAGCGAGCGTTTCGGTGCTGGCGATCAGGCGAACACGGTTTGGGGCGGAGTGGATGAGTTCGCGGTAGGCGCGAGCGGCGAGGGGGCGGAGGGTGCGTTCGCCAAAGACGAGCCAGAGGTCGGCGTGGGCGTCGGGATGGAGGGAGAGGATGGTTCGCGCGGCGAGGAGTGCGTCGCCGCCGTTGTGGCCTTTGCCGACGAGGACGAGGAGCCGGGCGGCGGGCGGAAACGCGCCGAGCTCACGGAGGTCGTTAAGCGCGGCCTCGGCGACGGCGCGGCCGGCCTGTTGCAGGGCGGGCCATTCTTTGTCTTCGTCACCTCCGAAAAGGGCGTCTTCGAAGCGTTTTGCGGCTTCGAGCGTGAGGACGGGGTGGGTGGAAAGCAGGTTCATGCCGCTGGCTCAAGGTTCGGTTGTGGGAGGGAGCCAGACCGAGGACGTTTCTTTCAACCGTTTAAGTTGTACATCGATCGGTTCGGTGAATTTGAGCGGGCAGTTGGGCTCGACGTTGTGGCGGATGACGGCGCGAGTGAGGTGCGGGAGAGTGCGGATATAGAGGTAGTCGCCGCTGCGCATCACTTCAAAGAGTTCGGAGTATTTGCCGGTTTCGGAGTTCCAGAGGGCGACTTCGGTGAGGTCGTTGTGCCAGACGGCTTTTTCCTGGTACTGGAGAAAGATGTTTTCGATCGCGCTGAGGCTGGCGCGGTCTTTGAGGGCGGCACCGGAGCGGGTTGGTTCGGTTTGGGTTGGAGGAGGCGTCGTTGGGGTGATGGGTTTGGCTTCGGTGCGGCGGGAGACCTGTTGTTGCACACCGTAGGCGAACAAGGCACCAGCGATAAAACCGACCATGATCCACGAAGGCGTTTTGGAGAGCTTGGGCTGGGGGAGCCTGGGAGCGTCGTCGGCCATAGTGGCGGTGGCGTGTAGTTATGCTTTGACGAGTGCGGCGACCGCCATGGCGGCGGTGTCGGTGTGAGAGAGCGTGAGGAGCACGTGGGTGGCGCCGACGTGGGTGAGCAGGGCCTGGCCTTTCTCGTCGAGGCGGATGCGCGGGTCGAGACGTTCGCCGTGGTAGACGGAGATTGATTTCCAGCCGATCTCGGCACCGATGCCGGTGGTGAAGGCTTTTGAGACGGCTTCTTTGGCGGCGAAACGCGCGGCGAGGTGTTTGTGCGGGTGTTTCATGCCGGCGCAGTAGGTGCGTTCTTCGGCGGTGAAAACGCGATCGAGAAACCGGTCGCCCTGGCGTTCGAGTACGCCGCGGATGCGTTCAACGTCGACGATATCGGCGCCGAGTCCGACGAGGATGCCGCCGGGGGGGAGCGAGAGGTTCATGGGGCTGAAGGAGCGGGGAGTGAGGAGCGAGGAGTGAGGAGCGAGGAGAGGGGAGCGAGGAGCGAGGAGCGGGTGGCGAGTAGTTGAGTTGGCGTTGGTCGGTGGTTTTCTGGCCACCGGCTACTCAACCGCCGCCCGTTTCACTTCAGGCGTTCATGCGGGTTTTCATTTCGTGGACGGCTTCTTCGATGCCGGTGAAGAGGGCGCGGCTCAGGATGCTGTGGCCGATGTTGAGCTCGTGGAGGTGTGGGATGGTTCGGACTTCGGCGATGTTGACGTAGCTGATGCCGTGGCCGGCATTGACGATGAGGCCGTGTTCGTGGGCGAGGCCGGCACCGACGCGGAGGCGGGTAAATTCTTTGGCGCGGGCTGCGGTGTGGTAGGCGTTGGCGTAAGCGCCGGTGTGGAGTTCGACCCAAGGGGCTCCGAGTTTGGCGCTGAGTTCGATCTGGGCTTCGTCGGGGTCGATGAAGAGCGATGTTTTGATGCCGACGGCTTTCATGGCGTCGATGCAGGTTTTGACGCGGTCGCGGTTGCGCACGATGTCGAGGCCTCCTTCGGTGGTGATTTCCTGGCGGTTTTCCGGCACGAGGCAGACGGAGTCGGGTTTCAATTTCAGGGCGCACTCAATCATGGCCGGGGTACAGGCCATTTCGAGGTTGAGGCGGGTGGAGATGGATTCGCGAAGGCGGGTGACGTCGCGGTCCTGGATGTGACGGCGATCTTCGCGCAGGTGAACGGTGATGCCATCGGCACCAGCGCGCTCGGAAAGGACAGCGAGGGTGATGGGGTCGGGTTCGATGGGGCCACCTATCGTGGTGGGAGCCTGACGGTAACGCGCCTGCCGCAAGGTGGCGCAGTGGTCGATATTGACGCCGAGGAGAATCATGGGACTAGGAAGACAAAATTGTGACAAACAGGGAAACAGTAAATGAAGTGAGTTTTTTGTCTTCCGGCCGGGGGTGGTGACCTGTTGGAATGGGCGCACATGTCGACTTCCAAGCCGCAAAAACCCGAAAGCCTTCTCCTTAACATCGTCTGCAACCTGGTGTTGCCGACGTTGATTTTGATGAAGTTCAGCACGGATAATTTTCTAGGGCCGCTTTGGGGGCTGATCGTGGCGCTGATTTTCCCCGTGGGTTACGGCATCTGGGATTTCGTGACGCGCAAGAAGATGAATTTCATCTCGATCCTTGGCTTCGTCAGCGTGTTGTTGAGCGGCGGGTTCGGTTTGATGAAGGTCGATGGCTTTTGGTTCGCGGTGAAAGATGCGGCGATGCCGGCGTTGATCGGAATCGCTGTGTTGGCGTCGTTGAAAACGAAAACGCCACTCGTGCGGGAGTTGCTCTACAACGAACAGGTGATCGATATTCCGCGGGTTGATCTGGCGTTGGAAGAACGCGCGAACCGTCCGGCCTTTGATCGTCTGCTTGTGCGGGCGAGCTACGCGTTGACGGTGACGTTTCTCGTGAGTGCGGTGATCAATTTTGTCGTGGCGCGCTGGATCATCCGGAGCGAACCGGGCACAGCGGCGTTCAACGAGGAACTGGGCAAAATGCATTCGCTCGGGCTGGTGTTCATGGCGCTACCGGCGATGGCCATGTTGATGGTTATTCTCTGGCGGCTTATCGGCGGCATTCAGAAGCTCACGGGTCTGACGATGGACGATATTTTTAGGAGTAAGTGATGGCTTTCCATTCGGCCACTTACGAGTGGGAAGGTCGCAATTGAGGCGATTATTTCGTCCTAGCCAGCGCGATGGCGGTGATCAGCAGGGCGCTGCCGAGCAGCAGGCGCGGCAAGTGGGCGCTTTCGTTGAAAAATAGCAGCGAGCACGCGACGGCGAGCGGGACTTTGGCGTTGTTAAAAACAGCGAGCGTGGCGGCGCTGACGCGTGTCGCGCCGAGATTCCAAATAAAGAAACAGACGCCAGAGGCAACGATTCCGAGATAGGCGAGTGTCCAGATCTGGCTCTGCGTCAACGCCAGTGAGTCGAGGTCGGTTCGCGCAAGCATCAGCGGCAAGGTTACGGCGAGTCCGCCGGCGTAGAGCAGCGCAAACACCTGTCGGTCGTTGAGTGCGGGGCTGCGCAGGCGTTCGCGACGGTAGAGGACCTGGCCGATGGCAAAGGCGGCGTTCGACAGCTGCACGAGGCCGAAGCCCGTCAGAACGTTGGCGGTGACGGTTGTTTTGGCAATGACGATGGCCGCGCCCGCGGCGGCGAGGAACGCGGCCAGCAGTGCGCGGAGCCGGAAGGTGCGTTCGAGGGCGTCGGCGAACAGGGTGACGATGATCGGCGTCGTGAGGGTGAAGAGCGCGACCTCGTGGGCGAGCAGGTGTTTGAAGCTTTCGTTGTAGGCCAGGTACATCAGGCCAAATTGCACGGCACCGATCGCGGTCAGCGTGAGGCCTTGGCGCAGGGCCAATCCGCGAGGGCGAAAAAATGGCGCAAATACGAGCAGCGCCAGACCGAGCCGCACAGCGGAGATGAAGCTGCTATCGAGCCCGGCGAGCCGACCCTTGATCAGGCCAAACGAGAACGCCCATACAAAGGATACCAGCAAAAGGAGCAACACGGTAGATGGCGTTGAGTTCGGTTTGGATTAGACGCGGAAGAGGGCGCCGAGCTTTTTCCCGAGCAGGAGACTCAGACCGACGATGGCCACGCCTAGAAAAACCATTGCCCAGACGCCGAGTGCGCTGGCGATGAATTTGCCGTCACCGAGCAGTTCGAAGAGCGCCATGATGGCTTTCGTGATGGGGTAATAGACCTGCTTTTGTGCGAGGATGAGAGAGTCGCTGACCTCCAGCATCGCAAATGAGAAAGCGAGCAGGCCGCCCGCGATGAGATTGGCGGTGATGAGTGGTAACGTGGCGCGGTAGGTTGCTTTGAGCGGAGAGGCGCCGAGGTTTTGGGCGGCTTCTTCGAGGGTAACGCTGGTTTGCTCGAAACCGGCGGCCGCAGAGCGCACGACGTAGGGCAGTCGTCGGATTGAGTACGCGATGATCAGCAGGATGGTTGGGTTGTTGATCGGATTGAGAAACTCGAAGAAGCGTCCGGGCTGGCTCATCGAAAGATAACCGAAGGCCAGAACGATGCCGGGGACGGCGAGCGGCAGCATGGAGAGAAAATCGAGCAAGTGGCGCCCGGCGAACTTGGTGCGGACGATCACGTAGGCGATGGCGATGCCGAGTACAATATCGATGATGGTCGACAGGCTGGCGAACTTCAGGCTGTTGGCGATGGCCGACACGGTTAGATCGTGGCCGAGGGCGATGCGGAAGTTTTCCAACGTGTAATGGTGCGGCACGATGGTCGCGTACCAATCGCTCGAGAAGGCGACGAGAAAGACACCGATGTGCGGGAGGATGGCGATCAAGGTGACACCGGTAAACAGTGCCGTAAAGAACCAGCCTTGACGCTTCGAGATGGCGCGCGGGCCTCCAGAACTTGTGGCCTTGGCCATCATCGCGTGGCCTTGACGGCCGAAAAGTCCTTTGCCGAGTGCGTAGAGCAGGACGGTGCTGGCGAGCATGACCGTCACCAACGCGTAGGGCAGGGGGTTGCCGCTGATTTCCTTCAGCCCGTAAAAAATTTGCACCGAGGTGACGCGCGGATAATCGAAAATAAGCGGCACGCCGAGTTCGGTGAATGCCCAAACAAATACGATGGTGCCGCCGGCAAAAAGCCCCGGGCGGATGAGCGGCAGGGTGATCTTAAAAAAGCGGCGGAAAGGGGTGCAGCCGAGATTTTGAGCAGCTTCCTCCATCGCGGGATCCACGTTGGCGAGCGCAGCGACGGCGTTGAGATAAATGATCGGGTAGAGCGAAAGCGCTTCGATCAAGGCGATACCGCCAAACTGGTTTGCGGCGAACCAGTCGAAGGTCCAACCGGGCGGCTGTATGCCGAGGGCGACGAGGAGGGCGTTGACGGCGCCGTATTGGCCGAAGATCTGTTTGATGCCGATCGCACCGACGAACGGCGGCAGTATCATCGGCACGAGCACGAGTGAACTCAGAAAGTTTTTCCCCGGGAAAAGGTAGCGGTCCGAAATGAACGCCAACGGGAGTGCGATGGCAAAGGCGATCGACGTGGCCGTGCAAGCGAGGAGAAACGAGTTGGCAAGTCCGCCCCGATAAAGCGGGTCAGAAAGCAGAACCGTCAGGTAGCGCCAGGTGAAGTGGCCATTGGCGTCGATGAAGCCCTCCTTGAGGATCTGCATGATCGGCCACAGGAAAAACACGGCGAAAAACGCCACGGTCACGGTGAAGACGATGCGGGCAAAGTTCTGCGACATCGCCGGGCAGTAAGAGCGTTATCGCAAAGGCAGGAAAGCGGGAAATAGACTTTGATCACCGGTGGGGGGGACGGGAATCGGTCGGGTGACTGCGCAAAGCATGCACGCGGTTGGCGTACGAGTGGTATTAGTTGAGCGGCGTGCGGCGAAGCTGAGCGCATTGCCAACGAAATTGGGCCGATTGATTGTCTCGTTAACAACGCAGGCGTTCACCTGCCACGGCCTAGTAAATCGTCCATCGCCCTAGAAATTGGATCTATTAAGCTGTTATGTCATCTATTAAATGACAAACGGTTGGTCGAAGAATAACATTTATTAGATTAATTATTAATGATTTATGAAAACTTGTCATTTAATAGATGACAAGTGGGCTCGGTGCGGCGGGCGTATTAGGGCACGGCGCGTGGGCGCGAAAAAGCCGCCGGTGGAAGACGCGGCGGCTAAAAGTTTGAAGCGGTGGACGCGTCAGTTTTGCACGGCTTTTCGCGACTTCGATTCGATGAACTCGCGGATGATTTCCATGCGTTGGCGCTGGCGATCATCTTGGTCGATTTCTTCGACGGAGCGTTGAGTATCGTTAATCGCCATGGCCTTTCGGATTTTTGAGAGGGCGATGTTTTGGAGCTGACGGACGCGTTCGCGGGTGACTTTGAATTTTCGGCCCACTTCTTCGAGGGTCAGTTCGGTGGCACCTTCGAGACCGAAGCGGAGACGAATGATTTCGGCTTCGCGTGGTTCAAGGGAGTCGACCATGGCTTTGAGGTCGGCGTTCAAGCTTCGCTCGCGGAGTGACTCGAAGGGGCTGGTGGCGTTTTCGTCACCGACGATTTCACCGAAGGTGGAGGAGTTGCCGTCGTCGCTGATCGGCGCGTCGAGGGAGGCGGGGCGCACGCTGACGGACTTTAGGTGCGCGATCTTGTTCGTCGGGATCTGGAGCTCCATGGCCAACTCTTCGTCAGTGGGCTCGCGGCCGAGTTCTTCGGTGAGGGCCATGGCGGCGCGCCGCATCTTGGAGATTTTGTCGACGAGATGGACGGGCAGGCGGATGGTTTTGCTTTGGTTGGCGAGGGCGCGCTTGATGGATTGTTTGATCCACCACGCGGCGTAGGTGCTGAGCTTGCCACCTTTGCGTGGGTCGAAGCGTTCGACGGCTTTGATCAGGCCAATGTTGCCTTCGCTGATGAGGTCGAGGAGGGGGAGGCCAAAGTCTTTGTAGTCGTGCGCGATTTTTACGACGAGGCGGAGGTTGGCGGAGATCATGTGATCGCGCGCGGCCTTGTCGCCTTTGCGAATGCGGCGGGCAAGCTGGACCTCTTCTTTAGGTGTGAGCAGGGCGGTTTTGCCGATTTCCTGTAGATAGAGTTGGAGATTGCTCCGTTCGAGCGGAGCCGGTTGTTCTGAAGGCGCGGGTTCGTTCTTTTCGAGAAACGAGGGCGGAGCGTCGATCGGTGTCGATAAGATCACTGCGACGGGGGCGGTCGATTCATTGCCCTGATCGTCGTCCGAATCTGAGTGCTTACGGCGTGATTTCGTCTGAGTGGCCATGACTGCTTCCTTTGTTGAGTGTTTCCACTGCGTGCTGCGCTGAATGAAACCGGAGTGTTGATATGAGACCTGTCCTGACTCGTTAGGTATCGTTCCAGAGTAGTACGGTTGCCGTTGTCAATGGGCGACGTGAAAATAGATCTAATCTATGGTATTAGATGCCTTCATGGAGGCGTATTACAGTGCGCAAAGATGTGAATGTAGCACGCGGGGTGTCCCGTGGGGGACTTCCCAGTCAGCGCGGTCGTAACCGCTGGCTCAGGCGAATTGCTCGGCGATGGCGACGGCTTTGAAAAGCGCGGAGGCTTTGTTAACCGTTTCCTGGTATTCTGATGCGGGATCTGAATCGGCGACGATGCCGGCACCGGCCTGAATATGAATCTGGCCGTTTTTCAAGAGCGACGTGCGTAACATGATGCAGGAGTCGAGATTGCCGTCGTAACCAAAGTAGCCGAGGGCACCGGCGTAGCAGCCGCGCTGGGAGGGTTCTTTTTCAGCGATAATCTGCATCGCGCGGATTTTTGGCGCGCCCGAAACCGTTCCGGCGGGGAAGGTGGCGCGCATAAGATCGTAAGCGGTTTTGTCGGGCGCGATCTGGCCTTCGACCTGTGAAACGATGTGCATTACGTGCGAGTAGCGTTCGATGACCATCATCTCGGGCACGGTTACGGAGCCGAATTTGCAGACGCGGCCGATGTCGTTGCGGGCGAGGTCGACGAGCATGAGGTGTTCGGCGAGTTCTTTTTTGTCGGCGAGCAGTTCTTTTTCGAGAGCGACGTCGTCGGCGTGAGTCGCGCCGCGTTTGCGCGTGCCGGCGATGGGGCGGATTTCCACCAATCCATCGGTTAGGCGAACGTGGACTTCGGGCGACGCGCCGACGATGGCGTAGTCACCGGTGTCGAGGACGAACATGTACGGCGACGGGTTGACGGTGCGCAGGGCGCGGTAGAGGTCGAGCGGTGTTTTGGTGAAGGTGCTCGTGAAACGTTGCGAGGGTACGACCTGAATGATGTCGCCGGAGCGGATGTATTCCTTGGTGGACTCGACCGTGGCTTCGAAGGCGGCTTGCGTGAAATTTCCCGGGGGGACGGCGACCTGACCTGGATCGATCAGTGGCGCGGGAGCGAGTTCGCTGGGTTTGCGCAGGAGGTCGAACAAGTGCGCAAGTTCCGTCACGGCGGCATCGTAGGCGGCCGAGGGATTGTCGCTTACGTGGGCATTGACGCAGAGGCGGAGGGTTTGTTTGGCGCGATCAAAGATCAGGATCGAATCGGTGATCATGAAATAGATCAGCGGCAGACCGAGTTCGTCTTTCTTCGCGGCAGGTACGGAGGGCTCGATGCGCGTGATGTATTCGTAGCCGATGAAGCCGACGGCGCCGCCGATGAAGCGCGGCAGGCCGGGAATGTTGACCGGTTTGTGCGGTTTCATCTCGGCTTCGATCAGCGTGAGCGGATCGGCGGGCGTCGGAATGGTTTGTGTTGGTTGGTTCGGCTGCCGGATCTCGGTGGTCAGCGGGCCGCAGGCGAAAATCTTTTGCGGGCGGCAGCCGATGAAGCTGTAGCGCGAGAGGTTTTCGCCGCCTTCGACGGATTCGAGCAGGTAGGACGGGCCGCTTTCCTTCAACTTGGCGTAGGCTGAGACGGGCGTCTCGAAGTCGGCCATCAAATCGGTGTAGACCGGGATGACGTTGCCTTGCTCGCAGAGGCGGAGAAAGGCTTCGCGTGAAGGAAAGATGTTCATGATGGCAGTCGAGTGGTTACTCGACTGTCACCGATTTGGCGAGATTGCGGGGTTTGTCGACATCGCAACCACGTTCCACAGCCATATAGTAACTCAATAATTGGACCGGTATAGTTGCGACGATGGGCAATACGGCTTCGTGGCAGTCAGGAATCGTGATGATCTCATCGACGAGGCCGACCGGGAATTCGCAACCTTCGGTGGTGATGACGATGGTCTTTCCCTTGCGGGCTTTGATTTCCTGGATCGACGAAACGAGTTTGTTGAAGATTTCGCCTTTGGGCGCGAAGAAAACGGAGGGGCAGTCTTCGCTGATGAGTGCGATCGGGCCGTGTTTCATTTCGGCGGCGGGATAACCTTCGGCGTGAATGTAGGAAATCTCTTTCAACTTCAGCGCGCCTTCGAGTGCGACGGGGAAGAGCGAGAGACGGCCTAGGAAGAGCATGTCGTTATACTTCGAGTAGCGTTTGGCGATTTCTTTGATGCGCGGTGCTTGTTCGAGGGTCTTGCGAACGAGATCGGGCACTCCTTTGAGGGCTTTCACGTACTCAACGCCATCGGTAAAGCTCATGTCGCGCATACGGGCGAGGTAGAGCGCGATCATCGAGCCGAGGAGGAGTTGCGAGGTGAAGGCTTTTGTGGAGGCGACGCCGATTTCGGGACCGACGTGTTGGTAGATACCGCCATCGGCTTCGCGGGCGATGCTGGAGCCGACGGTGTTGTTGACGGCGAGAACCTTGTAGCCTTTGCGTTTGGCTTCGCGGAGGGCGCCGAGTGTGTCGATCGTTTCGCCGGACTGGCTGATGACGAAAAAGAGCGGGTTTCCGCCTAGCGGTGTGTTGCGGTAGCGGAACTCGGAGGCGTAGTCGACTTCGACCGGGATGCGAGCGAAACGCTCAACCAAATGCTCGGTCACAAGGCAGGCGTGCCAGGCGGTGCCGCAGCCGATGAGCGAGAGGCGGTCGATCTGGCGGAATTCGACGGGGGAAATGTTGAGACCGCCGAATTGGGCGGTGCTGGCGTCTTCGGAGAAGCGGCCGCGCATGGTGTTTTCGAGCGCGGTGGGCTGCTCGAAAATTTCCTTCTCCATAAAATGCGAGTAGTTGCCGATTTCTGCGGCCTCGATGTCCCAAGTCACGCGGTTGACGACGGGCGAAACGTCTTCGTCGGTCTGCGTGATAATGGAGAAATTGGTCGGAGTGATGTGGAGAAGTTCGCCGTCGCGGAGGTAGACGACGTTTTGCGTGCGGCTGACGAGCGCGGACACGTCGGAGGCGACGATATATTCGCAATCACCCACGCCGAGGATCAGGGGTGAAGCTTTGCGGGCGGCCACCATTTCGCCGGGGCGGTCGACGTTGAGGACAACAATACCGTAGGTGCCCTCGACGTGCATGAGGGTCCGGCGGACGGATTCAAGAAAACGGTTTTTGTCGGTGGCCTCTGTCTCTTTCGCGTGGTGATAGGCGATCAGGTTGACGAGGGCCTCGGTGTCGGTTTCGGAGGCGAACGTGTAACCTTTGGTGAGGAGGAATTTTTTGATGCTGTTGTAGTTCTCGATGACGCCGTTGTGGATGATCGCGAACTTGCCGTCGCTGCTGACGTGCGGATGGGCGTTGGCGTCGGTTACTCCGCCGTGGGTAGCCCAGCGGGTGTGGCCGATGCCGGTGGTACCGGTGAACGAGTGGCGCGCTACCTCTTTGGAGAGGTTGTCGACGCGGCCGACCTTTTTGGCTACATCGATACGGTCGCCCTGCAACACGGCGACGCCGGATGAGTCGTAACCGCGATACTCGAGTCGCTTCAGTCCCTCCAGGATAATGGTTGCTGCTTTCTGTTTACCAACGTAGCCGACGATTCCACACATATAGATAGATAATTTGTTTCTTTTGGCTGGCGAAATTACGGGGTGGGGCAAATCTGAAGCAAGGTCTTTCACTCCAAATCATTTCTCCAAAAATCTTATGCCTATAGGGAAGAAAGTTCTCGCAGTCATCATGGGCGGTGGTCGCGGTACGCGTCTGTATCCCCTTACGATGGAACGTTGTAAGCCTGCCGTGCCTCTTGCCGGCAAGTATCGGCTGGTCGATATTCCGATCAGCAATTGCATCAATTCGAACATCAATCGCATCTTCCTGTTGACGCAATTTCACACAGCGTCACTGCATCGTCACATTCAGAGTGTTTACCACTTTGATCCGTTTGGCGGCGGCTTTGTTGATATTCTCTCGGCCGAACAAACCGAAAAAAACGCTGACTGGTACCAAGGTACGGCCGACGCGGTCCGCCGCAATCTCCAGCATTTTCGCAGTTTCCCGCACGACTTGGTGCTCATTCTTTCGGGTGATCAGCTCTATCGGATGGATTTCAAAGAGATTCTTGAACAACACGTCGCGACAGGGGCGGATGTCACCATTGCGGCCATTCCGTTTCCGGTTTCGAAGGTCGAAGGCCTCGGTCTGATGCAGGTGAGCGATGATCTTTCGATTAACCGCTTTGTTGAAAAACCAAAGGATCCTGCGGTGATCGACAGTTTGACGCTGAGCCAAAAACTGGAGGATTCGCTCAAAGCCTCCCACGACGAGAAGCACTGCCTCGCCTCGATGGGTATCTATGTTTTCAACCGCACGGCCTTGGCCGAGGCGCTCGACAACAAGGCCACCGACTTCGGCAAAGAGATCATTCCGGGCCTGCTCGGCAAAATGAAACTTTTTGCCCACATTTTCGAAGGCTACTGGGAAGACATCGGCACGGTGCGCGCGTTTTTCGACGCGAACCTGGCGCTCGCTCAGCCCTTGCCGCCGTTTAACTTTTTCGAGCCGTCCGCGCCGATTTACACCAAAGACAACTATTTGCCAGCGTCAAAGATCAACAATTGCGCGATCGATTACGCGGTCCTAGGCGATGGTTCGATCATCGAAGATTCCTCGATCAAACACTCGGTGATCGGTATTCGTTCCTTCGTTCGTAAAGGCACCCACTTGGAAGACGTCGTGATGATGGGCGCCGATTTTTACGAGACCGACGACCAGATCAAAGCCAACACCGAGCGCAGTATTCCAAGCGTCGGTGTGGGTCGCAACTGCCAGATCAAGGGCTCGATCATCGACAAAAACGCACGCATCGGTGACGGCGTTGTTCTCTCACCCGTGGGCAAACCCGACGGCACCTATGCGCACAACGTGATCATTCGCGACGGCGTGTTGCTCGTTCCGAAGGGCGGCGTCGTGCCGAGTGGCACCGTGATCTGAGGAGCTGCACTTTTCAGCCCAAACGAAGTCAAAAGTACTCAACAAAAAAGGCCGCCGATTTTAGATCGGCGGCCTTTTTGTCGGAAATTTCGGGAAATGCAGCAGCGCAAAACTCAGTTATTAAACCGGAACAACGCGACATCGCCATCGGCGAAAACGTATTCCTTGCCTTCGAGCCGGTATTTGCCGGCTTCGCGCGCGGCGGCCACGCTGCCGAGGGTCGTCAGATCGGCGTAGCTCACGATTTCGGCTTTGATAAAGCCTTTTTCGAAGTCGGTGTGAATCACGCCAGCGGCCTGCGGAGCTTTCCAACCACGCTTGATCGTCCAGCAGCGAACTTCTTTTTCGCCTGCGGTGAAATACGTCATCAGACCGAGCAAATCGTACGTGCCCTTGATCAATGAAGACACGCCGGAATCGTCGACGCCGAGATCTTTGAGAAACGCCTTGGCCTCGTCAGCCGGCAGATCGATCAGCTCGGATTCGATTTTCGCGCTGATCGGCACGTAGGCGGCGTCGTGATGGGTGCGGACGAACTCGGCGACTTTTTGCACAAACGGATTTTGCTCGGCGGTTGCGAGATCGCTTTCGGCGACGTTGCAGGCGAAGAGAACGGGTTTGGCGGTGAGGAGTTGAAAGAGTTTCATCTGCGCCGTCTCTTCGGGCGTGGCGGCGAGGAGATTGGCGGTTTTGCCGGAGTTTAGATGCGGCATGAGTTTCTCGAGGAGCGCCACCTCGGAGATCGCTTCCTTGTCGCCGGACTTTGCCTTCTTTTGAGTTTTGTCGATGCGTTTGGTTACGGCTTCTAGATCGGCAAGAATGAGCTCGGTCGTGATAACCTCAATGTCGCGCACCGGGTCGATTCCGCCCATGGTGTGGACGATGTCGTTGTCCTCGAAACAGCGGACGACCTGCACGATGGCGTCGACTTCGCGGATGTTGGCAAGAAATTGGTTGCCTAGGCCTTCGCCCTTGCTGGCACCGGCGACGAGACCAGCGATATCGACAAACTCGATCGCGGCTGGCACGACGACGTTGGTTTTGGCGATGCTTTTTAGCACGTAGGCACGGTCGTCGGGCACGATGACGACGCCGACATTCGGGTCGATCGTGCAAAACGGATAGTTCGCAGCCTCCGCCTTGCGGGACCGGGTAAGGGCGTTGAAAAGAGTGGATTTGCCGACGTTGGGCAGGCCGACGATGCCAGCTTTGAGCATAAGGTTCAGACGTTCTCGCGCCGGGGGAGGGGGGTCAAGAAACGATTTGGGCCCCTTTGAGCGCCTCCATGGTATTCTGTTTTGGCGTGGGTCGGGGGGCGTGGGCTGATTTTGCGCGAACTTCTCTTGCCTACGGCAGGGCAGAAAAGAAAAATGGCGGCTCTCCCTCACCCTTACACCGGCCGATTTTTTATGCAGTATTTTGTCACTGGATTTCTCTTGCTCGCCGGATTTCTCTTTTGGGGAGCAGGGCTGGCGTTTTTGGTGACGCCTCGAGTGTATCGACGTTTTGCGCTGATCTTTGCGGTGCCAGCCGGTCTGGCGCTTCAGTCGCTTGTGGTGTGGGCGGGCGCGCACACGGCGCTGAGCGGAACCAACGCTTATGGGCGGGCGAGTCTCGTGCTGCCGGCGGCGTTGTTGGCGGTGGCGCTTTGGCGGAATCGCGGCGAACGAGCGACATGTTTGGCGAGATTCTGGCCGGTGGTGGTTCTGATGGTTGTTCAACTCGGTGTCATGCTGACGCCGCCAGCGATCAGCTCGCGCGAGTTGGCGACCGTCTCCGTCGGACGTAACGACGCCGGTGACTATGCGGCTGGCGCGCGGGTGTTTCAGGAGTTCGCCGCGCACGAACGCAATGGCTTCATCGGTCAGACCGCCGTGGTGTCAGTGGGAGTGGTGGACAACTTTTTCGATTTTTGGCTGCGCACGAACCATTTCACACCGTCCGCGCTCATCGCGCTGAACGCCAGTATCCTTGGCCTCAAGCCTTTTCAGCTGACGGGGATTCTGACGATTGTGCTGCTGACGGCGACATTGCCGCTGGTGTTTTGGCTGATGCGATCGGGCCTAGGCTTTCGTTCGTGGCCGAGTTTGGCGATAACGGCGATCTACGCCTTTAACCCGCTCAACTGGTATGCGGTTTACAACGTGGCACCGGCGCAAATCCTCGCTGCCAACATGATCGCGTTGCTGACGTGGTGCGGGTTGGTGCTTTGGCGGCGGCGCAATCGTCGGACGCAGCGTTGGGCGCTGGCTGGCTTGCTCTTCATCGCGTACGGACTGCTGCTGGGGAGTTACAACTCTATGGTGGTGGTGTGCCTGGTTCCGGTGATCGCGGTCGCCGGTGGGCAGGCGCTTGGGTCTCGGCTTGGGGTGCCATTCGCTCGCTGGCTCGGATTGTTGCTGGCTCCGCTGGTTTTGGCGGGCGTGGTCTATTGGGAGCGCAGTGCCGGCATTATGGAGCGCTTCATTCTATTTCGGGCACCGCCATTTTGGAGGCCTATTCCCCCGATGAGACCTGAAGGCTGGCTTGGCATTACGGATGGCACGTGGTTGAGGAACTATTCTGGCTGGCCCGGCCTGGTGCTGATGGCGGTGGCTTCGCTCTTTATTTTGTGGGGCCTGGTGGGCGGCTTCCGCCGGTTTCCGAAGCGTGCCTACGTGGCCTGCGCGCTCACCGTTCCGATCATGGCAGGTTACGCGTTGTTAGAGGTGCGTGCGGCTTTTGTTAACCCAGGCACCAGCCATGATGCGTATGAATTGTTCTCGGTTTTCTATCCCGGAATGCTGGCCGCCTTTTGCCTCTGGATCGATGTTTTGGCGAGGGCACCGCTGCGAACGTGGCGTGTGGTGGGGTTGGTTGGTGCGGTCGCGCTGGTGTTGGCGAACATTGGTGGTCAATGGCGCTACCTTTACCGTTTTAGCAACCCCGGCCTGATCGCCGACAGCAAACTGGCGCGATTGGGCGAGATCGAAAAAATTCACAATGTCTATTCTCTCAATATTCGGCTGTCCGATTCGTGGGAAAGAATCTGGGCCAATGGTTTTTTGCTGCGGAAGAAGCAGTATTTTGAGTGGCCCACCTACGAAGGCCGAACGCCCACGGCCATGGCGGGCCAGTGGGACCTGGTCGGCAATTTTTTCAAATTCGATTTGCCGGTGGCGGCTGATTGTTTGCACCCGGTTGAGGGCTTCACGCTTTTGCTTCGAAGCAGTCCGTTTTATCTTCAAGCCGCCTTGGACGAGGGTTGGTCGGGTAAGATGGTTCTGGATGATCCGAATCTCGCGCCGCGCACGCGCTGGGCGGCGGCGGAAACGGCGTTGCTCCAATTAAACAATCCGCAGGCAACCCCGCTTTGGGTGCGCTTCCGTTCAACGCTGCGTGCATTTGGAACTCGCGAGTGTGAGATCAAAATCGGTGAACAGGTGGTTGCTCGGTTGGCCCTTTCCGAGAAACCACGGGAATGGTTGCTCGCCGGGTTCAGTTTGCCGCCGGGCACGACGAAAATTACATTTACCACCTTTACTCCTGCGGATTGGATTGGCGGTCGTCAGAAGCGACCGATGACTCTGGCGCTCGACGGCCTCGACATCCAGGTCCTGGCGTCACCGCCGGTGCCTTGAGTGCAATTTGGATTTCGCCAAAGACAATTTAACCACCCACGCTCCTCCAGATGGAACCTTCGGTCACTTTCTCGCAGGTGTTTGCCGGTCGCCGCGTATTGGTGACGGGCGGTTTGGGTTTTATCGGCTCCAATCTCGTTCGCACCCTCGTGAGCTTCGGGGCTGAAGTCACCGTGGTTGATTCGCTGATCCCCGAATACGGCGGCAGTCATCGCAATCTTGCCGACGTAGCCGAACAAGTCCGCATCAACATTTCCGACGTGCGCGACCACCACAGCCTGCCGCACTTTGTGCGCGGTCAGGATTTTCTGTTTAATCTCGCCGGGCAGACCAGTCACATGGACTCGATGAGCGATCCGCAGACCGATCTGGAGATCAACGCCCGCGCGCAGCTCTCGATTCTCGAAGCGTGCCGCCTGCACAACCCCGATATCCGTATTGTCTTTGCCAGTACACGTCAGATCTACGGCAAGCCCGACTACCTGCCGGTCGATGAGAAACATCCGCTGCGGCCGGTCGATGTGAACGGTATCAACAAGCTCGCGGGCGAGTCGTACCATCTGCTTTACCACCGGGTTCACGGCATTCGTAGTTCGGTGTTGCGCCTGACCAACACCATCGGCCCGCGCATGCGCATCAAAGACGCCCGGCAGACCTTCGTCGGCGTGTGGATCAAGCATATCCTGAGCGGCGAACCGATCGAAGTCTGGGGCGGCGAACAGCTGCGCGATTTCACCTACGTCGACGATGCGGTGGAGGCTTTTCTCCTCGCCGCGAGCCGATCCGAAGCCTTGGGGGAAACCTTCAACGTCGGCGGCACGTCGCCCGTTAGCCTGAAGCAACTCGCCGAGCTCCTCGTCGAGGTAAACGGTGGCGGTGAGGTAAGGTTGCGGACCTTTCCTGGCGATAGGAAGAAGATCGATATTGGCGATTTCTACGCCGACTACCGCCTGATCACGGAGAAGATCGGCTGGGTGCCGCGAACGACGTTGCGGGCGGCGCTGGTGCAGACGCTCGCGTATTACAGCACCGAATTGGACAACTATCTTTAAGGCCAACGCCATGCTGCTTCCCGCCGATCCCAAAGCCAGCTACCTCGCCCATGCGGGAGAAATTCGTTCCGTGATCGAACGCGTGCTCGCCAGTGGCCAATACATCCTCGGGCCGGAGGTTGAAGCGTTTGAGAACGAGTTTTCCGCGTATCAAGAAGGTGGTTACACGGTCGGTGTGGCCAACGGCACCGAGGCAATCGAACTCGCTCTACGCGCGCTCGGGGTGGGGGCTGGCGATCTTGTCGCCACAGTGGCTAACACCGTCACGGCGACGGTTTCCGCCATCGAGCAGATCGGCGCACGGCCCGTCTTCGTCGAAATCGACCCGGCCACGCTGACGATGAGTCCGGTGGCGTTAAACGTGGTGCTCGCACGCATGCCGGCGATCAAGGCGATCGTCCCCGTGCATCTCTACGGGCACCCCGCTGACATTCCTGCGATCATCGGCGTGGCGGCCCGAACCAATGCCAAGGTCGTCGAAGACTGCGCGCAGGCTCACGGTGCGGCGATTGCCGGGCGCAAGGTCGGCACGTTTGGCGATGCCGCCGCGTTCAGCTTCTATCCAACAAAAAATCTCGGCGCGCTCGGGGATGGTGGAGCGGTTTTTACCCGGGACGAAGCGCTCGCCGGCACCGTGCGTCAGCTGCGCCAGTACGGTTGGCGGGAGCGTTATGTTGCGGAAATCCCCGGTCGCAATTCCCGTCTCGATGAGCTGCAAGCGGCGATCTTGCGCGTGAAGTTAAAGTACCTTGATGCCGGAAACGCCACTCGCCGTGAACTCGCCGGCCGTTATCTCACGCGGTTGAATGGCACGCCGCTCCGGCTCCCGCACATCGGCCCCGAACAAACCCATGTGTTTCATCAATTCACGGTGCGCACGCCGAAACGCGACGCACTTCGCGCGCACCTGCTTGAACGCGAGATTGGTTGTGGCGTGTTGTATCCGGTGCCGGTGCACCGCCAGCCGGCTTTTGCCAACGCCGCGTATGTGTTGCCCGAAACCGACCGCGCCTGCGCCGAGGTGCTCTGCCTTCCGTGTCACCCGGCGTTGACGATGGCCGACGTTGACAGAGTCAGCGACGAGATTCTTCGTTGGGTTTCCTCGTTATGACCAACCAACCAGTCGCGCTTAGTTTTGTCATCCCGCTCTACAATAGTGCCGAGACGATTCGTCCGTTGGTGAAAGTGATCGAGCAGCTCGTGATTGAAGGCGGGCACGAAATCGTGTTGGTCAACGATGGCAGTCGCGACGCCACTTCTGCGGTCTGCGCGGAACTCGTGCGCGAGGCCCGCGTACCGATCACGTTGGTCGAACACGCCCGCAATTTCGGCGAACATAACGCCGTGCTCACCGGCTGGCGTCATGCACGCGGTATCCACTTAGTGAATATCGACGACGATGGCCAGAATCCGCCCGCCGAGGCCGTGTGCCTCTGGCAACACGCGAAGACTGCGGCTCTCGACGTCGTTTACGGGCACTACGCCGACAAGAAACACTCTCTGTGGCGTAACGCTGGCAGTTGGTTCACCAATCGCATGACTGACTGGGCGCTCGACAAACCGGCGGGGTTTTATCTATCGAGTTTCCGCTGTGTAACGGCCTTCGTCGCTAAGGCTGCCACAGAGAATCAAGGACCTTTTCCCTATATCGACGGGTTGATTCTTCAGAGCACGCAGCGCATCGGCTCGCTGGCGGTACGGCATGACGAACGCCAGGCTGGTGCGAGCGGCTACACGCTGCGCAAGTTGATGCGTCTGTGGGCGAGCGCGTTTATTAATTTCTCCATTATGCCGCTCCGGATCGCGACGATGCTCGGGCTGAGCATGGCCGCCGCCGGATTTTTGGCGATCGGCGCAGTGGTTTATTTGTGGCTGACAGACCAAGGCCCGGCCTTTGGTTGGGGTATGTTGATGGCGGCATTGCTGACTTTTTCAGGTGTGCAATTGGTTCTGCTCGGCGTGATCGGCGAATATATCGGCCGGATGTTTCTAACGGTGAACCAACGTCCGCAATCGCTCGTCCGCGAAGTGGTAAGGGGCGGTTAGAGGGTGTGGACAAAAAAGCTGCGGCGCGATGCAACCCGACGAGTATAGAAAACTGGCTGAAACCGAGGACCGGATGTGGTACTTCCACGCACTTAACCGCAGGTTCGAACACTTTGTTAGGCGGCAATTGTCGACGGGGCCGGCACGCATTCTCGATGCAGGCTGTGGCACCGGAGGGCTGATCAAACACCTGGCGGCCGCAAATGCCGAGTGGCGTCTGACCGGGGTGGATTTTATGCCGCAAGCCTGTGAACTGGCCCGAAAACGCACGGGGGCGGAAATTGTCGAGGGATCAATCACCGCACTGCCTTTTGGTGACGCTGTTTTTGATGCGGTGGTGTCGGGTGACGTCGTTTGTCAGGTGCCGGAGGGAGTGAATGCGTTGCGTGAGTTTGCTCGAACCGTGCGCCCGGGTGGCGTCGTGATTGTGAATGTTCCTGCTTATATGTGGTTATGGTCTTATCACGATAACGCGGTTGAAACGCGTCATCGCTACACCCGATCCGAGTTGAGCGGTCTTTTTAGGGAAGCCGGGCTGGAGGTGGTATTGGCAAGTTATGCCAATTTGTTGGCGTTGCCATTGATTGTGCTGCGCCGGAAGGTGTTTCCACCAAGAAGCCCAACCAGTGATGTGAAGCTTTACCCTGCTTGGGTGGAAGCGGTTTTTAGAGCTATGGCTTGGATAGAGTTTGCCTGGATGCGCTGCTCCTGGCCTTTGGCTTTCGGTAGCTCGGTATTTGTGGTGGGTCGGAAACCTGATCGAGCGAAGCAGGTGTAACGCTGGCGGTTGGTTACACGCTGGCTTCGACGCTGGCGTGGTGCAGGTTGCGCCAGCGAGCGAGGATGCGGCGATAAACGTCGTCGGGAGCGAGGCCGTTGGCGGCACGGAGCGTGGCGACGTCGGAACCGTGTTCGACGAACTTGTCAGGCCAGCCAATGCGTTCGACGGCGGTGGTACACTCGCCTTCCTGCAACGCTTCGAGCACGGCGCTACCGAAACCACCCGCTAGAACATTGTCCTCCATCGTCACGAGCAGCGGCACGACGGCGGCCTGGCTGAGCAGAAGTTCACGGTCAAGCGGCTTGGCCCAACGGGCGTTGACGACGCCGACGGAGAGCTGTTCTTCGTGCTCGAGTTTTTGCGCGAAGGCGAGGGCTTGCGGAATCATCGGGCCGAGCGCCCAGATGATGATGTTGGAACCTTGTTTCAACATTTCGGCCTGGCCGACCGTGAGCGTGGCGGGTAGTGTCTTGATCGGCCTGCCGGTGCCGGCACCACGGGGGTAGCGGATGAAGGTGGGCGAGGCGAGCTGCAGGCTGGTGTGGAGCATGTCAACCAGTTCGTCTTCGTCTTTGGGCTGCATGACGACGGCGTTGGGCACGCAACGGAGGTAGGAAATATCGAAGAGGCCGTGGTGGGTCGGGCCGTCGTTGGGCGAGAGGCCGGCGCGGTCGAGGCAGAAGGTGACGGGCAGGTTTTGCAGGCAGACGTCGTGGACGATCTGGTCGAAGCCGCGTTGGAGAAAGGTCGAGTAGATGGCGACGACGGGCCGGATGCCCTTGGTGGCGAGGCCGGCGGCGAAAAGGACGGCATGTTCCTCGGCGATGCCGACGTCGAAAAACTGTTGTGGGCAGGCGGTGGCGAGGTGGTGCAGGCCAGTGCCGCTGGGCATGGCTCCGGTGATGCCGACGATGCGGGAATCGGCTTTGGCGAAACGCGCGAGCGCGTGGCCGAAGACATCTTGATAAATGGGCGGCGTACCGGGAGCGGCTGGTTTACTCTCGCCCGTGACGGGGTCGTAGGGGCTGGCGCCGTGGAACTTTTCGGGATGTTCGATCGCGGCGGGCAGGCCGCGGCCCTTTTTCGTGACGACATGGAGGACGACGGGGACCTCTGAGTGTTTGGCGAATTCCAGATTTTTGACGAGTTCGTCGAGGTCGTGGCCGTCGACCGGGCCGAGGTAGCGGAGACCGAATTTCTCAAACAAACTGGAAGAGACAAAAAAGTCCTTGGTTTCGCGTTTCCATTTCACCCACACCCGATGCATGTCGTGGCCGTGGGGGAGGCTGGTGAAGAATTTTTCCAGATCGTGGTGAACGCGGTTGTAGGTTCGGTTCGTGCTGAGGCGGTTGAGGTATTTGGCGATGGCACCGACGTTTTTGGCGATGGACCACTCGTTGTCATTGAGGACCAGAACCAGGCGCTTGGTTGAGCCGACGACGTTGTTGAGCGCTTCGAGCGTGATGCCGCAGGTGAACGCGGCGTCACCGCAGACGGCGACCACGTGTTCGTGCGTGCCGCGAAGGTCGCGGGCGGTGGCCATGCCGAGGGCGGCGCTGAGGGCGGTGCCGGCGTGCCCGGCGCCGAAGCTGTCGTGCGCGCTTTCGGAGCGGTAGAAAAAGCCGCTGGCACCACCGGTCTGGCGAAGGGCTTTGAAGAAGTCGCCACCGCGGCCGGTGAGAAGTTTGTGCACGTAGGCCTGGTGGCTGACATCGAAGACGAACTGGTCCTCAGGGGTAGAGAACACGCGGTGCAGTGCAATGGTGAGTTCGACGACGCCGAGGTTGGGGCCAACGTGGCCGCCGTTTTTTGCGGTGACGGCGATGATCGCGTCGCGGATTTCCTGCGCGAGGCGCGGGAGCTGAACGGCAGAGAGTTTTTTGACGTCGGCCGGACCGTGGATCGATTCGAGAAGAGGTGGCTGGTGGGGCGCGGGAGCGGCGTAAGCGGAAGACTTGGAATTCATCGAACGGGTGCGGAGTAGCTGGAAAAGGAAGGGGATGAAGCGCGTGGGCTCAGCGTTCTCGGTCGGGCGAAAAGGCGGTGAACGTGACGCTGTCTTTTTGTTTTTTGAGCAGCTCGATCTTGAGCTCGGCGTCCTTGAGACGCGCTTCGCATACTTTCAGGAGCTGGTTGCCCGCTTCGAATTTCGCGAGGAGTTCGGCCAGCGGCACGTCACCGGATTCCATCGTTTCCACGATGGTTTCGAGTTGGTCGAGGGCGGTTTCGAACGAGAGCGGTTGATCAGGCTTGGCATCCACGCGCTCAATCTGCGCGGGTGAGACAGCTTTTCAACAAATCTTTGGCGAAGACGGGCGCGGTTCTGCAATCTACAGCGCGGCAGGTAAAACGAAGATTTGCGTTGGCGCGGGGCGAAAACTCGCTGGATTCGTGGGCATGGTTTTCACGATTGTCGTTGTCCTGATCGTAGCGCGCCTCGTCGCGGAGCTGGTGTTGAGCTGGCTGAACTCGGCCGAGGCTCAGAAGCACGCAGGCACGCCGCCGGCGGCCGTGGCGGCGATTGCCGATGAGGCATCCTACGCGAAATCCGTGGAATACACGCTGGCGAAAGGGAAGTTGGGGCGGATCGAGTTGATCTGGGATGCGATCGTGGTGGTGGTGGCGTTGGGTAGCGGGTTGTTGCCGTGGATTTACGGGCTTTTTGCGCCGCTCTCGGCCACGGGCGTTTGGGACGACGCGCTGTTTCTGATCGCGACGGGCATGGTTCTGGGCGTGCCGTCGATCCCGCTCGATTGGTGGGGGCAGTTCCGTCTGGAAGCGAAATTTGGCTTCAACAAGAGCACGCTGGGGCTGTGGGTCATGGACAAGATCAAGGGTATGGCGCTCGGTCTCGCGATTGGCTTTCCGTTGCTGTGGGCGCTGCTCTCGCTGGTGCGTTTGGCGGGGGCGACTTGGTGGCTCTGGGGCTTCGCGCTCGTATTTGTTTTTCAACTTCTGATGTTGGTGCTCTACCCGAAGTTGATCATGCCGCTGTTCAATAAACTCACGCCGCTGCCGGAAGGTGATTTGCGGACGCG
Source organism: Verrucomicrobiota bacterium (assembly GCA_031404135.1). Classification (GTDB taxonomy): domain Bacteria; phylum Verrucomicrobiota; class Verrucomicrobiia; order Opitutales; family Opitutaceae; genus JADKHC01. Next base: position 31,761 of record JANNHA010000135.1, on the reverse strand, counting down.
GTTGCTCGCGCTTTCCGAGCGCACGGGGTTTCGGGCGTCGACGATTCAGGTGATGGATGGCAGCAAGCGTTCGGGGCATTCGAATGCGTTTTTCACGGGCTTCGGCCGTTTCCGCCGTATTGTGCTTTATGATACATTGATCGCGCAGCTCTCGCCGGAGGAGTTGGAGGCGGTGTTGGCGCACGAAGTTGGCCATTACAAACGCGGGCATGTGCCTAAGATGATCGCGGTGAGCGCGGTGATGATGCTCGGCGGTTTTGCAGCAATCGCTTGGTTGGCGAACCAGCCGTGGTTCAACACGGCGTTTGGTCTGCCGGCGGGTGAGATCGCGCCGGCATTTTTGCTTTTCGGGCTGCTGAGCGGGTTGGCGACGTTTTGGTTTACTCCGGTGGGGAATTATTTCTCGCGCAAGCACGAATACGAGGCTGACGCGTTTGCACGCGAAGCGGTGGGCGGGGCGACGCCGATGATCGGGGCGCTGCGCCAGCTCGCGCGGAAAAACCTGAGCAATCTTACGCCGCACCGTTGGTATAGCGGTTTCTATTATTCGCATCCGACGCTGGTGGAACGCGAGGAAGCGCTGGTGAACGTGAAATGAAACGATTCGGTGCGTTAATCGCGGTTGGGTGGGTGGTGCTGGCGCTGCGCGTGGCGGCCGAGCCACTCACTATCGCCACGTACAATGTCGAAAACTATTTGGCGACGAATCGCATGGTGGAGGGAACCTATCGGCAGGACTATCCGAAGCCCGAGGCGGCGAAGCTGGCGTTGCGTGCGGTGATTCGTGCTTTGAATGCCGATGTGATCGCGCTGCAGGAAATGGGCTCGCGGCCGTATTTGGAGGAAATGCAGCGTGATCTGGCGCGGGAAGGTTGTGCTTACCCGTATGCGGAGTGGGTGGAGGCGGGCGATGTGGACCGACATGTCGCGGTGTTGTCGCGCCGACCTTTTTTCGCGGTGACGAAATACGCCGAGCTAACCTTTACGTATTTCAAGAAAAAGGAAGCGGTGAAACGCGGTTTGCTTGAAGTGCGCTTTGCGACGGACGCGGGCGAAGTTGCACTCTTTGTTGTACACTTAAAAAGTCGTTTCACGGACCAGCCGGATGATCCAAATTCGGCGCTCCGTCGGCAGGGCGAAGCGATGGCGGTGCGCGATCAGGTGTTGAAAGTTTTTCCGGAGCCGGCGAAGGCGCGCTTCTTAATCGTGGGCGATTGCAACGACAGCGCGGTGAGCAAGCCGCTGCGGGCGCTCTTGCAGAAAGGGAAAACGGAGATCGCGCAAATTATCCCGGCGACCGACAGCCACGGGGAAGTTTGGACGCATTTCTACAAGAAGGAGCAGATCTACAGCACGGTGGATCACGTGCTGGTGTCGGCGTTGTTGAAGCCGGCGGTGGTGGGTGGTTCGGCGAAAATTTGCGATGTGCCCGAGGTCGCGGCCGCGAGTGATCACCGGCCGGTGTCGGTGGTTTTGAATCTGGATCCGGCGAAGTAGAGCAGATTCAGAAACGTCGTCGTTGTTTTTGGTAGGGCGCGACCGCTGGGCGCGCCGAGTTTTCGGAACGGCGCGCCCGCTTGTTTTCGGAACGGCGCGCCCAGCGGTCGCGCCCTACCTCAGTAACCGCGCTTTTGGATGGCGGCGGTGAGCTCTTGCATGAAGGCCTGGGCGTCGGCAGCGGAGGGGCGGTAGCCGGGCTGGCTGATTTCGGTGAAACCGGGGCGGCCGTAATTATCGACGATCCACTTTCCGGATACGCCGTCGCTGAAAGTCACCGTACCACTGGCCATCGCTCCGGGCTGGAGTGTGACTTTGTCGAGGACCACGCTGACGGAACTTGGGCCAGCGTTGGGTGGCAGGGCTTGATCGAGGTCGGCTTCTTCGGGGAATTCTTCTTCGCCAGGGAGGAGCGGCGGTGTGCCGGCTTCGGAGTCGTTGGAGGAGAGGCCGAGCTTTTCCTTGGCTTTTTCGAGGAGGCTTTTCTTCTCGGCGGGTTTTTCGGCGGCGGGGCGGGTGGCCTGCGCTTTGGTGACGTCGCTTGTATCGACTTTCGGCGTCGGGTCTTTGAGCGCGAGGTTGAGGTCGTCGACGAGGAAGCGGACGTCCATGTAGGTCATGGAAACCTTGAACTGTTCCGTGAGTTTTTTCTGGATCGCGGAGAGGTTGTCGCCAGCGGCGACCCATTCGGAGACGGCTTGTTTCTGCTCAGGCGTGAGAGTCATGACGGAAGGGAAATTAGGTTAAAGTGATAAAGGCTTAAGCAGTAAGTGCGAAGTCACCGGGTCGTCAATGGATGAGGCGGGGCGTGTTGCTGATGCCGGACTGTGCGCGAATACGATGGAGTGGAGTGAGAGCGGTTCCGCACCGTTGGGTTGGTTCGGTGATTTGTCAGGGTCCGCCCGGGGGGTCCGGCCGGACGCTTACGGTGAAGCCGATGAACGACGCATTCGGCAAGGCATCACGCAGGTTGCTGGCGAAGCCATAGGACATCTCGCCGGTCTTTTCATTCACCTTGCCGCCGAATCCATACTGGCTGCGGTGCGCTTCATCGGCGGGAAGAATGCGCCGAGCCTATGCGCGCTTATAAAAGTTCGATCTCACCCTCATCGAACCATTCTTGCTTCAGCAGCGTGTCCCGCACCTTAGTCGGGTCGGACGAATACGCGATCAGTGCCAAACTGCATTGGCTACGGCTGCAGGTGACATAGAGCAGTCGGCGGGTGCGGTCGATGCCAGTCTCCGTTCCCGCCTGTTCGTTCTTTATGTCGGCAGGTGTCTTCTCCTTAACTCCAAAGAGTTTTTCGAAGCTGAACAGAAACCCACCTGCACCTTCATCGTCCAAGATTACTGCGACGCGGGGAAATTCGAGGCCCTTTACTCCTTGGTGCGTAGCAAACGGTGATTCCCCGCGCACATAGTCGGTATAAGTTTTAATCTGAGCGAAGGCGGTATCGAGGAAGCTCCGCACCGCCGCCAGAGTTTTGGTTGCGCGTTCTTCGTCGGCGGGATCCTCAGGCTCGTTCGGGGTTATAGTTGTGGCCGTTCGGTCGGTTAAGAATGGCAACAAGCTCTCGGGAATCGGGAAAAGATTGCTCTGTGCAACAGAATGCAGAAGGGCGAGAAATGTTGGTTGCGCGCCCCCGACGAAAAGCGACATCAGCGCCTCGACGCCTGCCTTCGCCGCCTTTACTTGTGCACCTTGATCTGTGCCGGCCGCCAACAACACTTCCTTGGTTAGCAGCGGCGATTCTTCGCGCACCAATGCCGCCACCGCGAACTCATTCCCTTCCTGTTTGGCCGAAACCAACGGCAAGACCAATTTGCCGAAGAAACGCAGGAAAGGAAGCGAACCGTCACGGAGGCCGGTTTTATAATCCTTCGCTGCGTCGAGAGTCTTAAACATGTCCAAGAATTCCATTCGCTGCGCTGCCATGTGGTGCTCGAGTATCAGGGTCTTTACGGAATCGACGGTATTCCAAAGCTCATCTCCGCTCACTGTCGCCATTCGCTGCCGGACTTTGACTTCGCATTCGAGCCTGTTTGCGACGGTGCTCGGCGCGATGAAGAAGCGGACATGGCCCTCAACAGCATCCGTGCGCCCTCTTTGCTGTTGGGCGTCGACCTCGGAGCGGATCTTGTTGATCAGTTTGACCACCCGATGAGGACAGCGATGGTTCATCTCCTTGGAAGGCGTCTTCCAATCGGTAGGCAGTTGGATGCCCAAGTCCACTTTGCCGTCGGAATAAATCCGCTGCATCGTGTCCCCGATCAAACCGAGGCAGAATGAATTTCGGTGTGCCGCTTGCACCGTGAAGAATGCGTCCATCAGCAACTTGTTTGTGTCTTGGCTTTCGTCGATGAGCAGCACAGGGAACTTGCTGACGAGGAGCTGCTGCATCAGTGGCTTCGTTGTAAGGAAGGCCGCGCCCAACTTGATCACTTCGGCGTGATTAAGGGAGCCGCGGGTGCGGTTCTCACCGGTAGGGCTGTAGACAAACGCGGTGATGGTATCCAGTGCGTCTAGACGCTTTTGGTTTGCCTTGGTTTTCTGCTCACGATCCGCTGCTGCTTGAGTTCCTTTCCTCCCTTTCGCCTGCTCTTCTTGGATTTCAGCAATCTCTGCGACGATACTGATTTTCAACCATTCCCGGATGTCGCGATTGAATCCCTGTATAAGGTTCCAGACAAAACTGTGGATCGTTGAAATGGTGAACAGCGAATCGAACTCCACGCGGCGATTCAGTTCATCACAGGCGGCATTCGTATAGGTTATTACGGCGATTTGCTGCCCGCGTAATCGCATTCGCGAACCACTCATAGCACGCAGTGCTTTCAATGCTTTCTCAACGGACTTGGTTTTTCCCGAGCCTGCGCCAGCGAAGAGGAAAAAACTGGTCGGGTTGTCGAGCTTGAGGCAAGCGGCGATTTCCTCGTCCACATGATCATCGATATGATCGTTTATACTGTCGCCGTTGGCCTTCATGCGACGGATTGCGGCGTGGGTGCGGGTGCTGTAGTCGCTACAGTTGCCAACGGGGCCGAGGCCGCAGTGCCTGCGGGCTGCAACACCTGTCGCTGATTCTGGTCAAGCTGGTCCTCTAACCATTTGAGGCCGTTCTCGATGTATCTCGGGATTTTGACCTTTGCCAAGTCCTCCTTAATCGTGAGCAGGTCGAGCGCGAACTCGGCTTTGCCCTTGGTCTCCCTGACAGCACTCGATATTTGCGCGGCAAGCGCAGTAACGTCGACGCCCGATGAAAGAATCTCTTTAATCTTGCTCACGAGTTTGCCGCCTTCGAGATCCTTGAATAATTCGAGGTTTTCGAATGCGAGTGCGTCTTCAAACGTCGAGGGTAGTGCTTCAGCGAATGGCCCAGCGGGATTCAATTTGATTGTGACGGGACTCTGATAAGCCACGCGAACCGAGAATTGAGGGAAGTTGGAGGCCTTCACTTTGGCCTCATCGGGAAGATCTACCAAATCATCGAATAGGGTCTTTTGTGGATGCCATGTCTTGAGCGTCGAGTTATTGGTGACTTGGTTGCACCCACGCTTGGGTGGAGTCGACTTGTGGTGGCCCTCTGCCTCGCCCGTATCGACATCGGTTACGATGAGGGTAGTGAGACCAAGATGATCGATCAGCGAACGAAGCCGATGTGCGTGACTACCGCCGACCTGCATTAAGGTCACGTAGCACCGGTGCAGTTTCTTGAACTGTTCAGAAATAAAATGTGGCACCAGGATTCTTTCCGCGTCGCCCTCAACCAAAATTGCTCCGTCAGCAAAGAAAAGGTCGCAGTGGGTGGCCCGGATATAGCGTGTAACAAAGTCTTTGGTTTCATCATCTGGGCCGAAAACCTCAGAAAGGTTGATCACCGCCGAAGTCGGAACTCCACCTGGTGTCGATGCTAGGCGACGGAAATATCGCAGCCACGAGAACGGGCATTCATGGGCGACATGGCTCGAATGCGTGCTGACAATGAGCTGGGTCTGCAGAGCCTCATTAGTGTCCAATTCGGGGTGCTTCCGCAGGACTCCATAAGCTTTGCGAACGAAGACCTGCTGCACCTGCGGGTGAAGATGCGCCTCGGGCTCTTCAACGAGTACCAAATGCAGAGGCGAAAGAAATGCACGTTTCTCAGGCCGGAGCGCTGATACTTTACCTGCCTTTCCGACACGCATCCATGCATCGCGAAATGCCATCAACCGAAAGACAATTGAAATGAGATTCTGATACCCGAGACCATTGTATTCCTCCGGTAGCCGGAGCGGTGATGCCGCCGATGCTCCGCCCGCTGCGGCGAGTTCATATTGGACCGCTGCGCTGTGATTTAGACCGTCAGTCGGGCGCAATAGCGTGGATATTTTGAGCCTGGGATCGGCAACCCCGGGATAATTCAACTCTTCGAGTTCTTTGATTGCGGAGGTGAATCCAATTTCAAGCCGTTTATCAAAGACCTCCTGAGATTGCTCGATTGCCTCCAATGCTTCTAAATCCGCAGGCTCAGGTGAATCTAACGGGTCGAGATGCTTGGCGTAGTATGTCCGTAGTTGTTCCGAGAGAGGTTTCCGTTCCGCTGCGACGGTTTGGCCATCCACATTCGAGTCCTCAGCGCCTGCCCCGCCCAAACCACGTTGAGCAGAGATTGCATTCACTTGAATTAGCTCATCAAGCGGGTTGCCGTCGATAGGACCGATGCCCTTCGGCAGGGCCTGAGGTGCTGCAATTCCGTTTGTCGGATTTGCGCAAGCGATGTCATTTAGGAGATATGCTCGGACGTTGAAATGGGTCCGCAATCGGCGGTCAAGGTAGCTACGCATGTTTTCAGGCCACAGCTTGAGTTTATAGTCTCCCTGCCCGCCACGGGCAGCGGACCCTGCGGCCTTCGTATCCACAGCGGCCTTTCGTTCGGTCAGGTAGTCTTTGTAGAGTTCGGCGACATTTTTCGGCTCGAAGCGAAGACGCACTCCCAAAGCTCCGCCCGCCCAATCCAGTGTAGGTAGCAAGCGCCGCACATAGTGAATTTGCCCCGCATCAATTTCCAGCCAGACATCAAGGGACGGCAAAGCTGCTTCCCACGCGGCAAGTGTCGGGAGTTCAACATTCGCATTCGTCGCTTGTGCCTCCCAGCCCGCAGCAATCCCCTCAATTAGTGCCCAATTGGAGAGCGTGAAGTCATTCGTGGTGAACTTTTCGGGCTCAACGAGAAAATGTCGCAGGGCGAGAGTCGCCGAGGTCTTGCCGCTGTTGTTCGCGCCGACCAGCAGCGTGGTCGTCTTGCTGAAATCGATTCGCACCGATTTCAGTTTCCGAAAGTTTTGAATCTCAACGAACTTGATGTGCATGCGAACGGGCTAATTTAGATGATGCGGTGGCGTAGAATTGTTGCCCTTGGGCGGGATGCCGAATCGACGCCGCTGCCGGGCGGCACCCAGCGGGTCAACCTGCGGTTGCTCCTTCTCCACTGCTGCTCCGTGCCAGCGTTTGGCGTCGGCGTTTTTGCTTTTCGCGAGGAACCAGAGGCAGATCATAAAGTTTGAAAGATGAATGAAGAAGGATGAAATGGGGAGCGGGCGGTTCGGCTGATCCAGATCAGTCTTGATGGGAGCGCGGCGGATGGCGTCGGTGGTGAGCATCACTTGAGGCGTTTGACGTTGTTGGCGGAAAGGAGCGTGCGCATCTGGGTGATGGCGATTTCGTTCAACTTGAGGAGGCGTTCCGGCTGGGGCAGGCCCTGGCGGATGAGCACGGAGTTGAGGCTTTCGAGATTGGTGAGGACGACGAGTTGCTCCAGCGGCGCATGGTCGCGAATGTTGCCCTCGGCATCGGGATGAGCATCGCGCCACTGCTTGGCCGTCTGACCGAAGAGGGCGACGTTGAGTAGATCGGCTTCGTTGGCATAGACGAGGGCACTCTGCGCCTTGGTGATGGCGGGCGGCAGCAGCGTCTCTTTAATGGCGTCGGTGTGGATGCGGTAGTTGATCTTGGCGAGGGTGCGCTGGAGATTCCAGTCGAGCTTGAGGCGGTCGTTCTCGTCGTCCTTAAGGCGCTGGAATTCGACGATGAGGTAGAGCTTGAATTCTGATGAGATCCAAGAGGCGAATTCAAAGGCGATATCCCGGTGCGCATAGGTGCCGCCGTAACGACCCGCTTTCGAGGTGATCCCAATAGCTTGGGTGCTCTCAATCCACCGCTGCGGCGAGAGGACAAAGTAATTGCTGCCAGCCTCATTTTTAAACCTCTCGAATTCGAGAGGTTTAAAATCCGGATTACACAGCTTTTCCCAAAGTCCGAGGAACTCGATGGTGCTGCGGCTACGCATCCAGTTGTTGATGACGGCAAATGGCTCTTGGGAGTTCCGATACCGGGCGATGTCAGTCAGCGAGAGGTAGTCCTGACTATTCCGATTTAGGACAGTGATGGCCAGGCCTTGGACTTCGATGGTGGTTTTGGGTTTGCTCATGAAACGGAGTGGCTAGGCCGTGATTAGTCGGTGCTTTCGGAAGCCGCGTTTGGCGGCGGCGTTTTTGTTTTCGCGAGGAACCGGAGGCAGACGGGAATCTGCGTGCTGGAGAAGAGCTGGCCGGGGAGGGCGACCATGCAGTCCACGAGGTCGGCCTCGATGAGGGCGCGGTCCCGCTGGACGGGATCATTGTCCTGGCGGAACCAGTCGGAGTCGTTGAAGGCGGGTTCAAGCATGTGGGGCGCGGGGGTGGCTGGGGCCTGGAATGTGGCGAGGGCGGAGATCATGAGGGCGATGGGGGATGTTGGGCGAGCCAAGAGCGGCCTCGGGCGGTGAGGCGGTATTTTTGGAGGCGGCTGGTGGGCTTGGCGGGGAGGGTGACTTGCATGGTGACTTGCATGGTGACTTGCATGGTTGGTCAACGGACTCGCCGGTATTTTTGGCGGCGGCTGTTCGGCTTGTCGGGAAGCGTAGGCACGATGCAACCCGCTTCCAAAGCAGGGCGGAGGTAGGCTTTGCGGAAATGATCGCGGTTGGCTAGGCCCAGTTTTTCTTGGAGCTCGCGGCGAGAATGTTCGCCGGTAAAGGCGGAGAGCAGTCGCTCGACTTCCGGGGTGACTTCCGGGGTGACTGGTGCCGTCACTTCGGGGGCGTTCACCGCTTTGAGGTATTCCGGCGTGTAGCGGAACTCGAGGGCGATGCCGGTGCCGTCGAACGTGAGTTTGGGCTTGGGTGTGCCCGCGTCCTTGCAGGCGGCGAAGATTCGCTCGATGCCTCGGCCCCACGTTTCAATTTCACCGGAGCGAAAGAAGACGTTGGCGATGGCAGGGTTGAAGGGTGTTGATGGATGCGTCCCGAGCAGCGTTTTCACGGTCCAGCCATCCGGGAGCACGCAGGGATTCCAGATGGTGAGGCGGTCGTCATAGACACGGATCTGCACGGGCGCACCGACGGCGTAGTCGCGGTGAACGAGGGCATTGAGCACGGCTTCACGCAGGGCGGCATCGGGCACGGGGTAGCGCTCGATGCGCTGGATGCCTTGGTAGGTGATGGCGGCTTTGAGATACTTGGTGCGGACGAGGTCGATGGTCTTCGAGACCTGAGTGAAGAGATCGCCCTGAATCATGTCGTGGTAGGCGAGGTCGGATTCGGAGCGGAAGAAGCCAACTTTCACAAATGCTCCGGTGACGAACTTTTCGGGGTCTTTGTGGAAGAGGAGGACGGCAGCACGCTTGAGGTAGGTGCCCTCGGTGAGCTGGAGTTTTTCGATCAGCGCAGCCTTGGCTGAGCGGAGGTCTGCTGGGTCGAGACGACCGCTGTGGCGGGCGAGTTCGCGAAATTGGCGAATGGCGGCGGTGGAGAGTTGAGTGACTTTGACTCCGGGCACGGGCACGCCATCCCAAGTGCGGCCTTGGCGGCGGAGGAGGAAGCGGTCGAGCGCGACCCCTTTGAGCTCCTGCAAGGTGCTGCCACTGCGCTTAAAGTAATGGCCCCGATAGCTGATGGGATTGGGATAAGCATCCACGGCAATCTCCAGCCAAGGCCGGCCGTTCTCTTCGTGGGCATAAACGGCGACGAGGATGCCGAGGAGGTCGCGGACTTTGTTTGGGATGTCTTCGAGCAGTTTCGCGGCATCGGGCAGACCAACGACCACCCCCTTGTCATTGCGCCCGAGGTGCAGGATGCCGCCTTCGGCATTGGCGAAGCCGCAGATCGTGCGCAGGAACTCATCCCGCCACGTCTCTTTCCATTCGAGTTGTTGATTTTCTTTCATGCCTTGGCGAGGCCTACGTTAGTTTGGTGCCGGCGGTCGGACACCGCGTTTGGTGATGGCGGCTTTGTTTTTCGTGAGGAACCAGGGGCAGAGAAGCAAGTCTGAAGGCTGAAGGATGATGGACGAAAAGGGGAGCGGGCGGTTCGGCTGATCGAGATCAGTCTTAATGGGGTCGCTGTCGTCGGCGACTTCCTCGGCACCGACGTAGCGGCTGGGCGTTAAAACCCAGCTGTGACTGGCGATGTCTCCCGTGGCTGCTGACTTACAGAAGCCTGCAACGGTCGCATACGAGGACGAGTTGAGCGTCGATGGTTGAGAGTTGAGAGGTGGAGCAGAGCGCCAAGCGTGATAAATGGACGTGATCTTGGCGAGGTCGGTGTCGGTCAGTTCGCGGTGGACACAGTCGAGGAGGTCGTCGATATTTTTAAAAGCTTGTTCGAACATGAGTGGGGCGTTGTAGGCGATGAGGGGATGAGTGGGCCGCATCGAGCGCGGGGGGAGGGCAAAAAAAAGCCCGTTTGGGACAACGGGCTTTTTTGCGGCAGGGAGGTGTGTGTCGCGGCTTAGCGGCTGAGCTGGTTTTTTAGGAATTCGACGCTGCCGCGCGCGGTGGAGTCTTGCTCCATCATGTTGTCCACGGCTTTGCAGGCGTGGATGACGGTGCCGTGGTCGCGGCCACCGAAGGCGTCGCCGATTTCCTGGAGCGAGTGTTTGGTTAGGGTACGGGCAATGTACATCGCGATCTGGCGGGGAATGGCAATGTTGTTGGGTCGGCGCTTGCTCGTCATGTCGCTGTGACGGATCTGATAATGGTCGGCCACGCGCTTCTGGATGGTCTCCATCGTGAGCTGGTTTTGGGCCTGCTCCATGAGGACGTCCTGGAGGAGCATCTCCGTCGTGGGCAGATCGATGAGTTTGCCAGTAAGCGTGGTGTAGCTGGCGACTTTGATCAGCGCGCCTTCGAGGCGGCGGATGTTTTTCGAAATGTTTTGCGCGATGAAGTTGGCGACGGCCGGGGGTAGGTCGAACTTCAGGTTAGCGGCTTTCGTGCGCAGGATGGCAACGCGGGTTTCGAAGTCGGGTGCCTGGATGTCGGCGGGCAGACCCCATTCAAAGCGGGAGACGAGGCGGGCTTCGAGTTTGGCGATTTCGCTGGCGCGGCGATCGCTGGAGAGAACGATCTGTTTCGAGGATTCGAAGAGGTCGTTGAAGGTGTGGAAGAATTCCTCCTGGATGCGCTCTTTGTTGCTGAGGAATTGAACGTCATCGAGGAGCAGTACGTCGACGCTGCGGTAGCGTTGGCGGAACTTCGGGAGCGCGTTTTCGGTGAGGGCTTGGATGAACTCGTTGGTGAATTTTTCGGTCGAGAGGTAGGCGATGCGGGTATGCGGGTTGTTGCGCAGGATCGCGTGGCCGATGGCGTGCATCAGGTGCGTCTTGCCGAGGCCGGTGTCGCCGTAAATGAAGAGCGGATTGTAGGCCTGGGCGGGGGCCTGAGCAACGGCGAGGGACGCGGCGTGGGCCATCTGGTTGTTGTTGCCGACAACGAATGTTTCGAAGGTGTTGCGCGGATTGAGCGAGCCGGAGACGGGACCACGTTCGTCGTAGCGGGTGGTGCGGCGGACAGGCTGAGCGGAGCGAGTGCCTTTGCCGTTGGTCGAGGAGGGATCGGCGTCTTTTTGGAAAGGAGACTGCGAAGGGCCGTGGTCGATTTTCTTGAGTTTGACGGTGATGACGCGTCCGGTGCTGAGGCGGAGGCGTTGGGTGATCAGCTCGAGGTAATTGTCGTTGATCCAGATTTGGGCGAAATCGTTGGGGACGCCTAGGGTGAGGTGGTCTTCGGCGGCTTCGAGGCAGACGATGGGTTCGAACCAGAGATTAAAGACGTCCTCAGGGAAGAGGCCTTTAAAATCGCTTTTTACGGTCTCCCAGAGATTGCTGGGAGGTGATGACAGAGTGGGCATGTCCGATGGTATCTGGCGAATTATTCACAAGGCATGACCGGGAGGAGATTTCAACACATCGGACGGCAGACGTTGACAGCTCTTGGGCGACGAGAAAATGGGTGCGGGGCATCAAGCGGGGTAGTACGAGGAAAGCGGATAATAAGTAATTGATGACCACAGGTATAGATGTGGGCTCGGCGATGGCGCGGCGACAACGGTGACGAAAATGTGAGAAAGAACGACCCGACCGATGCAGGCTATGGTTGAGTGGGCGAGTAACAGCGAAGAGTTTTGTGCTTACAAGAGCAACTTTCCGACAAGTTATTCACAACCTTTTTGAGCATAAGTTCTGTGATTTTTTTGTTGCCACGGCGGAGGCCAACCCGTTCCGGGCATAACGTGTTTTTGCGTGTAGGGACGGAAGCATTACAGGTTTTTTGGAGCAGTGGCTGTCGTGCTTTTTTGGTTACAAAGCAGTGACAAACAAGTCACGCGAAGGCCGTTTTCAGAGGTGAAAAACCGCTTTGTGGCCGTTTTGATTTTATCCCAATCAGGTGGCCGGACGGGGCTCGATCCACTTGCCGTGTTGCTTGATTAACGCGATTAGGCGGTCGTCGGCCTCGGCTTGCGGGAGGTTGTATTGCACGCAGTTCTTTCCGACGTAGAGGTTGATCTTGCCGGGGGCGCCGCCGACGTAGCCGAAATCGGAGTCGGCCATTTCTCCCGGGCCGTTCACGATGCAGCCCATGATGGCGAGCTTCACGCCCTTGAGGTGCCCGGTTTTTTCGCGGATACGCTGGGTCGTGGTTTGGAGATCGAAGAGGGTTCGGCCGCAGCTGGGGCAGGCGACGAATTCGGTTTTTGAGATGCGTGCACCGGCGCCTTGCAGGACGTTGTAGGCGAGCGTGGTGCTTCGGATAGGTTCTGGTTCGGTTTCGATGCTGACGAGATCGCCCAGGCCGTCGCATAGGAGGGAGCCGGTGAGGATGCTGGCCTCGAGGAGGCGGGAGAGGAAATCGGTGCCGGGTTTGATGGCGGTGCCGGTGGTGTTGCGAATCCAGAGCGGGGCGCGCGAATCGAGTGTACGGAGTTGTTCGGCTAGCTGGCGGTAGGCGCCGACGGCGTGGGTGGGAGCTTGGAGCGGGGAGCTTGGGGCAAGGAGCTGGGAGGTGGGGGCGGGGAGCGCAGAAAGGGTGAAGAGGAGGTGGGCGTCGCCGAGGGTACGAAGTGTTTCGGTGAGGGAGGGGAACGCGTCGGGGGCGATTTCGCAGGCGAGGGAGTGGCCAGATTGGCGGGCGTAGTTGGCCCAAGCGAGCAGGTCGGCGGAATCGGCCGGGCCGAAGGAGCGAAGGAGGATCAGGCGTGGGGTGGCGGAAGGGGCGAGCTGGGCGAAGTCGGTGGGAACGATTGACGGAGCGAGGTCGAGGACGAGGAAGGAAGGGACGCCAGAGGCGGGAATCCGGAGGTCGGCGAGATCGGCAGGCGACGTGATGGGCACGAGGACTCCCTCGGCGGGGGTGTCCTGTAGCTTGGGCATGGCGAGCTGTTCGAGTGTGCGGCCAAGTTCGGCGACCGAGGCGGCACGCACGATGACGCGGGGCGGTTGTTCGGGTCCGGTTTTGCAGGTGGGGCCGAGGTCGAGCGCGGTGGTTTCGCGACGCGTGAAGTGGAAAGGGTCGAGGGAGTCGTGTGGCGAGATTGGAGCGGGGAGCGGGGAGCGGGGAGCGGAACTCCAGAGGCTCATGGCTTTGTCGGCGAGGGCGCGGGCGACGGGGATTTCGTAGACGCTGTCTTCGGTGAGCGAGACGCGGATGGTGTCGCCGAGTCCGTCGAGGAGCAGGCTGCCGATGCCAATGGCGCTTTTGATGCGACCGTCTTCGCCGTCGCCGGCTTCGGTGACGCCGAGGTGGAGCGGGTAGAGCATGTTTTCCTGCTGCATGCGTTCCACGAGCAGGCGGTAGGCCTCGATCATGACCTTCGGGTTGGAGGCCTTCATCGAGAGGATGATTTGGTTGTAGGAATTGGCTTCGGCGATGCGGAGAAACTCCAGCGCGCTCTCGACCATGCCGAGCGGGGTGTCGCCGTAGCGGTTCATGATGCGGTCGCTGAGCGAGCCGTGATTGGTGCCGACGCGGAGCGAGCGGCCGAGTTCCTTGCAACGTTTTACGAGCGGGGTGAAGGTTTCGTAGAGGCGCTGGAGTTCCTGATCGTAGTCGGAATCTGAATACTCGCGGACGGCGAATTTCTTTTTGTCGGCGTAGTTGCCCGGGTTGACGCGGATTTTCTCAACGTGTTCGACGGCTTCCATCGCGGCGGAGGGGAGGAAGTGGATGTCGGCGACGAGGGGGATGTGGGCGAAGCCGGCGGCGGAGAAATCGCGGCGGATGGCGGCGAGGCATTTTGCCGCCTGGACGTTGGGTGCGGTGATGCGGACGATTTCACAGCCGACTTCGGCGAGGGCGATGGACTGGCGCACGGTGGCGGCGACGTCCTCGGTGTCGCTTGTCGTCATGGACTGGATACGAATCGGATTCGTACCGCCAACGCCGACGGTGCCGACTTTGACTTCGTGGGTGACGCGGCGGAGGGTTTGGAAGCGGGACGCGCAGTAGGACATGGATGCAGGAGACGGAGACGGAAGTTTTGAACCGCTAATTAACGCTAATGGACGCTAATTTCGGAGAGCGGAGTGCTACGGGGTGGCCGGAGCGGGGGCGGCGGGTGGCGTGGCCTGTGGTTCGGCGGGGGCGGCTTTGGCGGGTTTTTCGAACGGGTTGTCGCGAACGATGCGACGCACATCGAAGAAGCTGACGTAAATGATCATCGAGAAGAGGAGGACGATGAAGACACTTTGGACGGTGGCAATGAAGTCGATGGGCAGGGCGCGACCGCGTAATTTGCCGATAGTGGCGAAGAGGATGTGGCCGCCGTCGAGGACGGGAATCGGCATCAAATTAAAGATGGCGAGATTCACGTTGATCAGGATCGTAAACCATAGAACGAGGCGGAAATCGAAGCGGGCGAGGGAGTGAAGGCCTTTGGCGATACCGATTGGACCGCTCATTTTGGAGAGACCGATGTCGGATTTCGTGCTGATCAAGCTTTCGAGTGTGCGCCAGAAACCGAGTGCATGACTCGCGATTTGCGTCCACGGTGGGATGTGAACGAGGTGCGTGGGGATGGAGGAGTCCAGCACGACACCGAGGCGAAACACGGCTGCTTTGGTTTCAGGGTCGATCATTTTGCGGGGAGTGACGAGGAGGGTTTGCACGCCGTCGGGCCGCTTGACGGTAACCTGCGTGGGTGCGCCTTGTTTGGACCGCAGATAGCGTTGGACGAAACCGGCGTAGCCAACGGGTTGTTCGTCGAGGTGGGTGATGACATCGCCAGCTTTCAGGCCCGCTTGCATCGCTGGGCTGCCGTCTTGGACGCTGTTGATTGAGACGGTGCCAACGAGTTCAACGCCGATATCGCGGATCTTTTCGGGGCTGACGTAAGCGGGGTAAACTTCGATGTGGGTTTCGCCGTTGTCGCGTTGAACGGTGAGATCGACTTTCGGTTCGCCGTTAGGGCCACGACCGGAGCCGAGCATGATGAGCGATTGAATATCGTCGAGCGATGACACGGATTTCCCGTCAACGGCGGTGACGAGGTCGCCTTGTTTCAGGCCGGCGATGAAGGCGGGGCCGGGGGACATTTTGCCGTTGGCGGCTTCGATCTCGGGAAGAACGACGCCGATGCGATTCGTCTGCGGGTCGATGGGTGCCTGCTGGCCACCGATCCAGATGAAACAGGCAAGAAGGAAGGCGAAGATCACGTTGAACACCGCGCCGGCGGCGGAGACGATGACTTTGTCCAAATAGGAAGGCGGTGGGAGTTTGGCGACTTCGGTCGACGTTTCGCCTTCGATCGCACGCATGTCGGCGAGTTGCGGAAGTGCGACATAGCCGCCGAGCGGCAGCCAGCAAAGGCAGTATTCGACGCCGTCTTTGCCGCGCCAAGAGAAGATCTTTGGGCCAAAGCCGATAGCGAACCGTTCGACATGCATGCCTCGCCAGCGGGCGGCGAGGAAATGGCCGAGTTCGTGAACGAAGATCGAGCCGCCGAAAAACAGGACGACGAGAAAGCCGGCCCAGACGTTCGAGAAAAGAGATTGGATCAACTCCATTGAAAAAGGTGGTTATGTATTTAACGCGTCGAGGAAAGTTTGAGCGGTGCGCCGAGCGTCGGCGTCCACAGTGAGGACATCGGCTAGCGCGGCGGGTTCAAAGCTAGAAATGTTCTGTAAAGTTTGATCGACGATGCGCGGAATCGCAAGAAACGGCACGCGGCCTTCGAGAAACGCGGCGACGGCGATTTCGTTCGCAGCGTTGTAAACGGCTGGAGCCACGCCACCCGCGTGCATGACTTGTTTCGCGAGTCGGAGCATGGGGAAACGTGCTTCTTCGACCGGGCGGAACTCCAAGGAAAACAGTTTCGCGAGGTCGAGCGGGGCTTCGACGCCGGGCGCGCGGGTCGGGTGGAGCAGCGCGTGCTGGATGGGAAACGTCATCGACGGCGGGCAAAGTTGGGCGAGCATGGCACCGTCGGTGAACTCGACGAGGCAATGCACAATGCTTTGCGGATGGATAACGGTTTGGCATTGTTCGGGGCGCAGGCCGAAGAGCCATTGGGCTTCGATGAGTTCGAGGCCTTTGTTGGCGAGCGTGGCGGAGTCGACAGTGATTTTTGGGCCCATCGCCCAGTTCGGGTGTTTGAGTGCGTCAGCGACAGTGGCTTGGGCGAGGCGTTCGGTGGGCCAGTCGCGGAAGGCGCCGCCCGAGGCGGTGAGGACGATGCGGGCAACGCTCGCGGCGGGATGGCCTTCAATGCACTGGAAAACGGCGTTGTGCTCGCTGTCAACGGGCAGGAGTTTCGCGTGGTGCTGGCGCGCGGCGGCCATGATGAATTTGCCGGCGAGGACAAGGATTTCCTTGCTGGCGAGGGCGAGGTCTTTGCCGGCGGCGATGGCGGCGAGCGCGGGTTCGAGGCCGGTGGTGCCGACGACGGCGACGAGCACGGTGTCGGCTTCGGGCAGCTGGGCGAGTTCGACGAGGCCGGAGAGGCCGCCATATAACTGCGTGCCAGGGGCAAAGGCACCTGAGGCTTTTGCGGCGGCGCGAGCGGTTTCGTCGAAGAGGCCGACGTGGCGCACGCGAAATTCGTTGGCGAGGGTGGCGAGTTTTTCCCAGTTGGTGCGGGCGGCGATGCCGACGAGTTCGAGTTTGTCGGGATGGGCGGCGATGACGCGCAGGGCGTTTTCGCCGATGGAGCCGGTGGCGCCGAGCAGGACGACGCGTTTGCGGGAAGAATGAGACGTGACCACGACGAGAAACTTACAAAAAGCGGAAGGCGAGGAAGGCTGCGGGTGCGGTCAGGATAAGGCTGTCGGTGACATCGAACATGCCGCCGATGCCGGGGATGGTGGCACCGGAATCCTTGATGGTGGCGCGGCGTTTGATGATGGATTCGACGAGGTCGGCGACGATACCGAGCGCCGCGATAGGGATAGCGATAAGTGCGGCAACAAGTGGCGTAAAGGTGGGCGGCAAATAGGCGCGGGCCGAGGTGGCGATGCCAGCGCCGACGAGGGCGGAAACGAGCAGGCCGCCCACGGCACCTTCCCAGCTTTTCTTCGGGCTGATGACGGGGGCCATGCGGCGTTTGCCGATGGCGGTGCCGACGAGCAGTGCGCCGACGTCGCAGAATTTTGATACGGCGATCACCCAGAGAAAGAGCACGAGGCCGGTTTGTGGAACGGGCGTTTGGATTTGGACGATGCGGACTAGATATTGTAGCATCGCCGGCACGTAGATGAGGCCGAACATGGAGGCTGCGAGGGTTTCAACGCGGCTTTGCGGATTGCGTTCGCCGAGGATGCGGACGGAAAAGGCGATCACGGCGAAAGCGAGCAGATCGATGGTTTGCACGCCGTATTGGCTGAGGTAATACGGTGCGAGGATCACGGCTGCGCTCAAGGTCAGGCCGAGTTTGTCGAACGGTTCGTAGCTCATGTGTTTGAGCAGGCCGTAGAATTCGCGCAGCGTAAGCACGGTGATGCCGGCTACGATCCAGACGGCGCCGTGGGCACCGAAAAAATAGAGCAGGCCGAACATGATCAACCAGAGGGCGGTGGTGCTGAGAGTGCGTTTGAGCATGGAGCCGGGAGAGGCGAATTGAGAAAGGCGAATTTAGAATGGAGAATGGAGAATGAAGAATGGGTCAGCGAGGGGCCCGTTGGCTATTTGGCGGGTTTGACTTGTTCGCTGGTGAGGCCGTAGCGGCGTTCGCGGCCGGCGTATTCAGCGAGGGCGGCGGCGAATTCTTCTTTGGAAAAATCGGGCCAAAGTACCGGCGTGAAAATGAATTCGGCGTAGGCGCTCTGCATCAGGAGAAAATTGCTGATGCGGGTTTCGCCCGACGTGCGGATGACCAGATCGGGGTCGGGAATGTCGGCGGTGTAAAGATGGCGGCTGAAAGATTCCCACGAGTCGTCGTCGGGATTTTGTTTTCCGATGGCAACGGCCTTGGCGAAGGAGCGGGCGGCGTCGAGGATTTCGGTGCGCGAGCCGTAATTGAGTGCGAGCACGAGCGTGTGCGCGGTGAAATGCGCGGTGGCTTTTTTGGCGGCAGCGAGGCGTTCGCGTACGGCTTCGGGCATGCCTTCGGTGCGGCCGATGGTGAGCAGGCGGACTTTATTTTTGACGAGGGTTTTGGTTTCCCGCTTTAGAAAATAATCCAGCAGGGTCATCAGGCCGGCGACTTCGTCTTGCGGGCGTTTCCAGTTTTCGACGGAAAACGCGTAGAGCGTGAGAAACTTAACGCCGTGGTCGCGGGCGGCATCGATGATGGCCCGAACCGTTTCGACACCGCGACGATGTCCCTCAATTCGCGGAAGTTTGCGCTGCTTGGCCCAACGGCCGTTGCCATCCATAATGATGGCGACGTGGGTTGGGATTTGAGCGGAAGCGGGCGTCATGCGTTGAAAGGTTGATTTAGGTGTCGGCGGTGACAGCTGGCAAGTGGCGATTGGAGGAACAAGCGGCAGGCGTTTTCGGGATTAGTAGGCTGTATCAAATATTGGCGCGGCCTGCGCGTGAAAAAATACGGGATTGCGCCGGAGCGTTTCCGCGAAACGGTTGCGACGTCAGAGACACCTTGATGACCATGGACCCAACGAACGGACTACTTTTAACCAGCCTGATTTTTTTGGCTGCGCTGCTGTATTCGACGGTGGGACACGCCGGTGCGTCGGGTTACCTGGCGGCCATGGCGTTGTGCGGGGTTTCGACAACGCTGATGAAACCGACGGCGCTCGTGTTGAACGTCATCGTGGCAACGATCACGACGGTCCAGTTTGCGCGAGCCGGGTATCTGAAATGGAGTTTGCTTTGGCCCTTTGCGCTGGCTTCGGTGCCGTGTGCGTTTCTGGGCGGGCGAATCGAGCTGGCGCCGACGGTCTATCGGCCGATTGTTGCGGTGGTTCTCTTGATGAGCGCGGTTCGGTTGTTTTGGACGATCCGTCGGGTGGATGCAGCGGATGGGCCACCGGCGATCGCGATCTCGCTGCCGGTGGGCGCGGGGCTCGGTTTCCTCTCGGGCCTGACGGGCGTGGGCGGCGGGATATTTTTGAGTCCGCTGCTGTTGTTGTTTCGCTGGGCCGATACGCGGACGACGGCGGCGGTTTCAGCGGCGTTCATTTTACTCAACTCGGTGGCCGGGCTGCTGGGCCATTCAGGCCTGAGCACGAGTCGGGCGTTACCAGCGCAGCTGCCTTACTGGGCGGTGGCGGCGGTTGTGGGCGGGTTGATTGGTTCGTGGCTGGGCAGCCGCCGGGCGGCACCGCCGGTACTCCGGCTGTTGTTGGTGGCGGTGTTGACGATTGCCGGTGGCAAGTTGCTGTTGACGTGAGCGGCTTTAACGTCCGCGAAACTTGTCCTTCCAATCGCGCATTTCGCGGTTGAACTTACGCTTCCACTCTTGGCGGGCTTGGCGATCAGGGATGTTTCGCAGGCCTTCGTAATAACCTTCGCGGGCCATGCGGACAAAGTCGTGGGCGGTGAACGAGGGGCCATAGGCTTCGGCGATTTGTTCGGGTGTGACCGCTTTCGGAATGATGATGATGGCGACGAGGTAGGCGATGAGCACGGTTCCGGCGCTGACGAAGATGAGAATCGCGACGATGAGGCGGAGCAGGGTGACGTCGATGCCGAGGTAGGCGGCGAGGCCGTTGCAGACGCCGGAAATCATGGCACCTTTTCTAATGCGGTAGAGTCGGCGTGGCATGCGAGTGGGGATCGAGTGGGTGGAGGACGGCCCGGCGTGGGAGGAGAATCGGGCGTCGGATTCGTTGGGCGGAGTGTTGTGGGAACCAAAATCTACCGGCCCGATCTCGGCGATGACGGCGTCGACATCGGTGGTGAGCAGGACGTTGCGACCGCGCGTGCTGCGGGTGGCGAGTTTGTCGGCAATGGCTTGTTCGATATCGGCGAGGATCTCGGCTTTGTCGGGATTGTTTTCGAGGTGCTCGGCCGTGTCGTCGAGGTAGGTGCGCAGGGTGTCGTAGGCGACTTCCTCGAGCTGGAAGGCGACGCCTTGGAGGTGGATGGTGGTGACCTTATTCATGGACGTAGGCGTAGGGGTTAGTTGTTGTCGGAGTTCACGGGCCGAGCCCCTTTACCGTGGCGTGAATCTTGTTCCAGTAATCAGTAAGTTCGCGCATCTGCTCACGGCCTTTGGTGGTGAGCTTGTAATATTTTCGGGGTGGGCCGGCTTCGGATTCCTGCCATTCGTAGTCCACCAGACTTTCGCGCCGCATTTTGCTTAAGAGGGGATAAAGCGTTCCTTCCTGAGTGGCGAACTCGGTGCCGCTCAATTGTCGCAAGATATCGGCGACGTAAACTTTGTCGGCGGCGATGATCTTGAGGAGGAGAAACTCGAGGAGTCCTTTGCGGAGGGCGGAGAATTTTTCGTCGAGGCTCATGAATATGAAGCTACCTTTTGCTAGCAAGGTAGTGGTCCTGGTAAAGGTGTCAAGCGTTCATGTCGGCTTGGCAGACGCTCGCAAAATGGGCTAGGGTGGCCCGATGCCATCCAGCCCGGTCATTGTTTACACTTATGCGGCGTGCAGCACGTGTCGTGCGGCGGTCAAATGGCTGCGCGAGAAACAGGTGGCATTTGTCGAGAAACCCATTCGCGAAACGCCGCCGACGCTCGGCGAACTCCGGCGCATGCTGGCTTTTCAGAACGGCAATCTGCGTCGTTTGTTCAACTCCTCAGGGCTGGAATACCGCGCGTTGAAATTGAGTGAAAAACTCGCGTCGATGACCGAGGCCGAGGCGCTGGCGTTGCTGGCAGGAAATGGTCGGTTGGTAAAGCGTCCCTTTGTTCTTGGTGACAAGTTCGGGCTGGTCGGCTTTGGTTCGGAGGCATGGGCTTTAGCGTTTGGTAAATAGTTTGGTAGGGCCATGAATTTATGCCTGTGACCATAGAAGAACTTGACCTTCTTTACCGCGCGTTGCCGCTGCGGCCGACGGCTCAGGCCAGGGTCAACGCGCTCTGTGTGCGCCCCGGTCCTGACCTGCGGGAGGAGCGCGCGTCGATTGAGTTCGATCCTGAACGCGGAGTGATCGGAGACCGCTGGGAGCGAAAAACCTGGCTTTATCTCCAAGATGGGAAACCCGATCCACGCGTTCAGGTTGCGCTCTGCAATTCTGATATCCTGGCGATGGTCCAGAAGGCGACCGGCGTTCGACATCATCCAGGCGATACAGTTTTTACCGATCTTGATTTGTCGGTGACGAACCTTCCCGTTGGTATGCGGCTGAAGATTGGAACGGCGGTTGTGGAGATTTCCGATGTGGAGAACGACGCGTGCGCCAAGTTTGCGGCGCATTACGGCGCAGCGGTTCTGGCGTGGATACGGCTTCCGCAAAACCGATCGCTACGCCTACGTGGGCTTTTTGCGCGAATCATTTCTGGCGGGCTTGTGCGGGTGAATGATCCCGTGGAGAAACAGGGTTGAGCGAACTGGGTTTTTAAGCGGTATTTGCACTGCGGTAAATTCGCGGCGGGAGGGGAAAATGGAGAGGTGTCTCCATTGATGAGGATCAGCTCAGGCGCATATTCCGACGCAAGTCATTGCAGAATACCGGCGAATAAAGTGTGAGTAACTTTCGCTGGCCTCTAAGTGAAGACCGGGTAGCAAAGACCCCGTTATGAATCTAAATTTTCGGGATGCGTCACGGTTCGGATTTGGTCCTACGCGGTTCAGCTTGCTCCCCAAAATTTTGTTGGTCGACGATGAGCCGGAAATTTTGTCGGCGACGAAGCAACTCCTTGTTTGGGCAGGTTTCGCCGTGACAACGGTGAGTTCAGCGGAGGAGGCCATTTCAAAATTGAAGACCGAAGCATTCGAAATCGTGGTCACGGATTTTCGCCTCGGCGGCAAACAAGGTGACGTCGTCGTACTCGCCGCTCGCAACACCTGTCCGGCAACTCCCGTCGTACTGGTCACCGGGATGATCGACGACTTGCCCGACTGGATGCGCTCGGGGCACAAGGCCTTGCCCGTTGTTCCCAAGCCATTTCGGTTTACTGAATTGCTGGCTGCGATGAAACACGCGAGGACTGAGGTGGACGCCCCTTTTGCCATGCCGGGATGAGTTGAGAAGGGGTGATATCATGGTGTGTGATTGACGGCCCGAAGGTGATCCTGCTCCACGGTATTCCGCGCGAAATCATCGGCCGCATCTCACCCTTGGAGGCGTGGTACTTGGTTCGGCTTCGCTCAGGCCGTTGTCATCAACGGGTGTGGTTTGAGCCAACCCGGTAAAACGCTCAAAGCTCAGGCTGTTTTCGCCGGCGTGCGACGCGCGCGGATGAACTCTACCACGATCGGAACCAGGGAAAGGAAGATGATCGCGAGGATGACCAGTTTGAAGTTTTTCTGAATGAAAGGATGGGTGCCAAAGAAATACCCGGTGTAGGTGAAAAAGTAGATCCACACAAAACCGCCAACGATGTTATAGAGGAAGAATTTCCGATAGGTCATCTGGCCGATGCCGGCGACGAAGGGAACGAAGGTTCGGATGAACGGCATGAAGCGGGCGAGGATGATGGCGCGACCACCGTATTTTTCGAAAAACGCGTGGGCCTGTTCGAGGTGCTTTTTGCGGAGCCAGCGGGAATCATCGCGCTTGAAAACGGCGGGGCCGACTTTTGCACCAATCCAGTAGTTGACGGTGTCGCCGAGTACCGCAGCGAACCAGAGCAGCGCGGCCATGAGGTGAACATTGAGGCCCGTCTCTGGTTTCGAACAGAAGGCACCGGCCGCGAAGAGCAGTGAGTCGCCGGGGAGAAACGGTGTGACGACAAAACCCGTTTCGGCGAAAATGATCAGGAACAGCACCGCGTAGGTCCATGTGCCGTATTGGGCGATGATCGAGGCTAGGTGAAGATCAATGTGGAGAATGAAGTCGATGAGCTTTCGGACGAGGGCGATCATGGGGAAAACGGATGGGCTGGGGGAGAGGGACGAGGTGGCACAAAAAAGGCAGGCAGTGGAAACTGCCTGCCTTAAGAAGAAAAGGAGAAACGTATTAGACGTCGGGCTTGGTCTTGCGCAGGCCCTGGACGCGATCACCCGCTTTCCACTGGCCGCGTTTTTTGAGCAGATCGATGCGTTCGAAACGCTTCAGAACATTGCGCTTAATGACGAGACCGCTGACACCTTGGAGACTTTTGTGCTGTGACATGACGTTTTAGAAAAGTGGTTTTGACCTGTTTAAGGGTGCATCGCTACAGTTCGCCCGGGCCCATGACAAGTATTTTTCTGCAACATGTTCGGCGCGCACCACAATCCACTCGGGCGTCTCGTAAGGATGATGCGCCAACAACCATGTTTCGAGGGCTGCGGCGCGGGCCGGGATGAACTTGATGGTCAACCGAAACTCCTCGGTGGCCTCGATGCGGTTTTCCCAGATATAGTGCGACGTGACAGGACCTTCGATTTGCACGCAGGCCGCGAGTTTGGTTTCAACGAGCTCGCGGGCGAGGCGAGCGGCGTCGTCGCGATTTCCGACCGTGGTCCAGCCAATGAGGAGCATGGAATCGGAGGCCGTTTAAAGGTTCAGCGCACCGAGTCCGTCGCGGTCGAATCGGAGCGCGCGCTCAAAATCTTTCACCCCGAGTGTGATAGTGCTGATGCGTGGTTTCATGGGGTTGGTTTCTTTGACTGCGAATGATCGCGAAGTGAACAAGCTCAGTATTTAGGCTTTTTCGACGGTTACTTTTACATGCGCAGTTCGTTTGATCAAGTACGTGGCCTCAAACCAGGCTGGAACCGTGAAATTTACTCTAATTTTGACGTGGTTTGCGGAGATGCGCTGATGTTTCCCGAGGATATCCAGAATAGAATCTTCAACCGATTGTTGGCCATTCCGTCGCATCCAGACCGAGGTGCGAACCAGTAATATGTTGGCTCCTTTGGCGAACGATTCCTTGAGTTTCCTCTCAAGCCATTTTCGTTTTTCTAGGTTGGTTGCTGGAGGAAATCCTCTCAGTCCCGATCTTCTCATCCGCTCGAAATCGACAGAGTGATCTTTGATTTCCACATAACGATCGATTTCGGATGTATCTCTTGAACGGATGTCACAGGATTTTGCCTTATTTCGTGCGAAGGCTGATCGTATTGGATTTGTGCGAGCCTCAATTTCGGTAATTTGGTGGCCTAACTTCATTTCCAAAAACCAAGTTCCGAAACATTCCGTGATGTGATTGAGGAATTTTCTTTCTATCTCGGTTTTCGAACCATCGAGTTTTGCAACAGTACGAACAAGATCTTTGGCTCCAGGCACCTGGTTCAAAGCCTTTTGGACAACGTGCTCGATAACTTCGGTTGCGAAATCTGGTTCAGATATTCGTGCACGCAAATGTGAGCCAATCTTTATTTGGTTCGCTGTGCAGAAATTTGTGATGTTCGTGGCTTTATTGCGCGAAACATCGATACGTTGCGGGTCTGGCATTTGCTGATTAGTCGAAACTACAGCTTCTTAACCAGCACCTTCGCGTTGCGGCCGCTGTCTTCGTATAACTTCAGGCGGGTTTCGGGGAGGATTTCTTTGTCGGTTTCCTCGAAGTTGAGCACGGAGGTGAAGAAGCCATAACTCTGCGTCGAGAGCGCGACGATGGTGGTCGCGCCGCGTTCCTTGGCCATCATGCAGGCGTAATCGACCATCTTTCGGCCGATGTTCCGGTTCTGGTAAAAGGGTTGAACGTAGAGCGAACCGACTTCGGCGAGTTGCGGCTTGTCGGGATAAAAATAGAGCGAGACGCAGGCGATGATGGCTTCGTCGATTTCGAAGACGAAGAACTGCTCGATGTTTTTCTCGATCGCTTGCTGCGTGCGGTAAATGAGTTCCTCGCGGCGGACGGCGCCGCGCGTGAGGTTGTGGATCTGGCGAACGTCTCGGCGGTTGGCGGTGCGGATTTGTTGGTAATCGTTGCCGTAAACGAGCGTGCCGACGCCTTCGTTGGAGAAGATCTCGTTGAGCAGGCCGTCGAAGATGCGGCCGTCGACGATGTGAACGCGCGGCGTGCCGGTCTCGATGGCTTTGATGGCGTGCGTGGCTTTGCTGAGCGTGGGCGCGGCAAGGCGTTCCGGGTGGTCTTTGAGCAGGTCGCGCAGGGCTTCGACGGTGATGTCGCGTTTCACTTCGCCGTCGATCACGAGGCCGGGTTGCGGCGTGAGGTAAAGGATCTTGGTGGCGTGGAGTGCTTCGGCAACTTCGGCGGCGAGGAGGTCGGAGTTGATGCGCAACGAACGGCCGTCGGGGCCGAACCCGACGGGAGAGACAATGGGGACGATGCCTTTGTCGATCAGGCTGAGAACGAAGTCGGTATCGACGCGTTCGACCCGGGCGGTGAACTGTTGATCAACGCCGCGCAGGATGCCGCAGGGCAGGGCGCGAATGGCGTTGGTGATGGCGCATTTTAAATTGTTTTGCGTGAGGCCTTCGACCAGTGCGTGCGAGACGCGGGAGGAGGCACGGATGGCGAGGTCGAGCGTGGCGGCGTCGGTCACACCGGTGCCGTAGGCGTCGGTGATCGGGATGTTCCGCATGGCCGATAGCTCTTGGATTTGGTGACTGATGCCGTGGACGAGCACGACCCTGATCGAGAGGCTGCGGAGGACGGCGATGTCGACGAGCAGATTGCCAAAGTTTTCGTCGGCCACGATGGTACCGTCGATCGCGATGACGAAAATCTGATCCTTGAAGCGCGGGACGTATTTCAGAATGCCACGCAGGTCGGTCGGTTTGATCGTGGTGGCGGTGGCGGTGGCGGGCGGATTATTTGTCCCGGTGTTCATCGAAGTGATGCGTTTCTCGACGAACCAGCCTCGTTCGTCAATGCACTTGAAGTGTCCATTGCAGCGAGTGTTGGGCGCCGACGATGGTCACGCGGTAGTCGCCGGGCTTGAGTGTGCCGGGCGCGAGGGTGAGGACGACGGCGCTTTCGGTGCGGCGCGAGAGCAGGCCGCCGGAAATCGGTTCGAGACTGGTGACGACGGCGAGTTCGTTTTCTTTCAGGCAGAGGTAGGTGTCGGCCACGGTGAACTTTTTGTCGGGAAGCTGGCAGTTATATTGAAACGAATAGGGCATCAGCACGTTGGCGGTGGTCGGCGCGGTGATGTTCGAAATCGAAAGGGGCAGCGTGGGTTTTTCGGCGAACGATTGGGCGAGTTCGCCGTAGAGGCCGCTGACAGTGGTTTGGGTGGTGGCGAGTTTGCGGCCGAGATTGGCGGCGGAGCGTTGTGGATCGGCGGGGATCGCGACGCTGGCGATGATGCGGTGGAAACCGGCTTGTTCTAGGCGCTGTACGTTGGCGCGGATTTTCGAATCTTTGTAAGGCTGGTAGCCGGGGCCGGGCTTGCGAAAATACAGCGTTATAAATGAATAGGCCGCGATGAAGAGGGCGATCGAGATGACGATCCACTTCATGGACCAAGGTTTCTGATATGGGCGGGCTGGCATGGGCGTGAAGGAGGTAACGACACCGCGCGGCATCGTCGCAAATACATTTGCGCCTTTGCGGGCGGGCTGTTTCGGTCACCGACTTTATGAAGTATTGGTCGCAGTTTTTCATCCCCACGCTCAAGGAAAGTCCGGCTGACGCCGAAATCGCTTCGCACAAGCTCCTCGTGCGCGCTGGCCTCGTGCGCAAGCTGGGCGGCGGCCTCTACACCTACATGCCGTATGGCTTGCGGGCGTTGCAAAAGATCACGCAACTGTGCCGCGAAGAAATGGACAACGCGGGCGCGATCGAACTTTGGATGCCGCACGTGCATCCGGCCGAGTTGTGGGAGCAAGGGCCGCGCTGGGCGGCGGCGCGCGAGATCATGTTTCGCACGGATCACGCGGGGGCAGGCAAAGGTCGTTCGAAAGAGCCGGAGTTTGTCCTCGGGCCGACGCACGAAGAAATCATCACGCCGCTCGTGAAAGCTGAAATCACCAGCTACCGCGATCTGCCGAAAAACTTTTATCAAATCGCCACGAAGTTCCGTAACGAGATTCGCCCGCGCTACGGTTTGATGCGTGCGCGTGAGTTCGTCATGATGGATTCGTATTCGTTCGACGCGAACGACGACGGTGCCGTGAAGAGCTACTTCAAGATGAAGGAAGCCTACGAGAAATTCTTCAAACGCGTGGGCGTGCTCTCGATCGCGGTCGAGGCCGACACCGGCGTGATGGGCGGCAGCTACTCGCACGAGTTCATGGTGCCCGCCGAGATCGGCGACGACGACATCATCTACTGCGAAGAAAGCGGCTACGCGGCCAATCGTGAAAAAGCCTCCAGCGGCATCGTGCCGATGGATCTCGCGGACGCAGCTGCGGTTGGCGCGGTCGAGGAATTTGCCACGCCCGGCGTTGTCACGATCGCTGCGCTTGAAGCGGCTCCGTATTCAGTTCCTGGTGACAAGCAGTTCAAGACGCTCGTTTTCGTCGGCGACGGCAAACCTTTCCTCGTCATCTTGCGCGGTAGCGACGAACTCGAAGAGGCCAAACTGGGCTCGCTTGGTTTCACGCTTTTCCGTCAGGCCACGGCCGAAGAAATCGAACCGGTGCTCGGAGCCAAGCCCGGCAGTCTCGGTGCGGTCAAAGGCACGATTAAAGATCCGTCCGCGCTCGCGGGCGTGTTTGCCGATCACGCGATCCGCCTCATCGGCAACGGCACGACCGGTGCCAATAAAGACGGTTTCCACGTGCGCAACGTCAACGTTGCCCGCGATCTGGCGATCACGAAGTTCGGCGATTTCCGCCGTGTGGCTGCGGGCGAACCGTGCCCGAAGTCGGGCGCGCCGCTCAAGAGCCGTCGCGGCATTGAGGTGGGCCATATCTTCAAGCTAGGGACAAAGTATTCCGACAAATTCGGCGCGGTTTACACGGACGACCAGAAACAGTCACACTCGATGGTGATGGGCTGCTACGGCATCGGCGTCAGCCGGACGCTGCAGGCTGTGATCGAACAGAGCCATGATGCCGACGGCATTATCTGGCCCTGGAACGTCGCGCCTTTTCACGTGTTGATTTGCGTGCTCGATCCTCAGTTGCCGGAGGCGGCGGATCTGGCCAAGAAACTGGGTGAGGCCGCTGAAAAAGCAGGTGCCGACGTGCTGATCGATGATCGTGCGGAACGGCCCGGCGTGAAGTTTAAAGATGCTGATTTGATCGGCATTCCGCTGCGCATTACGATCGGTGGCAAGGGCCTAAAGGAAGGCATCGTCGAGATGAAATGGCGCCATCAGAAGGAAGTCGCGAAGGTGCCGCTCACCGAAGCGGAGAGCCGGATCGCCGCAGGCGTCACTGAGGCAGCCAGCAAGGCCTGACGCGTGGCCACGAAAACGCATACATCGCCCGTCGCGCATCCAGAGACCGAGCTCGCTTTGCATGGTCTCTGGCGCGTGGTTGTGCTCAACGATCCGGTGAATCTCATGTCGTACGTCGTGCTGGTGTTTCGCAAAGTGTTCGGCTTTGACGAGCCGACCGCGCGCAAGCACATGATGGAAGTTCACGAGCAAGGTCGCTCGGTCGTTTGGACGGGCCTGCGGGAAAAGGCCGAGGCTTACACGTTTACGCTGCACCAGTGGCACCTGACGGCGATCATCGAGCCGGATGAGGCGAGCCACGGAAAATAAACCGCGAATGGACGCGAATTCACGCGAATGACGATCATTGAAATTAACCGGGTAGGGCGCGACCGCTGGGCGCGCCGACTCCCGTGGGTAGAGGGCGACCGCCGATGCCGGTGGGTTGGGCGCGGCCGCCGATGCCAGTGGGTAGGGACAATGCTCCGCATTGTCCGGGAGCTACCTCGAACCAGACTCGAACCAGACAATGCGGAGCATTGTCCCTACCTCGAACCAGACACGAATAAGACAATGCGGAGTGTTGTGCCTACCTCGAACCAGACTCGAACACGACAATGCGGAGCATTGTCCCCATCCGATTCTCGGGCAGGCGAATGGCCGGGCGGCCGCGCCTTGTTTTGGACGAACGATTCATGAAACGCATCGAAGTCAGATTGAGCCTAGAGATTGTTGCGCCGTTGCTCGACGTCATCAAGTCGGTGGCAGATGCGTTGCACGAGAAACTTGCTGCGCCACTTGATATCGGTGAGGTCGATGCGGATATGCGCGAGTTTTGGCGTGACGAGTTGATCGGTGCGCAGAATGTCGATATCGCCAAACTGATGGCGCTTTTCGACAAGGAGTTTTTTGCCAACGGCGTGGTTGGCTTCGATGCGGACAATGCCGAGCCCGTGGTGCGGGCCTGTGCGGCGCTACGCTTGAGGTTGCGCGAGGAAAATTTGAAAAGCCTTCCTGACGAACTGCTCGAAACCGGTGAGGTGGAGGTCGAAGAGCTGCCTCAACCGGTGAAGAAATATTTCATGGGCTACCTCTTTCTCGCGACGTTGCAGGAGCTGATTATCCAGCATCTGGATACGCTGGGCAACGACGGTGCCGAGGATGAAAAAGACGGGGAAGGCAGTGAGGACGACGAGAACGAGAAGGGCTGATATGGAGCGCGTTTGCTGTCGTTTTTGCGGTTTGCCATTCAAGGTCCGGCGAGCGGAAGCGGGGCGGGACTATTTTTGTTGTACGGGGTGCGCCATGGCGAGCCGGGTGCCGGTTGACGATAAAGGCCAGTTCCCGGTGAATGCGCATTTGGTTTCGGCACTCGGCGTGGGATTCTTGTTTTTCAATGAGCTGTTGTTTTGGCTCGTGGCGGAGTTGCTGGTGCGCGAAGGCCGGATGGCGCTGGCGGTGCGGTTTTTCTGGCTGGCGGGTGGTGCGGCTCTGGCCGTTTGGCTGTCGCTGGCGGTTTTGCAGTGGAAAGAACGGACGGCGCGTGCGGCGGACTATCTATTTATGGCGTTCGGTTTGGTTGTGTTTGGTCTGGCACTGCGCCGGTTGCCGCCGATGTCGCTCGAAGTGGCGGTGACAAATCTCGGGTTGATCGGGTGGAGTTTCCGCGGGTTGTTGCGGAAGCATTTTGTGCGATGAGGGCATAAAAAAACGCCGCGCACGGGCGGCGTTTGAAAGAGGGGGTGGGGCGATCCGTTTTTAGCGGCCATCATGGAAGGCACCTTTGCGCCGTTAAATTGCCCTGACTCTTGCCAACGCCCAGAACTCTAAGCCCTAGAGTTTTTTCTGACCCCGTCCGCTTGGTTCGGGAGAAGTGGCGAAAGGGAAGTCGGATGATGGATCATCCAGACCAAAACGTTCACGCGATATTAAGTTGACCGCCTTTTAAAGACACCCTTACCTTGTAAGGGTTAAATGAAAATAACCTTCATTGAACTGCCGCTGTTTACCAGCCTCGTCACGCAGATCACCGATGACCATTTTCTCAACCAACTTCAAAACGACCTGCTGAAAGACCCTGAGAAGGGTGACATTATCCCGCGTTTGCAGGGCCTGCGCAAAATGCGGATGGCTTTGCAGGGCCGGAGCCGGGCCGGCGGCGCACGCGTCATCTACCTTTATCTTCCTCAGCATCACACCGTCATTTTCTTTTACGTTTATACCAAAGCCAAATCGGAGAACCTCACGCCAGATCAGGAGAAACGACTGAGGGCCGCCGTCGAAATCATCAAACGAGAATTCAGACATGAAAACCAAGGACATTGAGTTCAACGCCGACGAACTTGTCGGCAGCGTCGAGGCATTCGCTCATCACCTGACGGGCAAGCAGAAGCTTACGCTGCGCACTGCGACGATGCCATTGCCGCCCGCCGTGAAACCGATGACGCCTGCCCAAGTGCGATCAATCCGCAAGAAGCTCAACGTCAGCCAAACGGTTTTCGCCGCGATGATGAATATCCCCACGGTGACCGCTGCGAGCTGGGAGCGCGGGCGCAGGAAGCCAACCGGGGCTGCGCTGCGTTTGCTCGCCATCGCACGTAAGCATCCCGAGGTCTTGATCGCGGGTTGACGCGTGCAGCGTCAAACCAAGGTGAACTCGTTACCATGCGTCGTCAGTGCAAAGACGGAGCGTTCGTGGTCAAGAGGCCCTGCGTTGACGGGCATCGCCTCCGCACGATACCCCTGGGACGATTGATTACGCGGGGAAGTTGGACACCGATGGTTCCTTCGGCTTCGTAGGTGAAGTGCAGGCCGACGTTTTCGCCGCCGAGTTTGGGCAGCCGTTTTTCCAGGGAATGCAGGTCGTTTGAGATCTTCCCGTGCTGGCGCACCTCGCCCAGGCAACGGCCTTCGGCGATGGCTACGGTGATCGTATCTTTGTGGACATCCATCCCGAACTATTTATCTGTGGTTTTCATGAGCTTGTTTCTTTTTTTGGAGGTTTGGGTTGTTGTTTACGCAGCGCCCACTTCTTTGCGGATAGGCTCCGGGGAAACCCGGAGCAACCCGCGTTCCGGGGGACAAGCACTCTTGATTAATTTAACACCTGCGTCGCGCACGCAGTTATAGTGTCTAGGCAACAATTATGTCCGATCTAAAAGCCCAAGTCGC
>JANNHA010000134.1:0-12556 GCA_031404135.1 Verrucomicrobiota bacterium | reverse complement strand
TCGATCGACGGACTCGAAAGCAGCTTTACCCCTGAAAACGTTAGAGCCATAGCGAAAAACATGCTACTGGAAGTTGATGGCTCGATGAATCGTAACATTTTAATCATAAAAGCATTGCGCCTTAACTTAGTGCCATTCGGGCCAGACCTTGCTACAAATTTGATACCGGCTCACTTCGGTTCGCCGTCGGATTTAGCGGCTGCGGCTGGTTCGGCGGGCGCTGGCAGCGGATCCGCGAGCGACATAGTGATTTCGAATCTTTCGTCGCCCCGGGCGATGCGCAGCCGCGCCAGGTAAGGATCCTTCTTCCGCGTGTGCTCCAGAGCGATGGCCTCCTTATTTTCCGGCAAGATGACGTCACCGACCTTTAAGCCGGCGCGTTCCGCACGGCTGCCCGGATCGACTTCTTTGACGACAAATGAGTCCCCCTTCTCAACCCAGACAAAGCCAAACACGGCGCCACGGCCATCGGGATCAAATGGCCCCGTGCATATTGTCGTGCTGATCTGATTTTCATCCAGCAGCCACAGCATTTTTTTCTTTTGATCGATTACGAGTTTCCAAGGTGCGAACGCCTCGCTGCCAATGCGGTTTTTATTGGCCGAATATATCATAGGGTCGCGCCAGATGGCCGTACCTAAGCGGATATCTCCCGCCAGTTGTCCGAAAAGTGGCCGCCAGTATCCACCGATGCTTTGGTGGTAACCGTCACTCTTGATCAAGCCAACGCGCAGCGGATAACTGACAATATCCGCGATATCAAAATAACTGTCTGCTCCCGTATCGACTAGCGCTGTGGTTGTGGCATGCTTGGCTGAGGGTGTCGCGATTGTGACTACCGGGCTGACGCCCTTGTACGGCAGGCCACTCTCCGCAGCGAGGATTGTGCTCCCAAGCCGGGCCACACTGACTTGGCACTTGGGGTAGTCGATTTCCAACAGGACATCTTGGAGCGCAGCCATTCCGATAATCCCGCCGAAATTATTCGCGACATGTCTTTCAATGGCGTCGGCGTATCCGGCACCAAGCATAACGGCACCCACCTTGCTCAGTGAGAAAAGCGGAGCTTCGACGCGATCAACTTTAACCCAGTGAAGCCTCTCATGATGGCCCCCGGCTCCACCGATGTTGGTGGTGTGCTTCCGGGAAAACAAAATTCCCGCCTCGCGGACGACGCGCGGGGAAACAGCCATGCCCACCGCCCCGGTGTCGACGAGGAAGAGATAAGGGCCCTTTCCGTTGATCTTCAGCTCTACATACGGCATTCGCTTGATAAACGTTGTGGGCAACTCGACCCGATCAGCAGATAACGTGGTTTGCTTGGGCGGCTGAAGAAACGGCAACGGCCGGCTTATGCAGCCGGACAGCGCGAAGCTCGCAATCAGAAGAACGAAAAGGGTAAGGCGCATGTGGTCCTCGCCGCCGGCGAGTCCTAACGCAGCTTGCGAGTGGCTGCGACGCTGTCCGCCCCACGTGCCGTCCGTCAATTAATAAGCGCCCGCTCACCGCACCTCCGGCTGGTTCGTCTGTAGGAGCGGGTTTACCCCGCGATGGATGGGGTGAATCGCGGCGTAAAGCCGCTCCTACAATTTCTGCAATGCGCCGGAGCTTGTTCCGGAGATCTTTGCTCAAATCGGTGCTTCGCGTTTGACGGGACGGGAGCGGGCCCTACCTTCACCGCCTGATCCTCTGTAGTGTTCGAGGTGCTTTCAATAACCGCTCTTTGCCTTTGTAAAATTCCGGGAGCTGAACCCGCCGTGGAAGATGCTAGGCCGTAAATCGGAAAGCAGACGCTGTGGAGGAGGCGCCCACCTTAACTTAAAAAGGACTCGAGCCTTTGAGCATACGGCACAGGCGGAGGATCAACTTTATTTTCTAACCTGCCTATCCGCTTCAACCCGTTTCGAACTCCCATGTCGCCTAACTTCTATCACGTCGTCCATCTCATCTCGTTGCTGGTTCTCACGGGCTTCACGTTTTACGCTTTCGCGGGCCCAGCTCCGGCGACCAAGAAACGCGTGATGATCCTCACTGGCATCGCGAGTCTACTGATGCTCGTGAGCGGCGTGGGGCTTATGCACAAAATGGCACTCGCCTGGCAGGGTTGGGTGATCGTGAAAATTGTCTGCTGGTTGGCGATCTCGGCTTTTGCCGGGGTGGCGTACCGTCGACCGGGTGCCCGCGGTGTTTTGAGCGCCGTGACTATCCTCCTGGCTGGCGTGGCGGTTTATATGGTTTACAATAAGCCGTTCTAAGCGACGGGAAACTCGACCATTACCCGAGCCGCTATTCTGCGATTGATTGAAGAAATCCGTAATTTCCGCTGGCGGACCGGCGGGAAATCGCTTTCCACTCTCCAACTCTGCCCATGGCCATCATCGTCCAAAAATATGGCGGCACCTCTGTAGGTGACGTCGAACGCATCAAGAAAGTCGCCGAACGCATCAAGCACACGCGCGACGAAGGCAACCAACTCGTTGTCGTCGTCTCCGCCCGTTCCGGTGTGACGAACGAGCTCATCGCCCGCGCCGAAGCCGTTTGCGCCAACCCGAGCGAACGCGAGATGGACCAGCTCCTCTCGATCGGCGAACAGGAAACCATCGCCCTCACCGCCATGGCCCTGCACGGCATCGGTGTCCCCGCGATCAGCTACACCGGCGCGCAGGCAGGCATCGTCACCGACACAGCCCACACCAAAGCCCGTATCCATTCCATCAATGCCGAAGCCCTCCGGCGCGATCTCGCGGCGGGCAACGTGATCATCGTCGCCGGCTTTCAGGGCATCAACGCCGAAGGCCAGACCACCACGCTCGGTCGCGGCGGTTCCGATCTAAGCGCTATCGCTATTGCTGGTGCCGTCAAAGCTGATAAATGCGAAATCTACACCGACGTCGACGGCGTCTACACCGCTGACCCGCGCGTCGTCAAAAACGCCCGCAAGATCGAAGAAATTTCCTACGACGAGATGCTTGAACTTGCCTCTGCCGGCTCGAAGGTCATGCAGTCCCGCTCGGTCGAGTTCGCCAAAAAGTACGACGTCGTTTTCGAAGTCCGCTCATCCTTTAATCATAACCCAGGAACCATCGTGAAAGAAGAAGTCGCCTCCATGGAAAAAGTGGTCGTCCGCGGCGTAGCCGTTGACAAAAACCAGTCTAAAGTCGTTCTCGCCAACCTCGCTGACAAACCAGGCTCGGCCGCCAAAGTTTTCCGCGCCCTTGCCGACGCCCACATCGTCGTCGACATGATTGTCCAGAACGCTGGCAGCAACGGTGTCGCGACGCTCACCTTTACCGCTCCCGCCAACGAAGTAGCGAAAGCCACCCGCGCTCTTGAGCCCGTGCTCAAAGAACTCGGCGGCTCCATCTCGTCCCAAGACCAGATCGCGAAACTCTCCGTCGTTGGCGTCGGTATGAAGACCCATAGCGGTGTCGCCGCCACGCTCTTTCAGGCGCTCGCCGACGCCGGGGTGAACATCGACCTCATCAGCACCTCGGAAATCAAGATCACCGTCTCGATCGCCCAAGCCAATGCCGACGAAGCCGCCCGCGCCGTGCATACGGCATTTGGTTTGGATAAAGCGTAATCCCGCTCAAATCTTTTAGCTGGCTCGCATTGGGTCAAATGCCCCGGAGTGTGCTACGGCTTGGTTCGTCTGTAGGAGCGGGTTTATCCCGCGATGGATGGGATGAATCGCGGCGTTAAGCCGCTCCTACAATTTCTGCAATGCCCCGGAGCTTGCCCCGGGGATCTTTACTCAAAAGACACAGGCCGAAACGCCCGTGTCTTTTTTATGAAAATATAAATCGGAGGTTGGCGCAGCGTGCCCGAGAGAACGCACGGAAGCCACGGAGCCAACCTTGTATCTTATCATCTGGTTCCTGTCCCGCCCCGCGTCGAGGACGTCGGGCTTTTTTTCCTGGGCGAATTCAGATCTCACCCAGCCGGACGCAGGCGACTTCGCGGGCGTTGTCGGTGGCGACGAGGGGCGGAACGGAGAGTTTGCATCGCTCCTGGGCGTAGGCGCAGCGGGGGTGGAAGGCGCAACCACTCGGTGGGTTAACGGGCGAGGGAGGATCTCCGGCGAGGACGATGCGCTGGCGGGCGCGTTCGACGTCGGGGTTGGGCGTCGGGATCGCACTGATCAAGGCGCGGGTATACGGATGGAGCGGGCGTTCGATCACGTCGACGGCTTGGCCGAGTTCGACGATCTTGCCGAGGTACATCACGGCGATGCGGTCGGAGATGTGTTTCACGACGGACAGGTCGTGCGCGATGAAGATGAGGCTGAGGCCCATCTTTTTCACGAGGCTGGCGAGGAGGTTTAGGATTTGCGCCTGGATCGAGACGTCGAGCGCGGAGACGGGTTCGTCGGCGATGATGACGCGGGGCTGGAGCGCGAGCGCGCGCGCGATGGCGATGCGCTGGCGTTGGCCGCCGGAAAATTCATGCGGGTATTTCTGCATGAAACGCGGGGCGAGGCCGACGGTGGTCATGAGTTCGGCCACGCGAGCGGGGATCTCGGAGGCCGGGCAAATTTTGTGGACGGCCATTGGTTCGGCCAGGGTGGCGAACACGGTCATGCGCGGGTTGAGCGACGCGTAGGGGTCCTGGAAAACCATCTGCAGGTGGCGGCGGGCATCGAGGACATCGGTGGTCGAACCGGCGGTCAGGTTTTTACCTTCGAGGATGATGGTGCCGCCGGTGGTGGGAATGAGTTGGAGAATGGTGCGGGCGAGGGTGGATTTGCCGCAACCGGATTCGCCGACGAGGCCGAGGACTTCGCCGCGAGCGAGCGCGAGGTTGACGCCGTCGACGGCTTTGACGGTACCGGTGTGGCGCTTGATGAGAAAACCTTCCGCTATCGGGAAGTGAGTTTTGACATCGTTGAGCTGGAGAATGGGAGCGGACATGAAAGAGGGTCTAATTTCCTGAGTTCCAGATTAAATTTCGCCGGCTTGGGCGCGGAGGCAGGCGTGGGGGTGGTCGGCGTTTTGGGCGGAAAGTGTCGGCGTTTCCGTTCGGCAACGGTCGGTCGTGTACTCGCAGCGGGGGGCGAAGGAACAGCCAGCGAGCGGCTTCGAGAGATCGGGCGGCATGCCGGCGATGGTGTAGAGTTCGGAGCCTTTGGGTTGGAGCGAGGGGATGGATCGTTGCAGCGCGCGGGTGTAGGGATGCTTGGGCTGATAGAAGATGGTTCGGGTGTCGCCGGTTTCGACGATTTTCCCGGCGTACATCACTTGTACGCGGTCGCAGAGGCCCGAGATGACGCCGAGGTCGTGGGTGATGAAGATCACGGCCATGCCGAGCTCGCGTTGCATCTTTTTGATGAGTTCGAGAATTTGCGCCTGCACGGTGACGTCCAGGGCGGTGGTGGGCTCGTCGGCGATGAGGAGTTCGGGTTTGGTGATCAGCGCCATGGCAATCATCACGCGCTGGCGCATGCCGCCGGAAAATTCGTGCGGATAAAAATGGATGCGTTTCTCGGCGTCGTTGATGCCGACTTGGGCGAGCATTTCGAGGGCGCGGGCTAGAGCATCTTTGCGGGAAATCTTTTCGTGGATGAGGAGTGGTTCGACGAGCTGCTCGGAGATGCGCAGGTAGGGATTGAGCGAGGTCATCGGGTCCTGGAAGATCATCGCGATGCGTTTGCCGCGAATCGAGCGGGCTTGGGCGGGTGTGCAGCGGAGCAGGTCGATGCCGTCGAAGAGCGCCGAGCCGCTTTCGATGCGTCCGGGTGGTTGGGGAATCAGGCCCAGCAGCGAGTAGCAGGTGACGGATTTGCCGCAGCCGGATTCGCCGACGATACCGAGCGTTTCACCGCGTTCGACCGAGAAGTCGATGCCATCCACCGCACGATAGACGCCGCTTCGCGTGTGGAAATAGGTGCGGAGGTCGGTTACGGTGAGGAGGGGCATGGGGCGGAGAATGTTGAATGCAGAATGAAGAATGGAGAATGCCTGTTCTTTGATTAATTCTAGCGGAGTGTTTTTGTGAATGCGGCGAAGGTGGGATAGATCGGGACACCGGGGTAGGCGAAGGTGCGCCATTTTTCTTCCGTTACTTTGGCGGTGCAAAGAGCGGCGCAGCGGATTTTGGCGTTGAGGCCGGCTTCGATGTCGCTTTCGCGGTCGCCGACCATGATGCATTGCTCGGGGTCGAGATTGTACTTGGCGATCATCTCGGTGATGAAGCGCGGCGAGGGTTTGCGGTAGAGCGAGGGTTGGTCGGGTGCTTCGGGCGCGATGCCGATCTCGATAAAGAGGGGGCGCGGGAGGCCGATCAGCTCTTCCATGCGGGCATTGACGCGATGGGCGTCCTCGATCGTGTAGTAGCCGCGACCGATGCCAGATTGGTTCGTGAAGAGGAAGAGTTGGTAGCCGAGTTCGCGGGCGCGGCGGAGGCCTTCGATGACACCGGGGATAAGTTCAACGCCGGCAGGATCTGAGAGATAAACTTTGTCGACGATGAGGGTATCGTCGCGGTCGATGAAGAGGGCCTTCGGCATTTTAATGGGGAACTCAGGAAAGCTGGAATTACGTGATTTCCCAGTTGTAGTGGCAGTCGGAAAGCATTTTCGGGCGGTTGGCGGTGACTTGAACAACGTCTTCGATGCGGCAGCCGCCGAGGGTGGGGTAGTAGAGGCCGGGTTCGACGGTGACGACCGAACCTTTCTTTAGGCGGTAATCGACGGTGCTGACGCGCGGGGCTTCGTGAACGGCGAGGCCGAGGCCGTGGCCGGTGCCGTGGAAAAAGCCGACGGAGCCTTTGTCGGTGTGCTTGGTTTCGTATCCGCGGCGGGTGAAGAGTTGGCAAACGGCGTCGTGGGCATCGTGGCCGTTGGCACCGGCGCGGATTTTTTTGAGCGCGGCGAGTTGGGCATCACGGACGGTGGTGACGAGTGAGCGCTGGGCGTCGGAGGCGCGGCCTTTGAGAAACGTGCGTGTCATATCGCCATGATAGCCGGTGGTATTTACGCGGGGAAAAACGTCGACGATGATCAGTTCGTTGGCGCGGAGCGGGCCGTGTCCGCGTTCGTGGGGGTCGCAGGCTTGGTCGCCGCCAGCGGCGATGGTGTCGATGGAGATGGCACCGGCTTCGAGGCAGGCGATCTCAATGGCGATTTTTAATCGTTCGGAAGTGAGCGGCGCTCCGCAATGGAGCAGGACGCCATTTTTTATTTTGCTGGCGCGCAGCATGGCTTCGGCGGCGAGAATTCCGAGGGTGCTGCAACGGTTGCCTTCGCGGATGGCGTCGGCTTCGGCGTCGGTTTTGATTTCGCGTTGCGGAAAGATCGGGCCGTCGGCGATCTCGATTTTCAGTCCATGGTGGGTGAGTCGTGTGGCGATGCCGGCGGGAAAGTCTTCGGGGACGACGAAGGATTTTTGGCGAAATTGGCTCGCGACAACGGCGATGACCTCGGCGGCGGTCATGCGGCCGGAGGGAAAACGTTTACGCGCTTCCTTCGCGTAGGGTTCGAGTGGGAGAACGACGTCGAAAGCAGAATCGCGTTTTACGCGGCCGAATTCGAGGGCGCTGACGACGGCGTGTTTTTTGCGGCCGCTCGAAAACGAGATGAAGGCGTCCGGCACGTGTACGCGGCCGAAGTAGAGCTGGTCGGCGTTGTGAGCGGAATCGGCGTAGAGAAGAATTGCGGGCGTAGGCACAGGGAAGAGTTGAATCTAACTTGGAGGCAGATTAGCCACAGACCTTGTGAAAAACGCAAATCTGCATTGGTGGTCTCTTTTGCTCGCGGTGGTTGTGCTGGCTTTTCCGCTGACGGGCTGCGGAAAAAAAACGGGCGCGTCGAAGCCGGAGACGGTCAAGGCGGTGACGGATTTTTTTGCGATCAAAGTGGGCGACCGCACGGTGCAGATGCAACTCGCGGTGCTTCCGGACGAGATGCAGCGCGGCTTGATGGGGCGGCGGGATCTCGGGGCCGACCAGGGGATGATTTTTGTGTATCAACGGCCCGAGCGGATGAGTTTTTATATGCGCAATACGCCGACGCCGCTGGATATTGGTTATTTCAAGGCCGACGGCCGGTTGCACGAGGTGTATCCGATGTATCCCTACGACGAGCGGACAATCAGCTCGCGCAGTGATTCGATCCAGTTTGCGC
This sequence comes from Verrucomicrobiota bacterium, assembly GCA_031404135.1. Classification (GTDB taxonomy): domain Bacteria; phylum Verrucomicrobiota; class Verrucomicrobiia; order Opitutales; family Opitutaceae; genus JADKHC01. Next base: position 4,437 of record JANNHA010000134.1, on the reverse strand, counting down.
TCGAGATGAACCAAGGCTGGTACAAAGCCAACGATGTGAAAACGGGCGCGCAACTCGATTTGAAGGGGCTCGCGGCGGCATTGAAGGCGCGCGGGTTTGAAGCGAAGGAGTTCGGGCTGGGGCCGAACCAGCCGTGAGAATTGATTTAAGCGGACGGGCTATTTTTTGCGCGTTGGGGCGGGGGCACGATGACGACGGGGCAGGTGGCCTTGCGGAGCACGCCGTGCGTGGTGGTGCCAACTATTAGGTCGTAGAAGGCGTTGTGGCCGTGCGAGCCCATGATGATATAGGCGGCGTCGTTGAGGGCGGCGGCGTCGAGGATTTCCGGGACGGGCGGGCCGCTGACCTGGTTGGTGGTAATAGTGAGTTCGGGGTGGCGGGTGTGGAGGTTTTCAGTGATCTCGGCGAGGCGTTGGGTGGAATGGCGTTCGCTGATATCGACGGCTTCCTGGAAGTTTTCCATAGCCAGCCCGTAGTCGCTGGTGAGCACGGGAGGTTGCACGATGTGGAGGAGGAGGATGCGGAATTGAGTCACACGGGCGAGGGTGCAGGCTGCGTCGATCACGCCCTCTGTGGCCGTCGAGAAATCGATGGGAGCAAGGATCGTTTTCATAGCGAGTTAGCATAATCCAAGAGCTAAATGTTCGCGAGTGGAGTGGCGCGTTTGGGGCTTTTCCCATTGGTTTGCGCAAAGAGCGAAAAAACCACTTGCTTCCGTACTGAGCATGCTACTTTCTGACCCTCCTTGTTCGGGCTGTAGCGTAGCCTGGTAGCGCGCTTGCATGGGGTGCAAGAGGTCGTGAGTTCGAATCTCACCAGCCCGACCATTTTCCACTTGGGGGAGCGGAACTTAAGTGAGTTTTGTGTCTTGAATTTGGAAAGGGAGATTTGGGTCATAAATCTCGACTAGATCTCGACCCGAATTTGGTTTGCGGGGGAGGGCGACGCGCCGTCGTCGCCGGGTTCGAGGTCGTTCGGATGAGACAATCCAACCCGCGCTAAGAACGCTTGCGGCGACGGCGGATCGTTGGTTCGCTGCGGGCATGTCTTTACCGTTATCCGGCAAGAAAATCGTCCTCGGTGTCACCGGCTCGATTGCGGCGTACAAAGCCGCCGACCTCATCAGCCAGCTGCGCAAACGCGGCGCCGAGGTGTTTCCCGTGATGACGACGGCGGCGCAAAAATTCATCACGCCGCTCACGCTCCAGACGCTCGCGCGCCAGCCCGTCGCGGCGGATCAGTGGAGCGAAGGTCCGGGCGGCTGGCAGCCGGGCCATGTCGAGCTCGCCGACAAAGCGGATCTGCTCCTTGTCGCGCCCGCCACGGCCGACGTGATTGCGCAATTCGCGCACGGCCTCGCGCCGGATTTTCTGAGTTCGCTGCATCTGGTTTGTCGCGCTCCGGTGCTGATCGCTCCGGCGATGAACGGTAAGATGTGGTTCCACCCGGCGACGGTGGCGAATGTATCCACGTTGCAAGCACGCGGCGTCGAGTTCATCGGCCCGGAAGAAGGCCTGCTCGCGTGCGGCTACGAAGGCATCGGCCGCCTCTGGCCGGTCGAAGGGATCGTGGAGCGGGTGGAGAAGGTGCTGGGGAAAGCGTGATTTCTGCTCTCGAAAAACTGAATCTGGATATGCGTAGCAGCAGTCACTTCTTTCCCTCTTCCAACTTGATCAGGTAAACGTTGCCGTTGCCGCCGCGGTTGCTGGTGAAGAGCACGTACTTGTCGTCGGGGGAGAATCGCGGGTGGGGGTGCCAGTGTTGTTGCGCGAAGGAGCCTTCGTGTTTCCAGAGGTGGCGGCCGGTGAGTTTGCCGTCGGCGAGGTGGTAGAGGTTGATGAACGGTTCCGTCTCCGAGCCGTCGCCGACGAAGCCGGTGCCCGTGCTGTTGGCTTGGGTGTGGCCGTCGGTGTAGGGTGTGGGGTATTCGAGGTAGGAGCCGTCCAGCACGTCGGCGATGCCGATGGACTTTGGTTCGCCTTGGACCTTCACCTGATAACCCACGTGAATGCCGTCGCGGAACCAGTATTCGTGGCCGATTTGCACGGCGGGCTTTTCTTCGCGGCGAAGCAGGTGGTTGTCGCGGCCGGCGGAATCGACGAGCCACAGGCGTTGCTCAACGTCGTCCCACGGGCCTTCGTGGCAATAGAGAATGATGGCTTCGTTGAGCGGGTTGATGAGGGTGTGGCTGAACAATTTTTTCTGGCGGATCACCTCGTGCCAGCCGGTGCCGTCGGTGCGGCCGGTGACGACGGCGCACGAGGGGCGTTTTTGGAAACGTTCGGCCATGTCGGAGTAAATTTTGTCGGTCTTGGTGGTGACGGGAATATTTTCCTGGATGGAGTAGGCGAGCGTTTTGCCGTCAACGGTGACCGAGAGCGAAGAGGTGGTGTAGCCGACGGGCACGGTGTTGAGGGTGCGCTCGGCGAGGGTTTTTAGGTGGACGGCTTTGATCAAGGGGCCGTCGCGGTAGTAGGCCTCCATCGTGACGGGCGAGACGACGGCACCGGTGCCGCTGATTTTTTTGCCGTCGGTGAGTTGCGTGAACTGGTAGGTTTCCAGATTCAGGTAGAATAGGTTCCAGTTGCCGGTTCGTTTCGAGGTGAAGACGAGGCCGTGGTCGGCGGGCACGAAGCCGTCGCCGGTGAAGTAGAGGTGGGCGTCTTCGGCGGGATCGCTGGTGAGCTGGATGACTGCGAGGCCGGATTCGGGCGCGGTGAACGTTTTATGTTCGTCGGCGTAGACTTTGCCTTTGAGCGAGGTTTTTTCGACGGGCGCAGTGTCGGCCAGTACGGCCAAGGTGAAGCCGAAAAGAAGAACGACGACGGGGATCGTTTTCACGGGAAGCAGGATAAGGAGAGTGACGCGCGGAGCGGCTGCCGGATTGCGAAAGATATCACCGGCAAAGCGGGCCTGCAACGCACCGGGGGGTTTCGTAGAGGGAATAAAAATAAGGGTTGCGGGAGAGGCTGAGCTGCCCACTGTCCGCGTTGGCCAGGTGCCATGCATGGGCAGACGCGTGAACTCCGCCAGGACCGGAAGGTAGCAACGGTAACGACGATCTCCTAGTGCCGTGGAGTGCCTGGCCACCTATTTCAATGTCCGCCCGGGGATTTATCGGCGCGGGCGTAAAAAAGGCCGCGATGAACTCGCGGCCCTTTTTGTGTCGTTGGATTGAAACCGAATCAGCTCAGGGTGACTCCCTTGGCTTTGGCTGCGCGAAGCAGGGCATCGGCCATGTCCGATGGCGTCTCAGCGACCTCAATTCCGCACTCCCTGAAGACGGCGATCTTGGCGGCCGCCGTATCCTCGGTTCCGCCGACGATCGCGCCGGCGTGTCCCATCCGTCGACCGGCGGGAGCCGTGGCTCCAGCGATGAAACCGGCCACGGGCTTCTTGACGTTGTCTCTGATCCAGCGGGCCGCCTCGACCTCCGCGGTGCCGCCGATTTCACCGATCAAAACGATTCCATGCGTCTCGGGATCGCTGTTGAACAACTTGATGACATCCAGATGGGAGGTCCCGTTGACGGGATCGCCGCCGATGCCCACGCAGGTGGATTGGCCGATATTCTTGGAGGTCAGTTGAAAGACCGCTTCGTACGTCAGAGTTCCCGAACGGGAAACCACGCCGACATGACCTTTCTTGTGGATGTAGCCGGGGGCGATGCCGATTCGGCAACCACCGTGGCTCTCCGGACCGGAGCCCGGGCTGACGAGGCCGGGACAGTTGGGTCCGACCAGCCGGGTCGAGCGACCCGCGATCGCGCGTTTCACGCGAACCATGTCACGGGCGGGAATGCCTTCGGTGATCGTGACGATCAAATCGAGTCCGGCGTCGACACCCTCAACGATGGCATCCGCGGCGAATGGAGGCGGGACGAAGACGACGGAGACCTTGGCGCCGGTTGCGGCGATCGCCTCGTGCACCGAGTTGAAGATCGGCACACGGTGCTCCTTGTATTCAAAGACTTGACCGCCCTTCCCGGGCGTGACGCCGGCGACCACCTGGGTGCCGTAGTCGAGGGAGAGTTTGGCGTGGCGTCCACCGAAGTCACCGGTGATGCCTTGAACGATGATTTTGGATTCGGGCGTGATGAGAATGGCCATGGAAGTTTCGCGATTTGAGTTTGATCTGGTTTGTTCCGATGGTCCGATCAGGCGACGAGTTTAACGATCTTCTGGGCCGCGTCGGCCATGGTATCCCCGCCAACAATCGTCAGCCCGCTTTGGGCCAGCGTGGCCTTGCCGGCCGCGACGTTGTTGCCCTCGAGGCGAACCACGAGAGGCAGGGTGAGGCCCACTTCTTTGACCGCCTCGACAATTCCGTTAGCGATCACGTTACAGTCCATGATGCCGCCGAAGATGTTGACGAAAATGCCCTTCACGTTGGGGCGGCACGGCGCTCGTCGGCACCGCCCGCCAGCCGCTGGCGCAG
>JANNHA010000133.1:0-11826 GCA_031404135.1 Verrucomicrobiota bacterium | reverse complement strand
GCGTTACTTTACCGATGGCGCAGTGTTAGGTTCACACGCGTTTGTTGCCATGCATCTGGCCGCTTACCGCCAGCGTCACGGCGCTCGCGAACGCACCGCTCCGCGTCCGCTTTCGCCGATCACTGACTGGGGTGGCCTGACCTCGCTTCGCGGTCTGCGCAAAAATGCGTTTGGGTAAACAACGCGAAATATTCCACGCTTCCGTTTCTTCACGTTTTCGGGATAAGTTCGGTGCCATGCTTTTCGATCCCGCCAAACTTTTGCTCGTCGCCGGTCCTTGTTCGCTCGAAAACGAGAAAGTCTGTCGCGCTGTGGCCGAGACACTCGCCAGCGTCCAGAGCGTGCAGCCGCAGTTAAAGATCGTTTTTAAAGGATCCTTCGATAAAGCCAATCGCACCTCCGCTTCCGGGCCGCGCGGCACGGGCATCGAGGAAGGCCTTCGACTCCTCGCGCTCATCCGTCGTGATTACGGTTTTCCGATTTTGACGGATCTTCACGAAACCGCACAGGTCGCGCCCGTCGCCGCTGTTTGCGACGTGTTGCAGATCCCGGCGTTTCTCTGCCGCCAGACCGATCTGCTTCTCGCGGCCGCCGCCAGCGGTCGCATCGTGAACGTGAAAAAAGGCCAGTTTCTCTCGCCGCAGGAAATGGTTTTTGTGACCAATAAACTTCGCGAAGGTCACGCCGTCGAAATCTGGCAGACCGAGCGCGGGACAACGTTTGGCTACCAGAACCTCGTGGTCGATATGCGTTCGTTCGCCATCATGAAGGCGAATGGTTTTCCCGTGATCTTCGACGCCACGCACAGCGTTCAGTTGCCCGGCGCGGCAGGCGGCAAAAGCGGTGGTCAACGCGAATTTGTTCCTCCGCTCGCGAAAGCCGCGCTCGCGGCCGGTGCTGATGGACTCTTTATCGAGACGCATCCAAATCCGTCCGAAGCGATCAGTGATGGCCCCAACATGATTCCGCTCGGTGAGCTTCCCGCCTTGCTCGAAAAATGCCTCGCGATCTGGCGCGCGGCACGGAGTTGAGCCGTGGGTCGGCCTTTTGGCCCCGAATCTTTCCGTGCGTTTATCCGGCCTGTGGGTTGAAATGGCACCGCTTTCATTACTTTCCGTTTTTCAGTGGGCATCAGCGAGAATCAGTGGTTCAACTGCCCGTGGTTATTTCGGCGAAATCGGTGGCCTTTGATGCGCCATTGACCCCGCCACCGCCCGTCTCCTAGCTTCATTCTGTTAACTTTTCTGATGGAAAATTTTCTTATTGATGTCCCGGTGCCTTCCATGGGTGCCACCGTTAGCGAACTCACCGTCATTGATGTGGTTGTGACGCCGGGTGCCGCTGTGACCAAAGGCCAGAAAATGGCCGAGCTCGAGAGCGATAAATCGGTCTTTGAGTTTGAATCGCCCTGTGACGGCACGGTGAAAGAAATCGTTGGCCGCGCGGGCGATATTCTGCCTTCGGGTGCTCCCTTTTTGCGTATCGAAACGACCGATCAGTCGCTGCGACACCTCGAAGCGAAGAGCGTCAACGGCGTCGTTCATGCACCAGGCACTAGACCGGCGGGTGCGGATACCCGCGCCGCCTTGCCCGTGGCTTCAGCACCGGTTGCAACGGTCGTGCCTGCCGCGACACCCGTCGCGTTTTCAGCTTCGGCCTCGGCTCCTGCTAAACTCGCTGGCATCCAATGGACGCCTCGCGCGAGCAAACTCGCGACTGAAGCGGGTCTCGATCCGGCGAAAATCACTGACATCGAAGCGACCGGTCCCGGTGGTCGCGTTTCGGGCGACGACGTTGAGCGTTACCTTCAGAAGCGTGGTAAAAGTCAGAATGCTTCGGCTGACGACGTAGAAACGGTTTCTCCCGCAAATGGGTTTAATCCGCATTCAGCCGAGACGGTTTGTATTGCAGGTGTTGGTTATGCGATCCCTGCCGGAATCCGTTCGAACAGCGAAATTCTAAAAGAATTTCCCGATATGACCGAGGCCGAGGTGATTAAGCTCACTGGCATTCGCGAACGTCGTTATGCGGGTGAAGGTGAAAGCGCCACGAGTCTCGCCGTCACCGCCGTGCAGCACGCTCTCGCGCAGGCCAAGGTCGACGTGAAGGAAATCGACGGAGTCATCATGGCGACGTTGATACCCGATCAGCCCGTGCCCTCGATGGCCAGTGCGCTCGCGAAACAACTCGGCGTGCCGCATGCCCTCGCGTTCGATCTCAACGCTGCCTGCGCCGGCTGGCTCTACGCGCTGGAGGTGGGCCGTTCGTTCATCCGTTCCGGCACGGCGAAAAAACTCCTGGTGGTGACCGCTGAACTGCTCTCGCGTATAACTAATCCAAAGGACCACGCCACGGCGTTTCTTTTCGGCGACGGTGCGGGTGCTGCGGTGTTGACCGATTGCAGCGGTGGACACCGACTCGGCCGCATGAAGCTTTCTGGCGATGCCGATCAGTTTGAGGCGATCCAGCGTCGTGGTGGCGGTGCTGCCCGTCCGCTTCCGCACCCGGAGGGGCACGACCGTGACGATTTTTATCTACAAATGAATGGTTCGGCGGTCTTTAAACACGCCGTCATCGCCTTTGGCAATCAAATCGAGGCTACGCTTGCGCGCCATAACCTGAAGGCTGGCGATGTGGCGTGGATCGTGCCGCATCAAGCCAACGAACGCATCCTGCGCGCGGTCAGCAAACGGGTGGGCATTCCCTACGAGCGTTTCGTCGTGACGATTGGCAAATACGGCAACACGTCAGCCGCCAGTGTGTCGATGGCTCTTGGTTGGGCGGCGGAGGAGGGTATTTTTGCCTCCGGCGACAAGATCATCTTTTGCAGCGTCGGCGCCGGTCTGACCTTTGCCAGCGGTTTGCTGGTTTGGTGATTACACGGTCAGTAAACGTGACAAATCCTCGCGATGATTAGCGGGGTCAGAAACAGCACCATCATTCCAAAGCCAAGGTAGCCACCTTTGCTAAGGTCAAAATCCGCCAGCAGGTGTTCCCATGAGGCTCGCATGAGTAGACGGCCGAGTGCGAAATCGAACGCTAACATCAAGCTCAGCCAAACTCCGCCAACGACGAGGCTTTGGGTGTTCGAACGTGGACCGATCCAGGGCACAGTCAGCCATCCGACTAATAAAATGATAAGCGAACCCGTTATTGTGGCTAATTGACGGGCGCGTTTGTCGCCGATCCGGCGGTTTAGGAATCTAACCCGAAGAATGCCGTGGAGTGTCTCGGCTAGAGCGATGACTATCCAAACCGCTAGAGCTTTGAGGATCATCGCTGGCCGCCTGGATTTTTTTGTAAATCGCGCCTTTGCGTGAGCCAGGTATTCAGCTCGGATTTCCCAACTCGTAGCTCAGCACGCTCAGCGCGTAGATGGCGGCGGTTTCGCAGCGGAGGACGAGTGGGCCGAGCGTGATCGGTTCGAAGCCGGCACTCTTGGCGGCGCTGAGTTCGGCAGGCGTGAAATCACCTTCAGGCCCGATCAGCCAGAGAACTTTTTTTGGTGCGCGGCCGTTGGCAACGTTGTATCCAGAAAGTACCGACTTGAGTGACTTGGCACCCGGTTGGAGGCTGGCGATGAGTTTTAGATCATAGCCGCGACTGCCTTCGATGAAGGCGTTGGCGTTTTGTACGGGCAGCACTTCTGGCAGCCAGGCGTTGCCACATTGTTTGGCGGCTTCGAGCGTGGCGTTTTGCCACTTCTCGATTTTTTTGTCCTGCCGGTCTTCGTCGAGGTGAACTTGGGTGCGTTCGCTCTGCAGCGGAACGATGCGGGCGGCGCCGATCTCGGTGGCCTTGCGCACAATGGCATCCATGCATGGGCCTTTCGGGAGGGCTTGGCCGAGCGTGATTTCGTAGGTGAGCGGTTTTATCTTTTGGCTGAATCGCACCTTGAGCACGGCGGCGTTTTTCGAGTCATCGGCGAGCTCGCAAATCCATTCGCCACCACGGCCGTCGAAGGCCACGACGGTCTCACCTTTTTTGGCGCGGTTAACGGCCACGAGGTGGTGGGATTCCTCGTCAGAAAGGCGGATTTGGGCGGGTTCGCGTTCGGTGAGCGTGCAGTGGGCGCGGTAGTCGGGCATGGGGAAAAGGCTGTCAGTGAAGACTCAAACGGCGCTGGGGCAAGCGTCCAAAAACAGTAAGGGCGCGGAGCTCATGGCACCGCGCCCTTGCCGACTTTTGACTACAATCGATATATGAAACACCAAAAAGAACTACTAACACCGGGGAGTAAGACGCAGCGGCGGCGCAGGCGTTCAAAATTGGCCGTGCAAGAAATTCGCGCGGCTGTTGGGCGCGCGTGGCGGCCTCAATGGTCCGGGCAAAAACCGTAGAGTTGGTCGTCGCGGCCTTTGCCGGGCCAGTTGATCTGGTCGGTGCCGAACCGGGTCATGAGCGCAAAGACGAGGCGGTTGAGCGCGGTTTCGAAGCCGAAGATTGAGATTAGAGGTGGCGCGTCGACGTGGATGACGTAGGCGTCGAGCCCGACTTCGCGCAACATCGTGAGGCTGCGGCCGACGAGTTCGGCTTCGACGGGGGCATCGCCTTGCAAGATCACAACGGGGTGCGGGTGCGCGGTGGTTTGTTGAAACGGCCCGTGAGCGAATTGAAGAAAATCAGAAACCGACGGGCAGGGCCAAAAAATGCCTTCCATGAATTTGCAGGCGAGGTTTTGGGCGAATTCCGAGATGGGCGCGGCCGTGACGAGCGAGAAACCGGTGGCGAAACGTTCGGGTGCGCGCAGCATTGTTTCGAGCAAATCGGCAGGTGGTTGCGTATCGAGCAGGCGCAGGATGGCGGTTGCGGGCGGTTGTTTGAAACGGCAGCAGGAAAGTTGTGCGGTGAATTGCAGGCAGGCGAGGTAGCCGGCGATTGGGCCGACGAAGCGGATGAGCGTGGTGTATTCCTCGGCGAGGGGAAATTCAACGAGTTCGCCGCCTTCGTCGAGGATGGCCTGGAGGAGCGCGGCGCGATCGGGCTTGCCGGCGGCGAGCGCCGTGGCCGGGGTGGTGGCGGTGAAGAGAACGGTATTTGAAAACTCACTACGCCGCCGGAGCGCGATTTGGGCGTTGGGGGAAACGCCCTGGCTGAAGACGATCAGGGTTTTACCGGCAAAGGAGGGTTTGTAGTGCGCGGTGAAGCCTGAGAGCGGCAGGTAGGCGGCGGCGCGGCGGGTGTGGAGGTTGAGCAGCATCGTGAGGTAGCGTGCGTGCGCCTCGGAGCTGCCGGTGCCGGTGATGATGAAATGAGTCGCGGCAAGTGTGGCGGGTTTGAGTGGTGCGGCACCGCGCGCGAGCATGCCGCCGAGCACGCCGGGGATCTGGGCCAAGCGTTTGGCGAGGAGCGCGTGACCGAGAGGATCGGTGGTGTTCATTCGGCGCAGGAGAGCGTTCAACGTCTAAAAAGTTGAGCGTCTCTTTTTTGGCGGGCCGCTCACTCGCTCACTCATTGATTGAGGAGTCGTCGAGGAAGATCCACTTTTCGACGTCGATGTGATGGTTGTTGAGCGCGGCGGAGTACTCTTTCTTTTTCACGAGGCTGGCGGGCGAGTTCATCACCATCTGGATTTTCTCGGAGGGTATGTGGTGTTTGAGCAGCATCATTGACGCCTCGTAGTCGCGGCTGTCGTAGCTGACGCCGAGTTTTTGATATGCCTCGTCGCTGGAGAGCGCCTGTGATCCTTCGCTCATCATGAGGTCGGCGGCATAAGCACCGAAGCCGGCGCCGCGGCCGTCGTAGTAGAGCAGGATGACCGCACCTACTCCGTAGGTGACAATGTGTTTGACGGATTTCTTGAATTTGTCGCGGTTGTCGACGCTGCGCAGGGGGAAGCGGTTGAAGAGCGATTCGCTGTGGAGGCGCACGACGGGGATGTCGTAGGCGCGGGGTTTGCCGTGGGTGAGGACGACGAATTCCTGGCTGGTGACGATGTCGTAGTAAACGTGAACGCGGAACCAATAGGGTGTGGTGAGTAGATCGACAATTGGGTCCTGCGGGTTATCGCGTTTGAAGGCGGTGAGGTTGTCGGACTCGATTTTGACGTAGAAGCGGTTGTCACGAATCAGCTGGTAACCGAGGACGAGCGGTGTCGGGCCGGCCATGTAGCGGTCGATGGATTTCTTTTTGAAGAGCTCCTTGAACTGTTCCTCTGAGAGCAAGATGTCGTTGTCGATGGGCTTCATCGGCAGGAAGTAACTGGCCGAGTAGATGAAGCGTTGGGCGTTGGGGATGACGTGGGGTTTGAAGGGGATAACTGGTTCGGGTGGTAGTGCCCGCTTGACGCTGGTTTCGGCGGGGCGTTTCAAGATGTGGCCGCCGGCGGCTTTCGAAGTGAGGTAGGCGAGGTTGAACGGCGAAGGTTCGAACTCGAGCGCTTCGGTGCGGGTGACGGTAAGGCCCTGGGCTTTGAGCGCTTCGACTTTGGCGGGATTGTTGGTGAGGACGACGAACGACGCCTGAATGCCGAGCAGGTAGCAGATTTGCGAAATATTGTCGTAGTTGCGGTGGTCCTTTTTCAGGCCCATCGCGGCGTAGGCCTGGAAGGTCGAGAGCTGGTCGAGCGAGGCTTGCACGAGCATGCGGTCGCGGGCCTTGCCAACGTAGCCGACGCCGCGGCCTTCCTGCATGAGATAAAAAAGGATGCCTTTGCCCTTTTCGGCGATGACCTTGAAAGCGCCTTCGAGTTGTTGCACGCAGTCGCAATCGCAGCCGCGCAAGGTCTCGCTCGTCACGCACGACGAATGCAGGCGGGTGTAGAGTTCTTTCGAGTTGACGACATCGCCGTACGCGAGGGCGATGATGTAGTGTTTGTCGATGATGTCCTGAAAAATGTAGGCGTGAAAAGGGCCGAAACGGGTGTCGAGCGAGCAATTGGCGATATAGAGTGTCTGGCCATAGAGCGGTCGTTCGTCGCGTGAGACGGGCGTGAGCACGCTGCCGCTGGCGTGTTGAAATTCGCGGACGAGCGCAGAAAAATCAGGCGCGGTTTCGGGTTGTGCGGCGGCGCTGGAATCGAAGCGAATGATGTTGCTCATACAGGCGCGGCGAGGGATCAGCCACGAGGGAGAAAGGATGCGGATGTTTTTCGAAAAGAAAAGAGCGGCGTTTTTGGGGTGGTGGGAGAGAAAGATAAAGAGAAGGAGGAAAGAGAAAGAGCGGGAGCGGCGGATTTTTCGGTCGAAGGGCGGGCGGGTGTGTGCCAAGGGTTGGGGCGTCATGCGCATCATCGACGCTCACGTGCATCTTTATCCGGCCGAGGTGAATCGTGCGCCGGCGGCTTGGGCGGTGGCGCACGGTGAGCGGCACTGGGCGACGCTTTGCACGCGGGTGCGAAAAAACGGTCGGCCGGTGCAGGCCTTTCCGAGTGTTGACGAATTGCTGCGCGGGATGGATGCGGCGGGAATCGAACGCGCGGTGTTGCAAGGTTGGTATTGGGAAAAGCACGACACGTGCGTGCGGCAAAATCGGTTTTATGCGGAGTGTATGCGCGCCCACCGGGACCGGTTGGCGGCGTTTGCGACGTTTCATCCAGTGGCGGGTGCGAGCGTGGTGAAAGAAGAAATTCGGCGCGCGGCAGGCGAAGGGTTTTGTGGGCTGGGCGAGTTGTCACCGCATTCGCAAGGCGTGGCGGTGGATGATCCAGTTTGGCGCGAAGCGTTGGTGTTGGCGGGTGAGTTGGGGTTGCCGGTTAATCTGCATGTCACGGAACCGGCCAGTAAAAACTATCCTGGCAAGGTGGCGACGCCGCTGGGCGATTTCGTGCGGTGGGCGCAGGATCTTCCAGCGACGAAGTTCATCCTGGCTCACTGGGGCGCGCGCTTGCCGCTAGATCCTAGTTTTGGTGCGGCGGCGAGAGCGTGTGAGAATCTTTTTTATGACACGGCGGCGTCACCGTTGCTTTATGACGGGCAGGTTTACCGCGAGATGATCGATGCGGTGGGCGCCGGGCGTGTGTTGTATGGTTCGGATCATCCACTCGATTTGTATCCGCGGGGAGGATCGTCACCGCAGGTGGGTGCGATGTTAGCGGACGTGCGCTCGGCGGGACTGAGCGCGGTGGAGTTGAGCGCCGTGCTCGGGCGGAGCGCAGCAAATTTGCTTAAGCTCTAGCTTTCACGTGCGACGCGGTGTCGCGGTCGCGGGGCGCGCTGAAGCCGGTTGAGGGTGAGGCGGCGCCGGTGGGGTAAAAAGGCTCCGCATTGCGCCCGTCGGGAAAAACTTTCCTGGGCACTGGGTGTGGTTCGGGTCGGCTTCGCAATGGACTTTGAACTCGACGCTCGTGCCAACAGCTTCGTTGCGAAGGTAGGTCAGAAGCTCGGTGAGTGCGGCGATCTGGTTTTCGGTGAGGGCTTTTTCTTCGAGGTTGCCGACGAGGCAGATGCCGATCGCGACCTCGTTGATCGTATCGTCGCGAACGTGGCCGCCCTTGATCTGCTTCATCCAGCGCGAGCCGATTTCGATTTCGCCATCGCCGGAGTCAACGCCGTTACCGATAACGAAATGGTAGGCCAGCCCGTTTTCCATGCCGCGCTTGCGGTGATCTTTGTCGTATTTCGCCGCGTTGCCCTTGGCGAGCGCGCTGTGATGACAGATGATCATCTTCCAGCGGCCGGGCACGATTTTGAGCATCGACGTATTGTCGCGCACATTTTGGGTGAAGCGTATGGTTGGCTTTGTGACGACGGGGCTGGGCGTCGCGATTTTAGTTTCTTGAACTGAGGGTTTGGCCACCCGCGTGCTGCACCCGACGACCGCGATGGATAGGGCGAGTATGAGCAGGGTCGATTGTTTGTTCATGTGCCGGAAGGGGGGTTATGACTGGAGTGGCAGCGCTCGGGCGCGCGGTTCTTTGCGCGCTGATGAACGAGGTCGGCTTGAGGGCTTCACTGATCCAAAGAGGTCAACGAGTGAATCACACCACAAGCCACAAAACCTTCTCGGCTCAGTTGGGAATCACTGCCGAGGAGGATGGGCACTCCCTACTCATGAGGCTTTTTTAACACACCGCTGCGGCTTAATTCTGTTGAGATCAATGCTTGATTTGTGGCCTATTCTGGCACACATTTCACGGATGCCAACGATCGTGAAATCCAAGAAAGTTGCAAAAAGCGGACGTCTCGTTGCGCGCGTTTCTGGCCTTGATAAGGCGATTATCGTCAGGGCGGCGGCGCTGGCTGGGCAGTCGGTCGGAGGCTTCGTGGTGGCTCAGGCGCGCCGGGCAGCGTTGGAGACATTGGAAAGGCATGAACGCATTGAGTTGAACACCGAGCAGTCGCGTCGGTTTGTGGAGGCGTTGCTGGCGAAGCCTCCTGCGCCGACAGCGCGGATGCGGGAAGCGATCAAGCTTTCGCGTGCGAAAGTTAAGAGCGACTTGGATTAAACCGCTCCGCTGCTCGCAAGCTGGGAAAGCACGGCGTTCATCGGTATAAACATGCGGTGTTCGTCGAGCGCCTGAAAGCCGTAGGATGCATAGAAGGCGCGTGCCTTTTCGTCTTTGGGGTCGGTGATCACAACTACCGCGCCGACTTCTCCGCTATGGCGTACGCAGCGGCGTAAAGCGTCGATCAATAGCAGTGGGCCAACGCGTGCGCCGCGCCATTCGAGGTCACGGGCGAGGCGGCCAATCAAGGTCGCACCCAACTCGGGATAACGAGGCAGTTTCTTCGTTAGCTCGGCGGGTAGTTTGCCCAAGGTGACCGAAGCTTGAGAAAGTGTGTAGTAGCCGGCGATGCGTCCGGGATCGTTGTCGGGCACGAGCACAAAACAGACGGAGGCGTGCGCTTCCATTTCCTTGCGCGCTTTCTTTTGGATAAAGTCCGTCAGGGCTACCGACTCACAATGAAACGCTTCTCGGCGGTGCGTGGCCAGATTTAGGCGTGCGATACTGAATGAGTCAGGAGCGGGCATTCAGGATGCGGCGGGCGGTTTACCGCTGGCGCTCAGTTGCGGTGAATTGCGGATGGCTGAGCTTGAGGCCGGAATCCATCAGGTCGCGCGCCTGTTGCTGCATCGCCACGGCCAGCTCAAGTTTTTGCGTCAGCGACATCCGGCGAAAAATCTCCGTCTGAACGGCGTCGGCCTGATCTTGATGTGCGGTGCTGAACATCGAACGGAAGGTGATCTCTCGGCAGGGCGATGGCAAGCGCAGGGTACGAGCCAAACTGCGCACTCCATGCATCATCGCGGGGTAAACCCGCTCCTACAGTTATTTGATTTTGTAGGAGCGGGTTTACCCCGCGATTTATAGAGCTAAGCCAGCCACGCCGGATAGGGGCAGGCGGAATTCGTCATTTCGCCGAACCAGGCCCAATCTTCGGTGGCGCAGAGGTAACCGGGCCAAGTCTGAGCTGCTGCCAAATAGTTTTTTCGATAGGGGTTCAGGAATATGTAGAGAAAAATGGGTAGGCGGTCTTCATCGGCTCTGATTCGATGATCGAAATATCCGTGTTCCCATTTCAAGCCGGAGGCGCGTAGTTCGGGAGACAATCTGCCCTTGAAGAGGCGAATCGCTCCGGAGAGTTCCGTGGTTTCGCCGAGCCCGACGAGGAGGTGGATGTGATCGGGCATGATGGTCACTGTGCGTACATGCCAGATTTGCTCCGCTTCGAGTCTGGAGAGTTGGTCGGAGATGGCGGCAAGCAGGGTTGGAGTGGTGAGTGCCTCTTGCCGCAGCTTTGTGCAGAGCGTGAGGAAGTATTCGGCGCCACTCTGTGACCATCGTCCCCGGCGAAGTGCTTCGTGGCCTTTTCCGGATGTGAGGGGCATGAAAGGAAAGGGTTTCGACGTGGGCGATTTGTAGGAGCGGGCTTACCCCGCGATTGTTAGAGATAAATATCGCGGGGTAAACCCGCTCCTACAGTGGACGTGTTAGCGCGGGTCGTAGTCGAGGTAGGGTCCGAGCCATTTTTCGGCTTCGGCTTGGGTTTGGCCTTTGCGCTTGGCGTAGTCGGTGACTTGGTCGCGGCCGAGTTTGCCGACGCCGAAATATTTCGAATCAGGATGATTGAAATACCAACCGCTCACGCTGCTCGCAGGCGACATCGCGCAACTTTCGGTGAGCGTGATGCCGGTGGCGGCTGTCGCATTTAGGAGTTCAAAAAGGATCGGTTTTTCGGTGTGATCCGGGCACGCGGGATAACCGGGAGCGGGACGGATGCCGCGGTATTTCTCGCGGATGATCTCGGGTATCGAGAGGTTTTCGGTTTTGCCGAAACCAGAAAACTCGCGGGCGCGCTTGTGCATCAACTCGGCGAGGGCTTCGGCGAGGCGATCACCCAGTGCCTGGGCCATGATCGCGGAATAGTCGTCTTGTTGGGCGCGGAACGCGGCGGCGAATTCCTCGACCCCATGACCGGCCGTGACGGCGAAGCCGCCCAGGTAATCGATGCGGCCGCTGTCTTTTGGTGCGATGTAGTCGGCGAGGCAGTGATTGAACTGGTCGGCGGGCTTTTCCTGCTGCTGGCGGAGTTGGTGGAAAGTGGTGAGGACGCGGCTGCGGGAATCGTCGGCATAGATCTCGATGTCGTCGCCGACGGCGTTGCAGGGCCAGAAGCCGATGACGGCTTTGGCGGTGAAGCGTTGTTCGGACACAATGCGGGTGAGGAGCTTTTGCGCGTCGTCGAAGAGTTTGGTGGCTTCGACGCCGACGGTCACATCGGTCAGGATGTCGGGATAGCGGCCGTGGAGTTCCCAGCGCGCCAGAGCAGGTGGCCGCAGATCCAGGCCAGGTCGGCCAGGACGGCGTAGGCCAGGCCGAAGCTCGACGTATTCGGCGATGCCAGCGGCCTTGTCCACGCCGGAGCAGCAGGTGATGTGGTCTCC
>JANNHA010000132.1:0-2304 GCA_031404135.1 Verrucomicrobiota bacterium | reverse complement strand
TGCGGTCGCCCGCAACATTACGTTGGACGGAAACACTTTTCGCGACAGCCCCAGCGTGAAAAAGAACCCGTTTGTACCCGCGATGGAAACCGGTGTCGTGGTTCGGGGGCCCGGCTGGCAGCTCGTTGTCTCGTGGGTCGCGTGGGGACGCGAATTTGAAGATCAACCGCGTCATGCGGAGTTTGGAACCATCTCATTTTCTTTCCTGCGCTAGGGAGGACGTACGACCACGCCATCCGTGTTTCGATCAATTGCGAAAAAGAACAATTCACCCATCCTTCCGTCATGCTGATTCGGATCACGTTTCTTATTTTGATAACTGCTCTGTCCTCTCTGGGAGCTGAAGTAATGACAATGACTGCGAAGGAGGCCGCTACGCGATTAAAGGAAGGCGGAGCGGTGCTGATCGATGTGCGCGAACCAAACGAATGGGCCAGCACCGGTGTGGCCGAGCCTGCGGTGCTGCTAGCGATGAGCGATCTGCGCGCCTCGCGCGGCCAATGGAAACCATTTCTCGAAAAGAACCGCGATAAAACGCTGCTTTTGATTTGTCGCTCGGGAAACCGCTCCGGTCAGGTTGCCGCCCTGCTCGCGAAAGAAGGCTTCAAAACGGTCAACGTTGGCTCATTCTCCGCATGGAAAGCTGCGGGGCTGCCCGTGCGCAAACCATAAAGATTCCCGGAGCAAGCTCCGGGGAATTGCAGAAATTGTAGGAGCGGCTTTACGCCGCGATTCTGCCTGAACATCGCGGGATAAACCCGCTCCTCCAGCCGACCACGCCGGAGCCGTTCGACCCCGCTCACGGTCCACGACAAGCTCCGGGGCATTCGACCCAAAAGGGAAAAACGCTTTGACGTGCTCCATAAAGTAAGTAATCAATTACTTACTTTGAAGACACTTTCAACCTCGCCCTCCCGCAAACATCTCCCGGCCGAGGAACGCCGGTCGATCACCGTCGCCGCCGTGGTCGAACTGGCCGCAGAACAGAATCCTGGCGAGATCACCACCACGGCGATTGCTCAGCGAATGAACCTGACACAGGGCGCGCTCTTTAAACATTTCCCTTCGAAAGACGCGCTTTGGCGGTCCGTGATGGAGTGGGTCGCCGAGAACTTGCTGGCCCGGATCGACGACGCGGCGCAGGCCGGCGGCTCGCCCCTCGCCTCGCTTGAGGCAATGTATTTCGCCCACATCGATTTTGTAGCCAAATTTCCCGGCGTGCCACGCATTCTGTTCGGCGAATTGCAGCGGGCCGAGGATACCGAGGCAAAACGCATCGTACGAAAGCTGATCGCCCAATATTCGGCGCGCCTGCAATCCGTCATCGAGCAGGGCAAAGCGCAGGGCGAACTGGCCGCAGCGGTCGATCCAGCCGCAGCCGCCACGCTCTTCATTGGTTCCATCCAAGGCTTAGTTATGCAATCACTTCTCAATGGTAAGGTACGGCGCATCCGCACAGACGCTCCCGGTGCATTTGAAATCTTTTCCCGTGGAATCAGGAGGGTGTTATGAAAAAACTCCCCATGAATCGTCGTACCATGGCACTGGTTAGTTTTCTCGCGCTGCTGCTCACGGCGTTCCTTTTCGCCGCGTTACGTTCGGGGCCACTGGCGCCCGTTCCCGTGACGGTGACCATCGTCGAAAACCGATCCATCACACCCGCTCTATTCGGAATCGGCACGATCGAAGCCCGTTACACGTACAAGATCGGTCCAACCACCGCAGGACGGGTCAAAAAAGTCGACGTGCAAGTGGGCGACCTCGTTAAAGCAGGCCAGTTGTTGGGTGAAATGGACCCGATTGATTTCGACGAGCGAATCGTTGCACAGGAGGCCGTACTCAAACGGGCCGAAGCCGCCGTTCTGGCCGCCGAGGCGCAGGTTCAGGAAAGTTCGGCCCGCCGGGACTATGCCGAGACCCAAGCGCGACGTTACGAAAAACTCGGGCAGGCGCACTCGATCAGCGACGAGATCGTGGAAGCAAAAAACCAGGAACTGCGAGTCGCGAATGCCAGCCTGGCCACCAGCCGAGCCAACTACGAAGTTGCGCGACAAGAATTAGTTCGGGTCCGCGCTGAGCGTGACGTCTTGGTCCAGCAACGGACCAACCTCAACCTGATCTCGCCGATGGACGGGTTGGTTTCGTTGAGGAACTCCGACCCAGGTACAACCGTCGTCGCCGGACAACCCGTCGTGGAGGTGATCGATCCCACGAGCCTGTGGATCAATGTACGCTTCGATCAATTGCGCGCGACCGGCCTGCGCGCTGGCTTGCCTGCTCGTGTCGTGCTTCGTTCACAAACCG
>JANNHA010000131.1:0-10946 GCA_031404135.1 Verrucomicrobiota bacterium | reverse complement strand
GGCACGACAACCAAGTCACACGCCCAAGCGATTTCCTCTGTCGCCTTTGAAAAGGTGATCAAAGAAAAAGGCCGCCTCCCGCTTGCGACGGTGTTGCGCTGCCGTGTGCGGTATTTTACCGATGGCGCTGTGCTCGGCAGTCAGGCTTTTGTGGAAACCCATCTGGCCGCCTATCGTCAGCGTCACGGGGCGCGTGAACGCACCGCCCCGCGTCCGCTCGCGCCCATCACCGACTGGGGCGGGCTCAATTCCCTGCGCGGGCTCCGGCAAAAAGCGTTTGGGTGAGAAGGCATCGGCTTCTAAACCATTCCCAAGAACCAGAGTCAGCAACGGAGTCGAGCAGCCGGGCTTCGCCCATGCGTTCGCCTTTGTAATTTACGACGATACGACCGGCCGGGCGTCGGCGTTCGAAGCCAATATGGATCTGAAATAAAGACATCCTTACTGATTAAGCGAAAAAGTACGGCGCTCCAACCCACGGGATTCGGTTCCAAGAGGGCGACGGAGAAGCCGGAGGCACGGCACCAATGAATGGCATTCGGAGGGACACTGAAAAGGAGGAGCGTTGCCCTCCAGTCGAGGATGATGAAGCGATATGATTGAGAAGGGTGAACGCTGTAGGATCGGAAACCGAAGGGTGAACTTTCAGGGGTGCTGGTTTGCCGATTCCAAGTGGATCCCTCGCGCAACCCTCGGGATGACAGGCGGGTTGGTTCGGGGTGCGGATTCGGCGCATCCGCCAGCTGCCTTTCCGGCTGCGGCTGGCCAGAGGCACGTCTGACTTCTTCGCTCCGAGGCGCAGCAGGGCTCGCCGACGTGTCGTCGCGCGCTTCCACTGCTTCCAGTAACATTGCCTAACTTGGCGGCGTATCCATTTATCCAACTCCACCCCTTGTTCGACTCGCTGCCCGTTGCACAGGGATCCACATGTCACTTAATAGGTGACATGTGGGCTTGGGTCGCTGAGCGATAGACCGGCGGCGGTGAGAAATCGGGGGGCGTGGCATCGCCGCAGGTGCGGGCGGTCAATTTGCGGACAAAACGCAGGTACTCCTCTTGAGTACCCGGGGCGAGGTCTCGGAGCTTGAGCAGTTCCGCAAAGCGGACCAGCGTTTCCGGGTCTTGGGGTGGTGTGGGTTTGTGGCCCTGTTTGGTGGATTTATTATTTAGCATAACCGCGCCAGCCTTGCCACGTCACACCTCCCCCATCCACACTCCCCTCACCGCAATCACCCCATGCTCAATAACCATTCCGCCGCGCCAGCCGGGGTCGTGGCTGACCTAGGACGATCAAAGAAACCCAAGGATATTTAATCATGAAAAAGAAGTTCACAGTCGGTGGCGCAATTATCGGATTCTTATACGGCGTTGGTATCATGGTCTACGCATTCTTGAAGGGCCCGGGCCGACCAGGGTTCTTCGAGCTGTTGGTCCAATTCGGAATCGTCGCAGTTCTCACTGCTTCCACTGCAATACTTGGCTTTCTAATCGGCTGGCTCGTTCGTCTCGTGTGGCCAATGAAGAATGAAAAGAACGCCTAACCTGGAGAGTTTTAGTCACGCGAAGCCGTGACTGTGACTTTTGTTGAAAGCCGCTAGAGCACAACGCATACTTGACGTTATAGCGTCGTGACGTCACATTTTGCCGCATGAAAAGAGCAACCGTCTATTTCGATGAAGATCTCCACCGGGCGCTCAAAATCAAAGCCCTAGAGGCGGAATCCAGTTTGTCCGACCTCGTAAATGATGCGGTTCGTCATGCGCTCGACGAGGACTTCGATGATCTGTCGGCGATAGAAAGCCGGAAAAACGAGAAACCGATCAGTTATGAGTCCTTCCTGAAGGAGCTGAAGCGCCGTGGCCAGATATAATCTTGTTCTTAGGCCGTCGGTCACGCGAGACGTTAAGGGAATCCCAACGCAGGATTTAAAGAGGATTCTTGAGCGAATTGAGGCGTTGCGCGATGAACCGAGACCGCTGGGTGCAGTGAAGCTCTCTGGGATGGAGTATTACCGTGTGCGACAGGGCAACTATCGTATCGTTTATGAAATTCAGGATGATGTACTGGTCGTCATTGTCGTGAAGATTGGGCACCGGCGTGAGATCTATCGAAAGAAAGGCTAACCCGGAGAGCTTTAGTCACGCGAAGCCGTGACTATGACTCTGGTTGAACACGCCCGGGTATAACCTTCTGGTACCGCTTATGCGAGTTGTATTGTATCGTTGGCTCTGGCGGACAATTCAGTAGCGGGCGTTTTGAGGTGCCCGGCAGCAGCTGCCTTCGGCCCAGACAATGCCCGCTGTCACGGGTTGCGCTCCGGCCGTTCCCTGTTTGCTTAATGTCCTTTCGTTCATGTCTGGCTCTCCTACATCGTTCGCGCTCGCGCGGCATAAACTCACCGGCGTCTGCCCGCCTGCTCGCGGCGTCGTCATCGGCGAACTCGTGCGCACGCATCACGCGCCGGTATGGCTCGTGATCGCGGAGGAATTGAAAACCGCCGAACAACTCGCGGAGGACATCGCACTCTTTCACGAAGTTAGCAGCCCGGGTCGTTCGCTCGAAGTGCTCATCATGCCAGAGTCGATGCCCGACAGCCGAGATATGCGCGAAGCGTTCGCCGCCTCCGCCGACCGGTTGACGGTGCTCTCGCGATTGCGCGCCATGCGCACACAAACCGCCGCGATCGCCAACGTGCCGACGCTCGTCGTCGCCACGACACCCGCCGCGCTCCTGCAATCGGTGCCCGCACTCGAGGCCTTCGCTACACGCGAACTCGAACTCAAACCCGGCCAACACCAACCTTTCCAAGCGCTCCTCGAAAAGTTGCGCGAACTCGATTACGACTCCGAGGCCGTCTGCGAAGCGCCCGGACACTATGCGATCCGCGGCGGCATCATCGACGTTTACCCCATCACCGCTAACCAGCCGTACCGCCTCGATTATTTCGGCGACGACATTGAAGAAATCCGCGCCTTCGATCCTGTCACGCAACGTTCCGGCGAGAAAGTCGCGTCCATAACGATCTCGGCCACGCCGCGCCTGCGACTCGATCCATCAAAAACCGGCATTGCCGACTACCTCACTCCCCTCACCCACCTCGTGTTTGTCGAACCTGCCTCGCTCGACGAGGAGTTCAGCCGCCTCGCCCGCGAAAACGAAGACGGACTCACCCCTATCCTCACCCGATGCGCTGCCGCCTTCGGCGTGAGCGACCTCGACGAAGCCTCCGTGCTTTTCGAAACCGTCGCCACCGACACGACGTGGAACACCGAAAGCCTCGTCCATCACCGCACGTATCCCGAAGATGCACTCGTGGCGCAGGAACGGTTGCAGGTCGAGGAAGACGCGCGCCAACGCTTCCTCCATCAAGTCGCCAGATGGAAGAAAGACGGCTACGAAATCACCTTCGTCGTTTCCAAGGAAGGTGAAGAACAGCGCGCCCGCGAAATCCTCGACGCCGACAAAAAACTGAAGTCGCTCAAACCGCGTTTTCTGCGCGGGACGTTAAACGAAGGCTTTCGGATCACGCATCGCAAACAAGGTGGGGCGAATGGTCCGCCAGCCGCCGGCCTCGTCGTCGAACCAGACAATGCGGAGCATTGTCCCTACCCTAAACCAGCTGATCGCTCAGCCGCCGGCCTCATCGTCGTCACCGAGACTGAGCTTTTCGGACGGCAGCGCCAGCGTCGCCCGCTCGGCAATCGTCGTGCGCTTGCCCAACGAGCGCAAATCGACCAGTTGCTCGATTTCTCCGAGTTGGTCGAAGGCGATTTCGTCGTCCACCTCCAACACGGCATCGCACTGTATCGCGGGCTGACCAAGGTCGAATACGCGGGCGGCGTGCGCGAGGTCATCTCGTTGGAATTCGACGACAAGGTGACTTTGCACGTCCCGTTGCAGGAGTCGCACTTGATTTCGCGCTACGTCGGTCTGAGCAAAACACGTCCACAACTCGGGCGCATCGGTTCCGGCCGTTGGGAGAAGGCTCGTCAAGCTGCCGAACGTGCCACCATCGACCTCGCCGCGGAATTATTGCGCATCCACGCCATGCGCGAGGCCCAGCCTGGTTACGCATTTCCGCCCGACACCACTTGGCAGAAGGAATTTGAGGCTTCATTTCCTTACACCGAAACCCGCGACCAGCTTCGCGCCATCGAAGAAGCCAAGGCCGATCTCGAAAAGCCACGCCCGATGGATCGGCTCATTTGCGGCGACGTCGGCTTCGGAAAAACCGAGGTCGCCATCCGCGCCGCGTTCAAAGCCGTGCAAGGCGGCCGCCAGGTCGCCATTCTCGTGCCGACGACCGTGCTCGCGCAGCAACATCTCAACACGTTTCGCGAGCGCATGGCCGGTTACCCGATCGCGATCGAAATGGTCAGCCGCTTCCGCACGAAAGCGGAGCAGAAGGTCATTCTCGCCGCCACGGCCGCCGGGCAGGTCGATATTCTTGTCGGTACGCATCGTCTCCTGCAAGCCGACGTGAAGTTCAAGGAGCTCGGCCTCGTCGTGATCGACGAGGAGCAGCGCTTCGGCGTGAAACACAAAGAGATTTTCAAAGCCATGCGCGCGACCGTCGATGTGCTATCAATGAGTGCCACGCCGATTCCGCGCACCCTTTACATGGCGCTGACCGGGGCGCGCGACATGAGCGTGATCGAGACCGCGCCGACCAACCGCCACCCCATCCAAACCATCGTCAAGACCTACGACGAAAAGATCGTGGTCGATGCCGTGCGCCACGAAATCCGCCGTGGTGGCCAGGTGTTTTATCTGCACAACCGCGTGCAGACGATCGAACTCGTCGCCGCGCGCCTGCGCGAAATGCTCCCGGATTTGTCGATAGGCGTTGGCCACGGCAAGATGGACGACCGTGACCTCGAGCACATGATGACGGATTTCGTCGCAGGCAAATATCACTTGCTCGTTTGCACCACGATCATCGAGAGCGGACTGGATATTCCGAATTGCAATACGATCATCATTGAAGGTGCGGATCGGTTCGGCCTGTCGCAATTGTACCAACTTCGTGGACGCGTCGGCCGTTTCAAGCACCAAGCCTACGCCTACCTGTTGTTGCACCGACACACTCGCCTGATGGAAATCGCGCGCCAGCGCCTCAACGCCTTGCGCACGCACAACCAGCTCGGCGCGGGGTTCCGCATCGCCATGCGCGACCTCGAACTGCGCGGTGCGGGCAACCTCCTCGGGGCCGAACAAAGCGGCCACATCGTGGGCGTGGGCTTCGAACTTTATTGCCAGCTCCTGCGTCAGTCTGTCGCGCGCTTGAAAGGCGACAAATCCGCCGCCTTGATCCGCGCCAGCGTGAAGTTGGACTTCGTTTATGTCGGCGAAGGCGCGCCCGACGAAGGAGCCCGGCGACGCTATGCCGACGGCTACACGGCGCTCCGCGACGCCGAACACGAAGCCAGCGGCGCCGTCGAAGTCGCGAAAATCCAGGCCCGCATCCCGTCCACCTACCTCGGCGAAACGCGGTTACGCATCGATTTCTACCGCAAACTCGCCCTCGCCGACACCCCCGCCACACTTAAAGAGATCGAGTCCGACCTGCATGATCGCTTCGGCAAATTCGGCGACGAAGTGCGCGCTTTATTATTTGTCACCGAGATCCGCATTCGGGCGGAACAAAAAAACGTGCTATCCGTCGAAACAGAGTCGTCGCGACTCAAGTGCCTCCGAAACACCAACCGCCGCGATGATTTTGTAATGGTCGGTACCCGGTTTCCAAGATTGACCGCACCCAAGCCAATCTTACGTTTGCGAGAAATTATCTCTTTTCTGATTAATCTGCCCAATCCATGACGTCTGGCTTCAGCCTGTTCTACCGCTCTCTGTTTACCCCCACGCTTTCGTGCGTGGCCTTTGCGTTCGCCCTGTGCGCTCACGGCCAGACGCCGACTCCTAGTCCCGACAAGCTCGACCTGCGTTTCGCCAACGGCATCGCCGCCGTCGCCGAGAGCAAAATCATCACCGTTGATGACATCCGTCGCGAATTATCGCCCCTCGTTCCGCAGCTCCAGCGCGACGCCCGCAACGAAAAGGAATTTAACGAACGCCTCGAAGCGCTCCAAGACGACGTCGTCCAAAACCTCATCGATCGCGTGCTGATCGTGAAGGAATTCCGCAAAGAAAAAGAGGGCGAGCCCCCGAAACAGATCCCCGCCAGCTATATCGACAACCAGATCTCGGAAATCCTCATCACCCAGTTCGAAAACGACCGCTCGAAGTTCCTCGCCTACCTGCGCGGCCGCGGCAAAACCCTGCGCGACTACCGCAAGGAAGTCGAAGAAGACATGATTTACGGCTACATGCGCCAACAACAACGCAAGAGCCAGAGCATCATTAGCCCGGTCAAAGTCGAAACCTTCTACAACGAAAACAAAGACAAATTTTTCCAGGAAGACGGCGTACACCTACGGCTGATCCTGTTCCGCCGCGAAGAAGGCGACACCGATCAGTTGTTGACCACCAAAGCCAACGATGTGCTCGCTCGCATGAAAGCTGGCGAAACGTTCGATGCCATCGCCAAAGAAGTCAGCCAAGACACTAGCCGTGCCAAAGGTGGCGACTGGGGCTGGCAGAAACGCTCCGACCTCAAGCCCGAACTCAGCGAACCCCTCTTCAAACTCGCCAAAGGCGGCGTCACCGAACCCATCGTCATGAAGGAAGGATCGTTCCTTCTCTACGTTGAAGACCGCCGTTTCGCCGGCATGCAGCCGATCGATGAAGTCCGCGACCAGATCGAGGTCATTCTCGTCCAGCAGATGGCTCGCGCCAGCCAGGATCGCTGGCTCGAACGCCTCCGCCGCAACGGCTACGTGAAGCACTACTGAGTCGCCCGTCTGAATCTTTCTCTTTATCGTTCTCCTTATCCTTATCCTTATCCTTATCCTTATCCCTGTTCGAAGGGTTTGGGATAAAGATAAAGAGAACGAGAACGAGTGAAGATCCGCAGCTGCTGGGTTTGAGATCGCTTTTGTCCCTATTCCTGCTTTCTGAGATGAAACAGCATGAACGAGGCAACAACACCCGTTTACCGGGAGGGAAACCGGTTAAAAGAACTGGCCGTGGGCGAGCGCCCGCAGGAACGGCTGGAGAAACATGGTGCCGCCGCCTTGAGCGACACCGAACTTCTCGCCATGCTTCTGCGCAGCGGCACCCAAGGCAACGATGTGCTCACCCTTGCCTCACGCCTTATCTCCGAAGCCGGCTCACTGGCGGGACTGATTTCTTGGACCGAAAAGGATTTCCGTCGCCTAAAAGGCATCGGCCGCGTGAAAGCCCTTCAACTGCTCACCGTGATGGAAATCGCTCGACGCGTCCTCAGCCAGCAGGCCGGCGATGCACCCCTGCTCGGCAGCGCCGACCTCGTGGCCGCCTATTTCGCACCGATCGTCGCCGGGCTGCCGGTCGAAAAGTTTTGGGTCCTCTGCCTCAATCGCAAAAATCGGCTCCTCAAACGCGTCGAAGTCACCTCCGGCACCGCGTCGAGCAGCCTCGTGCATCCGCGTGAAGTTTTCCGCGAAGCCATCCGCGAAAGCTCTTCGGCCGTCATTTGCGTCCATAACCATCCGTCAGGTGATCCGGCGCCGAGCAGCGCCGACATCACCGTCACCCGCCAACTCCGCGACGCCGCCAAAACCGTCGGCATCGACTTGCTGGACCACGTCATCATCGGCCAAAGCTCCCGAGATCCCGCCGGCCTCGGCTATTACAGCTTCCGCGCCGCCGGGTTGGTCTGAGCAACGTCGTCCGATCCCTCTTTCGTGCGGCCTTCGCCGCCGAAGCGCGCCTGCACCAGCCGGCCAACATAACCAAGCGCGGCACCGCCAACTGCGTCGAGCACCACGTGCTGTTTCGTCGCGAGCGTTGAATAAACAATTCCAAGGCTCCAAACAACGTTGACCCAACGCACCCAGCGCGCCCCACCCATTCGCTGAATAAAACGGTCGAGCCATAACGCCGTGAACACCGAAAATGCCACGTGCAACGACGGACACGAATTACCCGTCGTATCAATGCTCCGGACCATTGCTAGCACCGCCCCATCTGCCTCAATCACGACGGGCGGAACCGCAGTCGGCCAGAAAATAAAAATCGCGAATCCGATAACGCTAATAATCGCCGACGCCACGCCGTACCGAACCAATTCTCGACGATTCTCGAACAGAATGACCGGCAATTGCACGTATAACCAGAGCGAGATGTAGAGCAGCCACGCGCTGTTTTGATAGGGAATCCACCGGTCGATCGCCAGCGCTGGCATTTCAGTCACCGGAAAGACGGAGTGCTTAAGAATGAAAATATATCCCCAGAAAAACAGCACCATGAAACCCATCCCGCCAAGGGTCTTGAGCCAGAACAGGGATTTAACGCGGCGCGCGAGATCGTGGAACTTTCCTGTTTTTGAAAACGAAATCATGGATCGAGAAAAGTGAAACAAGGGCCACGCCGTTGGGCAATCGGAGACGCCACTTTTTTACGACAAGCGAAACTTTGCTCAACGCCTGTGCCGACCTTCGGCTTAGTTCGTCTGTAGGAGCGGGTTTTATCCCGCGATGGTCGGGATGGATCGCGGCGTAAAGCCGCTCCTACAATTTCGAACCACGGTTCGCATCCCTCACAAGGCACCTCCGCCCTTTGGAACTTGTCACTTGGCCCTTCTGCCCTGTCTTCGCATGGCGAAAGTGGTGGTAGGTGATGGATTCGAACCATCGAAGGCGTAAGCCGGCGGATTTACAGTCCGCCCTCGTTGGCCACTTGAGTAACCTACCAAAATGGAACGCGCAAATTCGCGAGTAGCAGCGGCGAGATCAAGGTTTTTTTCTAAGCCACCCCTTTAATTTCACTTTGGCGCCGCTCGATGCGCTTCCAAACACCGGCGTCGTACCCCGCGCGGCTTGCCAAATCCATCGTTATCCGCACGATGCGCCCTCTCGGTATGGATCTCCTGCGCTATCTCGTGGACCATCCGGTCCTCCCCCACCTCTTAACGATCGGAGGCTTCCTTTTGGCGCTCTTTATGGTCGCCCGCTTGCTCGCCGAAAAACGCCAGCCGAGCAATACCTTCGCCTGGCTGTTGGTCATCTTGCTCATCCCGTACCTCGGCGTGCCTCTCTACCTGCTCTTCGGCGGCCGCAAACTCCAGCGCCTGATTGCCCGCAAAGCCCACATCGCCCCTGCACTCGACGGCAGCCTGCCACCGTTCGACCACACCGACCAGCACCTGCCCACGGTGCAAACCATCAACGCCAGCGGCGCCTTCCCGCCCACTGGCGGCAACCGCGTGCACTTCATCGCCACCGGCGAAGATATGTTCGACTCCCTCGCGCAACACATTCGCAACGCGAAGCACTCCATCGACATCACCACATTCATCCTCGGCCGCGACGATACCGGCCGAAAAATCGTCAAGCTCCTCGCTGCCCGCGCCCGTGAGGGCATCAAGGTTCGCCTCTTGGTCGATGCGGTTGGTTCGGCTTTCACCGGCCGCGGCTTCGTGCAACCGATCCGTGACGCTGGCGGCGAGGTCGCCCGCTTCTTGCCCGTCATTCACATCGCCTTTCGCAGCACGGCCAACCTGCGCAATCACCGCAAAATTGCGGTCTTCGACCAACACACCGCCATCGTCGGTGGCCACAACCTCGCCCGCGAATACATGGGCTCCGCGCCATGGCGCAAACGCTGGCGCGACTTCGGTGCCATCATCAGCGGCCCGGGCGCAGCGTTGCTCCACGACGTGTTCCTGGCCGACTGGGCTTTTGCCAGCGGACAGCAACTCGAAAAACTCCGCGCCGAGAACCTGCCCGAGGCACGCCGCGCCGAGGGCACGAGTTCCCTGCAAGTTGTCGTCAGTGGCCCCGATGTTAAAGGCGATCCGCTTTACGAAGGTATCATTTCAATGGTTCAGGAAGCGCACACCAGCATCTGGATCATCACGCCGTATTTCATTCCCGATGAAGTCTTGTTCCGGTCGCTCGTGGTTAAAGCCCGCGCCGGCGTCGAAATCACGCTCATCGTGCCCGCGCGCTCGAACCATCCGGTCACCGACTACGCCCGCCGCCACTACATCCGCGAACTGCAAAAAGCCGGTGCCAACATCAGGCTCTTCGGTCCCGGCATGATGCACAGCAAAGCCATCATTGTCGACGAACGCATGGCCATGCTCGGTTCCGCCAACTTCGACCTGCGCAGCCTCTTCGTTAATTTCGAAATCGCCGTGCTGCTCTATTCGCCCGCCGACGTCGTCGCGATGAAAACCTGGGCGCGCGAACTCCTCGAATCGTGCCGCGAGCCCAAAAAAGAACGCCGCAAACGTTTCCGCATCATCGGCAACGTCCTCGAAGACCTCTGCCGCCTGCTCGCACCGTTGTTGTAAGTCCGATGTAGCCGGGGTCGCTGACCCCGGGGATTGATTTCGGACCGGCCTCAGCGAGGCCGGCTACATCAAACCGCGCAACCGCGCCTCACCCTTGCATCAACTTGTACTCAACCGCGTCGCGTAGCGCTTCCCAGCTGGCATCGATGATGTTGTCGCTCACGCCAACCGTGCCCCAGATCCGGCCGCCGTCGCCGCTCTCGATCAAGACCCGCGTGCGCGAACCGGCGCCACTGTTGCCCTCGAGGATGCGCACCTTGTAGTCGCGCAGCTTCATGTCGCGCAATTGGGGATACGTTTTGTCCAGCGCCAGCCGCAGCGCGCGGTCGAGCGCCCCGATCGGCCCCGTGTCCTCGGCCACCGTGTGGACCGACTCGCCGTTCACCGTGAGCTTCACCGTCGCCTCGGCCCACAGCTCGCCGCCGTGGCGCTCGATGATCACGCGGTAGTTCTCCACAGAGAAAAATGACTTCGCCTGCCCGACGTGTTTCTCGACGAGCAGCTTGAACGAGGCGTCGGCCGCCTCGTATTCGTAGCCGCGAAATTCCCG
>JANNHA010000130.1:0-3277 GCA_031404135.1 Verrucomicrobiota bacterium | reverse complement strand
GGGTCAGGCTTTGTGGTTTGTGGTTGACGGGGGCGTGACATCGAAGTTCGATGGGTGGTGTTATGGCGCGCAAGCTGAGACTAGAATCGGAGGGAGGTGTTTACCATGTGTTGAATCGCGGAAACTACCGGGCGGACATATTCCGTTCGGAGAAGACCAAGGCGGCATTCCTGAAATGTCTGGACGAGACCTGCGCCAGGACTGGGTGGCGCGTGCACGCGTGGAGCCTGATGACCAACCACTATCATCTGGCGGTGGAAACTCCCCAGGCCAACTTGGTCGAGGGCATGCGCTGGCTGCAAGGCACCTTCTCTGTCCGCTTTAACCGGCTGCGAAAGGAACGGGGGCATCTCTTTCAGGGGCGTTACAAAAGCCTCGCCGTGGATCCGTACAGCGGTCTGGGATCGCTCTGCCACTACATCCACCTCAACCCGGTGCGTGCGCGGGTGCGGCCCGTCGCCTCCCTGCCCGACTGGCCATGGTCGAGTCTGGCCTGGTTGATGGACCCGGCGCAGCGTCGGGTTTGGTTCGACCCGGCGCCAGCCCTAGCCCACGCCGGTGGACTGGCGGACACGCCGGCCGGAAGGCGGAAATACCTGGAGTACCTGGCGTGGCTGGCGGAGGACGAACCGGCACAAAAGGAGATGCGCTTCTCGGAGATGTCCAAGGGATGGCTGATTGGGACGGCGGGGTTTGCCCAAGCCGTGCTGAAGGAACACCAGGCTGCGGCGGGTAACGGCCGAACGCTGGAGCGAAGGATGCGTGGGCTCCGGGAGGATCTCTGGGCCGCCGAACTGGGGCGGCTCCTGAAACGGCTGGGAAAATCGGGGGAGGCGCTGGCTCGCGAGGGAAAATCGGCGGGGTGGAAACTCGCCATCGCCGCCGCCTTGAAGGCGAAAACGACAGTGACTAACCGCTGGCTCGGCGAACACCTGCGTTTGGGCGGCCTGTTTGAAGTGAGCCGAAAGGTGTCCGCGTGGACGCGTCAGCCCGATCGGCAGCTGGCGAAGAAACTGCATTTGCCCACAAACCACAAAGCCTGACCCCGTTGCGTCCTGCCCGTCGCATTTGGACGCGCTAGCAGCCCGTCGGACTTGCGCCGGACATCGGGGGTTCGGTGCAAACAATCTTTTGAGCAGCTCATGTGCCATCTCGACGGTCTGCTAGTATCGCGCTACGCGCGGCCAGAGTCGGTGTTCGCCCATCTTTCGGGCGCGTGCGGAGGGCTGGATCGGATCGGTTTTACGCCGCTACGGCCCGTTTTGTCGCCCGGTTGAGAGTATGTAGTCGGCGCATGTTGCAAGCCAGGCACACCAGTGCCCATTCGGTGGATACCTTGAGTATTCCCCGAAGCAGGAACTGCCGAAAGCCCATTGCCGCTTTGATAATTCCGAAAACCGGTTCGATCGTCTGTTGGCGCAGTTTGTAAAGGGCCTTTCCCGCGGCGGTTTTCAGCCGGTGGCGCATCCTTTCACCCCCGCTTGCCTCTAGCGGCGGCGACTCGGGGTCGGGTTTCTTTTCCAAATCGGCCACGCTACGGTGATGGCTAGTCTTCTCGAGCGCCGCATACAGGGTGGTGCCGGTCGAGGTGCCGGCGGGGGTCTGCTCGATGGCTTGCACCGCGGCTTCGCTATAGAACCCACTGTCGGTGAGTACCGCCGTCACCGGGCCGGCTTCAGGCGCAATCGCGGCGAAGCTGGGCTCCAGTTCTTGCTTGTCGTTGCACGCTTGGCTGACGCGCTCGCCCACGATTAGTCTGCTCTGCACTTCGACCGCGGCCTGCG
Source organism: Verrucomicrobiota bacterium (assembly GCA_031404135.1). Classification (GTDB taxonomy): domain Bacteria; phylum Verrucomicrobiota; class Verrucomicrobiia; order Opitutales; family Opitutaceae; genus JADKHC01. The sequence continues at coordinate 1,493 of JANNHA010000130.1, read as the reverse complement.
CGTTGTAACACTGCTCGAAGCCGCCGCCCGTTTTCATGATCCGACTTTCCGAATCGGTAAAATTGTATTGCTCCTTCGGCTCGGGCGTGGAGCTGGGTGGCGTCGGGGTTGGGCCGCGCGGTTTATCCCCGCGCTCTGTGCGCGCTTGGCGGGCGGCCATCTTCTGATCGTATTCTGCCAGTTCCACCGCGTAGCGGGCGTGGGCACGGGCCTCGATCGCGGCGCGCGCTTTTTCCAACGCTGCTTTCCGCTCATGCCGCCGGGCGATCTCCGCGGGGATGCTCAGGCCGTCCTGCAACGGCGTCGCGTCCGCTTGCTCTGCTTTGGTGAGTAGTTGCTGCACTTCCAGCTCCAGCTGAGCAATGCTCTGGCCCGCCCGCTCGTAACTGACTGCAGCGTGTTTGCTCGCGTTGGCCGCGACCTTCGTGCCGTCAACGCTGACCGTGATCTGGCCAAACTGCGCGAGCTTCAACTCCTGCGCCAGTTCCAGCACCTTGACGAAGCTCTCGGTGAACAACGCCTTGTTTTCCCGGCGGAAGGTGCAAATCGTGTCGTGATCCGGATGAGTGTCGGCGGTCAGCAGGCGTACCGCCACGTTTTCGTAGGTCGTTTGCTCGATGCGCCGCGAGCCAAAGACGCCGGTGGCGTAACTGTACACCAGCAGGGCCAACAGCATTCCCGGCGGATACTGGGCATCGCCCGTGCCCCGGGTATTCACTTCGACCTGCCGCAGATCGAGCTTCTCGACCGCGTCGATCACGAAATGCACCAAATGAGTGTCAGGGACCCAATCGCGCAGGTCTGGCGGCAGCAATAGAGCGGTGTCACGGTCTATCTCGACAAAACGGGAGGCCATATTTTAATGCAGCAGTTCGCCCGCCATTTGCTGCGTACGGCCAAAAAAATGGCTTCATTTTGCTGAAAATGCCCCCGGCATTTTCAATTAGCAGCCTGTCGGTTCAGTCCGCTTCGCATTCGATCACCAAAAGTCGGACTTCCTAAGTCCGACAGGCTGCTAGGCTGCGTTCCCCGCGCAACTCTGGCGTTCCGACGTGAGATGAAGGCTACGAGGCAGGACACCTCGTCCACGACTTGGCTCAGAAACTGAACGTGTTCGTCAGGATAAACTGCCGCGGATCCTGGTAGCGATACGTGATCGGCGCGAGCGTGCGCGGGTGCGTGTTGTTCACGATCAGCTCCCGCTGATCGAGGACGTTGTTGATGTTGAGCTGCACGCTCCAGCGGACTTTGCGCTGCAAAATCGGCAGCGAATAACTGAGCTGCACGTCGTAGACGTTCTGATCCTGGGTGCTGACCGTGGAGACTTTCTCGATGACGCGGCCGTTCCAGGTGTCGGTGTAGTCGGTGCCGGGCGTGATGGTGTAATCGGTGCGCGCGCCGGCCACGCGGCCGAGGCGCAGGCGCGTGCCGCCGCCGACGGAAAAGCCCTTGAGCGCCCTTTCGCGGAAATCGTAGCGCGTGCGGAGATTGAT
>JANNHA010000129.1:0-19684 GCA_031404135.1 Verrucomicrobiota bacterium | reverse complement strand
TTTAGTCTGGCCGGAGCGGTTCGTGTAAGCGGTGAGCTGTCCAAGCAAATTATACGCCCAGGTTTCCTTGGTGCCATCAGGGTAAATCATCGCCGTTTTCTGGTGGCGGCGATTGTAGGTAAACGGGTAGCTGTTCCCCTTGGCATCGGTCAGCGAAACGAGATTGCCGACTAGATCATAGGTATTGCGGGTGGTTTGGCCAAGCGCATCGGTTGTGGTGAGCACGCGGTCTTTGTTGTCGTAGGTGTTCGTGGTCACGCTGCCGTCAGGCGCGGTGGAGGAAAGGACGTTCCCCCGCACGTCATAGGTCCAGCGGGTGGTTCGGCCCAGGGCATCCGTCGTGCTCAGGCGGTGACCGAGAGCGTCGTAGGAGAAAGCCAAGTTCACCGTTTTTTGTTCACCGTTCACGGTTGCCACCGTGGATTGGGTGAGGATGCGGTTGCCTGCGTCGTAGGTGGTCGTGGTGACGGCACCATCGGGGCTCACCGTTTTAATCACGCGACCTGCGTCATCGTACTCCCACGTTTGTCGGGTATTATCGGGATAGATCATCGCCGTGCGGCGTTTGCCATCGTACTCGTAGCGGTATTTCTGGCCTGCCGGATCTTTCAGCAAGATCAAGTGCCCGGCCTCATCATAACGGTATTGCGTCACACCTCCGGCGGCATCGGTTTTTTCCGAGATGCGACCATTTTTATCATAAGCAAGGGTGGTTGCATCGCCTCTCGGCCCGGTGATTCTGGCTGGCCGATCATTCTCGTCATAAGCCACCGTTCTCAGGCGCCCCAACGGGTCGCTCTGCGTCAGCGGCTTACCGTTTTCGTCATAGGTAAATCGGCTGGTGTTCCCCAACGGATCGGAAACCGCCGAAACGCGGTTGTTATCGTCATAGGTCGACACAGTCGTGGCCTGCTCCTCGGTACCGGCGTTTTCAGAGCGGCTTAAAAGATGACCTTCGGTGTCATACAATAACTTGGTCACACGACCATCGTGATGATGGATGCTGGTAGGAAGGCCGGAAAGCGTGGCGCAACCACAACTCCCCGGTAACTCGGCGTAATCGGTCGTAGTGACCTGCCCGTACTGATCCTCTTGTCGCACCACACGCCCAAGATAATCGCGCTCATAACGGGTGGTACGGCCCTTGGTGTCAGTATTTGCCACAATACGCCCGTATTTATCATATTCTCGGGTGCGGATGCGGCCATCGGGGTAGGTCAATTTGGTGGGTTTGCCCCGCGCATTACGCTCAACCTTATACGTACGGCCCAGTGGATCGACGACTTCGGCCACCCGATCCTTCGAATCGTAGCGGATGGCGGCGGTGCGGCCGCGATGATCCTTGGCACCGGTGACCAACCCTCGCTCGTTATACGCAAACGTCTGAACCTCTCCCGAACGTGTGCGGCGTTTTGTGAGACGGCCTTTTTCGTCGTAACTATATTCGCGGTGAGTGCCGTCGGCATAAGCAGCCTGCGTCACCCGGCCCTTTTCGTCGCGGGTGAAAACGGTCTCGCGACCATGCTTATCTTTCTTTGACGCAATACGGCCGTTGTGATCCCGCGCCACACTCAGTTCGGTCTTACCATCGCGTTTGCGTTCGATGAATTTTCCTTTCTGGTCGCGGACAATATCTGAGCGGCGACCGCGGTGATCGATCACCGCTTTCACGCGGCGATTGGTATCGTATTCGTGGCGAACCGTGCGCCCCAACGAATCGGTGCGCTCGAGCACCAAGGGGCTTACCGATGAACCTTCTTTATCTGAAAGTTTATAGTGAATCTCGCGTGAATCGGAGTAGCGCACGGTGCGGCGCGTGGGATCGTTTTCATCGAATAATAACGACACGACCGTCGTCCCCGTATCTGGATTGATCTCGCTACGCACCGTACCGTATCTAGCGAACCGATCACGGTAAAAATCATAACGAATCCGCTTGGCCTTTTCGGGATTACGCGGATCGTCGGCCTCGACCAGCATCGGGATGGAACCCGAGATAACATATTGATATTTATATTGGGCCTGCGCTCCGTCATCATAAACGGCTTTCGTCAGCGCCAAAGTTTGCAAACCCAAAACCGGGTCCGTCATCACATCATAATCATAGGTGACGATCTGGCCGTCGCTTCCCTCGACTTCGGAAATGACACGGTTGGATATGGTCTCATGACTGAAGCCTTCGAGCTCCGCTCCCTGCAAGGCTTGCACCTGGTCGGGCGTGGTGGTGACGATCACATGCGCAACCGAACTTGGCGTCGCACCTAAATCGAGCCCGCACCAGTTCAACACATCTTTTTCAGCGGCAAAAGCAGTGCTATCGTCGTGGTCGAAGGCCTTGTCAACCGAAGCCCCCGAACCGATCAGCCGACCAACCAAGGTCGTCGAAGAACCGGGAGCAAAAAGTGCCAGCCCTGAAATCGATCCCACCGCACTGTCCGCCTCGCGCAGCCGCACCTGTTTAAAGGTTTGTTGCTGAAGCGCCAGAGGGACGTTGAGCTCAAAAACCGGGCCGTTACCCTGCAGTTTGCCCAAAACCACCCGCTTGCCATAATTGTAGTCCATCTTCCGGTATCGCAACTGGAGGGAATGGCCAAATTCGTCGGCCACTTTCGTCACCAGCCCCTCCCCGTCATAATCGAGCCGAGTCACGTTCCCATGGCGGGACGTCAACGTCTGCATCTCAAAGCGGATATCACCGTTATCGGATGTTTTCCGTACAAAGTCCAAGCGTCGGCCATCAGGCAGGGTGATTTCAAAACCGTTGTTCGTGGGCAAAATCGTTTCATTGCCTTCCGACGCTTGCCAGCCCTCCGCCTTCTGCACGAAAGTGCGCCGGAAGCCGGTGGGCTGAACCAACAATAATCGGGCTTTGGCTTCGCCAGTTTCCCGCAATTCCCTGAGGAGATATTGCCACGAGTGCCGCCAGTGGCCCGAACCACCGAGGGGATCAAACATACCATAATAGCCACGCGTATTGTGATAGCGCGCCCAAACGAGGCCATACTGCCCAGCCCCGCCGACACGGAACTCACGCGCGCTTCGCGATACATTGCCATTACGAACATGGAAAGGGTTTACACCCTCACATTCGTCAGGTTCAGGATCAGGATCAGGATCATCACCGCCCTTTTTGCCACCACTGTCACCGCCGCTGCCGCCCTTGCCGCCGGGGTCACTGTTATCGCCGCCTCCGCCCTTGCTGCCACCAGGATCGCTTTCTCCGCCCTTGTCGCCGGGGTCGCTGGGGTAACTGGGGTCGCTGGGGTCGCTAGGGTCGCTAGGGTCGCCGGGGTCGCTGGGGTCGCTGGGATCGCTGGGATCGCCGGGGTCGTCCTGACAAGCTTGAGCTCGGGGAGCGTGAAAACTCAGAGCTAGGGCAACAAAATAAATCAGCCCTTTACCGAACCACTTCGAAGAAGTATGTGTTAGGGAGGAGGGGGCAAGACGTTGGGTGTTCATGGGATAGCGAAAAAATCAATCAAAGGTTAGCCGTTGAACTGAGGTGATGCTGGCCGGAGTTTTCATTTCGCCGCGAATTGTAGCCTCCCGAAAAGGCCCCTCCCGCATTGAAATGAAAGACAACGGGGCGATTAAGTGGCCAATGCTTCGAATACCGTCAATCTATATTCCGCTGATTATTTTTAAACATGTTATAAGAAGCGGTTTATGCGTATATATAAACTAACCAATACCATTACCCATGGCTAAAAATATGCCGAACGGCTCCTGCCAATCACACAGAGCGTGTTTATGAAACAATAGCCACTCAGGCTCAGATTGCTCCTCCATGGCAGGGGAGCGGTGGGGCTGGGGGCAACGGCCGGTTTTTATTGGTTCGGTGTGGTCCGGGGGGGCCCGCGGATTGGAGGAGCCGGGCTCGTGCGTCCCGCCCGAGCCCTCCGAACACGCTCAGTCGTCTCTACGGCTGCCCGTCAACATCAGGACCAAGTGCAAGAGCTGGCCGAGCGACGAGACGAACGCGGCGACGTAGGTAAGCGCGGCAGCGTCGAGTGTTTCGTTCACACCGGGCATTTCATCCCGGTTAAGAATTCCAAGGCCTACCAGCTGCGCTTTCGCGCGTCGGCTCGCATCGAACTCCACCGGCAATGTCACCAGCTGGAAAAGCGTCAGCACCGAAAGCGCCGCGATGCCGATCATCATCATCGTCGAACCCATGTAACTCAGCAGATAAAAACCAAAGCCGGTGAAGAAATACGCCACCGGCGCGGCAAACTGCATCACCGGAACCATGTTCTGCCGAACCGACATCATGGAGTAACCCACTTTGTGCTGGATCGCGTGGCCCGCCTCGTGCGCAGAAACGCCGAGTGCGGCGAGACTCGTGCCGCGATAATTAGCCGACGATAAAGCTAGGCGTTTATTCGTCGGATCGTAATGGTCCGACAAGTGGCCTTCGACTTCGACGATTTCCACGTCGTTAATTCCGGCGCTGCTGATGACCGCTTGCGCGGCCTCAGCGCCCGTGATGCGACCGCGCGAGGCGATCTGCAGATTCTTATTATAGGCGCTCGAAACCTTCATCTGCGCGTAGACGCCGAGAATGATCGGAACGATTAGGAGGAGGAGCCAGTACATCATCATGGTAGGAAAAAGAGTTAAGGTTATTCGCTGCGACTAATTAGCAAGTCGCGGCCCATTTCAGCAAGACGACACGCGAAAATGACATTCTGTTTCAAAGCAATGAATCACCGTGGCTTGCAAGCGCGTTCAGCCGCAATGGAAACGATGCAGAAAATTGGAATCGCGCCAACACTGCCCAACCCCTTGTACCGACGTGCCAAAGCGTCTCGCTCATCAGAAGGGAAAACCGATTGAAAGGTGCAATGTACCGCTCGGATCACCGACGCGAGGATTCAGATTGCGCCCGTATTCCAGCCGGATCGGTCCAACCAAGGTCTGATACCGCACGCCAAGCCCGGCAGAGTAAAGTCGCTCGTCGAACGGATAGTTCGCCAACGTCTCGGACGAACCCAAAGCATCAAAAAAGAAAATCGCTGACCACGCCTCGGTGACCACCTGCTCGTATTCAAGATTCAACAACGTGTACGTTTTCGCGCCGATAAATCGTCCGTCCGCCCCACGACGCGGCGACGCCTCGCCTTCCTGATAGCCGCGAATACTGCTGTCGCCACCCGGATAAAATCGTTTGTTCACCGGTATCGTCTCGTCGGTGTGCCCAAACGTCGTGAGCACTCCATGCGTAAGGCCAATGTGCACAAACTGCCATTGCCCGATACCGAAATGGTACGCGCCGCCCAGTTCAAAGAGCTCGTAGTTCACCTCGCCACCGAACCGTTCATTAGCAGCCTCCACTTGACCGAACCAACGATAACCGTGACGCGGTCTCAGCGGGCTGTCGCGCCGGTCGCGCGTGAGGCCCACGTCAATACTGCCCACGTTCACGTTTTTGTCATCAGCCGTACGTGTGGCCAGTTCGTTGTCACTGTTTTTCAACGTCTGGAGCGTGTAGCCGGCGGTTCCTTCAGCACGAATCCACGGAATCCGCCGTTTCAACGTCACGTTCACGCCGAATTCCTTCCGCAGAAAGGCGGGCTCCTCCCGCTGAAGACCAAAAACGCGCGCTGTACCGTCGATCGTTTCGCCAAACAATTCTGGCACCGTGTACGCATACTCACCGCGAGTGCTCTTCATCGATTGCACCAGCTCAAGCCGACTCTGATGCGCACGCCCAAACAGATTCATCTGCCTAAACTCCACGCCACCGCGCAACTGTTCATAACTTCCATAACCCGCCAATAGATTTCCTTCATAACGCGGTCCTTCGCGCAGCACGTACACCGGATCTCGCACGTCGCCATCCTGAGGAGTGGAATGCAGATCCACTGCTTCAAAAATACCCAGCTTCGACAGCCGGTAACGCGAACTCTCCAGCGCCACCGGGTCGAACGGGGCACCCGATTTAATCCGCACGCGCCGTTGTAGAACCGACGTGCTCGTGTAGTCGTTCCCCTCGAAACGAACCTCGCCCACCTTAACCAACGGACCAGGGACAATTTGAATCTCAACGACCACGGACCGGCGCCCTGCAACCGCTAATGCAGCTTCAGGCCGCAGACGGACCGCGACATCCGCGTATCCTTTCCGATAATACGCTTGCCGGATTTCTTCTGTGCTATTTTGCTGCAGGGTCGTCGACCACGGCTGCCCCACGGGATTCTTGATGATCAAGCCGATTTCCTTTGGATCGGCCTTTTCAAAATGGATTTCAGAAATCCTCCACAGCGGCCCTTCCTCAACTCGGATATGCAAAGTCACCGGCCCGCCTTTCGCCTTTTCGGTGTCCACCGGTGACACCACCACCTTGGCCTGCGCATAACCATGCAGACGCAGTTCCTCGCGAAGTTTTTCGGCGGCACGCCTCACCCGCGAAGGCGAATAAGCTCGGTCAGCTTTCGAGGTGATCAGCGTGTTTGCCGGTTTGAAAAACGACTCACCCGCTTTCGCCTCCAACGCCTTTAGGCCTTCGATCTGAACCACGTCGACATAAGAACGCGCTCCGGTCTTTACCTCAAAGCGCACGTCGCGTGCCTCCAATTCGCGGGCCAAACTAACATCGAGGTTTTCGTCGAGTTTGTAGGTCTCGGTCTTCCCACCAACGGCCTCCACACGAATGGCGATTACCGGCGACTGAAAACCTTCGTCATTCAAAACTGAGAAAAGTAGAAAGGCCGTGTCTTCGATGGAATTGGCGCCGAGCGTCGGTCCCCGATCCTTCCCGAGCATCCGTTCCAGCGCCACACGCATCTCGCGATCACGCCAGAGACCAAGACCGGCAACATGGATCGTGGCGGGTTTAACTTGTTCGGCTCGCGCAACCAGCATCGGCGCAAACAACGCCAAAACAACCAGCATAACCAGCGAATGGAGTCCTCGAAATCTACTTCGCATCGGGCTTTTTCTCCTTTCGCTTATCGGTCAACACCCGCCACTTCAGGCCGGTGTTGTAGTCGTCAAACTCATCGTATTCGCCGACCAATGACCACCGTTTTCCCAACGTGTATTCCGCCTCATAGGTTTCGCGCCCCTGCCGCGAAACCTTTTCGCCCGTGCTGAGGGTGAGCCGGTCCCCGGCGCTCGAATCACTGCTCACGCTACTAAACAGGCTCTTGCCAATAAACGCGCCAAAACGCACCGCGCGCTGATTGCCGCTGTAGCTCATTTCGCTGTTCGGTGTTTCGCCCGCCATGACCAACAACAAAACCTGTTCCGAATTAAGCGGCGGACTCGAGGAGAACGTCAGCACCGGGAGCGAGGCCGTGCCACTCACCTCCATCCGCAAATCGTATCCATAACGTCGCGACGTTCCCGTTACCAACAACGCCGGTTCATAAGGATTCGCCTCGGTGAGCTGGATCGATCCTTGCTGAATGGCAAACGTGGCGAAGGGCAGCAGCACCTGCCCCTGCTCAATAACCGCCTGGCCGGTGGCCCGTGGTTCGCCCAGCGTGTCGGCCAGGTGAAAACGCATTGAGGCGAGCCCGTTGAAAACCGGAGTGCGCAGGCGCAGAAAACGCTCGCCGCTCAGATCAACATCCAGTTGCCAGGCATTAAACGGCGGGGCCTCGACTGAGAAAAATGGCGGCCGCGCCGCCGCACCCACGTTGCCACCTCCTTTCGGAACAAGATCACGCACATCGGTCGAAAACAGACTCTCGCGCAACTTTACCTTGCCCATGATTTTGCTGGCACCGGCATCGTTCGAAACGAGTTTCAAATCCAGATCGCCACGCAACAACAAGCCCACCTGACGCACGAAAGGCAGATTTTCTCCCTTCAACGAAAAATCAAAACGGGGCACACCGTCCTCCCCAAGCTCGGCCGAACCTTTTACCGTCACTAACTGGCCGGCCATCTTCGCCTCAAGTGTGCGTATTTCCAAATTCCGCCCCGCCAGCGCCAGATCTGCCTTGAGCTCCTGCAAAACGCCCAGCGGTCCCAGCGGACGCGTACCCGCGTTATCCACCCGGACAAATCCGTGCGCTTTGCCCTCAGCCAACGTGATGTCCACGTCCAGTTCGCCTTTAGGTGCGATCAAAACCGAAACATACGGAGCCAGCGCGGCGAGATCCGCTCTCGGTAACTGCAAGCGGCCCGTCGCCTGTTGGAGGAGCTGCTTCCACGACATTTCTCTCAACACGCTCAACCCGCCCTTCGGCACGGGAATTTTCCCCTCCATTTGTACCTGTTGACCGGCTACGGTTGCGGAGAGTTTGCGCAGCGTGATCTCGCCACGATCAAGTTCGATCACACCGTCGATCGCCTCGGCCACCGGCAACTTTCTTTTAAACCGCAGCGGATTCGCCGCGATTCGTGGCAGCTGTAACACGATCTTGCCGCGGGGTGACTGCCGGTTTCCCGATAGCTCCAGGTTCATTTGTGGACGTTCGATCAACAGCCCCGAGGTCTCGGCCAAATACGTCCAAAAGGCCGCGTCGGGCCGCGTCGCTGCGCTAATTTCCAGCGACGCCTTCGTGTCAAACGACCACAACGCCTGCGCTGCCGGTGTGATCATCACGGGCAACGCGCCGCTCGCCGAAATCGCCTCTTGTTGTCCTTCGAAGACTTTCAAAACCTCCAATTTCACACCCGCTCGTCCGCCGGTCGCTTTTAATTGCACCTCGACCGGCCTCTGCTCAGCCAAGTCCGTATCCGCCGTGGCGGAAAGCGTGAACGTCATCGGTCCGTTGTCCCACTGGCCCGAAAAATCGACCGCGGGAATCCGCCAGTCAGGACCAAGCCAGAGGAGCCAGTCGCGCAACCAAGCCGTCGCAAAGTCCTTCACCTGAAGCCGGGCCTCGCCTGCTTTTCCCGTCCGGACGGCCAGCTCAATTTTTCCCGCGTCACCGGTGAGTACCAACGACTCGCAGCGCAACTCCGGCTGCCAGTCGATACGAGCCGGTTTCTCCAACGCCAGCCACGTCGTCGCCAGTTTTTGAATACGCAATTCGTCGATCTTCGCCCCATTGCGATCCGCCGCGCCCGTCACGAAAATCTGCGCCTCACCGTTCGTTGCCGCCACTGTGGCCTGCTCCACTGCATCGCCCACGCCCGCCCATTCGAGTTTCACCTCGACCACCCGCAAAGGCGGCTGGTTGAGCCCCGAGATCTGCACTTTTCCACCGTGTTTAAGCTGCGCCCATGGACCTTCGAACTGCGCGACCACGACCGAACTTGTGAAAATCGGTAAGCCAGGCCACCAGCCCGCGACTGTCGCGCCGTTTAGCTTCGCCTCAAGTTTGGACGCGCTCACTTCTTTTGTCTCCAGATTCATAGTGCCACTCAATTGAATCGATTCGTCCTTCCCCAAATCCACGTTCGCACTGCTCACCTCGACCATCGGCCAGTCGAACACGCCGGCCGCCTGCAACTGCGATGCCGACCATCGCCCAACCTTCAACGCCTTCGCCGAAACCTGCACCGTAATGCGCGGTTTGAAATCACGCCCGGTGTCAATCCGAGCTTCCCCTTTCACCTGACCTTCGGCTGAAAACCAAGACTGCCGCGCTAAATCTGCCTCCAGAATAAAACGCGACGGCCCGGAAAGCAGTTGTCCTTCACGATTCATGCGCACCGGTTCACTCAGATCCGCTTTGAGCCCGGGAATGGCCGCGTGCAACGTCTCGATCGTCAACGTATCCAGATCTCCACGACCGTGGGCCACGACCTCCAGCGGCGGAGTTTTCTCGCCCGCCAGCGGAACGCCCGTAGCCGTCATATCAACTGTAAAGCTGTCTTTGCGCCAGTCGATCCGCCCAGTCCCGAGCACGGCGGCGTAGGCCGTGCCCAGCCGCAATTTAGGTCCGTCGATCGACCATTTTTCGGCCACCACCTGAGCCTCGAACGGTAACCAGCCGCGTTCGGCAAACCGAGCGTCGATTGCAGCCGTTTGTTCAAGTAACTGCGCCGAGCCAGCGACTTTTGTCCCGCGACTTTCAAGAGCCACCCGCGCAGCGTCTTTTTCAGTCGCCAGTCGCAGCCGAATCAAATCCTCCCGGGAAACAAATTCGACCGCCCCGTGATAGGCGTGCCCGCCCCAGGAAAGCCCTTCGACGCCCAGAACCCGGTCGCGCCAATTCCCCAAACCCAGACCGATCCTCCCGCCAGGGAAAACAACTTCGCCACTTTCGACGCGCGCCTCGGGCAGCCAGAGGCCAACGGCGTCGGTTATCCGCAACAATAAGCTCCGCAGTGCCACCCATCCCGCATCTGGATCACGTGGACTCGGCTTCCCGCGCTTCACCTCGACCCGCCAGTCGTTCACGAACAACGGCGAAGGCTTGCCGCGCAAATGACGCCACCCAAACAAAAGCGGTGTCGCTGCTTCGACCCGCCCCATGGTCACCACCACATCCGCGTAGCGATAACGAGCATCGCGCAGCGCAAACCGTGCATAACCGACTCGATCATAGCTTCCGTACTCGAATCCGAGCGGCCTTTTCGCAAGCGCAAGCACGCCGCCCATCCACCAAGGCAACGTCGCGGCCGAAAAAAGCATTCCGGCAAGCAACCAACCTAAGATTTTAAGCACACGACGCATGAGAGATTAGACCGCAAATTCGCGCTGCGGTAGCTCTCAAAGGTGGCTCAAGCGAGCTGCGTCAAACCACTCCGTTCGAGCAGCGCCGTCAAATCAGGCTCGCGCCCCATGAAAGCACGGTACAACTCCGCCGGATCAGCCGAGTTTCCGCGACTGAGAATGTGCGCAACAAACGCCGCGCCCGTCTTCGCGTTAAAAATGCCTTCGCGCTTGAAACGCGTGAACGCATCCGCATCCAACACCTCCGCCCATTTATACGAATAATAGCCCGCCGCATAACCGACCGGATCACCAAAGATATGGTTGAAACGGTTCACAATAATTGGCGATTGCGGTTGAGTCGGTATCAAACACTCAGCGATGAGCGGACGCACTTTGGCCGCAACATCGGCTTCGCCCACAAACTCCGCCGTGCGCATGTGCAACACCAGATCCATCTTCGCAAACGCCAGCTGGCGCATCGTCACACAGGCCGAACGAAAGTTTTTCGCGGCGAGCATTTTCTTAAAAATCGCCTCCGGAATCGGTGTGTCGTTTTCGTGATGACGCGCAAAGAGATCGAGACTCTCACGCTCCCAACACCAATTTTCCATGATCTGCGACGGCAGTTCCACGAAATCCCACGCCACGTTCACGCCGTTGAGTGATTTGATTTCCACCTCGCCGAGCAGGTGGTGCAGCAGATGCCCGAACTCGTGGAAAATCGTCTCCACTTCACGGTGCGTCAGCAGCGCCGGTTTTTCGCCAGCGGGCGGTGTCATGTTGCCACAAATCAAACCTAGGTGCGGCTGGCGCGAACCATCAGACTGCGGCCCGCCGGTGATCAGATAATTCATCCACGCGCCGCCGCGTTTCGATTCACGCGGATGCCAGTCAGAGTAGAAGGAACCGAGGTGCCTGCGGTTCTGATTATAGAGATCGTAGAACTTAACTTCCGGGTGCCAGACTTCGACCGCGCCCGGTGTCCGCGCCACGATCTCCAAGCCGAAAACTCGCTTGGCTAACTCGAACAAACCGCCAATCACGCGGTTCATCGGGAAGTACGGTCGCAGCTGCTCTTCGTCGAAATCGTAACGATCCTGTCGCAATTCTTCCGACCAGTACGCGAGTTCCCAGGGCGCAAGCGCAGCCACCGCCCCACCCGTTTTCTGCGCCTTAAACGCCTCCAGTTCGCGGCACTCCTTCGCAAACGCCTTTGTCGCGCGGCCCTGCAAATCTTCAAGAAACTCCCAGGCGCGCACTCCGTTTTTTGCCATGCGCCGCTCCAAGGTCAAATCGGCAAAATGCGCTCGCCCGAGCAGCGCCGCCTTCTCAGCACGCAACGCCAAAATCTTCGGGACCAGCGGCGTGTTATCGTGCGGCTCTTTTGCCCCAACGGCCACTGCCGCCGTCCACATCTCGCGACGCAGTGCCTCGTCTTCGAGATACGTCATGAAGGGTTCTTGTGACGGCATGTGCAGCGTGAAACGCCACGCCGGCCTGGCAGCCGAACCAAGCCCCTTCGCCACGGCGTTGCGCTGCGCCGCCGCTTTCGCATGCGCAGGAAGGCCGGCCAGCCGCGCCTCGTCTTCTACAACCAGTTGCCAGGCATTCGTGGCATCGAGCACGTGCTCCGCGTACTTGTCGGTCACCTGTGCGAGTTCACTTTGCAGCGTCTGCAGGCGCAGCTGTTTATCCTCGGGCAGATCAGCGCCAGACTGACGAAAATCCGTCATCGTTTCCTCGTAGAAACGGCTGTGTACGCCGGACAATTTTGCCGCCGCCGGCGAATCCGAAAATGCCTTCAATCGCGTCCACAACGCAGCGTTGAGCGGGATCGCCGCGTAGAACGCCGTGACTTTGGGCAGCAGCGTGTTGTGCGCCTCTCGCAGTGCGGGCGAGTCGGCGACCGATTGCAGATGCGTGACTTTGCTCCAGGCGAGCCCGAGTGGCTCGGTGGCGCGTTCGAGCGCCAGAAACGTGTTGTCGTAATTGACCGACTTCAGCGCCCGCGAGGCCACGGCATTGATCGCGGCTTGCGCGTCGACCAGAGCCTTGTCGATTGCCGGTACGATTAGTTCGGGTGTGAGCCGGGACCAGTGGATTTCGAAAGCAGAATCGAGAAAAGGGTTCGACGACATGGACCGCCAATGGCCGCCGGTTGCGCGATTTTGTCAAATCGCAAGTGCGACCTCCCGCCGCAATCCCACACGCCACGATCCAGCCCTCGGCGCTACGACGATCAATTCGCAACAAGATAGCGCCTCGTTTAGCATAGGCGATGGTTCGGGACTGAAAGGAGGATTTGAGCCGTGCGTGGCGGCACTACCGGGACCGCAGCGGGCGACCGTCTGTTTACCTGAGTAAAATTACTTCGTGCGGAGCGATGGCTTCTCCGCCGTAGGGAAATCGGCGGGGATGGGCTGGGTGACCTTGCCCGTCGCGGCCCACTCGGTGCCGCGTTGCAGCGTCACGATGAAGCCGGTGCAGGAGATGGCTTTAAAGGGAGGCTGCTCCTGCGCGTTCACATGGCCGAGCGTGCTGTGGAAAACGCGGCCTTTGCCGTAGGAGATCGTCATGAGCATCGGTTCGTTTTCGCCGGTGGCGGTTGGGTATTTCTCTTTGTCGGCGAGTGCGGTCGCGAGCACGGTGACGTTCTGCGCCGGGCCGCGCAGCCGGCTGTAAATCTCATCGCTCGCATGCATCCATACGGCGGGCAGCCCCTTCATCACGGGATGCTCCGGCGTGCGGGTCGTGATAAGGAAATCGTGCCGCACGGGGTGGGTGGTGGTGCCGGGCGTGGTGTTGTCGAGCACCATCTTGCCGTCGCGCCAACGGATCATCGGGCCCGCCGTCTCGGTGCGCGCGCCGATGTTGCCATCGGCCTTAAAGCCCCAGCCTCCGACTGCGATCATGTCGTTCCACTCTTTCCAATTGGGAAAAGCGTTGTCGGCGTCATGCACCGTGACGAGACCGCCGCCGTTCTTCATGTACTCGACAAACGAGGCCTTCGTCGCGGCGGGCCACTCATCGCCTTCATAAACGATGACGACGACGGCGTAGTCGGCGAATTTGGGGCTGAAGCCCGACATGTCGGCGCCCATGGGCGGCGTGGTGACGACATCGACCGCGAAGAGACCGGCCTGATCGAGGTAGGTTTTCACGAGGGGCGCGCACCGAGTCCAGTCGTGGTATTTGCTGGATTGGCCGGTGAGGAGCATGATCTTGGTCAGAGGCGCAGCAGCAAAGGCCGTGGTGGCGGCGAGGAAGGCGAAGGCGACGGATTTGAGAGCGAGAGAGAGGAATGACATGGGAATAATTTGGGGTTGAAGGTGGTAAATTTGGCGGTGGCGGGGCGTTTATGTTAATCTGGTTTGTCTGCCCGCCGTTTAATGAAGACGGGCTTCACCGAGAGTGGGATTTTTTTGGGGGGGGGGAAACGGCTCATACTTTAGGGAACTTGGCCCACTTCGCCCCTGATTTTGCGGATTTGACCGCAGTTTCGATGAACGCATTTCCGGCCACGCCATCATCGACCCCAGGGAAATCGTAGCCGCCTTTGCGCGGATACTGGCCGTTGATCTCATCCCAAATCGCTTCACCGGCCTCCACGTAAATATTGGCGAATGCTTCGATGAATGCCTCTGGGTGCCCAAAGGGAATACGGCTGTGCTTGCGGGCCTGATCACACAAATAACCATTGCCCCGACGCAAAATGCTCCGGGGTTGATTGTGGGCTTTTATAATCAATTCGTTGGGCTGCTCTTGGTGCCACTCCAGACCTGCCTTTGATCCGTAGACGCGGATGCTCAAGGCGTTCTCATCGCCATTGGCAATCTGCGATGCGAAGAGGACACCTTTGGCCCCGCCTGTGTACCGAACCAAACAGTTGCCGTCATCGTCGAGCGGGTGGCCGGGAATAAATGAGCTCAGGTCCGCACAGAGTTCAGTGACTTCTAAACCCGTGATATAGCGGACCAAGTTATGCGCATGCGTACCGATGTCGCCCATACAGTTGGCGGCACCCGTGATCGCCGGATTTTGGCGCCAGAGTGCAATCCCGCCTTTCCCTTCGCTATTTAAGAACGGGATACACCAGCCCTGCGGATATTCGACGACCACCTTGAGCAGGCGCCCGAGTTCTCCCTTGGCCACCATATAGCGCGCCTGCTTCACCATGGGATAGCCCGTGTAATTGTGGGTGAGCGCGAAAACTTTTCCACTCTTTTGGACCACACTGCGGAGCTTCTTGGCTTCGGACAGCGATAGCGCGAGGGGCTTGTCGCACACCACGTTGAATCCCGCTTTAAGAAAGGCCGAGGCGACGGGAACGTGGGTGCTGTTCGGGGTGACGATAGCCACGAAATCGATGCGCTCAGTGGCCGGCAGGGCAGATTCCCCGACGATCATTTCCTGATAGCTCCGATACACGCGCTGCGGGTTCAAAAAGAGATCCTGTCCACTCAGGCGCGACTTTTCCGGGTCCGAGGAAAAACAGCCAGCGACCAAATCGACCTTGCCATCCATAATGGCGGCCGCCCTGTGTACCGCGCCGATAAAAGCGCCGCGACCACCGCCGATCATCCCCATACGAAGTTTACGATTCATAATATAGCTCCGGTTTATTGTTTGCTCTTGTCGAAAGCGGCATCGAAAGCGATCGCGCTGGAAGGAAAATCAACCCGCCGGGTGAAAGCCGCCGCCTCAGTTGCCCCATGTACGCGATCCATGCGGATGTCCTCCCACTCCACGCTGAGCGGGCCTCTATATCTGATGTCATTGAGGGCGACGATGATCTCCTCAAAGTTGATGTCTCCGTGGCCGAGGGAACGGAAATCCCAATAACGCCGCGCATCGCCAAAATCGGTATGACCTCCGAACACGCCGACGGTCCCATCGCCGTGCCCCCACCACGCATCCTTCATGTGAACGTGATAAATGCGTTCAGCGAACTCGCGCAGGAACCGGACGTAATCGACCCCTTGATAACCAAGATGCGAAGGATCGTAATTGAAACCGAACCGCTTGTGACCGCCCACGGCCTGCAAGGCGCGTTTGGCACTGGCAAGATCGAAGGCGATCTCGGTGGGGTGCACCTCGAGCGCGAAATTCACGTCCACTTTATCGAAAGCATCGAGGATGGGAATCCACCGCCGCGCGAAGTCCTGGAAGCCCTTTTCAATGTACGCCTGTGAGGTCGGCGGAAAAGCGTATAAAGCATGCCACACGCTCGATCCCGTGAACCCGTTGACCACCGCAGGAAAGTCGTCGCCCGATTTGCGGCCCGGTTTCAAATCAAAGAAACGGCGAGCGGCCTTGCCGGTAGCGATCATCTCCTTGGCGGCGCGTTTGCGAACGCCCTCGGGATCGCCGTCGCCCCATATCTCGGGAGCCAGGATCGCGCGATGCCGTTCGTCGATGTTGTCGCACACGGCCTGCCCGACGAGGTGGCTGGAAATAGCATAACACGTCAGGCCATGATCGCCCAGCAACTCCCATTTCGACTTTAGATATTTGCTATCGCTGGCTCGCGCCACTTCGAAGTGATCGCCCCAACACGCCAGTTCCACGCCATCATATCCCATGGCTTTTACTCGGGGCGCTAGTTCGGCAAGTTTAAGATCGGCCCATTGGCCGGTGAAAAGAGTGACGGGTCTTGGCATGATTTTTTAGGAAGTTTGTGCGCTCAAATATCCCAGGCCGGTCTTGCATGGATTATATTATCTTTTGCCGAACAGCGTTGCTCAGCTTCCGCCAGTTTATCGAAGTAGAGCACGAGCGCTATATGATTACAGGCGCTCGTGCCGTTTACTTTGCAAGGGGGGATAAGAGACCGGGTTATTTTTGGCGGTTTTGGTGGGGTTGGTCAGGGCGATTTCTTTATGGCGCTGCCGTCCACTGTGAGACCGCCCTTCTCGGCGAGATCCTTCGGGAAAGCCGTGATGGGGGTGATGCGGATATTCTTATAGTAGCATTCGGCTGCCTCGGACTGGAGCTGAATCTGGCCGGATTTCAGCGGGGTTCCGTCCTGGTCGATCGCGTCGATGAGCGAGAGAACGACGATGCCATTGGCCACATGGATGGCGGAATCGCCGAGCACATAAACTTCCAGGTGGTTCCACTCACCATGGGGCTTGTCAGGTTCAGCAGAGGCTGAGAGATGGCCCTTCCAGTGTGACCACGGTAAGGGTGACTGGGGGTCGAAGATGAATTCTTTTTCGCTGAGTATGCGAAAGCGCGATTTGGCTTGGGGGCCGGCGAGTTCGTGGAGGTCGCCCAAATCGGTTTCCTGCACCTGGTACTCGAGGCAGCGCTTCCAGACTTTCCAGAAGGCGCCATGTTCGCCCTGGCAATGGTAGAGGATGCCGCTGTCGCGTTTGGCCTTTGTCCTCGGTTCCCATTTGCGTTCCCCCCACTTGAAATCGACCTCCAAATGATAGTTCGAGTATTCCTTTTTGGTCGACAGCCCTCCGAAGATCTCGCCGCTAATATGGAGAACAGTCACACCTTCTTCGGTGAGCGTCGTGAATACTTTCTTGGGGTCATTGTTGAGGCCGAGGGGCGTGCCCAGAGTAACGTCATTGGATTGATAGGTTCCTTCTGGGAGGCCTTTGACAGAGGAATGGGGAACGCCCATGAAGACCTCCCATTGCGAGAGTGTGGCGTCCAGCAGGTCCGTGGAACTTGCAACTGCGGCGGTTGATTTCTCCGGCCCGGCAGGAGCTGCCCCGAGCGAGGGAGTGAGGGCAGCGAAGGCTGACGCGGACAGGCCGCACAGCAACGCACCGATTAAGTGACGATTTGTTTTCATATATCTTATCAGGGGGGGCTGTTTCATGAGGATAAAGAATCCATTGGTTTTGGTTCGATTTCTGGCCCGTTGAGTTGTCGGCTTTCCGGCAACTTTGGGATACGACTGAGCGCAAATCGTCGGCGATGGCGAGGCGAGCAGAGACGGCAAAGGTTTATATAAAGGCAATGCAAAAGGTAATTCATTCGTGTCCACATCCTGAATTATAAATAGGACGTGAGGACAAGTTGGGGACGGCGGGGGATCGCGCAGGGGAAACGCAGCGTCCTCTACAGCAAACCAAGACCGTCTGTTGCGACGAAACGATTACTATACAAGGGGACCAATATAACGGTCAGGTTTAAACAATTGTGGTCAGTGCCTTGTAACACTTCAGCGCCCGCGAGGCCACGGCATTAACCGCGGCTTGCGCATCGACCAGAGCCTTGTCGATTGCCGGTACAATTAGTTCGGGTGTGAGCCGGGACCCGTGGATTTCGAAAGCAGAATCGAGAAAAGGATTCGACGACATGGACCGCCAATGGCCGCCGCTTGCGCGATTTTGTCAAATCGCAAGTGGGTACCCGGGAACCGCCTCAATGCGTGGTGGGCACTGCCGTTCTGGCTCGGGACGGGGCGGAGGAAGACTGCGCTGGGCGTGAAATCGGCCGGGCATTATTGGATTCCGACACAGGCTCGCGCTCGGCCTTTTTGCCATCCATCAAGTACTGTAAGTCCGCCACGGCATTCTTCAAAGCCACCGACTGGGCCGCCAATTCCTGGGCGGCACTGGCGCTCTCTTCCGCACTGGCGGCGGTGCTCTGAGTCACTTTATCCATTTGCGTGATGGCCGTGTTGACCTGCGAAATGCCTTGGCTCTGCTCTTGGGAAGCGGTCGCCACTTCGCCGGCCAACTGGTCAACCTGTCGGGCCTTGCCAACGATTTCTTCCAAGCTCGTGGCCACCTTGGCACTGATGTTCGCGCCGTGCGCGCTCTTCTTCACGGCGTCCTCGATTTTTTCGGCGGTTTCCCGTGCCGCCAACGCGCTGCGTTGGGCGAGATTACGCACCTCCTCCGCCACTACGGCAAAGCCCATGCCTGCCGCGCCGGCGCGTGCCGCCTCGACCGCCGCATTGAGGGCCAAGATGTTGGTCTGGAAAGCGATTTCATCGATCGTCTTGATGATCTTGGCGATATCAGCGCTGGAGGCCTTGATGGCGTCCATGGCGGTGGTCATCTCCTGCATGTCATGCACCCCGATGTCCCCTGCTTGGCGGGCCTGGCTGCCCAATTCTTTCACCTGACCGGCCGTTTGAGCGTTGCGCTGAGTCATGCTGAACATTTCTTCCATCGAAGCACTGGTTTCTTCGAGGGAAGCAGCTTGTTCGCTCGCACCTTCGGCCAGCGACTGGCTGGCACTGGTGATGATGGAGGTGGTGGAATTGATCAAGGCCGAGGCTTCGTTCAATTGCAGGACGCCCCGTGCCATCGTGTTGGTCAGCGAACGCACCACCAGCATGATGACGGCAATGGTGGCGAGAAGCACGAGGCCACCGATGGTCAGATTGATCCAGGCAGCGCGGCGGATCGTCGAGAGCATTTCTGACTGAGGCAAGGTGGCGCACACGCCCAATCCCAGTTGCGGACTGGAGGCAAAGGCCGTGAGGTTTTTCACGTCTTCAAAAGTATTTTCAAATATTCCCGCAGATTTACCCAGCAGTTGCTTGCCCCAGTCAAATTGGTTTAGGTTGAGTTTTAGGACATGCGCCGGGTTGGGGTGGACGAGCAGGAGGCCGCGTCGGTCGAACACATAGAGATATCCCGAGGCCTGTACTTTGACCGGCAAAATAAACCGCTGGGCGTACTTATCGATATTGATAAAGCCCGCTAGCACACCCGTCACGGCGTCGCCGTTCTTGATGGGAATAGCGATCATGACGACCGGCTTGCCAGAGGTTTTGCTGAGTACGGCCTCGGCCTGCGCGATCTTGCCTTGCAGCGCGGTTTTGAAGGCACCGACATCCGCCAGTTTCAATTGATCGACATCGCCGGGTGCGGAGGAGGCCACCGCCAGACCGTTGCGATCCAGCAGATGCAACTGCTCGAAACTGTCGTAACGACCGATGATGGCAGCCAGTTCGCCGCTGGCGGCTGCGCGAGCTGACCTGCCGACGAACGAATCCTGCAAAGCTGTCTGAACAATCTTCAAGCCGGCCCAGCCCTGCAGATTCATCTGTTGACCAGCAAACCAGTCATCCAAATGCGCCAAGGTGGAGCGACATATTTGCTCCATCTCATGGGTGGTGGTCGTCGTGGTGGCGGAGCGTGACTGCCA
>JANNHA010000128.1:0-6454 GCA_031404135.1 Verrucomicrobiota bacterium | reverse complement strand
CGGAGCAGTCATGCGCGACCTGCGAGATTTGTTAGACGTAATGCAACTCAGCCGCTTTCGCTTCGATGGCAGCCTCGTTGTCGAGCAACTCCTGAATTGGATCCCAGCGGCCGGAGAGCAAGGCTTCGCGGGCGGAGTCGGGCATGGTCACCGGGATGTCGAGACCACTTGAGGTGCGGACCTTGAGGGCTTGCACGTCGATGGTAACTTCCGTCTCCGGATCGGCTTCCACGGCATCGCGGATCGCGACGATATCGGCCGGGCTGGCCATCACGCAGGGCATGGCCAGCGTGGTGGAGTTGCCATAGAAAATCTCGGCGAAGGACTCGGCGATGACACCGTTGAAGCCGTATTTGCGGAGCGATTGCGGCGCGTGCTCGCGGGACGAGCCGCAGCCGAAGTTCACACCGGCGACGAGGATGGAAGCTCCTGCGAAGCGCGGATCGTTGAGCGGGTGCTGGGTCTTATTCCCGTGCTCGTCGAAGCGGACGTCGTAAAAGGCGAACTCTCCGAGTCCGTCGAAGGTGACGCATTTCATGAAACGCGCCGGGATGATGCGGTCGGTGTCGATATCCGCGCCGGGGATGAAGACTGCGCGGCCGGTGACGGTGGGGACGGGGTCGAGTGCCATGGGAATTTGAAATGTGGGATTTGAAATTTGAGATTTGAGAATTTCAGCCGTCTTCGCGGTATCTGAGATACCAAGGACGTTCCACGCCGTCAGGGAAGGTGGCGGTTTGATAGAACGCGGAGACGGTGACAGTGAGGTCGATGGATTCGAGATGTACGAGGGAATCGAGCATCGTGTAGTGGTGTCTTTTCCAGCGGTCCGAGCGGCGGACGATGAAGATTTCAGGCCAGTCCTGCTCGATGTAAACGATTTCCTCGACGCTAGGAATCCGCTTGTAGTTTGCGAGCTTTTCACCGCGGTCGTTGCGCGAGGTGCTGGGTGAGAGAACTTCGATGATGAGTTTGGGCTGGCGGACGACATGGGAATCGTCATCCGCGGGCTCGCAGGTGACGAAGACATCCGGATAGTAGTAGGACTCCGTTAGGTCGTCGGCGAGTTCCACTTTCACCGCCTCAATGAAAACACGGCACGGTCCGCCGCGCAGATGATTCTTCAGGAAAGCATACACATCGCCGCAAATTTCATTGTGCCTGAGACTCGCTCCGGACATCGCATAGATCCGCCCGTCCACGAATTCATGCCGGACCTCCGACGAGCGCTCTCCTTCGAGATACTCGGCGGCGGTGACTGGCAATTTTTTTCGCGGAGCTGCTCATAACTCGGGCGAATTACGCGACGGCGGCGGCGGGTTCCAGACTGAAAACCTCGCGCGCATCGGCGATGGAGCCTTGGATGGCGGCGGCGGCCACCATGACGGGCGACATTAGGATGGTACGACCGGTGGAAGAGCCCTGGCGGCCTTTGAAGTTGCGGTTGGATGATGACGCGCAGAGTTGGTCGCCGACGAGTTTGTCGGGATTCATCGCGAGGCACATCGAGCAGCCTGCGCCGCGCCATTCGAATCCGGCGGCGCGGAAGATTTCCGGCAAGCCTTCCTGTTCGCACTGGATGGCGACGATCTGCGAGCCGGGGACGACGATGGCCTGCACACCTGGGGCGACCTTGTGGCCTTGGATGTATTTTGCGACCTCGCGGAAGTCGGAGATCCGGCCGTTGGTGCAGGAGCCGATGAAGGCGACATCGATTTTCACGCCCTTGATCGGGGTGCCGGCGTCGAGCTTCATGTAGGCGAGCGCCTCCTCGATGGATGCCTTTTCCAACGGCGTCTTGGCCGTGGCGGGATCGGGGATATTTTCGGAGATGGAGATGCCTTGGTCCGGGGAGATGCCCCAGGTGACGGTCGGCGGGATATCGGCGGCGTTGATTTTAACGATGTCGTCGAAATGCGCGTCGGCATCAGAAGCGAAGGAAAGCCAGCGGGCGGCGGTGGCACTGAAGTCGGTCATGTCCACGTAGGGACGACCGCTCAGATAGGCGACGGTCTTGGCATCCGGGTTGACGTAGCCGCAGCGGGCGCCGCCTTCGATGGACATGTTGCAGACGGTCATGCGCTCTTCCATGGACATGCGGTCGAACACATCGCCGGCGTATTCATAGGCGTAACCGATGCCGCCGTTCGCGCCGAGCAGGCGGATGATGTGAAGGATGACGTCCTTGGCGTAAACGCCAGGGTGGAGCTTGCCGTTGACCTCGATACGGCGAACTTTCAACTCGCCAAGCGCCATCGTCTGCGTCGCCAGCACATCGCGGATTTGCGTCGTGCCGATACCAAACGCCACGGCACCAAACGCGCCGTGCGTCGAGGTGTGCGAGTCGCCGCACGCGATCGTCGTGCCCGGCTGGGTGATGCCCTGCTCCGGTCCGACGATGTGAACCACGCCCTGCTTGCCCGATTGGCGGTCGAAAAAGGTTATACCGAACTCCGCGCAGTTCTTGCGGAGCGCATCCATCATCGCCTGCGCGAGCGGATCGCTATACGGCTCGGCGAACTGATCCGTTGGGACAATGTGGTCGACCGTCGCGAAGGTGCGGTGCGGCATCGCGACCGGCAGCTTGAGATCGCGCAACATGCCAAACGCCTGCGGACTCGTCACCTCGTGAATGAGATGCGTGCCGATCAGGAGTTGCGTCTGGCCGTTGGCCAGCTGACGGACGGTGTGAGCGTCCCAGACTTTTTGGATGAGTGATTTTGCCATGGTGAAAGATAATTTGAGACTTGGTAGGGCGGGACCGCTGGGCCCGCCGCGAAACGTTGATCTAACAAGAACACGCCGACTCTAACACAAACTTGCCATACCTGGAAATACTTGTTTCGCTTCCTGTGATGCCTCGCGAGTATCAGTTTCCGTTTGAACTTCGTCACCTCGTTTACTTCCGCGAGGTCGCCCGCCAGCTCCATTTTCGCAAGGCCGCTGACGTACTGGCGATCGCGCAACCGGCGTTGAGTCGGCAAATCGCGCAGCTGGAAAATGCCCTCGGCACGCCGCTCTTCACGCGTTCGCGCCGCCGGGTCGAACTCACACCAGCGGGCAAGATTCTGCACGAACGGCTCGAGCCCGTCTTGCGCACGCTGGCCGCCATTCCCGCGCAAATCCGCGCAACCGCCGAAGGTCAAACCGGCCACGTGCGCATCGCTTTCACCGGGCTCGCCATGGCCACCGTGCTGCCTGGAATCTTGCGCGAATTTAACCGCAAGCACCCCGGAATCCGCATCGAGTTGAACGAATCGCCGACCTCTGCGCAGCTCGTCGCGTTACAAGGCGGCGAAATCGCCTGCGGATTTTTTCACCCCGACGCGCCGACTCCCGGCCTGCGCACCCACGAGCTGTTGCGTGAGCGCAACGGCGTGCTCCTGCCTGCCGAACATCCGCTCGCCGACAAAGCCAACCTAAAACTTCGCGACCTCGCCGCTACGCCCTTCGTACTTTTCCCGCGCTCGCTCAACACCGGTTTCTACGACCGCATTCTCGCCGCATTTTCACGCGCCGGCGTCACACCGCACATCGCCGAAGAAGTCTGGCCGCGCGCCAACGGCATCGGCCTCGTGCGCGCCGGACTGGGCGTCACCTTTATCACGCCCTCCGAAGCGAAACAGTTGCCGCCCGACGTCAACTTTCGCGCCCTGCAAGGTCACGCACCCGAGAGCCGCCTCGTTCTAGGCTGGCGCCAAACACCAGAACCCGATCCGGCGCTGGCCGCATTTCTCGATGTCGCTGCTGCATCGTCGCACCTCAAACGCAGCCGCCGTACGGCCAAGAAAACGAGCTGATACGCCAACCCATTAGCCGCGAAATTTGCTAATCGGTGCATTTGCTTGCGCGCTCCGCTATTGTTAACGTTGAGTTTCATCCCGTGCCTGAAACCCTTTTCGACTTCATGCCTACCCGCACCCTGTTCGTCCTGCCGTTCGTTGGCCTCGTGCTTTTCTCAAGCTGCCGCGATCCCAAGATCCGCAATTACCAAATCGCCAAAGAGCCCATCGCAAAACCACCGGCCGGCATGACCGCACCCACCGCCGCCAGCGCACCACCCGCGATTCACTGGCAAAAACCCGACGCCTGGCAGGAACAAAAAGGCAAATCGATGCGCGTCGGTAGCTTCCTCGTCGGCGAAACCAATGGCGTAAAAACCGAACTCGCCGTCACCACTTTTCCCGGCGATGTCGGCGGCGATTTTGCCAACGTCAACCGCTGGCGCGGTCAGATCCAACTTCCACCCATCACCGAGGCAGAACTCCCCGCCGCAATCACCTCGTTCGATCTGCCCGCCGGTAAATTTCAACTCGTCGACCTCACCAGCACCGAACCACTGCTCGACGGTAAACACAAAGCCCGCATCCTCGGCGCCTGGCTAAAACAGGCTGAACGCACCTGGTTCTTCAAGATGAACGGTGACGCCGAAACCGTCGGCGCGCAACGCGAAGCCCTCATCACCTTCCTGCGCTCCGTCACGTTCTCCGCGCCCCTCGCCGCAGCCCCTACCCCCGCCCCGTCAGCCAGCGCCGAACCGGCCGCCATGCCACTCATGCCTCCCTTGGACATGCAGTCGGCAGCCGTCCCCCCGCCACCCGCCTCCGAAAACGGCCTGACCTGGACCGCCCCAGCCGACTGGACGCCCAAGCCACTCGGCTCCATGCGCAAAGGCAGCTTCGCCATCCGCAACGCCGATGGCACCGAAGCCGACCTCTCGATCACGATGCTTTCCGCCGCAACCAACCCCCTGCTCGAAAACATCAACCGCTGGCGCCGCCAGATCGGACTCGCACCACTCGCCGCCACCGATCTCTCCTCGCAGACCACCACTATCACCAACGGCGATCTCAAGATCACCGTGATCGACTCCGCCAACAACGCGACCCGCGTTCTCGGCGGCATCCTCTACCTTGGCGATGAAGCCTGGTTCTTTAAACTGAACGGCCCTGACGCCCACGTCGCGGCGCAAAAGCCTGCCTTCTTCGATTTCCTTAAAACCGTCAAAACCCGCTGAGCCATGCGCGATACCTGGAAAACCCTCGTCAGCTTCTTTGTCTCGATCCAGCTCACCGTGGTGCTGCTCTTCCTGTCGCTGGTGCTCGTCTTCGTGGCGACCCTCGCACAGGTCGAACTCGGCATCTGGGCGGTGCAGGAAAAATATTTCCGCGCCTTCTTCGTCTACTGGCAAGCACCCGGTGGCGGCCTCGCCTTTCCGATCTTTCCCGGTGGCTATCTGATCGGCGGCTTGCTGTTCATCAACCTGATCGCCGCTCACGCCTACCGCTTCAAGCTCGGCTGGAAAAAATCCGGCATCTTCCTCACCCACTTCGGCCTCATTTTTCTCCTCGTAGGCGAACTCCTGAGCGGTCTCTGGCAGGAAGATTTCCACATGCGCCTCGATGAAGGCCAGACGAGTAACTACTCTGAAAGTCCGCTCCTGAACGAACTCGCCATCATCGACACGACCGATTCCAAAACGGACGACGTCATCGCCATCCCTGAAAAACTCCTGAAGCGCGCCGCACCGATCCAGCACCCCAAGCTGCCCTTCCGCGTTGTCACCCGCACCTATTATCCCAATGCGGAAATTCGGATGCGCAACCAGGTCCAAAACCCCTCACCCGCATTGGCCACGAACGGCCTGGGCACCGACATCGCCGTCACCCCCCGACCCATGACCTACCGGCCAAACGAAGCCAATACGCCCGCTGCCGCTATCGAGTTGATCGGCACCGACGGGACGCTCGGCACCTGGCTCGTTTCAACGATGCTGGCCGGCCCACAAACCTTCGCCCACGAAGGCAAAACCTGGTCGCTCGTTTTCCGCTCTGAGCGTTACTACAAGCCCTTTTCGCTCACGCTGCTTAAGTTCAACCACGACCGCTATGCCGGCACCGAAATCCCCAAAAACTTTTCCAGCCGCGTCCGCCTGAAAACCGCCGACGGCCAGACCGACCGCGAGGTCAAAATCTACATGAACAACCCGCTACGCTTCGATGGACTCACGTTCTATCAAGCCGGCTTCGAAAACAACGACCGCACCACCATCCTCCAAGTCGTGCGCAACCCCAGCTGGCTCCTCCCCTACATCGCCTGCATCCTCATGAGTTTTGGCCTTTTTATCCAGTTCGGCATCAGCCTCGCCGGCTTCATCAGTAAACGCACGGCTACCAAAACCTCGAGCTAACCCAGCCATGAAACGTTTTCTCCCTCTCATCGTTCTCCTTCTCGCCGCAGCTTTCGTCGCCAGCACACTTGTCCCGCGCAAGGCGAAAAGCGACTTCGACCTCGACGGCTTCAGCCGCCTGCCCGTGCTCGTCAACGGCCGTATCAAACCCCTGGATACCGTCGCCCGCACCACCCTGCTCACCACCCAGGGCCGTCAGCGTGTCGTCACCCCCGAAGGCAAAACCATCACCCCTGCCGAATGGTTGCTGAACGTCTGCTTCAC
>JANNHA010000127.1:0-17134 GCA_031404135.1 Verrucomicrobiota bacterium | reverse complement strand
ATCGTGCTCGCTCCTCAGGCTTACCGTCGATCAGCACAGGGCAGGCTCATGTATCGAGAGCCTGGATACTTGTTGACGACCGACCTGACCACGTCGGCAGAGGTTCTCATCCAGGCTTATCTGGACCGCTGGCAGATCGAGGTGGCCCATCGTGATGAGAAAAGCGTGATCGGCGTGGGGCAGGCACAGGTGTGGAACGATCGCTCGGTGACCCGGCAACCGGCCTTTGCGGTTGCTGCCTATGCGTTGCTGCTGCTCGCCGGCATCAAGGCTTATGGAGGGCGACGCAACTCGGATTTGCCCGCGCTGCCTCGGTGGCGCGGGCAAGCCGGCCGGCCTTCCTGCCTCGACTTGGTGACCGCATTGCGCAGTCAACTCGCCGCCCGGCCTGAACTGCTGGCCGACTGGCACGGCGCGTTCAGTCTCGCTCATGCCGTCGAGCACGCCGCCGCCTAAAACCATCTGCTATTGGCCAAACTCCAGAGACGGGAGCTGGAAGCTCCCGCTACTTTGGCCAGATTCCCGCTACTTTGGCGTTACTTGGTTGGGTTTTCGCGGATGTAGCGGCGGATGGCGTGCATTGCGGGCTCGCTGCGTACGATGTGGTCGTAGGATTCGTGCTGCCAGAGCTGTCCGGTTAGCCCTAGGCGTCGGTTTAGCTGTTTTGCGGTGTAGGATTTCCAGGAATGTAGGATTTCGGCGAGCCCGTGACCGGCAAGCGGCTTCATTAGAACGTGAACGTGATTGGGCATGACCACATGCTCATCCAATTGATAGCGCTGGCCGTGGAAAAAACGCAGGGCGTCGCGGACGATTTCCGCATGGTGCGGATCGCGCAGGATGCAGGAACCGCTGCCCGCGTGGAGGAGTCGTTCGTAGCGTTCGGAAAAGAGCTGATGATATTCAGCAAGCTCGTCGGGGGAGAGATTTTTTAGGGCGTGGGTTCGCCGCCACTGTGCGCGTTGCTGCTGGATTTCTTCGACGACGGCGCAGGGCAGCAAATCGGCGAGTCGGAAGGTGACGAAGTACCAGACGGAGCCTTGCTCCCAGTGCGGAAGATTTCCGCCGGTGCGGATTTCGATTTCGGATAGGGGGTTGAAGTATTCCCAAAGCATGGGTGGAGCGTCGGGGGAGCTGGAAGCTCCCGCTACTTTGTGGTGCCGTTCAGGGTTGGATTTCTCAGTAGTGGGAGCATCTTGCTCCCGGGAGTGGGAACGGGAGCTGGAAGCTCCCGCTACTTTGGTGTTCGTGGCTCAGGCGACCGGTTTGGCTGTTTCTTTGGCCGGGGCGCGCGTGCAGTAGGCGAGGGCGGCGGCGACGAGAAGCATGGCGGCGCAGATTTTGTAGGCGAGGTTGTAGGAGCCGAAGAGATCGCGAATCATGCCGCCGTAGCGGGAGCCGAGCACGCCAGCAATACCGAAGCCGGTGAAGACGAAGCCGTAGTTAACGCCGAGGTTTTTCACGCCGTAGAAATCGGCGGTCGCAGCGGGCATGAGGGTGAAGATCGTGCCGTAACAGAAGCCGATAAACGCAGTGCCGAGGATGAGGAGCGCCGGGGTGTTGTAGTGGGCGAAGATAAAAATATTCACCGCCTGGAGGACGAAGGCGAGGACCATGGTATTCGTTCGGCCGATACGGTCGGAGACGAATCCGCTGACGACGCGTCCGAGGGTGTTGAAGGCGGCGAGGGTCATCACAGCGACAAAGCCGGCCTCCCAGGCAGCCTGTTCTTTGGCGATGATCGCCACGTTGGAGATGAGCATGAGGCCGGCGGCGGCGGCGAGAACGTAGATGCACCAGAGCAGGTAAAACTGTGGGGTTTTCAACATGTCGGCCCAGTCGTATTCGTGACGGGCGACGACGGCGGATTTGGCTCCGGCGGCAGGTACGGTGCCGGACGGTTTGAAGCCGGCGGGTGGATTATTGAGCAACTGGGAGAGCAGGCAGATGACGACGGTCGCGCCGACGCCGAGGATGAGAAAGGTTTTCTCGATGCCGTAGGTGGCGATGAGCGAGTGGGTGAGCGGGCCCATGTAAACGGCGGCGAGGCCGACGCCGGAAACGACGAGGCCGGTGATGAGGCCTTTGCGTGCAGGGGGGAACCATTTGATCGCGGACGGTGTGGTGGCGGAGTAGCCGAGGCCGAGTCCGATGCCGCCGAGCAGGCCGAAGGTGAGCGCCATTTGCAGCGGAGTCGTGGCGAGGGATGAGGTGGCGAGGCCAAGACCGAACAGCACGCCACCGACCATGGCGACGCGTCGCGGGCCGAGTTTATCCTGAGCGCGGCCGGCAAAGATCATCATGAGGGCAAACGCTGCGGTGGAGACGGCGAAGGGCAGGCCGGCGTCGGCCTTGGACCATTTCCATTGAACGACGAGCGCTTTGCCCATGACGCCCCAGGCGTAAAGTGCGCCGAGCACGAGGTTGATGCCGAGTCCGGCGAGGGTGACGATCCAGCCGCGAGTGTTAGAGGTGGGGGCTTGTTCGGAAGGCATGGATGCGGGGTTCTAGGGTTGAACGGCTGGTCGGCGAGGTGGTGAAAGCGCGAGCGAACCAGCCGGATGGATTCCGGTGTACGCGGGACGCGGGCATGAGTCCATGCAGCCGGAGGGCAGGACACCGCTAGGAGCGGGCCTTATCGCGGTCAGTGGGGAAATTTATCGCGCTGACGGGCCCCTTCTTACTTGGCGAGCAAGCGGGTGGCTTCGGCTTTGAGGTAGCGGTTCCATGGGCGGCTGCCACCGAGGTCGTCGATTTCGCGTGCCGCTACGGCCGCTAGGTCGGCTTGCGACGCTGCGGTTTCACCCATGGCTACGTAGAAATATTTGCCACGGCCCCAGCGTGGAATGGTTCGGTTAACACCTAGCTTAACGGCACGGTCGAAGCATTCGCGCGCCTTTGCTTTGTCGCCGCCGCGCGAGGAAGGCATGGCGAGATAGTAGATGCCCCAGGAAAAAGTGCTGGTGGACTCCTCCCAGGTCGGGTCGACGGCGTCCATGCGGACGAGCATGGCCTTGGCGTTGTCCATCTGGTTGCTGTTGTAAACGCGCCCGAAGAAGCCGAGGCAGTCGCGGAAAATATAGAACACGCCGGTGGCCCAAAAATGCATCGCGACCATTTCGCGCGGGCCGAGCGCGGTGGAGGCTTGCGCGACGGTTTGGCCCGATTGCACACGGCGGAGGAATTCCGGGTTGGTGGCCATGGCGCGCTCGCAGTCCTGCAAGGCTGCGATGTAACAGGCGAGGCGGGCGGAGGAACTTTGTCGGTAGGCAGCGCCTTCAAGTAAACGCAGGCAGGCAAGTTCGGTCCAAGCGGCCGTGTCGCCGGGCTGTGCGGCCGTGATGGTTTCCCAGGCCAGAATGGCGGTGCGGGCTGATTCGGCGGAGTCGACGGCGTCGCCCAGGTTTTTGGCGTTGGCGCGAGTTTCGGCGGACGCGGGTGGTGTATTCGGCGTGGTGGGCAGGGACCAGCCGGGAGTCCAGCTGACGGCGCGGGCCGTCGGGAGCGTGCCGGACAGGACCGAAATTAATAGGAAGAGGTAAACGGGCCGGATGTTCATCTGATGTTTCCGATTGGGAGGTGGTTGGCGGCGGGAATTTTCTCAACGAGGAATAAATCGGAGTTGAAACAAACGTCACGCCACAACGCCCGCCAGGTGGGCCAGTCGTGCGCGCCGTCGATGCTCTTCACTCGCGCGGCGGGGAGCATGTTGGCGAGCAGGTGGTGGCCGGGCGCGAGGGAATCGCCTTTCCCGTAGAGGAGCCAGGTGGGAGGTAGGGAAGCGGATTTCGCGCCGAGAAAGGTCCAGATTTGTTCCTCGACGTTGTCTGCGTACAGGTCGCGACCGGTTGCCCAGGCGGCGGGCCCACCGGCGGCGGCGATCTTTTCAAAGACCTTTTTCTTATCGCCAAGATAGGGTCCGAGCAGCACGAGCGCGTTGGCGGTACCGGGGTGTTCGCGTTCGCAAAACAGCGCGCCCACGCCGCCGAGCGAAACGCCGACGAGCACGATGCGGCGGTAGCCCTGTTGACGGGCGGGTTGCAAGACGTCGGTCCAAACGCGGTCGATCACGGTGCGCTTGATATAGTAGCCGAGGTGCGAATCGACGGCGATGGTGTCGGCTTTGACGCCGGCTTCTTTCAAAATGGTGAGGAAGCCTTCCTTTTCAAAATCGGCCATCGAGCCGCCGCGTCCGGGGAGGAATACGATGAGGGTTGCGGCGCGTTCGGTGGGCGAAACCCTTGTTGATTGGGTCGGGATTGGGGTGGGCGTATCGCGCAGGAACAGAGCGCAGCCGGTTGCAGCCAGTGATACGAATGCCAGTGCGATCGTTGGAGTGAGGAGCCTCATGGTTAATTCGAGGTTGGTTTTAACGCGAAGCAGGTTTGGTCAAATGGTTCGGCTCACGGGGCCAACGGGTTGGACGGTGTCGGCGTTGAAGCCGTCCCGCAAGGATGGAACGAGTCCTCCACCTCAAGCCGACGAAGTTTTACACGAAGAACGCCAAGGCAGGAGCACCGGGAATTTCGGAACGGCGCGCCCAGCGGTCACGCCCTACCAAAAAAAAAGGCCGGGCGTTTGGGCCCGGCCTTTGAAGTTGTGGCGACGGTTGAGGTGTCGCGCAGTTTGTTTTACCGCTTTTGACGCGTTCGGTGTTTAGTCGAACGAAGCACCGCGCATGTCGCCGGTTTCCATGTAGCGCAGGTGGAAGGCGAAGGCGTTGCGCAGCGATTGCGGCGTGTGGCCTTTGGTGGTGGCGTTGCAGTAGCGCAGGAGCGCTTCGCGGAACTCGGGGGCCGCACAATTTTCGATGATCTTGCGGGCGCGTTCATTCGGCGAGGTGCCTCGGAGGTCGGCCACGCCGTGCTCGGTGACGATGGCACCGACGGAGTGTTCGCTGTGATCCATGTGGCTGACGAGCGGGACGATCGTGCTGATCTTGCCGTTCTTGGCGGTGGACGGGCAGGTGAAGATCGAGAGAAACGCGTTGCGGGTGAAATCACCCGAACCACCGATGCCGTTCATCAGATCTTTGCCGAGGACGTGCGTGCTGTTGATGTTGCCGAAGATGTCGGCCTCGATCGCGGTGTTGATTGAGATGACGCCGAGGCGGCGGATGACTTCGGGGTGGTTGGTGATTTCTTGCGGGCGGAGGACAACGCGTGAACGGTAGAACTCGAGGTTGTCGTAGATCTGCTTGCGCATCGCGGCGCTGGCGGTGAGGGCCACGCTGGAGCCGAACCGGACCTTACCATTTTGCATGAGCGTGAAAACGGAGTCCTGCAGCACTTCAGAATACATCTCGAAGGATGGGATGTCGGGGTGTGCGCCCATGGCACCGAGGACGGCGTTGGCGGTGTCACCGACACCAGACTGAATCGGCAAGAAGGAGGCGGGCAGGGTGCCTCGGCGGATTTCGCTCGCGAGGAAGTTGGCGACGTTTTCACCGATGCGCTGGGCTTCGGCGCCGGGAGGTGGAAAGCCGTTGATTTCGTCGCCGATGTTGGACTCGACGATGCCGGCGATCTTGGACGGCGGGACTTTGATGACGGGCGAACCGATGCGGTCGGAAGGACGGTAGATCGGGATTTCGCGGCGGTGGGGTGGATCGGCTGGTTCGTAAATGTCGTGGAAGCCGTGGAGGGCTTTCGGGTGCGCGCCGCTGAGCTCGATGAGGATTTTATCTGCGACGCGGCATTGCGTGGGGGCGGCACCGACGGAGGAGGTGAGGGTGATGGAGCCGTCGGGGCCGACATCACAGGCTTCGACGATGGCCCAGTTGACCTTGCCGAGATGGCCGTAGCGCATGGCCTGCTGGAGGGCGGACAAATGCATGTCGAAGAACTGCACTTTGCCCTCGTTGATGGCGCGGCGCATGTCCGGGTCGGATTGGAACGGCGTGCGGAAGGACACGGCGTCGGCTTTGGCGAGTTCGCCATCGAGGGACGGGCCGGTGGAAGCACCGGTGATCATACCGATTTTGAAGGGGCGACCGGCGGCGTGTTCGTCGCGGGCGCGAGCAGCGATGGCGCGGGCGATGGCTTTGGGCGCGCCGGCGGCGGTGAAGGCGTTGATGCCGAGCACCTCTCCGTGGTTGATGAGGGAAGCCGCTTCAGCTGCGGTGAGTTTGGGAAATGGTAGAGACATGTGAGGTGAGCATAACTTATCGGACAAATATGGTAGGTTGCTGCGCGCTCTTTGGCCAACGTTAGTCGTCTGTTGGCGCATCGGTTAAACGAGTGGAGGACTTGTATGCGCGGCCGCGGTGCATTGGATTGGGCGAAAGGTTGTAAGCATGCTTATTCGGCATGAAACGAGTTCTGATAAAGAAATAGGTTGGTCGACGGGTGAACCTATCACTTAATCGGTCGTCGGGGCTGGCATTTAGAAAAGAAAAAGGCGGCGCACGAAAGGTGCGTCGCCTTGAAGGTGGGGGCGCTCGGAGGGGCGTTTACAGCTTGGCCAGCGATTGTTCGAGATCGGCCTGGATGTCGGCGAAGTCTTCGATGCCGAGCGAAAGGCGCACAAAGTCAGCCGAGACGCCGGTGGAAACCTGTTCGTCGGGCGAGAGCTGGCTGTGCGTCGTGCTGGCGGGATGGATGGCGAGCGAACGGGCGTCGCCGATGTTGGCCACGTGGCTGAAGAGCTTGAGGCCTTCGATGAGCTTGCGGCCAGCTTCGTAGCCACCCTTGACGCCGAAACCGAGTAAACCGCCAAAGCCGCCTTTGAGGTATTTTTTCGCCACGGAGTGGTTCGGGCTGGTCTTGAGGCCGGGGTAGTTGACCCACGCAACGTTTGGATGCGCAGCGAGCAGTTCGGCGGTTTTCATCGCATTCTGGCAGATGCGCTCCATGCGCAGGTGCAACGTTTCCACGCCCTGCAGCGAAAGGAAGGAGTTGAACGGGCTGATGCAGCCACCGGTGTCGCGCAGAAGCTGCAGGCGCATTTTCATGATGTAGGCGATGTTGGCGTCGCCGGCAGGCGGGAATTTCTTGAACGCGTCCCAATGTACAATGCCGTGGTAGCTTGCATCTGGTTGGGTGAAGCCCGGGAACTTGCCGGAACCCCAGTCGAAATTGCCGCCATCGACCACCATGCCACCGATCGAGGTGCCGTGGCCGCCGATGTACTTCGTGGTCGAGTGAACGACGACGTTGACGCCCCATTCGAACGGGCGGTTGAGCATCGGGGTCAGGCAAGTGTTGTCGACGATCACCGGTACGCCGACTTCGCGACCGATTTTCGCAACCTCTTCAAAGGGGAAAATATTGAGCGCGGGATTGCCGAGGCCTTCACCGTAAAAGGCTTTCGTGTTGGGGCGAACGGCCCGGCGGAAGGCGTCGGGGTCGGAAGCGTCGACGAACGACACCTCGATGCCGATCTTGGGGAGCGTGTAGTGGAAAAGGTTATACGTGCCGCCGTAGAGCTGGGAGACGGAGACGATATGGTCGCCAGCGCCAGCGACGTTCATGATGGCGTTGGTGATTGCCGCCTGGCCCGATGCATGGGCGAGCGCGCCGGAGCCGCCCTCGAGCGCAGCCATCCGCTGCTCGAAAACGTCGGTGGTGGGATTCATGATCCGCGTGTAGATGTAACCGAGTTCCTTCAGGGCGAAAAGATTCGCAGCGTGCTCGGTATCGCGGAAAACATAGCTGGTGGTTTGGTAGATCGGAACGGCGCGTGAGCCGGTGGTGGGATCCGGCTGCTGGCCGGCGTGGAGAGCTTTGGTGCCAAGGCCTTGGTAACTCATAGAGGGGCAAACTCTGTGCAGGTCCGTTTTCGGCGCAAGTGGGAAGGCGTCTTAGCCGCGCTCTTTTGAGAAAAGTCCAACTGCTGGCCGCGGTGCCGAAGATTGAGAGTTTCCAAGTGCGATTTCCAGAGGCTCGCTTTAGGGGAGAAAAAGGTAGGGCTTGACAATCACTCTGTGATGCAGAGTACTCTGCGTATATGGAATATTCATCTGAGGAAGCTGCTCGCGCTCTGGCCACCATCGATGCCTCCCGCTCCGCCATGCGCCAGATTGTGCGTGCGCATCGCGGTCATTGTTATCTTTGGCTTTGGGGAGTGATTTGGGCTGCCATGGCGTTGCTGGCCGAATTCAAAGGCCACGCTGGGCTTCGGCTTGGCAACTGGCTGGCTGTGGCGGGTATGGCTGGTTCGTTTCTGATCGGCTTTATGCAAAGTGCTCAGCTGCGGGCGCCACTTGACCGCCGCTTTCTCGGTTTGATCGCGGTCATCGTTGGGTTCGCCGCGATCTGGCCGTTCATTTTGCAGGGCCCTGCCGATGCCAAAGCCGGCTTTGCCTACGTCGCCCTTGTTTCGATGCTTTGCTATATTGTCGCAGGGATCTGGTTCGATTACTACCTGTTGTGGCTAGGTCTTGCCGTCTCAGCCTTGATTCTCGTCGGGCTTTTTTGCTTCAAAGATTTTTTCTGGTGGTGGATCGCGATTTTCGGAGGTGGATCTCTCGCCGGAACGGGTTTCTATGTTCGCTATGGTTGGCGTGAAATTTCCTGAGCCATGCCCGAACTAGACACTATCATTCATCAGCCCGCGCGCCTCCAGATCATGGCGGCGCTCACCCAGCTGGCTCCTCGCGAGCAAGCCGATTTTAGCTTCATGAAAGCCAAGCTCGGTCTCACCGATGGCAATCTTGGCGCTCATTTACTTACCCTCGAAGAAAGTGGCTACATCGCGGTGGAGAAAACCTTCGTTGCCCGTCGCCCTAAAACTTTTGTCTCTGCCACCGCCGCAGGTCGCAAAGCTTTCGCGGCCCACGCCGCCGCGCTCCAGGCCATTCTTAAATCACCATAAGCCAACGCATCCGTCTTCTGACATCGTCTGAAGTTTTTGTAACCCTTCATCTGTCTGCGTGTATTTGTTTTATTGGACACATCTCCCATGCTCGCCCTCCGCTCTGTTACCAAACGCTACGGTTCGATTACGGCTCTGGACAACGTTTCGCTTGACATCGCGCCGGGTGAATTTTTCGGCCTGCTCGGTCCGAACGGCGCGGGCAAATCCACCCTGATGTCGCTTGCCGCCGGTCTGCGCGCGCCCGACAGCGGTGACGTTCTCTTTGCCGGTGCGCCGCTGTCTCGGGTCAACCTTGCGGCCCGCCGTGTTCTCGGGCTCGTGCCGCAAACGATCGCGCTCTACACTGATCTCACCGCTGAACAAAATCTCCGCCTCTTCGGCCAGCTTTACGGGATCCGTGGAAAGGATCTTCAAGCCCGCATCGACGAAGCGCTCGAATCCGTGCAACTCGCCGACCGCCGTCATTCTGCGGTGAAAACGTTTTCCGGCGGCATGCAACGCCGCCTCAACCTCGTCGCATCCCTGCTGCATCGCCCGAAAATTCTCCTCTGCGACGAGCCCACCGTCGGCATCGATCCGCAGTCGCGCAACGCCATCTTCGACTACCTCGAACGCTTGAACCGCGAAGGTCTCACCATCATCTACTCAACGCATTACATGGAGGAGGCCGAGCGTCTTTGCTCGCGCATCGGCGTGATCGATCACGGCAAAATTTTGGCACTTGGTTCGTTGAGCGAACTGCTCACCCAGCTGCCCTTCGAGGACGAGATCGTCTTCCCCGAAACGCCCGCCACCGCCACGTTTGCCGCCCAACTGACTTCGCATGGCCAGCTTTCCACCGCCGAGGGCACACATCGCTTTCGCCCTCAGCCCGGACATCCGCTTTCCACCTTCTTTGCCGATGCCGAAAAGACCGGCGTCGCCACGCGCCTCTTCGAAATCCAACGCCCCACGCTCGAGGCCGTTTTTCTTCACCTCACCGGCCGCAAACTCCGTGACTGATCCCCGCACGCCATGCATCCCATTTTCGTTCTCTTCAAAAAAAGCGTGCTCCTTTTCGCGCGCAACAAGGCGGCTGTCCTCATCACCTTCCTCGTGCCGGTGGTGATGATCGCTTTGTTCGGTTTTGTCTTCGGTCTCTACAAAAACGTCGACAAAGGCCCGGGCGGCATCGGACTGGCCGTGGTCAACCTCAGCACCGAACCCGCCGCCAGCGACTTGGTGGAGGCGCTCAAGCTCGAAAAGACGTTTCGCGTCATCACCACCACCAATCATGCCGACGGAACCAAGCGTCCGTTGACCGAGGCCGATGTGCGCGCCGCGATCCACAATAACCGGTATCGCTTCGCGCTCGTCCTGCCCGCGGACATGATTCCTAAGGATGGGTTCGGCATCCATCTGAAATTCCTCTCCGACCCGCGCAACGAGGTCGAAACCCAGATAGTTAATGGCATCCTGCAGAAGACGATTTTCTCCCGCGTGCCCCAGTTGCTCGGCCAATCATTGCAACATCAGTCCAAGCGGTACCTCGGCGATGCGCGCTTCGAAACGTTTAATCGCACGATGGCCGACACCGTGGCCGCCACCTACGGCGGCGATGCGGAGAAAATCTATCAACGCATGATTGCCGGTGACTTTGGTTTCGGCTCGCTCACCCAAGCTCCCAGCTCCGCATCCCCCGCCCCTGGCTCCACGCCCCTCGCTCCTGGCTCCAGCCCCGCGGATATTTTCTCCCGCGTGGCCCGGATAGAAACCGAGCAACTTGTCGGCAAGAAAGTTTCCAATCCGATGGCCTCGCGCCTGGTGGGTGGTTACGCGATCATGTTTCTGATGTTCGCGCTCAGTGGTTCGGCCACGTCGCTTTTTGAGGAAAAACGTTCGGGGATCTTTCAACGGGTGCTCTCCGCGCCGGTCCGGTTCTCGCATATTCTCTGGGCGCGGTTTCTCTTTGGTGTCGCGCTCGGCACCCTGCAGTTGAGCGCCCTCTTTTTGGCGGGTAAGGTCCTATTCGGCATCGAACTTTTTTCCTATGCGGTGCCGTTGTTGGCACTGATCGTCGTCGCCGCTGCGGCCTGCACGGCGTTCGGCATGTTGCTCGCCGCGATCTCGTCCAGCCCGGAAATGGCGATGGGCCTCGCCAACCTGCTTGTGCTCGTGATGTGCGCGGTCGGTGGCGCCTGGTTCCCGGTGAGTCTGATGCCGGCCTTCATCCAACAATTCAGCAAGCTCACCCTTGTTTATTGGTCGGTTGAAGGGTTCACCTCGATCTTGTGGGCCGGACATACCTTTATGGAAATCCTACCGACGCTCGGTATCCTTGCGGCCTTCGCGACGGGAGTGATGGCGTTCGCTGTTTGGTGTTTTAAGCGTAGTTCGATGTTTGACTGAGACTGCGGGTATTCAGCTTAGAACCCCGCTGCCGCCACGCGCGCACTGGCAGGATAAGCCGGCTGGGCCTGGTGGAAACCGGCCAGCTTCATCCCGCGGCTGACTTCTGGGGAGCGCATGAAATACTTCCAAACAAAACCACTCCGCATGTTTTCAGCCATCAGCAGGGTAACACCCACATCGATCGCGATCACATCCGAAGCGACCCAGCCCGTGGTCGGGTTGAATGCATCGACAAAACCGTAGCGCTGCCAGACGGCCGGGCCGCCAATCTTGCGCATCTCCTGTAACGCTTTCAGGCATTCGCGCGGGGCAAAGGGTAACGAACCACCCGGTGCACACGGAACGATTGTCCCATCGATCTTGGTCGGCGAATCCTGCGGCCCACCCCAGGCGACGTAGCCCTTTGCGCTGTCGGAGGCGGTGACGCCCCACAGGTTGCGCGACCAATGAGCGAACGTTGCGGCGTGGTCGGAGCACCATTCGCGCTGCGCGAGCGTGGCATCCACCGAGTTTTTCCAGTAGTCAGCGTGGTCGTCGCGCTGGCCACGGAAGTCGAACCAAGCGTGAGAGAACTGGTGGGTGAACAACGGCGCGCAGTGAATAAACGTACGCGTGCCATACGTGACCACCGGTGTGCGGCGCCAGGCACCCCATGCCTGGGCGGGCAGGGGATGGGAAGGTGCTCCAATGCCTAGCAGGTACATGCCGAGGAGTTCGCTGTAGCTGTCCCAGCGCGGTTTGAGGAAACCGGTTTCGGGCCGCCAGCCGTGGGAGAGGGTCGAACCACCGTTAAGCGCCCAGGTCCAGTCGATGCGCGCGTAGATCGCGTTGACCAGACGGGTGATTTCTGGGTCGTTAAGGTATTCACGGGCCATCAGTGCGCCTTTGAGGAAGAGCGCGGTGTCGATCGTGGAAGCCTCGCAGCACCACATGCGCCGCCCGGTCTGCATGTTGATATAATGATAGAACCAGCCGCGCTCGTGTTCGGCCTTTTCGAAAACGAAACGCAAAACCTTGGTGGTGCGGGCGAGCGTTTCCTCGTGGGAAAGCCAACCGCGATAATCGCCAATGCACCAGGCGGTCAGGGCAAATCCGGTCGCAGCAATGCTGGCGGGTGCCTGACTGCGCGAGCCATTGGCCGGAGCGCGATCGCGGGTGAGGCCGGACTGGGGATCCGAATGTTCGTTGAAGAACAAAAGAGCGCGGCTCTGAAGATCGTCCACGAAAACGGTGTCCGCCGCGCTCATCGAGCGGGTGTAAAGATCCGGTGGAGAAGCATCGCGCCACTGCTCACTCATCAACACCACACCGGCCGTCATCAGCGCCCCCAGCCACCTCACCGCCCGGTGGCCACAGGCCGGGATTCGAGGGTGAAAGGGGATGTGGGTTTCCAATTTCATAGTCTGAAGAGATATCGACACAGGCTGGCGTTTGCGTGAGATGCGGCGTAAAAAATAAGGTAAGATCCCCACCGGATTTTACGTAGTTTTGATTTGGATACGCGTCGCATTGGCCACGTTTTTCATCGGTCGAAATGTAACGCGCGCCAGGTCGAGAGTTAGCCCAGCGCCGCTTTGTTTTTTTGACCTTGGGCGGTTTGGAAAAACGAACCGCCGCCCGACAAGCGGGCGGCGGTGTATTCGTTTCGGGTCGAGCCCGAGACCTTCGATGGAAGGTTATCTTCGTCGGATTCCGGCGGAGCGGATTGACGTGATTTATCTGACATCAAGTCTATCGGTGCGCCTTGACCGAAACTTGAGCGCCACACTAAAAGAATTGAATAAAATCTGCGTCTAGGGGGAACCCATCAGCCCAGCACCGTCATCACGATTCCGGCCAGCACGCCGAATACCGCCGGCAGTTTTTTGCGCCAGTTTTTCTCGCCGCTACGTTGCGCGACAACCTGACCTAAGGCCTCGCCGACATTGGCGAGGCCACGCTCACCGCATCGTGGTATTGCAAGCGGGCCGGATCGTCGAAATCGGCACGCACGATGAGTTGATGGCCAAAAGCGGGATTTTTCACCGGTTGGCGTCGTTGCAAACCTAGGTATTGGTTGAGGGGAAGGTAGGGCGCGACCGCTGGGCGCGCCGGGTATTCGGAGCGGCGCGCCCGGCGGTCACGCCCTACCCAAAACGCCTACAGCTGCGGCTCGATTCCAGGGATCAGCGCGTATAAAAACGCCTTCGTGCGCTGCCAAAGGCTCCCGGCGTGCTCGCAGTGGAGCGTGGTTGGTTTTCCCTGGTATTCGCCGGTCCAGGTCAGGGATTTTCGCTCGCGCCAGATGCCGCGTTCAGGTCGATATTCCCAGGCGGAGTTGATCTGCACATGCCAGCTGCGCGCTGGCGAAAAATCTTCGGCCAGGTAATCGGTCATCTGCAAAGCCAACCGTTTGCTATGCACCAACACGGCGATCTCGGTGTTGAGTTTGACCGAACGAGGATCGAGGTTGGCGCTGCCGATGTAAACGCGCTCACGGTCGAAAACCATGGCCTTGGTGTGCAACGAGGAGAGCGAGGAACGGGGTTTGTACCAACGGCGTTCGCTGCGGGTCAGTCCGGCATGGGCTTTGTATTCGTGCAAGATGACGCCGGCCTCGAGCAGGTTGGGCCGGTATCTTTTGTAGGAGGCGAAGACGAGTGAGACATCGGTTGCCTCTAGCGCGCTGGTCATGATTTTGACGGTGACGCCCCGGCTGCGCAGTTCGTTCACCTGGCGAAGAAAATCCTCAGTCGGCACGATGTAGGCGACCTCGATGATGACCTCCCGGTTGGTGTTGCGAAATTCCTGTTCGAGGCGGGCGGAAACCTGGGTGGTCTCGTGGCTGGCCTTTTGGATCTTGCGCGGTGGTTCGCAGATGATTTCGCCTTTGGCCCAAACGAGTTCGTCGCGCTTAGTCAATTCACGCAAATAGCCGCGGCGACGCTCTTCGTTTTCCTGCTCAAAACTGTCGATGCTGCGGACGCGTTCAGCAATCTGTTGCTGTAGTTTTTCTAGGTCGGCTGGTGTGGGTATTTTAGCGACCATCCGGGTGGCTGGCACCGACCACTGACTGTTCCAGTATTCGTCGAAGGCGGTCGAGGCGTCGCGGGTGAGGGGACCGGCCACCAGCAGGTCGAAGTCCCGAAAGTTGCTCTCGGTGTCCAGATTGAAATAGTTGTTTCCGATGTTTCGGCCGCCGATGATTGACACGGCGTTGTCGGCGATGAAGATCTTGTTGTGCATTCGCCGAACCATCCGGTTGAAGTCAAAAGCGTACTGCGGCAGGCGGGCCCAGCGGGAGCGAAATTTGAACGGGTTGAACACCCGCACCTCGACGTAGGGATGCGCGCAAAGCGTGGCCATCTCGCGGTCGTCGCTGAGGTTGTTGTCGTCGAGCAGCAGGCGCACGCGCACGCCGCGGTTGGCCGCCGCGATCAGGCGTTGAAAAAAATATGAACCCGCCGCATCCGGATCGCAGATGTAGTATTGAGCGTCGATGGTGCGCTCGGCGGCGTCGGCCAGTGCGATGCGGGCGATGAATGCTTCGCGGCCGTTTTCGAGCAACCGGAAACCTGATTCGCCGGGGTGCGCCTGTTCGTAGGGCACCAGCATGCGGCTGAGACGGGTCGTCGCTGCCGCGTCCAATGCCCGTGTTTTTTCCGCCTCGGTGTACGGCCGAATGGAAATGCAACCGCTGCAAAAAGCCAGGGCAAGGCAGAGCCATGGGAAGCTCATTCTTGCAGGAATTTTCAGCGCCATAAATGCGCCTGTGAGCAACCCACACCCAAGAGGTCAGAGGCAAGAACTAAACTTAACCGGTTGTTGCGAGCCGGTTACGCAGGGCACGGGTGAGGCGACGGGCGGATGAAGCCGCGCTGCGCGTTTAATTCTATTCATCGAATCGGTTGAAAACATCGGTTGCTCAAACACCGGTATGTGCTATATAAATACCCTCTTTCCCGTGTCTACGCCTTCATCAAGCGCCTCCGAACCTCCTCAACCGGTTAGCCCTTCGACGACTCCTGTGGCGTCGGCTTCATTGTTGTTTCGCCGGTTGATGGAAAGCCTGCCCGACCATATCTACTTTAAAGATACAGAAGGGCATTTTCTGGCGATCAGTCACGCCCACGCCGCGAGTCTGGGTTTGGCCAGCCCGGAACAGGCGGCGGGGAAATCCGATTTCGACTTTTTCGAGAAATCCCTCGCCCGCCAAAAATTTGCTGACGAGAGGGACATCATTCGCACCGGGATGGGTTTTGTGGAAAAAGAAGAACGTTCGCGTTCCGGCACCGGCAAGGCCACCTGGGTGGTCACGTCAAAACAACCCCTGCTCGGCGACAACGGCGAGATCATCGGTACTTTTGGTTTTTCCCGAGACATCACCGAGATGAAAATGACGCGTGAAGCGTTGGAGGCCCATCATCGGTTGCTCGAAACCATGATCGATATTTTGCCCTGTCGGATTTTCGTCAAGGACGACGAAGGCCGCATCAGGCTGACCAACGCGGCTTATCGTGAGGCGGTGGGCGTCAAGGCTGCCTCCGAGATCGAAGGTCTGCGGCTTGAGGAATTTTCCAACGATCCACGCGCGGGTAGTATTGCCGTGGAGGATGAAGAAGTGCTGGCGCAGGGCACCTCGATTCTCAACCGCGAAGAGTACGATGCGAGCCCCCTTAGCGATAAGCGTTGGATGTTGTTGTCTAAAGTTCCGCTGCGCGATGCCGACGGACAGATTCAGGGTATCGTCGGCATGTCGGCCGACATCACCATGCAAAAGCAAGCCGAGGCCCGCGCTTTGCAGGCACAACGCGAGCTGGAGGCCAAGAACCAGCAAATGGAGGCAGAACTCGCCGTGGCCCGCGACCTCCAGACCGAGCTCATGGCATCCAGCATGCAAAGCGTGCGTGCCGAGCTCGACACCAATGCGCCTTTTGTCCCTGGCATTGGGTTCCATTACGAACCGTGCGAATTCCTCGCCGGCGATTTTTTTCAGGCCATTCCGTATTCCAAGACCAGCTTTGGCGTGCTGCTGTGCGATGTCATGGGCCACGGCGTGAAAGCCGCCTTGGTGACCACGCTCATCCGCGGACTTTTGAGCGAAGTGCATAGCAAGCAGCTCAATCCCGCCGAGGTGCTCGAACATCTTAACGAACGGCTTTGTCCGCTGCTGGACCGGCCGCCGTTGCCCCGTTTTGTCACTGCGCTCTACGGCCACTTGGATCTGGCTAAAGGTGTGATCGACATCGCGAACGCCGGCCATCCTTGGCCACTGTTGCAGCGGTTCGGTGTTGCCCCCGAGCCCCTCGCCAACGAACTGTGCGGCCCGGCGCTCGGGTTTGTCCGTGGTGCCACGTACACCTCGTCCGTTCATGCGCTGGCCAAAGGCGACCGCCTGCTTCTTTTCACTGACGGCTGGACGGAAGAGTCGAATGCCGAAGGCGAAGAGTTCGGCACGCCCCGTTTGCTGGAGGCGCTCAGCCGCCATCAGGCGACGGCGATCGATAGTGTCTTGGCAAAGATCGCGGCCGAGATCGCCACGTTTTCCGGCAAAACCACCCGGGGCGACGATCTATGCGGCGTGCTCGTGGAAATCTAACCAGTATTTCGGAAGTGGGCCCTAAATTTTAAAAACGGGTTAACCACTTATTATCACTTAAAGACACTGATGCAGGAGTTATAGGATTTCGTGGCATTTACCTTGTTTCGCCGTATGCGTCCGGCCGAGGCCCTCGGCCGGACGCTTACAAATCAGCGAACAATAAGTGAGCATCCGTGGCTCAACGTGCCCCACGCCGAAGTGTGTGGCGGAGCATAAGCAATAGTCCCATCGCACCCAGTGCCCAGGGTTCGTTGGCCCCGCCGCCGCCTCCGCCGGAACCGGAGGACGAACCGGAACCGGAGGATGAACTGGAACCGGAGCTGGAGCTGGAGCTGCTCGAAGAGC
>JANNHA010000126.1:0-9810 GCA_031404135.1 Verrucomicrobiota bacterium | reverse complement strand
CCGATCCTTTCCTGTGCGACAAAATTATACGGCGTGGCTTCCATCTGCGCGAGCAAGGCGGCGCGTTCCTTCTCGCTCATGGTGTCGGCGAAGTACGGTCCGGCGCTGCCACGTGCAAAGGCGGGTTTGATTACGAGGCG
Source organism: Verrucomicrobiota bacterium (assembly GCA_031404135.1). GTDB lineage: Bacteria > Verrucomicrobiota > Verrucomicrobiia > Opitutales > Opitutaceae > JADKHC01. The sequence continues at coordinate 9,670 of JANNHA010000126.1, read as the reverse complement.
GTCAATATTTTCACGGACGTAGGCAAATTCCTTTTCCTGACCGCACCACCACGTGGCAAGCGAAGGCAGTTTCAATTCTTCGCCGAGCAATTGTTTGCAGAGACCGGGCAGAAACGCTGACAACGCGGGTGTCTCCACCACGCCGCTGCCGAGGGCGTTGGCCACGACGACATTTCCGGCGCGTGCGGCCTCAACCAGCCCAGGCACGCCAAGAATCGAATCGGAGCGCAGTTCAAGGGGATCGCAAAACGCATCGTCCGAACGCCGGATGATGACGTCGACCGGTTGGAGTCCTTCGAGCGTTTTGAGAAAAACGCGTTGGTCGCGCACGGTGAGGTCACCGCCTTCGACGAGCGGGAAACCGAGGTAGCGCGCAAGATAAACGTGTTCACTGTACGTCTCGTTGTAGGGCCCTGGCGTGAGCAGGACGACGTTGGGCTGGCCACCGGCCTGGGCGGGCAGGCTGCGCAACGTGTCGCGCAGATGTTGGAAAAAATGAGCCAGTCGCTCCGCTCTTAACGAACGAAACTCCTCGGGTAAAACGCGCGAGAGCACGATGCGGTTTTCGAGCGCGTAGCCTGCTCCCGATGGCGCCTGGGTGCGGTCAGAAAGAGCCCACCAATGGCCGTCGGCAGCGCGCGCCAGATCGACGGCGTGTAGGTGGAGGAATTGGTTGTCGTGTGGTACGATGCCGTGGCACTGGCGCAGAAATGCAGGGTTGGCGAAGATGAGTCCCGGCGGCAACGTTCCCTCGCGCAGGAGTTTTTGTGCTCCGTAGAGATCGGCCAGAATCAGGTTGAGCAGCCGGGCGCGTTGCGCGAGGCCGGCTGCGATGGTCAGCCATTCGTCGTGCGGGATGACAAGGGGAACTAGATCCAAAGACCAAGGTCGGCTCAGGCCGTGTGAATCGCCGTAGACGTTGTAAGTGACACCGTTTTCGCGGAGCAGACGGGCTGCGGTGTCGCGGCGGCTGGCAAGCTCGGTTGCACCGAGACGATCGAATGAACTAATGAGGTCTTTCCAATGCGCGCGCGGGCCCGTGGTCGCGGCGAGCATCTCGTCAAAGATGCCGTCGGTCGAAGGGTAATCGCGCAGCAAAGGCGCAGCGGTGGATTCCGCGTCGTCGGTCATGATCAGCGGGGGAAAGTTGTCAGCCGGTGTCGGTGCTGGCAAACACGGTTGTTTAAAATGGCGTATTCAGGTTCGGCGCAGATCGAGTGTGAACGGAAATTCGGGATTGGGTTCGTACGGTATTGGCTGCATCGGCCCGGGCGTGTGCCCGAAGCGGAAGAACCGCGCCTGACGCCGGCTCTCGGCTTCGAAGGAGTTGATCGGGCATTTTTCGTGGCTGAGGCCGCCGGGATGGGCGACGTGGTAGGAGCAGCCGCCGATGCTGCGGTGGTTCCACGTATCCACAATGTCGATCACCAAGGGCGCGTGCACGGGGATGGTCGGCTGGAGGCAGCTCGCCGGCTGCCAGGCGCGGTAACGCACACCAGCGACGAACTCGCCATTTGTTCCTGTCGAGTGGAGTGGTAAAGCATGGCCCCCGACGCTGATGACGTGGCGGCCGGGCACCAGCCCGCGGGCTTTTACCTGCAGGCGTTCGAGCGACGAATCGACGTAGCGCACGGTTCCGCCACCGCCGGGTTCTTCACCGAGGACATGCCATGGCTCCAGCGCCTGGCGTAGTTCTAGGTGCAGGTTGTTGACTTCCAGATCGCCGATTTCCGGGAAGCGGAATTCGAAATGCGGCGCGAACCATTCCGGCTTCATCGGGTAGCCGTTGGACTGGAGGTCAGCGACGACGTCGTTGAGATCGGTCCAGATAAAGTGCGGCATCATCCAGCGGTCGTGGATGTCGGTGCCCCAGCGCACGAGTTTCTGCTGATACGGTTTTTCCCAGAAACGGGCGACGAGCGTGCGTAACAGGAGCTGCTGCGCGAGGCTCATGCGTGCGTGCGGAGGCATTTCGAAGGCACGCATCTCCAGCAGGCCAAGGCGGCCGCTGCTGCTGTCGGGTGAGTAGAGTTTGTCGATGCAGAACTCCGAGCGATGGGTGTTGCCCGTGGCATCTATCAGAAGGTTTCGGAAAAGACGGTCGACGAGCCATGGCGGTACGTTGGCTTTTTCGGGTATCTGGCGAAACGCGATGTCGAGTTCGTAGAGCGAGTCGTTGCGCGCTTCGTCGATGCGCGGGCTCTGGCTGGTCGGTCCGATAAACATGCCGCTAAAGAGGAAGGAGAGTGCCGGATGGTTCTGCCAGTAGGCGAGCAGCGAGCGCAGCAAATCGGGTCTTCGCAGCAGTGGAGAATCGGTGGGTGTGGCGCCGCCGAGGACGATGTGGTTGCCGCCGCCGGTGCCGGTGTGGCGTCCGTCGACCATGAATTTTTCCGTACCGAGGCGCGTCTGGCGCGCTTCTTCGTAGAGCACTGTGGTGCGGTCAACGAGTTCGTTCCAACTTGCCGATGGATGAAGGTTCACCTCGATGACGCCGGGATCAGGCGTGACCTTGAGCACGGCGAGGCGCGGATCGTTCGGAGGCGTGTAGCCCTCGAAGACGATGGGCGTTTTGAGATGTGCGGCGGTGTCCTCGACGGCGGTGACGAGTTCGAGATATTCTTCCAGTTTCGCCATCGGCGGCATGAAGACGTGGAGCCGGGCTCCGCGTGGTTCGACGCAGATGGCGGTGCGCACAATCCACGCCGCGGACTCGCCGTTTTTAGGCTGACGTGTGGTGTCTTCGCGGAGTTTGCGGTTGGCCGGTGTAGCGCCTTGGACGTAAAGCTGGCGAAGTTTTTCTCGTTCCGGCAATGGCGGTCTCTGAATGGTCGGGTCCACTTCGTGCAAGTACGGATAATCGGCTTCGCTGACCCACGGCAGTGAATCGAGCGGCAGGCGCAGGCCCATCGGTGAATCACCGGGTGTAAGATAGAGTCGCTCAGCGCGCAGGAACCACGGGCCGCTGACCCAGCCTGGTGCCTTTGAATTGGTTGAGCGTTGAATCGGCAACACGTGGCCGACGGCGTTGCTTAAACCCTGTTCAAGGAGCGTGGCGATACGGATACGTTCCAACTCGTCTTTTAAGTCGGCCTTGTGCGGGTCAATATTGACCGGGAGTCGGCGCTCTTTCCAGAGGTGATAAAACGGATCCTCGTAGCCCGGCATGATCCACTTTTCGTCGACACCGAGGCGGTTGGCCAGGGTGTTGATGAACTTGTCTGATAGTTCGGTCGTGTGACCGTAGCTGGTCTTTTCGTCGGCGAAGAGTTCGTCGCGTTCCCAGATCGGCAGACCGTCTTTACGCCAGTAGGCGGCAAATGCCCAGCGCGGCAGGGGCTCGCCCGGATACCATTTGCCCTGGCCGTAGTGGAGGAAGCCCCCCGGTGCGTAGTGGCCTTTTAGGCGTTTGAGTAGTTCGTCAGCGAGCTGGCGTTTTTTCGGGCCGAGCGCGGCGGTGTTCCATTCTGCGCCGTCCGGGTCGTCGATGGATACGAAGGTTGGTTCGCCACCCATGGTGAGGCGGCAATCGCTTTTCTTGAGTTTCTCGTCGACCGCGTGACCGAGGCTTTCAATCTCGGCCCATTGTTCGTCGGAGTAGGGCAGGGTGACGCGCGGTGACTCGAAGATGCGCGTGACCTTCATTTCGAATTCAAATTCGGTTTTGCAGTCGTCGATGATGCCGCTGATCGGTGCGGCGCTCTGCGGGTCGGGTGTGGCGGCGAGCGGGATGTGGCCTTCGCCCGTGAGGAGGCCGCTGGTGGGATCGAGTCCGACCCAACCGGCACCGGGAAGATAGACCTCGCACCAGGCGTGCAGGTCGGTGAAATCCTTTTCTGCGCCGCTCGGGCCGTCGAGTGACTTTTGATCGGCCTTGAGCTGGATCAGGTAGCCGCTGACAAAACGTGATGCTAGACCGCAATGCCGAAACAACTGACAGAGCGTCCAGGCTGAGTCGCGGCAGGAGCCACTAAGATTGGTGAGCGTGACCTCAGGTGTTTGCACGCCGGGCTCGAGGCGGATGGTGTATTTGATGTCCTGCCAGAGCAGTTGATTCAGGCCGACGAGGAAATCGATGGAGCGTGGTTTCTGTTTCCCGGGAGCGGCGAAGAGTTTGGTTTTGGCGGTGGCTAGATAGGCGGCGAATTTCGACGTGAGTTCGCCTTTGAGTCGGAAAGGTTCGAGTTCGTGGTCGAGCGCGTTGTCGTAGGCGAAAGGGAAACGTTCGGCCTCGGGTTCGAGGAAGAAGTCGAACGGGTTGACCACCGCCATCTCGGCCACGAGATCGACCTCGATGCAAAACTCTTTGGTTGGTTCGGGAAAGACGAGACGCGCGAGGTAGTTCGATTGCGGATCCTGTTGCCAGTTGATAAAATGTTTCGCTGGGAGGACGCGCAGCGAGTAACTGAGAATGCGCGTGCGCGAATGGGGCGCTGGGCGCAGCCGCACGATTTGCGGCCCGACATTGATAAGTCGGTCGTAGCGATAGTGGGTGCGATGGTGAAGGGCGACGTGGATCGACATGGGCGTTGACTGGCATGCATGCCAAGCCAAGCCGGAAGCCATTTGGCTACCAGAACCGGCAAGCATGCAGCGCATTCATAGCAAGTCCTTGGCCAAGTCGTGCGGGATATTGGAATAAAGGGCAGGCTTTCCCGACGCGGCACCAGCAAAGGGAGCCTCGGAGGCAGAACCGGAGCTTAAATTCAACGCGATGCAGGCCTCGTTGTTGGATAGTTAAGGCGCCGGCTGAAGCGGAACGCTGGGAAGTGGTTTCTGCCAGGGTCGATCAAGCCGGTGTTTTTCGAACGGCATTTTTTTAGGACGAACGATGCATCTTGAGGCTTAGCGTAAACGGTTCCTGGCCGTCTTGCCGCTTAAACCGAGTATTCTGAACTCTGACTCTGGCTGGGCGTAGCTACTGGTTTTGGCGTCACGGGTGTAACGTCGACGGCCACTTTCAGCAGGTGCGTAATCGCCCAGCGCAGGAAGCGCGGGGATCAGCGCAGAGGGATAAATATATTCCTGCGCTTCGATGGTTAGGTTTTCGCTGCGCTTTCATACAATGCCTTGCGTAATCGGGACAGGCTCTAGGTAGGCGATCTCTGCATCAACGAAACGGTTGACATCGTCTTTGCCGTTGCGGGGGCAGCCGAAATTATCGGCCCCGCCAAAATTGCAGCCGAAGCCGGCATCGCCTCGACCCTGTTGTGCCTACCGGGCGGCGCGAAGTCGTTTCAACTCATGGCGACAGCAGGCGGTTCCCCAATTTCCGCTCACCCGCCAGACTTGGTCCGTGTGGAGGAGGGCTTGAAACCACGCGCCCCGACCACCCACCGTTTTGTCCGTCAAAATCCGTTGGCGATACCAGATAGTTTGTAACGTATTACGTTACAAACGGGCCATCGCGCTGTGTCATCCCTGTGACACGGCACCGATTGATTCCGCCACAACTGTGTCAACCTGGCGCTTTTTCTATGCCATGCTCTAAACGCGTTCACGGCCGTAAGAATTGTTAGGTACTCCACAAAAGGATCTTACGTGCTAATCAGGCGGAAGGCACATTCATTGCTAATCTAACGGCATGAGTCGCATTTTAGGCATCGATCTAGGCACCACGAATTCTTGTATGGCCATCATGGAAGGTGGCGAACCTGTGGTTATCCCCAACGCTGAAGGCGCACGCACCACTCCGTCGGTCGTCGCATTCACCAAAACAGGCGAACGCCTCGTCGGCCAGGCCGCGAAACGCCAGGCCGTAACCAATCCGACCAACACCGTTTTCTCGGCGAAGCGTCTGATCGGTCGCAAATTTAACGAAATCCAAAAAGAAGCTGCCGGCTTCCCGTTCAAGGTCGTCGAAGGCAAAAACAGCGACGCCTATATCGAGGTTAAGGTGGGCGACAAAACCGAACGTTTCGCGCCCGAGCAGATCGCCTCGTTCGTCCTCGGCAAAATGAAGGCAGATGCCGAAGCCTACCTCGGCGAAAAAATCACCCAGGCCGTCATCACCGTGCCCGCTTATTTCAACGATGCACAACGCCAGGCCACCAAAGACGCGGGCAAGATCGCCGGCCTTGAGGTCATGCGTATCATTAACGAACCTACAGCAGCCTCGCTCGCCTACGGTCTTGATAAGAAGAAGGACGAAAAAATTTCTGTGTTCGATTTGGGTGGCGGCACGTTCGACGTGTCCGTGCTCGAAATCGGCGACGGCGTCTTCGAAGTGAAAGCGACCAACGGCGATACCCATCTCGGTGGCGACAACTGGGACGAAACCATCATCAACTGGCTCGTTGATACTTTCAAAAAGGAAAGTGGCATCGACCTGCGCAAAGATCCGATGGCCCTCCAACGCCTCAAAGAAGAGGCCGAGAAAGCCAAGATCGCGCTCTCCTCGACCATGTCGGTCGATATCAACTTGCCGTTCATCACCGCGGACGCCTCTGGTCCGAAGCATCTCAACATCTCGCTCAGCCGAGCGAAGATGGAGCAAATCTGCGAAATGCTAACCGAACGCTGCCTCCAACCTTTCAAAAACTGTCTCAAGGACGCGAACCTCACCTCGTCACAGATCGATGAGCTCGTGCTCGTCGGCGGCATGACTCGTATGCCGAAGATCATCGAGATCGCCCACCAACTCGGCGGCAAACCCCCGCATCAAGGCGTGAACCCCGATGAAGTCGTCGCCGTCGGCGCGGCCATTCAGGGCGGCGTGCTCAAGGGCGAAGTTCGCGATGTGCTCCTGCTCGACGTCACTCCGCTCACGCTCGGCATCGAAACCGCTGGTCAGGTCGCCACGCCGATGATTCCGCGCAACACCACCATCCCGTCCAAGAAGACGCAGGTGTTCTCCACTTTCAGCGACAACCAGCCCGGCGTAGAAATCGTTGTCTTGCAAGGCGAGCGCCCGATGTCGCGAGACAACAAGAGCCTTGGCAATTTTAAACTCGACGGCATTCCGCCGGCTCCTCGCGGCGTCCCGCAAATCGAGGTCACCTTCGACATTGACGCCAACGGCATCCTCCACGTTTCCGCCAAGGACATGGGCACGGGCAAGGATCAGAAAATCACGATTCAGGGATCGTCCGGCCTCTCGAAAGACGAGGTCGAAAAGATGACCAAGGATGCCGAAATCCACGCCACCGAGGACAAGAAGCGCAAGGAAGCCGTTGAGGCCAAGAACCAGCTCGACAGCGGCATTTACCAGCTCGAAAAGGCCGTCAAGGAAGCGGGCGACAAACTCCCCGCCGACAAGAAAACCGCCATCGAAGCCGCTCTCGTCGAGGCCAAGAAAGATCTCGAATCAAACGACACCGACAAGATGAAGGCCGCCATGGAGACCCTCTCCAAACTCGGTGCCGAACTCTACGCCGAAGCCCAGAAAGCCGCTGCAGCCGCCGGTGCTGCTGGCGCTGCCGGTCCGGAAGGCACTTCCGCTGGCCCCGCCCCTGAAGGCACGAAGAAAACCGAGAAGAAGGCCGACGTTGTCGATGCCGACTTTGAAGTGGTCGACGACGACAAGAAAAAATAATTTCCGCGAATTTTCGTGAACCGGTCGCTCTCCGCCACCGGTTCACGTCGTTCCTGAAACACGAACAACATCTCAACCCAAACCAATACATTATGGCTAAAGTAAATATCAAACCCATCGGCGATCGTGTGCTCGTGCAACACATCGAAGAAAAGGAACAGGTACGCGGCGGGATCATCATTCCCGACTCCGCCAAGGAAAAGCCCCAAGAGGCTAAAGTCATCGCTCTCGGCACCGGCAAGAAGGGCGAGGACGGCAAGATCGTGGCCTTCGAAGTGAAGGTTGGCGACAAGGTCCTCATCAGCAAATACGGTGGCACCGAAGTTAAAATCGAAGGCGAGAAATACACCCTCGTCCGCGAAGACGACATCCTCGGCGTGATCGCCTGAGTCCCTGACCCTTACCACTTAAAACTTACCACTTAAAACTCTCTAATCACAATGGCTGCTAAACAACTCATCTTCGACGAGAATGCTCGTCAGAAAATCCTCCGTGGCGTCGAACTTCTGTCCCGCGCCGTCAAGGTCACCCTTGGACCCAAGGGCCGTAACGTCGTTATCGACAAAAAATTCGGTTCCCCGACCGTCACCAAGGACGGCGTGACCGTTGCCAAGGAAATCGAACTTCCAGATCCCTACGAGAACATGGGCGCCCAGATGGTTAAGGAAGTTGCTTCCAAGACCTCTGACACCGCTGGCGACGGCACCACCACCGCCACCGTGCTCGCCGAAGGCATCTATCGCGAAGGCCTGAAGAACGTCACCGCCGGTGCCAACCCGGTTTATCTCAAGCGTGGCATCGACAAGGCCGTTGAGGCCGCTGTTGCCGAACTCGCCCGCGTATCCAAGAAGGTCAACGATCGCGAAGAGATTCGCCAGGTCGCCACCGTCTCGGCCAACTGGGACACCGCTATCGGCGAGATCATCGCTGACGCCATGGACAAGGTCGGCAAGGACGGCACCATCACCGTCGAAGAGGCCAAGTCCATCGAAACCACCCTCGAAGTCGTTGAAGGCATGCAGTTCGACAAGGGCTACCTGTCCCCCTATTTCGTAACCAACGCCGAGAGCCAGGAAGTCGTTCTCGAAGACGCTCACGTTCTCATCCACGAAAAGAAGATCAGCAACCTGCAGGAAATGCTCCCGCTGTTGCAGACCGTCGCCAAGAGCGGCAAGCCCCTCCTCATTATCGCTGAAGAGGTCGAAGGCGAAGCCCTCGCAGCCCTCGTGGTGAACAAGATCCGCGGCACCCTCAATGTGTGCGCTGTCAAAGCCCCTGGCTGTCAAAGCCCCTGGCTTCGGCGACCGCCGCAAAGCCATGCTCGAAGACATCGCGGTCCTCACCGGCGGCAAATGCATCACCGAAGACCTCGGCCTCAAGCTCGAGAACATCACCCTCGCCGATCTCGGCAAAGCCAAACGCATCGTCATCGACAAGGAAAACACCACGATCGTTGAAGGCTCCGGCAAATCGTCCGACATCCAAGGCCGCGTCAAGCAACTCCGCCGTCAGATCGAAGAGACCACCTCCGACTACGATAAGGAGAAGCTCCAGGAGCGTCTCGCGAAGTTGGCCGGAGGTATCGCCGTCATCAACGTTGGTGCTTCCACCGAAGTTGAAATGAAGGAAAAGAAAGCCCGCGTCGAAGACGCTCTCCACGCCACACGCGCTGCGGTTGAAGAGGGTATCGTCGCTGGCGGCGGTGTCGCTCTCCTGCGCACCATCAAAGCGATCGATGCTCTCAAGCTCGAAGGCGACGAAGCCTTTGGTGCTCAAATCGTACGTCGTGCGATCGAACACCCCATCCGCATGCTCTGCTCCAACGCAGGTGTCGATGGCGGCGTGGTCGTCAAGGAAGTCCTCGCGAGCAAGGGTAACATTGGCTACAATGTTGCTACCGACAGCTATGAAGATCTCGTCAAGGCCGGCGTGGTTGACCCGACGAAGGTAACCCGCACCGCGCTGCAGAACGCAGCTTCGATTGCTGGTTTGCTCCTCACCACCGAGTGCATGATCACCGAAATCCCGGAGAAGAAAGAAGCTTCCGGCGGCGGTCACGGCGGCGGCGGCATGGGCGGTATGGGCGGCGGCATGGACTACTAAGTCCGAGCCTGACTCGTATCCCAAATCACTTCA
>JANNHA010000125.1:0-14457 GCA_031404135.1 Verrucomicrobiota bacterium | reverse complement strand
GTGGTCGGTGGTGATCATGTCGCCCAGAAGGGCGAGGATGCGCGCGCCTTCGATGTTGTGGATCGTGCCGGGGGTTTTCGCCATGCCGCGGAAGTAGGGCGGGTTCTGGATATAGGTCGACGCGGCGGGCCAGTCATAGGTTTCGCGGTCGGTGGTTTCGACCGCTTGCCATTTCTCGTCGCCCTTGAACACGTCGGCGTACTTTTTGAGGAACGCCGCGCGAGTAACTGTTTTCTCGACCAATTCGGCAATTTCGGCATTGGTGGGCCAGATGTCTTTCAGATAAACCGGCTGGCCGTTGGATCCGATACCAAGCGGCGACGTGGTGATGTCGATGTTTATGTCGCCAGTCAGGGCATAGGCCACGACAAGGGGGGGCACTGGATGTTGTTGGCCTCGTCGAAGCGGGCCTTGAGTTCGACCAGGGCGGTGACTTGTTTGCCGTTGCGCGAGGCTTCGATCAATGCGCGGACGATGGGTGAGTCGCCACTGGTTCGGTAGAGGGTTTGTTTGATCGCAAAAACGTGCGGATCGTGCGCGGCTTGTTCGACGAAATCGACCACGGGCGTGAAGGCATCGTACGGATGATGCAGTAACACGTCCTGCTGACGGAGGGTTTCGAAGGAGTTCTCCGGGTTTTTGAGAGCCGAACAGTTAATCGGAGTGAAAGCGGGGTATTTAAGGTCGGGGCGTTGAATCTCGGTGAGGCTCATGAGCCGGAGCAGATTGATCGGCCCGTTCAGACGGAAAACGTATTCGTGCGAGAGATTTAGGTGTTCGCACAAGGTGCTGAAAATGGATTCATCCACGCCATCTTCGATTTCGAGGCGCACGGCTGCACCGCGGCGCAGGTTGCGGAGTTCTTCCTCGATTTTCTTGAGCAGGTTTTCCGCTTCTTCCTCGTCGATGTAGAGATCGCTGTTGCGCGTGACGCGAAAGGCGTGCGCGCTGCGAATCTGGTAGCCGGGGAATAGTTCGCCCGCGCAGAGTTTGATGATTTCGGTGAGAAAAATGAAACGTTGAGGGCCGCTTCCGGCCGGATCGATGGCGACGATGCGGGGCAAGATTCGGGGTACCGGAAGGAGTGCGACGGCGTGTTCGATCTCGGGCGTGTCGGGATTATCGAGCGAAACGACGACGTTGAGGGTTTTGTTGCCGAGTTGGGGAAAGGGGTGCGATTGGTCGAGTCCCAGCGGTGTGAGGACGGGATAGACTTGTTCGGCGAAGTAGGCTTGCACCCAGTGGAGTTCGTCCTCGGTGAGGTCTTTGGCGGTTTTGATTAGTATTTTTTGCGCGGCAAGGGCGGGAACCAGTTGTTCGTGCCAACACCGGTATTGGTCCTCAACGAGGGAGGCGACGACGGAGTGAATGCGGCGCAGTTGTTCGCGTGGGCCGAGGCCGTCGATGCTAGGTTCGGTGACGTCAGAGTCGACTTGCTGGATGATGCCGGCGACGCGGATTTCGAAAAACTCGTCGAGGTTGGAGCTGACGATGGCGAGAAATTTGATGCGTTCGAGGAGCGGGATTTTTTCGCTTTGGGCCTGTTCGAGCACGCGCCGGTCGAAGGCCAGCCAGCTGAGTTCGCGGTTGAAATAGGCAGATTTCACCGGCTTTGCCGAATCGGGTTGGATGGGGCTCGCGGTGTTGGGCGGAACCACGGCTCGTTCGGTCGCGACGGGAGATGACGGCTTTCGTGGTTTTCGCTTTTGCATGATTGGAGTGGGCGAACTTAGCCATGGCGTCGGCTGAAACGACAAAAAAGGGGCCCGTTACCGTGATGTAACAAACCAGCCATCACGCCGAAACGGGCGATCCGCTCGGAGCTCTTTACGTTAGACGGTTGACGACGCGAAGTCCCGGAATGGAGCTGAAATGTACATCGTGCGTAAGGACAGTGGCGTCGGCTTGGAGGGCGTGGGCGGCGATCAGAATATCTTGCGCCGGTAGGGTAACGCCTTGGCGATCGAGCGACCAAGCGAGTTGCGAAGCGCGTTCCCAGATCGGGTTGGTTGTAGTGAGGTGTACCATGACGGCAAATGCGTCACGAAAACGGCGCAAGACGTTTGGGTCGCTGCGGCCGCGTGTGACTTCGAGCATGATCATACCGCAGGTTGCGGTGTCGTGGTCGTCCGCATTATGAGCCAGCTCGCGCAAGGGATCACGTCCCTCACGCAAGGCAGTGATGTAGAAACTGCTGTCAGGGAGCAGGAGATTTGCCATAAGGCGTGGGGTCTTCAGCGGCGGCTGGAGTGCGATAAATGGGAGTGTCGAACGGTGTTGTATCCGTCGAGTTGGCGAACTCGGCTTTCAGCTGGTCCGCCGTGAGACCGAGACCTTGTGAGAACAGCTCTTTCATTTTATGGCGGCGGGCCATGTCGTTGAGGGCGATCTCGACGGCTTGGCGCTTAGTTTTGGCACCGGTGATCTGCATCACGCGGTCCAAAACATCCTCGTCGATGTGCATCGTCATTTTCATAATAAGGAGGAAGGTATGGCTGGTGAGCCATATTACAAGTTTAAAGTATGGCTAACGAGCCAACTTATTTAAAATAAATAGATTGAAACAAAAAGCCGCCAGGCGGTTAGCGCTGGCGGCTGATCGATATTACGAAGAGTTCGTCTCTGGCTTAGACGGTTTCCAGCAGTTTGTAGATGCGGGCGACCATCTTGGTGGCGTCGTCGAGCAGGCCGGCACCGATGAGCGCGTTGTCGAGGATTTGTTCGGCGACGAGCGCGGCTTTTTCGGGCGAAGCGGTTTGGGCGGCGAAGAGGCGTTTGATGACGGCGTGGCGCGGATTGATCTCGAGGTTTACGCGCAGAGGGGTGTCGGCGCCGTCCTTATTCATGGCCTTCATCATGCGACGCATGTGGGGCGACATGAATTTATCGGCATTCAACGCCAGCGCGGGCGAATCGACGAGCCGGTCGCTCGCTTTCACCTCGGCGACGCGGTCACCGAGAGTTTTCTTGAGCCATTCGGAGAGCGATTTGATCTCGTCGTCGCTGAGCGAGCCTTCGGGTGGTTTAGGAAGGTCGGCGAGTTTGGTGTCGGCGTGGTCGGCGCCGGTGAGTTTCTTGCTGTCGAACTCGCGGACGTTGTTCATCACGTACTCGTCGACGGATTCGTAGCAGAAAAGCACTTCGAGGTTGCGGGCTTTGAAGCCCTCGGGGTACGGGCCGCTTTCGATCGATTCGCGGTTGGCACCGATCAGGTAATAAATTTCCTTCTGTTCGCTTTGCATGCGTGACACGTAATCGGCGAGCGAGGTGGTTTTGCCCTTCTCGGTGAGCGACGATTCGTAGCGGAGCAGCTTTACGATCTGGTCTTTGTGCGTGTGGTCGAGGGCGGCGCCTTCTTTCAGGAAAATGCCGAACTGGGCGTAGAACTCGTTGTAGCCATCGATGCGCGCGGTGGATTCTTCGTCGAGGAACTTGAGGAAGCGTTTCGTGATAACCTTGTTCAACTTTTCGATGAGAGCTTTGTCCTGCATCGTCTCGCGTGAGATGTTGAGGGGGAGATCTTCGCTATCGACAACGCCCTTGAGGAAACGCAGCCACTCGGGCAGGAGGTCCTTCGGCTTGGCGTCGATCATGACCTTGCGGCAGTAGAGGGAAACGCTGGGTTCGAGGCGTGCCAGGCCGAGGCGCTCGGGGTTTTCCTTCGGGACGAAGAGGAGCGCGTTGATCGAGAGCGGGGCGTCGGCGCTGAAATGCAGACGCAAGCGCGGTTCGTCGTAGGCGTGGGCCTGAAATTTGTAGAACTCGGTGTATTCCTCTTCCTTGATCTCGTTTTTGCTGCGGAGCCAGAGCGCCTGGACGGTGTTGATGTGTTTGGCGTTGAGATTGATCGGGAACGAAACGAACGCACTGTAACGCTCTAAAATCTCCTTGATTTTCCAGTCTTCGGAGAAATCCGCGCAGTCGTCTTTCAGTTCGACGACGATTTTGGTGCCACGGCTTAGATCGGCAACTTCTTCAACTTCGTAGCTGCCGGTGCCGTCGCTGGTCCAGACGTGGCCGGGCTCGTTGGCTCGCCAGGAGTGGGAGTAAACTTTTACGGATTTCGCGACGGTGAACACCGAGTAGAAACCGACGCCGAACTGGCCGATGAGGTTGGCGTTCTTCTGGCCGCTCTCGCTGAGGGCCTTGAGAAACGCTTTTGATCCGGAGTGGGCAATGGTGCCGAGGTTTTCGATCAGTTCGGCGCGGGTCATGCCGAGGCCGAAGTCCTGAATCGTGATCGTCTTGGCTTTGTCGTCGGTGGTGAGGTTTATTTCGAGGGCGAGTTTTTCGTCGAAGACCTCTTTTTCGGTCAGCTGGAGGTGGCGGAATTTCTCAAGCGCATCGGAGGCGTTGGAAACCAGTTCGCGGACGAAGATTTCTTTCTCCGTGTAGAGCGAGTGGATGACGATATCGAGGAGTTGCTTGATCTCGGCTTGGAACTCGAACTTTTGCGGTGTAGCGGTGGACATGGTTGTAAACGGATTAAACGATAGAGAGCCCGTCATTGTAGCGGGATCCCGAAAAAATCAAGAGAGCGCTTACGGCTTTGTGTGGCGTGTTGAGGTTATGCCTTCCGTAGCGACTAGTCTTATCGACGCATGTTATCTACCGGCGCCAGTGTTCGTGGCGACGGTAGACTCCTGCGACTGCTCGTGTTGGGAACCGTTACGAGGACTTTGGCTCAGTGATTTTCGCTGAAGAGGCGAAAATTTGCGCTTCCTCGTCCGTGATCACGCCGTCTTTGTCGGTGTCGCATTGGTCAACTTGGGCGTTGAAAGCCCGATTTGGTCCCGTAACAGTTTTGCGCCCCCAGTTGATCAAAATGAGCGAGACTTGGTGGTTACTTTCCTCACGTTTTTCTTTATGTAGCTTGCTGAGTGTTTCATAGAACAGGCGTCCGGCGCGTTCGGAAGCGAAGGTGACTTTAACCCGGTCGACATCGTTGTATGAAGTTGTGTGGGACGAGATGCATCCGGACAGGCCGAAAGCAGCGAGCGCGAGTGCGCAGAGGAGGGTCAGTTTCTGGTGTTTTTTCATGGGAGAAATTTCAGGAAGATTTACTGGTGCATCCTTTCATGCGCAATTGGGTGAACAAACCGATCATTCACGAAAATATTTATTGGTCCTGCGTAGTTTGTCTCTGCGGATGGTTCAGGGGGCAGTCATATCCGAAGCAGCGGGTTCAATGGTTTCATCGCCCGCTGGCAGCAATGTCGCCCCGGGTATGCGGGCTCGTACGACGGATGATCCTGAGTGTTCGCTTTCGGTGACGAGTTGGGCGTCTACGTCGGTTCTAGGCGGGATTCGCAGGAGCATGAGGCGGCGCTCGTTGAGAGTGTTGTCGCAGTAGCCGATGTACTGTTGGTCGGATGACAGACTGAAATCGCCAATCCGCCCGTTCAACGGCAGCGATCCGAGTTCGCGTTGGGTTTGAACCTGCCAGGCTTTTAGCACGGTTCCCGTGGTTGCCCAGAATGTTTTCCCATCGGGAGAAAACTGCATGGCGGAAATGTTTTCGTAGCGTTCCATCTGAGCGATTTCACGACGGCCCGATGAGACTCCAGAATTTGTGCGTCTGATCTATCGAAGCGGTGGCAAAGGTGTCTCCATCGGGCGAGAAAGCGATGTGCTTGATGCTTTTCTTGTGTGCCGCGAGAGCGATGGATGGTTCGTTTGTGTGGAGGTCCCAGATTTCGACAAAGATACCGACACCACCCGTTATGAGATAGCGGCTGTCAGATGAATAGGCCAAGGCATAGGTTTGGGTAGAGCGTGGTACGAGGCGCCGGGCGATCACGCCGGAATCTGTGTTGAGGATCAAGACGTCGGGCTTGCCGCGCCAACTGAGGGCGACCTGTTTTCCATCCGGTGAGGCAGTGATCGCTTCGACGCCCGGGCCTTCTGCCTGGAGTTCGAGCGTGCGGTGCAGTGATAACCTGGGGAGCCCTAGCACTTCCAGAACCTCCGGGAGCGGCGTGGGGTGGTCCCGCGTTGGCAGGACGGCAGCGTGTAGCGATTTGAGTGTCGATTCATCGGTTGCAATGGGGTCGCTTTTACGCGCTGTCCGGTACGTTTGGTTGAGCGAGATCAGGATCTTTTCGTCGGGAGAAATCCAGAGTGGGCGGTGGTGTCCGTTGCGCTTGGCGGTGATTATCGCGTTGCGCAAGTCGAACACAGCGAGTCTTTCCCAGTCTGCGGCGACGAGCAGCGTATTGCCTGGGTTGAAGAGCATGGATATCTGAGTGAGCTCGGGACGGACCGGTGCGAAGGTGGTGATGCAGATCTCTTCTTGGGACTTTGGTTTGGTTAATGGCCAGATTGATATCTGGTCGCTTCGACCGCCGGTAAATAACTGTTCGCCATCGGGCGAAAATGCCAGCGCCCAGATCACGTTGCCCGAGCCCTGCATGGTGCTCACGGGCCGTCCGGTGGCGGTTTTCCAAACACGAACTATTTTGTCACCGCCAGCACAGGCGATCCATTCGGCATTGGGCGAAAATGCGACGGCGCCTGGCAGGAAGTTTTGTTCCCCGCACGCGAGGGTGCGACCTGCTAAGAACGTCTTGAGGTTCCATAGGCGAACGGTTGCTGTTTTGCCTGGAGAAAAGACGGCGAGGGTGCGTCCATCGCGGCTGACCGAGAGACTGCTGATGTAGCCCACGGGACCCAGTTGTTTTTTGATCACGCCTTGGGAAACGTTCCAGATGTTGATCATGCCTTGCTGGGTGCTGCCGGTGATCAGGTGTGCGCCGTCGGGTGTGAAGGCGAGTCGGCAGCCGGCGTCGTCGAGTCGGGCGATTTCCTTCTGGCTTTTATAATCGTATAACCAGACCGTTCCGCCAAGTTTTCCGTAGGCACTATCGGGGCAGATGGCGATAATGGTGTCGGTGGGCGAAATGGCTATTTCTATGCGCTGGTTCGGCGTGGGCGTCACATTGGCAGTTGGAAAATCGCCGAGCGCCTCCCACGAGCCGGTGCGCCAAAGGTGGACGTGCCCGCTGCGCGTGACGGTGAGAAGCTGGGTTCCGTCCGGGGAAAATGAGATACATTCGGTATCGACAAACTGAGCGAGCAGTCGGCGGGAGGCTGCATCCCAGACTCGCACGTGGCCCTGTTCGCCAGGTTCGCCTCGACCCGAGCTGGCGAGGAACCGACCGTCAGGTGAAAAGACAAGGTCGCGCACGATGCCCTGTTGCGTCCGCCACGAGAGCAGTTTGTCGCCCTGGGATTGTTGCCAAGCGTAGTTCCATTCGAGTCCTCGCAAGTCGGCTTCGCCGGGCTGCGGCAGGTGGGCGCGCAGGATTCGTTGCACGCCGCTGAGGTCGCCTTTTTCGCGCAACATGGTTTGCACCGCGTACATGTCGGCGGCGTAGAGATGGGCGCTGAGAGTGCGTGCGGCGGTGAGTGCGCTTTGCTGCGCCGTTTCAGCGTGCTGGCGCGCTAAAACGGCGGCGGTTTGGGCCTGTTCGGCATCGTGCCGCGCTTTCTCGGCGACACGTCGATCAGCCTCGGCCTGGCGTTGCGACTCTTCGGCGGTGTGGCGTTGGTTTTCGGCTTCGCGCTGGGAGAGTTCAGCCTCTCCGCGCGATTGCTCGGCGGTGCGTTGCGCTTCTTGAGCGCGAACGCGTTCGTGCGCTTCGGATTGTTCGGCGATGACGGCGCGTTGGCGGCTTTTGCGTTCTTCAAGGAAGCGCCAGGTGGAAAGCGTGGTGCCGACGACAAGCGTCAGGAGCACTACCGCCGCTGCGGTGAAAGGTGCTTTGTAGCGCGCGACAAGTTTGCGAAAGCGATAGGCTGCGCTGGGTGATCGGGCGAGAACGGGCTCATTTTGCAGGTGTCGTTGGGCGTCCGAGGCGAAGTCGTTTACCGTTTCGTAACGGCGCGAACGATTTTTTTCCAACGCCTTCATCACGATCCAGTCCAGATCGCCACGCAACTGCGCCGATAGTTGTGCGGGTGTGGTGGTGCGGTTTTTAGCGGCGGTGAGATGATCGGCTTTGGTCAGGCCGACGAGCCGGTTGGAGGGCCGGGGCGGGTCGACCTCGCGAATGATGCGGCGTATTTCGTCGAGTCCTGCCGCTTTGAGTGACCGGGGTTCGAAGGGTGGGCAGCCCGCAAGCAATTCGTAGAGCAGGACGCCGAGGCTGTAGATGTCGCTACGGGTATCGACATCGAGTTCGGTGCACTCGGCTTGCTCCGGGCTCATGTAGGCGGGCGTGCCGATGAATTGCTCGAACGCGGTGAAAAGTGTGCGGTCGGTCAGGCGGCCCTGCGTAGCCTTGGCGATGCCGAAGTCGATTACCTTTGGTACGGGTTCGCCGTCGTGCAGCGTAACGAGGATATTCGAGGGTTTTAGATCGCGGTGAATGACGCCTTTTTGATGGGCGTGTTGCACGGCGCGGCAGACCTGAATGAAGAGCTGAACGCGCTGCTTGGTCGGCAGGCGATTGTGATCGCAATAGTCGGTGATCGCGATGCCCCGAACCAGTTCCATGACGAAATAGGGGCGCCCGGAGTCCGTTGCCGCGGCATCGAGCACGTGGGCGATGTTGGGGTGATCCATCAACGCGAGGGCCTGGCGCTCTGCCTCGAAACGCGCGACGACCGTCTTGGTGTCCATGCCGAGTTTGATCACCTTGAGCGCGACGCGTCGGCGCACGGGTTCTTCCTGGTCGGCTTCGTAAACCGCGCCACAGCCGCCTTCGCCGATTTTTTGGACAATTTTGTATCGGCCGATTAGATCGCCTAGTTTGATTTCGTATTCTAGTCTCTGGTTCGGTTGCAAGCGGGACGAAAGCGATTCCTCAAGAAATTCGCCGGAGTCCTTATGCGAGCGCAGCAAGTCCTCCACGCGCTGGCGACGTGCCGCGTCGTTTCCGCAAGCCCGGGCGACGAAGCGCGCGCGTTCCGCTGCTGGCATGGCCAGGGCGGCGCTGAAGAGCAGGGCATCGTCTTGCAGGGAATGATTCACGGATCGCGGGAGAAACCAGTCTTACATGCGAAAAACTTTAGGAAAACCGATCATCTTGTGCCGAAAAGATCGCAGGGAAAATCGGTGGCAGGTTAAGGTTGGATCTCGCGATAGAGCCAGGCCTTTGCGTAGGCCCACCAGCGTCGCGCCGTCACTTCCGAGACGTCCATTGTCTGGGCACATTCCTCCAAGGTGAGGCCAACGAAATAACGCAACTTAACCAAGTTGGCCATTTTTTCGTCGACGGCGGCGAGGCGTTCGAGGGCGTCATTGACGGCGAGTGCCTGGGCGTCATTTTCTCCTTCGTTGGCGAGTTCGATCTCGTCGACATTGACCCGAACCTGGCCGGCACCGTGTCGTGCGGCATGTCGGCGTCGGGCGCGTTCGATGAGAATGCGGCGCATGGCCTCGGCGGCGGCGGCGAAAAAATGACCGCGGTTGTGCCAGGTGGGTTGTGCATCGCCTCCGAGACGCAACCACGCCTCATGCACCAAGGCCGTCGGCTGCAAGGTGTGGCCCGGGGATTCGCGAGCCATCTTGGCCGAGGCCAGCTGGCGCAATTCGCCGTAGACGAGTTCGAGGAATTTCTCCGGTGCGCCAGGCTCTTCGTTTTCAACGGCTTGCAAGGCGCGTGTGATTTCATCCATGGGAGAGGATGTAGCAGAGTAGCCGCGTGAATTGAAGCGGAATTCGGCCACCGTGTTTTATCTCCGCTGCTTGGATCGGCGCGGAGTCGTTAGCGCGACGCTGGTTCACGGACGGCTCGAACTTCTTCAATGGTGCGAGGGTGACGGGGCCGAGCAGGCGGAGGGCTTGATGGGCCAAGTGGAGGCGCACCATTGCGCAACGTTTTGGGTTTTGCCAATTGGCGCGGCGGAGTTTTGATGCGGGACGTTGAATCTCATCGATCGTTATGTTCTCCGCGAGTGGCTGAAGACCTTTGCGTTTGCGCTTTGCGCGATGCTGGGGCTGCTGCTCATGCAGGCGATGTATGACGATTTTAGCGGGTTGCTTGAAAACGGTGCGAGTGGTCTCGAAGTCGTGAAATATTTTGCGGTGAAGATCCCTGGCTATTTGGCGATCATTTTGCCGGCGGTGATGCTGGCGTCGCTTTTGTATGCGTTGGGGCAATTGCACCGTAACAACGAGACGGTGGCGATGCGCGCGGCGGGCGTGGGTGTTTTCAAGATTACGCGCAGCATCTGGGGCGCGAGCGTTTTGATGTGCGGATTGGTTTGGGCGATTAACGCGACGATCGTGCCGTGGTCAGTGGAAGAATCGCAGTCGATCCTCGAGTACATTGATTATCGTCATCAGGCGAAAACGACGGCGGTCGAGCAGGTCGGGTTGTCGCGGGTGGTGACGTTTGACAATCAGCGCGAAGGGCGGATGTGGCTGATCAATCGCTACAACGGGTTTCAAAAGCGTGCGTATGGCGTGACTGTTTCGGAACTCGACAACCAGCATCGTGAGAAAAACCGGATTCGTGCCCGCGAGGCGCTGTTTGGAGTCAAAGGGCGCGGCTGGACGTTTTATGATGGGCGTGAGACCTGGTTCGACCCAGCAACGGGCGAGCTGATGCGGACGTCGACCTTTAGCGAAAAGACCATGCCGCATTTCACAGAAGACCCGGAATTGATGCAGGTTTTTGATCAGAAGCCGGGAGATCTTTCGTTTTTCAAGCTGAGGAAGATCATCGACTATTTTATCGTGGAGGAGAACCCGAAGTTGACGATCTACGCGGTGCGTTATTACGGGTTGCTGGCGGACACGTTGGCACCGCTGATCGTGTTGTTAATCGCGATTCCGTTTGCGATGACGGGCGTGCGGGTGAATCCGGCGGTGGGTGTTTCGAAATCGATCGGACTTTTCCTGCTCTATTTCGTGCTCCTAAAACTGGCGGAAACGCTGGGCACGCGGGGTGTGATGGAGCCGGAGATGGCGGCGCTGGTGCCGAGCCTCGTGATGGTTGTCTTGGGTGGATTCTTTTACCTGAGGATGCGTTGAGACAGAAAAAGGCCGCGTTTTAAAGGACGCGGCTTTGCTTTGAAAAGGGGCGGCGAGCCGGCGGAGCAACCCACCTGCTTACTTGTGCTTGCGCATTTCCTTCGAACTCACGAGGACGGTGTAGGAGGTGAGGTCGCCGTCGGGAGAAATGAAGAACACGTCGCGGAAACCGCGGGGCGGCACCTGCAGTTCGTAGAAGTACGGACTGGTTGCGGTGGGTTGGTTGCGCATAGTGAAGCGGCAGGCGACCTGGCCGGGGAGGGTGCTGTTGCCGATGTTGTGAATGCGGGTCCAGACGCGGACGCGGCCGTCGTTGAGCGGGTGGGCTTCGATTTTGAGCAGGCGCACTTCGGAGGTGTAGGCCTTTGAGAGCGAGGCGGCGATGGGGACGAGCACGAGGCCGGTCCAGTCGCGCACGATCAGTTGCGTGGAACTGCCGTCGGCGGTGAGGCCTTCCGGTGGCGGTTGGTTGGCGAGATCGACGGCTTCGATTTTTGGTGCGCGGGCACCGACTTCGAGCGAATTCAAGGCTTCGGGGAAGCCGGTGGTATCGACGAGTTCGTGACGTTGCGTGTCGGCTGAGAGGGTGAGGCGTTCGACGAGCGCGAGTGCCTCGGGAGCGACTTTGATCGGCTCTGGCGGTTTGGCGACCGGAGTGGGTTCACGCTCGGGTGCGGGAGCGGCTTCAACTTTCGGCGGGGGCGCGGGTGTGGGTGCGACTTGTTGGGCGGCTTTGGTCGAAGCGGCAGCGGTCTTGGCAGCTGCGGCGTTATCAACGGTTGGAGTTGGCGTGGAACTGCAGCCCGCGATCAACAGGCTGAAAGCGAGCGGAGCGGCTGTGAAGGCGAGTGGAAGTTTCATAGCGAGGGAAAGGCGTGATTGAGGTAACATGTTTGGCTCAACAGGTCTGCAACTGTGTGGGGATGAAGGGACGATGGGCTATCTATCGGCACATCGGAAGCGTGGAATTACTTCTCATTGTCAGAAATTGGTTAATGTTTTGCCAAGCGCTTGCTCTTTGCATCCGTTGCTCCGTTGCGACGACAAGATATGCGTAGCTGGATCGGTTTTACGCCGATTCGGAGAAAAGCCCAGTTTTCACGGAGAAACCTTCGGTTTTTCGAACGTACTTTGCCTGCGAAAAAGGTAACACCGAAAAAATATGCAGGATTTTTCTGATTTCTGGGGTATGCTTGAATACGCCGGTCAGCATTCCGCCGCTCGGCTCCTAAAATAAAATCCTCATTATGAAAAAACTCCTCCTCGCTCTCACCGCTATGACGCTCCTCTCTTTGCCTGTGCTCGCTGGCGAAGCCTGCAAAAAGTGCTCTGGCGCTGATAAAGCGGCTGCTTGCACCTGCAAAGAAGGCTGTGACAAAGACAAAGCCGCCTGCACGAAAGACGGCAAAGAATGCAAAGACAAGGACGCCAAGTCCTGCCCGGACGCTGCGAAGAAAAAGTAAGCATTTTCCCTCTGCCGGGCGTCGTGTGCGTTTTTGCGCTCCGGCGCCCGGTTCTGTTTAGGAACACGCCGATGTTTCTGCTCTTATCGCGTCTTGTTCGTGTGCGGACACAGTTGAGCCGCAAGCTCGCTGACATGCTTGCGAAGGGGCACCCGGGGTAACCAGCACTTATGCCACAACGTGGCTTGTCCGGCTAAGAGTGGGTTCGTCGGTTCGACGAACTGTCCTCAGGCATACGTCGACAGGTTTTTGCCGCTCGCGCCGTCGGGTGCGGGTGCCGACTCGATCAGCTTCGTGATCGCTTCGCCCTCTTGCTTAACTTGATCCCTCACCTTCAAGGCAACGGCCACTCCGTAGTCTTGGCGAACGCTGGCGCCTTGCGGATCTGATGCTGCGATTTGAGAGAGGTTGACAGAGGAGGAGATGTTCATCGTGGGCTAATCGGCTCGATCTGAAGGGGCTTAAATTTAGACGCGTGAAATGCGTCAATATGAGCAAATCC
This sequence comes from Verrucomicrobiota bacterium, assembly GCA_031404135.1. Taxonomy (GTDB): domain Bacteria; phylum Verrucomicrobiota; class Verrucomicrobiia; order Opitutales; family Opitutaceae; genus JADKHC01. Next base: position 1,511 of record JANNHA010000125.1, on the reverse strand, counting down.
AAGGGGAGTGTTTAGGGGGTTCCCCCTGGATTCAGCGGGGGCTCGACGGGCGTCGGCGCCAGGAAAAGGGCTTGTCGGACTGAGACGTTGGATTCGTTCCGGTTTCGCCGATCGACGGGGCGGAGGCGGAGGGCGAACGGGTTTGCTGGCGCGCAGCGGCTTCGCGAAGTTTGTCTTTTTTGCTTTTGCGTTTGCCTTTGACGCCGCCGGTCGAGGCAGGAGCGACGGGCGCGAACAAACCGATATCAATTGGTTCGAAGCCTTCGATTTGCTCGCGGGAGAGGTCGAGGTTGTGGCGCTTTTCGATCAGGCAAAAATGGGCGTGGCTCTCGGCGCTGACGAAGCTGACGGCGCTGCCGCTTTCGCCAGCGCGACCGGTGCGGCCGATGCGATGGGTGTAATCCACGGCCGAGCGCGGCAAATCGAAATTCACGACGACGGGCATCTCGATGATGTCGAGGCCGCGAGCGGCGAGATCGGTGGCGACGAGGACGCGTGTTTTCGAGGCTTTGAAATCGGCCAGCGCCTGCGTGCGTGCGCCCTGGCTGAGCTCGCCGTGCAGCGCGGAGGCGGCGAGGCCGACGCGGCGAAGTTTTTCGGCGACGTGTTCGGTGGCGTATTTGGTGGCCACAAAAACGAGGACGCGGGACCAGCCGTTGGTTTCGATCAGGTGGCGTAACAACTGGGTGCGGCGTGGCGCATCGACTTCGATCACGCGCTGGAGAATGTCGGGCTTGGTCGTGGGCTCAGCGGGAATGTCGATGCGGACAGGTTCGTGCAGAAGTTTTTCCGCGAGCGACTGCACTTCGGCGGGAAACGTGGCGGAGAAAAGCAGGTTCTGGCGGCGCGCCGAAACGAGCGCGAGGATGCGGTTGAGCTCGTCGGCGAAACCGAGCGAGAAAAGCTGGTCGGCTTCGTCGAGCACGAGGGTCGAGACAGCGGAAAGCGACACGGCATTGTGGTCGATCAGATCGAGCAGGCGTCCGGGCGTGGCGACGATCACGTCGGCGCCGCCGCCGAGCGCCATCATCTGCGGGTTGATGGAGACGCCACCGTAAACGACGAGCGTTTTGATCGGTTCGGTGAGAAAGCGGGCGTAGTTGCGAAACGATTCGCCGATCTGGGCGGCGAGTTCGCGCGTGGGCACGAGGATCAGCGCGCGAACAAAACGGCCTCGTTCACGGCGGGTCGTGGCGAGGCGCTGGAGGATCGGCAGGGCAAAGGCGGCGGTTTTACCCGAGCCGGTTTGAGCGGAGGCCTGAACGTCGGTGCCGCGTAGGATCGCTGGAATGGTTGCGGACTGGATCGGCGTGGCCGCAGAGTAGTTGCGTGCAGCGACGGCGCGGAGGAGAGGCTCGATCAGGCCTAGTGAGGCGAAGGACATGGCACATCGCCGGGGTCGACTCGCACCAGGCGGTCTCGCTGTTGGGGCTGGAAGGCGTGTACCCGCCCAAGAGCGTGCGTGACGGCCTGGCGCTCAAGCACCCGACCGAGTCGCTCGGGGTTGATCT
>JANNHA010000124.1:0-61149 GCA_031404135.1 Verrucomicrobiota bacterium | reverse complement strand
TGGCTGCGGAGTTGAGCAGGGCGTTGAGGCTGCCGAGCAAACCCAGCGACTCATGGACCAGGCGCTGGTGAGAAAATTATCACGGCTATGCCGTCGCTACGGAATCCGACGATCTCGCCGCTCAGTTCGCCCGAGTGGGTCGCGTTGGAGACGATCATTGATGAAAGCGTTGCGCGTGAAATCATTCCGCAGCTCAAGGCGCTCGGCGCTGAAGGCATCGTCGAATACCCGCTGAACAAAGTGGTGTATTGAGTGGTTGGCTCCACCTGTCGCCGACGTATCCCGTCGTTTCCCATGAGCAAGATCACGCTTGGCCTCCTCCAGCACGCCTGTGTCCCTGACCAGGCAGCGAATCGCGAGAAAATTCTCTCGTTGGTGGAGCGTGCGGCGCGGCGCGGTGCCAAGATCATTTGCACGCAGGAGCTGGCTGCCTCGGAGTATTTTTGCCAGAGTGAGGACTATAAAAACTTCGCGCTTGCCGAAACGATTCCCGGACCTAGCACGCGGGCGTTTCAGAAACTAGCAAAAAGGCATAAAGTCGTGATCGTGGCCTCGCTGTTTGAGCGGCGCGCCCACGGGCTCTATCACAACACGGCGGTGATCATCGATGCCGATGGCGCATTGCTCGGCATTTATCGCAAGGCGCACATTCCCGACGATCCGCTGTTCTACGAGAAATTCTATTTCGCGCCGGGCGACACGGGCTTTCGTGCGTGGCAGACGATGTACGCGAAAATCGGCGTGCTGATTTGCTGGGATCAGTGGTTTCCCGAGGCTGCGCGGCTCACGGCGCTGCAAGGTGCGGAGATTATTTTCTACCCAACGGCGATCGGCTGGCATCCGCGCGAAAAGGTGAAACTTGGCGCGAAACAGCACGGTGCTTGGGAGACGATTCAGCGTTCGCACGCGGTGGCGAACGGCTGCTACGTCGCGTCGGTCAACCGCATCGGCCACGAGGCCCCGGCGGGCGGGGAGGGTATTGAATTTTGGGGCCAGAGTTTTGTGGCTGGCACGAGCGGGGAACTCCTCGCCAAGGCCAGCGCCGATCAGGAAGAGGTTTTGCTCGCCGACGTTGATCTCGCGCAGATCGACGACACGCGCACGCACTGGCCCTTCTTCCGCGACCGCCGCATCGACGCGTACGGAGACCTCACCAAACGTTTTATTGACGAAAGCGCCGAGGGTAGGGCGCGACCGTTGGGCGCGCCGACACCTGCGGGTAGGGACAATGTGGAGCATTGTGCGGGATCGGAGACGGAGCGGACAATGCGGCGGACAATGCGGAGCATTGTCCCAACCCCGAACCAGGCGGAAAAGACAATGCGGAGCATTGTCCCTACCTCGGGCCAACGATCAGATTCCACCTCGAACCAACGATCTGGAGGTAAACCCTAACCATGGCTGCCGTAAAAAAATCGCCGGCCGCACTGGGTTTCCGCATGCCTGCGGAATGGGAGCCGCAGGCCGCAATCTGGTTGTCATGGCCTCACCGGCAAAAAACGTGGCCGCGCAACTACCGACCGATTCCTGCGAAGTTCGCCGAGATTGCCGCGACGATTAGCCGCTATGAGCCAGTTCGGTTTAATGTGGCGAAGGGCTTCCACCCGACGGCGCGCCGCTTGCTTGCGCGCGCCGGGGCGGATATGTCGCGCATCGAGATTTTTCCTCACGCCACCGATGATGCCTGGTGTCGCGATCACGGCCCGATCTTCGTCAAGAATGACCGCACGGGCGAAGTGGCGTTGACGGACTGGCAGTTCAACGCTTGGGGCGGCAAGTACCCGAAATTCAAGGCGGACAACGCCATCCCTGCGAAGATCGCCGAAAAGTTGAAGCTGCGCCGTTTCGAGCATCCGATGGTGCTTGAAGGTGGTTCGGTCGAGGTCAACGGCGAGGGCATGCTGCTGACGACCGAGGCGTGCCTGCTGAATAAAAACCGCAATCCGCACCTCACGCGTGAGCAAATCGAGCAGGCGTTGCGCGATTACCTCGGAGTGAAAACGATTTGTTGGTTGGGCGACGGTATCGAAGGAGATGATACAGACGGTCACGTGGACGATCTCAGCCGGTTTTTTCGCGCGGACGGCATCGTCACGGCGGTGGAAGCGAATTCCCGCGATGTGAATTATCGGGCGCTGCGTGAGAACCTTGATCGCCTGAAGAGTCTGCGCACGCCAGCCGGCAAGAAATTCAAGCTCGTCGAGTTGCCGATGCCGCGTGGGTGTTACCGCGATGAGCAGCGGTTGCCTGCCACCTACGCGAACTACCTCGTGCTCAATGGGGCTGTGCTCATGCCAGCCTTCCGTCAGCCGACGCGCGACGCCGCGGCCGCCGAGATCTTGGCCGATTGTTTCCCCGGTCGCGAAATCGTGCCGGTCGATTGTCTCGACCTCGTGTTGGGTCGTGGCACGCTGCACTGCATCTCGCAACAGCAGCCCGCTTGAATTTTTCCATGAAACGCTACGTCATCTTTGTTCTCGGAGTTATCACGCTGGGTTTTGCCGGTTGCGAATCGGTTCGCAACGACATGCGCGAGCACTTCGCCGCGCCACAGTATCAAATGAAGGTGGTGAACGTCGATCAGCGCAAAGCGTACGATGTGGCACGAGCGGCGTTGAGCAAAATGAATTACAAGTTCGAGCGCGGAGGCCCGGCACAGGGCGTGATTCACGCGTTGGGCCCGATAAATACGAGTGCCTCGGGTCCCGGCACGGCGCGTCAGGTTTGGTTCGATGCCAAACTATCGCAGGCGATCAACGGTGGCACGCAGATCGAAGTGCTGTTTGCCCAGTTGATCGAGGACGATTTCAACAAGCGTCCGGGTCAGGGCTCGCTCACGCCCATGCGGGACTCGTCGATCTACGAGGTGTTTTTTGGCTACGTTGACGAGATCCTGAAAACGAAGTCCTGAGCAGCAAGCAAACGGCTCTAGCGGCGCAGATAGTTCGGCGGGAGTTTCGTAGGAGTTTCATCTGTGGGTTGGGGCGCAGGAGTGGTTTCGTTGGGCTTGGTCCCGGTTAGGCCGTAGACGAGATTGGTCGGGCCGTAGGCGAAGTACCAGTTCGGTTCGTCGAGGGTGCCGGAGAGTTTTAACTCGAATACGTTTGAGATGGGCACGAGGACGAAGCCAAGTGTGTTAGCGAGGAGGGTCTTACCTTGTCCAAAGGGGTAAACTTTCGCGCTGAAATCCATCACCTTTCGGTCGAGTAGGAACGTGCCCTTGCCTTCGATGCCGACGGAGTTTCCGGAGATTTTCAGGTCGGGAAATGCAACGCTTGTTTGGTCGAGCACGAAGGCGGAGCGGGCGCTTTTTAGCTGGAGAGCAGTGAAGCTGAAGAGAGGGCTTTTGCTCAGCACTTGGGACAGGCCGCCGAAGAGATTGATCCTGGCGAGTTGATCGCTGCTGAGTTCTATGGTGCCGCGCCCTTTGAAGCTGAGCGGATCGTGATAGAGGCCGTCGGCGGCGAGTTGGAACTGGAGGCGGCCGTCGGCGAGCTGGTGCTGGAACTTGCTGGTGGGAGGAGGTAGTTCGCCACGTTGTTTGGCAAAAAATTGTTCGAGCGTGTTGATGGTTTCGCCGATGCTGGCCCCATCGATGGCAGCATCAAAGCGGAGGCGACGCTCGGCATCCGTGCCGCTGATAAGGGCGCGGGCACGGGCCTGGCCGCGGGCAAACGATACCTGAACGTCGGTGAGATCGATGTCGGCATCGCGAATTTCGCCTTTGAAGGAAAGGTCGTAGAGGGGAAAGTCGTACAGCGCAAAATCTCCTCGGGAGAGCAGGTCCATGGTGATGGTGCGGTGGGAGCCTCGGCCGGAGGCTTCGCCGTCGAGGTGGCCTTTGAGGTGTAGCGCGGGTGGTTCGGCAAACGTGAAGGGTTCGAATATTTCCTCACCCGTCCTGCCGAATATTTTGGCGGTTTTACCAAGGTCGAGAGTGCTCGTGATGTCGAAATCCATCGTGCGCATCGCCGGGTTCTCGCGGCGCAGGTCGACGGTGCGGGTGAAGGTGCCCTGGGCGGTGCGGCCGTCTTTTATGATTTTGAGCTCGGTCGCGTCATAGAACTCCGGCCGGATGAACATGACCGTTCGAACGTGGTCGAACGCGACATCTTTTATCGACGGCCGAACCACATCGACGCCGGCAAAAACGGTGGTGAGGTGGGGCTTTCTCCATTGTCCGTCCACGGTGACATCGGCGACGGGGACGGATGCGGTGAGGTTGAAATTGTTCCAGAAGTCCGGCCACCAGCCGCTAAACCAGCCTGAGATGTCGATTGGCCGCAACTGGCCGGTGAGGAGAAAGCGAAAATCGAGGGTTTTGGCATTCATCCAGTAGATGCCCCGGGCGATGTTTTCGCCTTGATGAAGGTAAATGTCGGTGGCGTTAAGTTCGTTGTTGTTGAAGGTGAAATCACCCTGGAGGTCGGTGATGGGCACGGAGTGGCCAACCACGGGTCCTGAAATGATGTGCCCTCGGATCAGGCCAGGTTTCCAATCGGGGCCGAATTCGGCGGAAAGGGCGAACAATGCGGGCGCGTTGAAAGCGAGGAGCGTGCCGTGTGGCCGGTGGAAAAAATCCTCGATTTTTCGGGTGATAAAGGGCGTGACGGCTCCTGCCAGAGTGACTGTGCCTTTTCGGAGGTTCGGGTCGGCGTCGGCGGTCGCGTGCCAGTCGGCACCGATCGCCCGGGTGGTGATTTCGCCGTGCAGGGCGTGGGTGGCACCGGGTCGCAAGCTGGCCCAGGTGCTGCCGAGTGGCACGCCTTTTATGAGCCCGGAGCCGGCGGTGACGATGACGTCTCTTGGTTCGATCTGCTTGAAATCGCCGCTGAGGTCGGCGTTGAGCGTGCCTTGGAGCGAGTGAATTTCGTAGCCGGTGGTGTTGCGAACCTGGTCGCAATTGACGCGCAGGGCGACGATCTGGAGTGTTTTGGCGGCAAGGGGTAGATCGGTCGAAAGGCGGAGGCCGGCGATTTGCACGCGGCCGACCTCGGGGTTAAAGCGGGAAAGGTCGAGCTCGACGTTCTTGGAGGTGAGGGTGATCGCCGCTTTGGTCCCGTTTTCAGGGTCGGGTGCGAGGAGGATGTTGAGCCGGGGTGTTTCAAGGGAGCGCAGGGTGGGTTCGATTTCACCCAGTCGTCGGCAGAGCTGGATGTAGCTTTTGACGAACCCGGCGATAGAGGCTTTGTCGAAGGCCGGTCTTTGGCCGGTGGTGGGGAAATTAATGGGTCCGTGGGCCGAGAAAGTGACGTTGGCGAGGTGTCCGCTGAGGTGTTCAAGGAACAGGTTTTTCGGGTCGGGTCTGAAGGCGATGCTGGCGTTGCTGATGACTGCTTCGCTGCGTCCGGTGGGCGAGAAAAGCGCTGGCAAAAGGAAATCGATACCGCTCGCCGAGACGTGGGTGATATCGAGTTGACCAGCCAGGAGGGTCACGGGGTTGAGCTGGAGATTCAAGTTGCCGATGCGGACGAGCGGGCCGGCGGACGTGGCGGTTGCGACTTGTACGTTGTCCACCACGATCTGGCCAGAGGTGGTGAGAGTGGCGGTGCCAAGCTGGGCGCGTAGACCGATGACGTCCAAGCGGGTTTCGATCTGGCGCAGCATCCAGCCGGGCAACGGCAGTTGATGCGAGGTGAGGAGCAGGCCCTGGAGGATGAGCAGTGCGGCGAGTATCGCCCAGAGAATGCACAGCAACAGGTCGCGAGCGCATCCGGCGCACCATTTGCTGATAAACCAGCTGGTGCTGAGTATCTTCATCGGGGGGGCGCTCAAATTTACCGCTGGCGGCTCGTTAGGGAGCGGCTGGGGCCGGGGCTGGCGCAGGCTCGGGTGCCGGAGAAGCAGCGGGTGTAGCGGGAGCAGCGGGTGGAGCGGATGGCGGGGTTGGGCCGGGGTCTTTCGGGCCGTAGGCGACGGTGAAGAAAGTGTCGAGGAGGGGTTGTTCGGCTTCGATAACGAGGCTGAGATCGGGTGAGCCGACAAATTGGGTCGTGCCGCCGGTTCGGTCCGAGAAGAAGAGGGTGGAGAGGGTGGTTTGGGCGGCGGCTCCGCCGATGAGCGACAGCGTGGTGTCGAGGCGATAGCGCCAGGGTCGTTCCTCGCCGTTGAACGTGACGGTGTTGGTGAATTCTTCCTTCAAGAAGGTTTTGGCGCGAAGGGAGCGCAGTTGGGTGGTGAGTGCTTCGAGCGCTTCGCGGCTGACGGGGAGCGCGGGAGTCGGAGCGGTTGTGGCGTTGGTGAGGGTGGGGAGAGGGAGTGCGGTCTCCAGGAGGACGGTGTTGTTGGAAAGGTCAGTGAGTTTCAGGCCGGTGATTTGGGCCCCTGCGGGGAGTTCGCGGATGAGGCGGTCGCGGAAGGCGAGGAGGCTGACTGGGGTATCGCGAAGGATTTCGCTGTTGACGCGGTAAATGTAGGGCTGGCCAGCGAGTTTGGCGTAGACAGAGAGTTCGTTACCGGCGTTTCCTCCGATTTGCAGGGTGGTGATGGTGCCGGTGAGAGCTTTTGCGCGGGAGATCGTGATCTGGCGGGACGGGCGGTTGAAGCCGTATTCTTCGAGGGTGGACAGGGAGGGGGCGTCGTCGACAAAGCGTTCGGCCGTGAGGCGGCTGAGGCGTTGAAGGAGTTTTTCGACGAGCTCGCGGTCGGCGGCGAGGGTTTGCGGACCGTGATCGCCGTTGTGGCGGACGACCTGCCAGGGCGCGGTGGCAGGGTTGGCGTTGGAAGACTCGAGACGTTGCAGGGTGATTTCGGGGAGGTTGGGCGCGGTGAGCGAGATCGTGGCTATGTTTGATGGTTCAAGATCAAGGACGTGGGTGTCGCGCAGGGTTTCCTGAGCGCTGCTCAGGGTTTCGAGCAGGTCGGTCGGCTGGGTTGGGATGGCGACGGTGAAGACGGGTGTTTTGTCATCCATCTGCGCGTAGTATTCGATGGTTGGAGACGCGTCGGGGTTGGTTGGCGGTGTGGTCGTGGTTGCGGGGGCGGGCGGCGTGCGGGTGGGTTCGACGGGGAGTCCGACGAGGAGGGTTTCGTGACGTTTGTTGCCGTTGAGGGTGATTTGTAGGTAGGGGGAGCCTAGGCCCGTTTTGGCGTTGTCGATCGTTTTGGGATCGAGAAAGGTTTTGGCCCTGAGTTTATGCAGTTCGCTGATGGCGAGGACGGTGGCGGTTTTATCGGCCCGCACATTGTTGGTCTTGAAGGGCGATTCGAAGAGCCAGCGGTTGTTGTTGTCCTTGCTGATCCGGATGCCGGCGGCGGGGGCTTCACGTTGAAGTCGGAACGATTGCACCTCAAAGGCGGGGATGGTGAAAAGGGTGTCGGCGCGCAGATCTTCGAGGCGGAGGGCGAGACTTTCGGCGAGGCTGCGATTGACAACGTGGACGCTTTTTTCGTCGGGCGAGAGGACGTAGAGGCGGTTGCCTGCTTTGGTGGGGTCGCCGATCTTGAGGGTGACGGGTTTGGGCGCAGGTGTGTCGGGAGCAGCCTGGGCGGGGGTAAAGGTGACGGTGAGCGAGGGTTTCTCCAGTCCGTAGTCCGCGAGGGTCTGGCCGGTTTTAGCTAGTTCGGTTTCCGTGAAGGTGCCGTAGGGGTGGAGTTGTTGGAGCTCGCTTACGATGCGGGTGACGGCGAAGTCGTTGGCGGGCCATTGGAGCGGGCTGGTGAGGCTCCAGGTTTCGCCGGTGCGTTCGATTTTGATCGGGCTGGCGGCACCAACCGCGGTGATTTCGATGGACTGGATGTTGGCGGTCTCGGGGCCAAGAACGAGGTTCTTGGCGGCCAGTTTCGGACCTTTATGGAAATCGCCGAAATAGATAAAGGAGAACAGCGCGGCGTTCAGGAGGAGGAGAAACAGAGTGACTTTGGTGCGCATGGCGAAGGGATGTTGGGCTTGGCGGCTGGTTTTAGCTGCGGCGGGTCCAGTAAACGATGAGGCCGAGCAGGGCGGCGGCGGAAGGAAGACCGAACCAGAGGCTGTAACGGAGGCGGAGGAGTTCTTTTTGGTTCAGAGTGAGCTGGAATTTTTCGATGCGCCGGGGGGCGACGTTGAGTTGGGCGTCGCGGCCGACGAGCCAGTTGATGCTGGCGAGCACGAGGGTCAGATTGCCTTCGTTGCCGAGACGGTTGTTCGTGATAAAATCTGAACAGCTGAAGGCGACGAGGCGGCCGGCCTGGATGCTGTATTGGAGCTTGATGTCGCGGGCCTTGACCCGTTCGGAGGCGACGGCGAAGCCGAGCACTTTGGCGGGGCGGTCCACGCCGAAATTGTTTTGCGGGGCGCTGCGGTAGTTGCGTTCGCCCCAGGCGGTCGTGGAGGCTGTTCCGATCAGACGGGTGACGGTTAGGCTCTCGTCATTGATTCGGCTGGGATTGACGCGCACGCTGCGGGAAGCGCCGAAGCGCACTTTGATTTGATTGCGGATGAACTGTTGGGTGATTTCGTGTTTTTCGTCGAAGGCGGTAAGGATGAGATCGTTGGTGTCGCTGATATTGGCCGGGTCGGTGTCGAAAACGACAACGTCGTCGGCGATGATGCCCCATTCGTAGAGCAGGTTTTCCAAGCCGGTTGTTTCTTGTTGTTCGTTGGCGGGAAGGGCGGGTGGAATCAAGAGCATCAGCCGTCCCGGGCGGGTGGAGGTGCTGGTGGCCAGGTAGTGGCGGAGCATTTCTTCCTGAGCGGCGCTGTAACGGTTTCGTTGGCCGGCGGAGATGATGAGGGTCGCGTCATCGGGGATTCGGCGGGTGTCGAGGTCGAGGCGGTCGACTTCGAAGTTTCGCATGCGCAGTTCCGTCGCAAGGGTGGAAAGGCCACGGTCGGGTGTGGTATCGCCTGGGTCCATTTCACCGTGGCCGCTGAGGAAATAAATTTTGTTCTTTTTATCGTTGGTGACGTCGAGGATGGCGGCGGTGATGGCCTGTTCACCAAGGAAGGCGATCTTCTCGTTTTTCTCGATATGGTAGAGTTCGTCAGGCGTGATGAGGCGGCGTTTGTCGCCACATTTGACGAGGGTCGGGCCGGGTTCGGGCAGGTCGAGGCCTTTGGCTTCGCGGCCGCGTTGGTAGACGTCAATGCATTCGAAGGTGACGCGACCGGCGGCGTTGGACTCGGTGGCGTAGGTGAATTCACGCAGGAGATCGGTCAGATCGCGATAAGCCTGGGCGATGGCGGAATCGTCGTCGGAGCTCTTTGGTTTGGGTAGGGTAACGTAGATTTTTATGGGCTGGGTGACTTGCTTGAGGTACGAAACCGTCTCGGCCGAGAGTGAGTGTTTGTGGAGACTCGTGAGGTCGAAACGCCAGGGGAAGAAGATGGCGATGTAGTTGAGGCCGGCGAAGAAGGTGAGGAAGAGGATGCCTTGGAGGACCAGATTGGTCGTGCGGATCCACCGGGCGGCGCGAAAGCTCTGGATGACGTGCATGGCGGTTGGTTCAGCTATGGAGGAGTTTCACTTCAACGCTGAAGATGCTGAAGATCAGGACGAGCACGGTGCCGCTCACGTAGAAGAGCACTTGGCGTGTATCCACTACGCCCCGACTGAAGTCGGCGAGGTGCTGGAAGACCTGGGCGTAGTCGACGGCGGTTTTCAAAGGCCGCAGGGCTTCGTTGTGGAGGAGCTGGATATTGGGCAGAAAATTGAAGCCGAGGATCAAAACGATGAGAACGGTGCCACTGAAGAGTGCCGCCATCGCCTGGTTGCGCGAGACGGCGCTGGCGGCGATTCCGATGGCCACGAACAGGAGTCCCGAGATGGCCACGAAGGCATAACCACCGGCCAGAGGTCCGAAATCGATGAAGTGCTCGTTCTTGTCGAAGCGATGCAGGATGTAGAAAAAACCGCTGGTGCAGGCCCAGAGCGAAACATACAAAAAGTAAGCGGAAAAATATTTCCCCAACACGACTTCTGCGGTGGAGACCGGCGTGGTGAGCAGCGTTTCGAGGGTTCCCTGACGACGTTCCTCGGCGATGCTTTTCATCGTAAGCAAGGGGACGACCAGGAGCACGGGCACCCAGAAATATTGAAAAAAGGTCACGGCGGGCGTCACCTCCTGGGCGGCGGCACTGTAGGTGTCCACCATCATGGTGAAGAAGAATCCCATGACGGAGAGAAACGCCACGGCGGCGATATACGTGCTCGGACTGACGAGGAGGATTCGTAGCTCGTGACTGAGAATGGTGAAAAAATGTTTCACTTGGAGATTTTTAAAGGGTTTTTTTAACGGCAACGGCGCGGCGAAGGTCATTTGTTTTGTGGCCCGTCAACCATTTCCCAGGTGCGACGGGTGGCGGCGAGGAAAACGTCTTCGAGCGACGGATGTTCGCGGGCCAGTCCGCGCAGGCGGAAACGGGAATCGTTCGCAAGTATGCGCAGGAGTTCTTCGCCGAGTGGTTCGTCGCGCGCGGTGGTGAGATGAAAGATGCGGAACCCCGCCGTATCGGTTTCGCTATGGCTGGCGATAGCGAGGGTCGGCTCGACTTGGTTGAGCACGGCGGACAACGCCGCAATGTCGCCAGCGAGTTCGAGTTTGTAGGCGGAGTGGCCGAGGATCTCGCGGCGCAGGTCGTTGGGCGTGCCTGAGGCGACGATACGGCCCTGATTTATGATGACAACGCGGTCGCAGGTGACCTCGATTTCCGGCAGAATGTGGCTGGAGATGAGGACGGTCATGCGTCCGCGCAGACTGGCGATGAGGTCGCGGACGATAAGGATTTGGTGGGGATCGAGGCCGATCGTCGGCTCGTCCATTATGATGACGGGTGGTTCGGCCAGGACGGCTTCGGCGATACCGACGCGTTGACGGAAGCCTTTGGAAAGTTTGCCAATGATCCGGTGTCGGACGCGCTTCAAGTCGCAGAGTTCCAGCACCTCATCGATGCGGGCGCTGAGTTTGCGGCGGGGAACCTCTTTCAATCGGCCACGATAAAACAGGTACTCGGAGACGCGCATGTCTTCGGGCAGCGGATTGTTTTCCGGCATGTAGCCGATGAGGTGTTTGATGGCGTCGGGGTCGGAAGCGACGGGGATGCCGCAAAGGTTGACGATGCCCGAGGTCGCCGGGAGAAAGCCGGTGAGGATGCGCATCGTGGTGCTTTTGCCCGCGCCGTTGGGCCCGAGGAAGCCAATGATTTCGCCACGTTGCACGGTGAAGCTGACATCGCTAACCGCAGTCACCCCGGCAAAGGATTTGACCAAATTTTTGACTTCGATCGCAGGTGGAGGCGTTGGCGTTGGGTCGACAGGCATGGAGGGCGTTTCTAATGCACACTAATTCATGCAAATGGAAAGCACGGACATGCCGGGTCGCAAGCGCAGGTTTGGCAACGGGCCGGGGTTCGAGTTCGCCCCGGACCCGAGAAGGACGTTTGGTCGGCCGGGCGAGGCCGCCTTAAAGTGCAGCGGTCAGCGGCACGCTGGCTTCGGCTCCGAAGAGAGCCAGGAGCGCGGCGACCGTTCCAAGCGCGAGCACTAATCCGATGAAAAACAGGATTGTGCAGAAAACTTTGTCCCACTTCAGGTGCATGAAGTAGAAGATGACGAAAAGAAACTTCACGGCTGAGAGCACGGCGAGTGACGAGATAACGAGCCATTTCCCAATGGGCAGATAGATGATCACGATTTCGATGCCGGTGATGACCGAGAGCAGCATCGCGATCTGGACGAAGGTGTGAAACTTGCTCGGGTGGTGGCCGACGGCGTGGGGCGCGTGGGCGGCCGGCGTGGAGGTTTTGGCGTCCATGGAAGTTTTAAATCAAAGGTATTCGAGCAGATAGACGACGGTAAAGATCACGATCCAGACGATATCAACAAAGTGCCAGTAGAGGCCCATCGATTCGACGTCGATGGCGTTGGCCTCGCCGAATTCGACGGGTTTACGCGAGAAGCCGAACCAAGTGAGAAGGGCGAGTCCGATAGCGGTGGTGCCAAGGGCGAGCAGGTTGTGACGGGCGAATTCGCCGAGCGGTTCGTGGATTTGAAGAGCATGGACGAGACCGAGCACGGCAGCCATGCTGGCGACGGTCGTGATCGTAAACACGAGAAAATGGGCAACGGCTTTGCCGAACCAAGGGCGGCTGGGATCGGCGGGTTTGAACGAGCGCACGTACATGAGGACGAGCCAGAGCACGCCGATGGCGACGTGGCAGCCGTGCGTGCCGGTGAGCGTGTAGAACGTTGAACCGAAAATGCTGTTGGACAGTGTTAGTCCTTTCTCGTGGACGAAGTGGGTGAACTCGTACACCTGACAGCCGAGGAAGATCAGGCCGAAGAAAATCGTGCCGAGCAGGTTGTTACGGGTGCTTTGAACGTGGCCCTTTTGCAGGGAGTTCACGGCGAGCGCCATGAGGAGCGACGACATGAGCAGGATGAACGTCGAGAACGAGGTGAGCTCGATGCTGAAGATCTTGCTGACGTCGGGCGACCCCGGCGGCGGGTGCAGGCGGTAGATCAGGTGCGTCGAGATGAGCGCGCCGAAGAACATGCAGTCCGAGGCAAGAAACGCCCACATGAAGAGCTTCTTGTTGGGAATGCCGGTCGACGTGGTGGCGTCGTGGTGGTGGTCAATGGTTCCTGCGTGGCTCATGGACGGAAAATGGAGAATTAAGAATGGAGAATGTAGAATGGTTCGGCGTCGGGCGGTGATGGAGTGAAGTCAGGCATTCTTCATTCTACATTCGCTTTTGTTTTTCTTCATTAGGAGCCGTTTCCGGCGACGTATGGTAACCGCCGGGGCCTTCGAAGGCCCAGAGGTAGGCGCCGAGGAAAGTGAGGGCGCCACCGCCAATCGCGCCGACGTAGTTGTGATTCGCAAGGTACAGGCTGCCGACGAGCATGCCGGTCGCGGTGAGGATCGGGAACCACGATTGGCTGGGCATGTGAATGCCGCCGTGGGCGGACTCGGCTTGGGCGTGCTCGTTGGTTTCTTTGGCGATTTCGTCGGCGTGGTGCTTCTCGTACCAGAAGGCGTCGCGGGCGTGGACGGTCGGCGTGACGGCGAAATTGTATTCAGGTGGTGGATTCGGAATGGCCCATTCGAGGGTGCGTCCGTCCCACGGATCGCGGCCGGCTTTTTGGCCCTTGAAGTAGGTATAGATCATCACGACGAAGTAGATCGCGATGCCGATTCCGAGGATGAAGGCACCGACGGTGGCGATGAAGTTGGGCGAGTTCCAACCCATGTTACCATCGTACACGGCGGTGCGGCGGGGCATGCCGTTGAGGCCGAGGAAGTGCATCGGGAAGAAGGTCACGTTGAAACCTGCGAAGATGATCCAGAAAGAGAGTTTGCCCCAGAATTCGGAGACCTTGCGGCCAAAGATGAGCGGGAACCAGTAATGAATGCCGGCGAGGAGGGCGAAAACCGAACCACCGATCAGAACATAATGGAAATGCGCGACGACGAAATAGCTGTCTTGTTGTTGTGCGTCGGCGGGCGCGGCGGCGTGCATGACACCGGAGAAACCGCCGATCATGAACATCCAGATGAAGCCGAGGGCGAACATCATGGGCGTGGTCATTTTCAGGTGGCCGTTCCAGAGTGTACCGATCCAGTTGAAAATCTTCACGCCGGTCGGAACGGCGATGGCCATGGTGGCGAGGGAAAAGGCGGCCGTGGCGACCGCGCCCATGCCGGTAGTGAACATGTGATGGCTCCACACGCCGAAGCCGAGGAACCCGATCGAGGCACCCGAGAAAACGACGATGGGATAACCGAACAGCGGCTTGCGCGCAAAGGTGGGTAGGATTTCCGAGATGATGCCCATCGCGGGCAAAATCAGAATGTAAACTTCAGGGTGGCCAAAGACCCAAAATAGGTGTTGCCAAAGGATCGGCAGGCCGCCTTTGGAGATCTCGAAAAAGCCGGTGTCGAAATTGCGATCCATCATGAGCTCGACGAGTGCGATGGTGATGGCGGGGAATGAGAGGATGATGAGAAACGCGGTGAACAATGTCATCCAGGTAAAAACCGGGAGGCGCATCATCGTCATGCCGGGGGCGCGGAGGTTGATGATGGTGACGATGAAGTTGAGTGAGCCAACGACGGAGGAGACGCCGAGAATTTGCAGGCCCATGACCCAGAGGTCGGTTGAGATATCGCCGGCAAACTGGCTGGAGTAGGCTTTTGAAGTGAGGGGCGCGTAGCCGAACCAGCCGATGTCGGGTGAGCCGGCCTTGATGAACCAGCCGACGTTGAGGATGATGGCACCGGCGAGGAAGACCCAGAAGGCGAAGCCATTGAGTCGAGGAAAGGCGACGTCGCGCGCACCGATCTGGAGCGGCATGATGTAGTTAAAGAACGCGGCCGAGAGCGGCATGACGGCGAGAAAGATCATCGTCGTTGCGTGCATCGTGAAGAGCTCGTTGTACGTTTGGTGCTGGAGAAAGGTGTTGTTGGGCACCGCGAGCTGGATGCGGATGAGCAGCGCCTCGACACCGCCCACGAGGAAAAAGAAGAGCGCAGAAAAGCCGTACATGAGGCCGACGCGTTTGTGGTCCACCGTGGTGAGCCAGCTCACTAGGCCGGTTTTCGCGGTGGGCCGCGAGAAGATCCAGGGGCGTCTTTCGGCGGGTTGCGCTGAGTGAGAGTGGGGGCTGGCGTGAGCAGTTGTATCCATGAACGGGCTACGAAGAGAGGGCGGGCTGGAGAAGGGTGAGGAAGCTTACTTGAGACTGAGCAGGTAGGCGGCGAGTGCGGCGGCTTCCGTGGGGGCGATTTTTATGTTGGGTGTAAGGTGGCCGGTTTTTACGTCGCGCAGCATGTACCCAGGCATCACGGCACTGCCGAGGGGTACACCGACGTACATCTTGTTTCCTGGTTTGACATTGTTTGGGTCAATGATCCAGCGGCGGAGGTTGGCCTCGGTGTTTTCGAGCAGACCGCCGGCGATGGTGGTGCGGGCGCCGACGTGAGTGAGGTCGGGCGCGGTGGTTCCCATTCCCTCGTGTCCGCGGACGGTGTGGCAGCTGACGCAGGATTTGGTTTGGAAAAGTTTACGGCCCTGAGCGATGAGCGCGGGGCTTTCGTTTTTCTCGGGGAGTTGTTTTTGCTTCCAGTTCTCGAGTGGGTTCAGGTCAAACTGGGGGCTCCAGCCGGGGGCGTTGCGGGCGAAGCTGAGGCTGGCAGGTTGGAGAAGGAGTGGTTCGGCTCCGGGGAGGGCGGCGACGGTGGAGGCGGCACGGGCCGGGCGTTTTTGTTGCGCGACCCATTCGGCGAATTCCTTGGCTTCGAGGGCGATCACGCGGAAACGCATGACAGCATGGTCCTCGCCGCAGAACTCGGCGCACTGGCCCCAGAAGTAGCCGGGTTGGTCGGCTTGCAGCCAGAGGTGGTTGCCGCGGTTGGGCATCATGTCGACCTTGCCGGCGAGTTTCGGCACCCAGAAACTATGGATGACATCGGCGGTTCGGAGGTTGATGCGGACGGGGCGATTGGCGGGGATGACGAGTTCGTTGCCGGTAATGACATGACCGGAGGCGTCGACGGACTCGCTGGGGTAGTCGAAGCGAAACCACCACTGGAGTCCGGTGGCGGTGACTTCGTAGGCGTTGGCTTTTTCAGCCTCGGGGACGTCGTAGGTGTACCAGATGGCCCGCAAAGTCGGAACGGCGATGATGACGAGGGCGAAGACGGAGGCGGCGATCAGGCCGAGCTCGATGAACGGGTTGCCATGGCCCTGCGGGGGTGGTTCGGCATGGCCGTCGGCATCGTTGCGCGCGCGGAATTTGAGGGTCGCGTAGGTGAGGATGGC
Source organism: Verrucomicrobiota bacterium (assembly GCA_031404135.1). GTDB lineage: Bacteria > Verrucomicrobiota > Verrucomicrobiia > Opitutales > Opitutaceae > JADKHC01. The sequence continues at coordinate 45,407 of JANNHA010000124.1, read as the reverse complement.
GGCGACGATGACGAAGATGATGCCGGTGACCCAGACGGTGGTGTAAAAGACTTCGAGTTGGGATTTCGCGACGGGACCGTGGGTGTCGAACGTGGACTGAGGGCCCTCGATCCAGGACCAGCCGCCAAAAAGGAGGGGAGCAAGGAGCGCGAGAAGAAAGGCGGGCAGGCGGCGAAAAGCGAAACGCGTGAAGACAGACGAACGCATGGAGATTTTTGGAGGGGCGGTAAGGCGGTGGACCGGTCGGCGTATGGGCGTGCTGCTCGTACAAAGTTGAGGGCTCGGGGTATTTCAAGAACTAAAGCCGAACATTAGCCTGACTAATTGGTGTAGCGCATGAGGTTAGCGTTCGTTGTCGCCGTGGCTGTCGTGGGTTGGGAGCAGTCGGGTTGGGAGCGATTGGGCTGGCCCGTGTGGTCGGGCATTTTTGCCCGCACGTTGGAGCCGTGCGCGTCTGGTTGGTGGGGTTTGGCTGTTACCCTTTGAAGCGGCAACCTCGCCGATTCACAGCTGGGCGAGAGCGAGCGGGTATTGGCTACTCAACCGATTTCGATTTCAGTTTAGAGCTCGTCCCTGTTCGCGGGCGACGACCCAGGTCAGCAGAAGCAGGGTGCGCTCGGCGTCGGGGCAGGCGGAGTTAGCCTTGATCATCAAATGGAGACGCTGTCGGGAAACGCCGAGGAAGCGGGCGAGAAGGATTTGTTCACCGCGTTTGCCGACCTGGCTGGCGATGCGACGCCGAAGCTCATTCCAGAGCGGCGTATCATGGCCAGGCTGAAGGGTTTTGTAGGCCTGTTTTGGACGTTCGCGCGCGAGTTTGGCCACCTGAAGACCCGTTTCGCGGGCCGCCACGATCAACGCATCCATTGCCGAATCCAGCAGATGGAACCTAGGGTGAATCGAATTTGTCATGCCCAAGAATTAGCGGTAACGGATGGACTTGTCATCTATTAAATGACAAACGTCTGGATTAATTTCGACTCATTTTAGGAGGGAAAGTGAAAAGTTTGTCATTTAATAGATGACAAACGGGCTGTGGCGCTGGCGGGAAATGTTGAGGTGGATTCTGGGGTCGGACGTGGGAAACGCGGGCGGGCTGGGGGAAACGCGCCGGACGTGGGGAGCGCGGCGGACGTGGGGAGCGCGGCGGGCTGGGCTGGGGAAACGCGGGCGGATGGCGGGCTGGGGGAGCGCGGGCGGGCTGGGGCGCTGGCGCGGGGCCAAGCTGGGGCGGTATGTGCGTGGTGCCAGACCGGGGCGCTGTGGCTGAAATGGCTACGCGGCTGGCCACCAGCGGTAGAGGAAAAAATAGACGAGTACGCCCGTAACTGAAACGTAGGTCCAAATCGGAAAGGTCCAGCGAGCCCAAGCGCGATGTTGTTCGATCCGGCCTTTTAGGGCGAGGGTGAGGGTGCGCAGTACGAGCGGCACGATCACCATCGCCAGTACGATGTGCGAGAGCAACAGCGCAAAATATACGCTGCGGATCGGGCCCGTGCCTCCGAAGCGGCTCGGCTCGCCTTTCTGCACGTGGTAAATCACGTAGCAGACAAGAAACGCCGTTGAGACGATCACCGCGCCGACCATGCAGGCGCGATGGGCAGTGATGCGCTTCGCTTTGATAAAGAAGAAGCCCGCGATCATCAGGAGCGCCGAGGTGGCGTTGAGACTGGCGTTGAGCGCGGGGAAGTCCTGAACGGTCATGGCGCGAGCAGCCAGCGGTCGGCTACGAGGGCGGCCAGTTGCAGAGGCAACCAGATGATTGAGGCAAAAAAGAGGCGTCGCGCCGTGGGCTCGCGGGGCGTCGTTCGCAGAAAAGCAATCGCCCGCCCAATAAACCAGCCGCCAAGCACAAGCGTTGTCGCCAGATAGTAGTTACTCATCAGCCCGAGGAACGTGGGAAGCGCGCTCACGATCACCACCGCGACCGTGGCGATCAGCGACCAGCATGCGACTTTGCCGCCCGTGACATCGCGTACCGCCAACATGGGGAAATGAACCGTGTCGTAGTCTTTACGATAGGTCCAAGCGATCGCCATGAAGTGCGGGATTTGCCAGAAAAAGAGCAGGCCGAACAAGATCCATCCGAGTGCAGTTACGTGATCGCTCGCAGCGGCCCAACCAATCAACGGAGGAAAGGCGCCCGCGATGGCACCGATCTCGGTTGAAAAGCGCGACCAGCGTTTCGCGGGTGTATAGAGCGCGAGGTATGAGATGATCGTGGCGAGCGCGAAGAAGGCGGACAGGCCGTTGACTTTGGCGAAGAGAATTGCGAGTGCGACCGAGCAGAGCGCCCAGCCGAGCACAAACGCAGAGCCGGGTGCGACACGGCCTGACGGGATAGGTCGGTCGGCGGTGCGTTTCATCAACGCATCGGTATCGCTTTCCATCCATTGGTTGAGCGCGGCCACGCCACCGGCAGCGAGCGAGGTGCCGAGCAGCATGGGAAAGAAGAGGGACGGTTCCCACGTGGTACGCGTCGAAAAGTAGCCGACGACGGCTGTGGTCACCGAGAGGAAACTCAAGCGCGGTTTCGTTAACTCAAGGTAATCGCTAAAAGTCGCCTTCACCGATGGGATGGACGACGTGGGGCTGAGTGCCATGGGGTTCATGCGGGCGTGAGGGCGGCGATGGCGCGAGGAGATTTTTGCGGACTGGGTTGCGACTCGATGTTGTCGCAGTGGAGAAACCAGGTGATCAGAAATGTGGTGGTTAGAATTCCCGCTCCGACGATGACGTGGGCGGTGGTTAGCCCGGGTAGGCGGCCGGACCAAACGACGGCGGCTCCGAGGTAGATTTGCAGGGCGAGCATGCCGAGAAGAAGGGCTGAGGTAATTCTAAATCCGCGTGCGAGGTTGGCGATACGCAGAAGTTTGGCGGCAAACGCCACGATCATAACGGTGAGCGCCAAGGCCATGACGCGATGGGCGAATTGTATGGCTACGCGGAAGTCCCAGGTTTGCGGCAACCAAGCGCCATCGGCCGTGCTGTGCGGGAAGGTGGGAATGGCGAGGCCGGCGAAGCTGTGGCGCATCACGGCGGCGATGCCGAGCTGGATCACGAGCAGGGCGCAGCAAATGACGCCGAGACGGCGCAGACCGGGCGAAATCGTGGTGTTGGCGGTCGGTTTTGGTTCGAGCCAGGGGCGCGAGCAGGCTGCGGCGATTGCGGCCAGAATGCAGACAAAGATCTGTGCGAGGCAGGCGTGCAGCATGGCGAAGAGCCGGCCGACGCTGGTATTGATCAGGTTGACCTGCTGGTGTTCTAGGAGGACGCGCAGGCCGCCGACGAGTGCCTGTACAAAGATTAGGACGACCGCCGTGGTGGCCAGAAGACGAAGCCAGCGGCGTGATTCGGTGCGCCAGAGCCAGACGGCGATGGCGAGGGTAATTGCGCTCATCAGCCCGGCGCTGAGGCGGTGCGAATGCTCGGCAAACATCGCCAGATCGCTCAGCCAGCCATCGGGGTTGAGGGAACCGTTTGAAAGAGGCCAGTCGGGAAAAACCATGCCTGCGCCGATGCTGGTCGTGAAGGCGCCCATAGCCACCAGCACAAAAACCCACGCGCTGCCTATAGCCGAAAACCAGGCGAGGCCGGGTTTGTAGGCTGAAGTTCGGGGTGAAACAGAACCGTGGGACATGGGTTGCGAAAAGAAGGGGTTAACGTACGATCCGCAAATCCCATGTGCAATTCGTATGAAAACTAATTCCAGGTTGTCGTCAGAATCGTTATTCCTGCTAGGGCGGCGGGCTTGTTTTGGGTTGGGATGGGTGGTTTTGTTAGGTGTGGCGCTGGTGGGTTGTACGAAGACGAAGGCCCCTGATCCCGATGCGGATAGGAGCGGTTCGGCGGAGAAACGTTATCCGTTGACCGGCGAGATTCTTGCCGTCGATGCGACGGCGAAAACGTTGCGCGTGCGGCACGACGAGATCGTGGGTTTCATGCCCGCCATGGCGATGGACTTCGATGTGTCGGCGGGGGATCTGGCGATCGCGAAGCCCGGTCGGCGGATCAAGGCCGAACTAGTGGCCACCGGCAGCGGTGATTTTAAGTTGGAGCGCATCTGGCCGGTGGATCCGGCGGAGATTGCTCCGGTGGAGACGGCGGCACGGGCGTTGGAGCAGGAAACGGTGATCCGCGGCAACCGTGCTTATCGGGAGGTGGGTGAAAATGCGCCGGATTTCGTCTTGTTCGATCAAGAGGGACGCGTGGTAAAAAGTGAGCGTTTTCGCGGTCGTCAGGTGATGCTGAACTTCATTTTTACCCGCTGTAAAGTGGCGAAGATGTGCCCGGCGGCGGTGGCGCGTTTTCAACAAGTGCAACAGCTGGCGCGTGAGGCTGGCGTCGCGAATCTTGAGCTCGTTTCCATTTCGCTCGATCCCACTTACGACACGCCCGGCGTGCTGAAGGAGTATGCGCTGGTGCGATCAATCAACACGACGAATTATTCGTTTCTGACTGGCCCGGAAGCGGCGATCCGCAGCCTGCTCGCGCAGTTTGGGGTGTTGAAAGAGTTTCGGGGCAATATTCTCAATCACACGGCGACGACGCTGCTGATCGATGAAAACGGCCGGATCATTCACCGCGCGGATGGCAGTTCGTGGGACGTGCAGGAGTTCGTGCAAAATATAAAAAAAGAATGAGAGCGTCGGAGTCAAAGCACCGACCCGTTCGCCAGGTTTTTTGGATAACGCTGACGGCAATTGCACTCTATTCTACAGTTCGGCTTTTACCGATCGGCACGAATCTGAGTCATATGGATTTTCGACCGGGTGGCAGCAGTGTCGAGTTTTGCGATCCGGCGAATCCGCAGTTTATTCCTGTCGTGATGGTGCGCTCGCCGGTGGAAATGACGTTGGTGAGTGAGGGCGAAGGGTTGGCGGGCCGGGAAATGCGCGTGGTGGCGACGTTGAAGACCGCGACGGGCAAGTTGATCGCGTCCGAGGATTTGTTGGTGGTGCATACGCAGAGGCTGCATCTGCTCGTGGTCGATCCGACGCTGGGCGATTATCAACATCTGCACCCGCAGCCGGGAAAAAAGGCGGGGGAGTGGTCTTTTTCTTTTACGCCCCGGCGCTCAGGGGCGTACCGGATTTTCGCCGACTTTACTCCGGCGGCGACGGCGCGGGGCTTGTATGCGAGTGCGGAGCTAGTGGTTGGTTCGGTTGGGGTACCGGTGGGAGCAGGCATGGAGACAGTTAAAACCGCCAACAACCGCGTGTATGAGGATTTTGGTTACACGTTTGAATTGCAAAGCGCGCCAGAGCCGGTGAAAGCCGGGCGAAGGATCGAACTGGTTTTCACGGTGACGCGTCGTGAGGGCGGAAACGTTTCGCTTGAGCCGGTGATGGGGGCGTTTGCGCATCTCGTGGCGTTCGATAGCGCTCGGAGTGGTTACGCACATCTGCATCCGAATGAGACCGATCTGACGCGCGCGCTCGATCTGCGGCAGCCGCGTTTGACGTTCAAGCTGACGATTCCGCGTGCGGGCCGCTACGTGATCTGGTCGCAGGTGAAGCTGCATGGCCGGGAGGTGTTCGCGCCGTTCTGGTTTGAAGTGGTTGAGTAGGCGGTGGGCACTTTCCTGCGGCTTGAGCAGCGCTTGACGCCGCTCGCTGCGGTGCGCAAATTTCCGGTTGTGGAAGCACCGACGATCAAAGTTATCGGCCAGTTGAACAAAACGCCGTGGCAGCGTTTTGCCCGTCTTCAACGCACGGCTGCTCGACTTGCACAGGGTCGTGGCCAGCCCAAAGATGTTTTCCGGTTCGCAACCAATGAGGCATGCACAACATGGACGGCGAATCTGAACCGCAGCGGGAAGTAACGCGCGTTTCGACCGACGCGGATTTGGTGTCTCTGGCGCGTGAGCTCAATCGCCTTGGTTTCAATCGTGCAAAATAGCGAACCCGGTTTGCAGGCTGATCAGCGGCTGGTAGATCGTGGATGGTTGCGGATTGGCGCGGGTGCCACGGTGGCGGGGCAGGCCATGGTGTTCAGTTTGTCGGTCAACTTGTCGGAGATCGATGGTTGGGCGTATGCCGTGGTGCATGGCATCTTGATTTTGTCGGCACTGGGATCGCTGGTGTTTCTGGGTGGTGATCTGGTGCGGTCAGCCTGGGAGTCGGTGCGTGAGCGGAAGATCGGCATCGATTTGTTGTTTTTGGTGACGCTGCTCGGGGCGTTGGCCGGTTCGCTGTTGAGCACGTTTACTCGGGCGGGGGCGGTGTATTATGAAGTCGTGGCGATTTTAATCGTGGTGCATACGGTGGGAAAGATGCTGGGAGCACGTAGTCGGGTGGCGGCGTTGCGAGCGGTGGATGACACGCGGGAGAAGTTCGAATGGTGTCACGTGGTTCAGTCGGATGGTTCGTTGATGCGCAGTCGCGCGCACGGGCTTGCAGAAGGAGCGCGAGTTCAGGTGGCGCCGGGTGGGGCGATCGCGGTGGACGGCGAGATTATCTCCGGGCGCGGCTACATTCAGGAGACATCGATGACGGGTGAATGGCGGCCGGAGCCGCGTGGCCCGGGCGATCGTGTGCTGGCAGGGACGTTTTCGGTGGACGGGTCCTTTGAGATTCATGCATCGGGTGGTGCGCGGAAGTTGGATGCAATTTTGGAGGTTGTTGGAAAAGCACGCTTAGCTCCGTCGCGGCTTCAGCAGCAGGCGGACCGGTTGATGGCGTGGTTTTTGCCGCTGGTGGTGGGTGCGAGCGTGGTGACTTTTGCGTGGTGGATGGCTCATGCGCCGTGGGAGCGGGCGTTGTTCAACGCGATGGCGGTATTGTTGGTGGCTTGTCCCTGTGCGATGGGTTTGGCGACTCCGGTCGCGGTGTGGGGTGGGCTGGCACGGCTGGCGAAACTCGGGCTGGTGGCGCGGACGGGCGATTTTCTCGATGTGTTGTCGCGGGTGGACACGCTGTGTATTGATAAAACGGGTACGCTGTCGGCCGACACGTTTTCGGTGAAGGCATGGATAATCGAGCCCGCTTTCCGCGAGCGTGAAACGTGGTTGCGCGCGGCCGTGGCGGTGGTGGAACAGGGATTGAAGCATCCGGTGGCGGAGGCGTTGCGGGGCGAGGTGAAAGGCGGTGACACGCCGTCGTTGATGATTCTGGGGCGGCAGATCGAGCCGGGTCGCGGGGTGAGGGCTGAAGTGCGGGATGCCTCCGGGGCAGGCGTTCAGCTGGCGGTGGGAGAATTCGAACTTGGGGCAAAAGATGCGGTACAGGTCAAAAAGGGGGCTAAGTTTGTGTATGTCTTTGTCGATGGCGGATTGGCCGCGACGGTGGAGCTGGAGGAACGCTGGCGAGAAGGGCAGGGCGAAGCGTTGGACGGGTTGCGTGAATTGGGTATCGCGGCCGAGGTGTTGAGTGGTGATCCGCGGGCGGCAGAAGCGTTGGGCGCTGTGGTGATGGCTGGTGCGGTCGACCCGGCTTGTAACGTAATACGTTACAAACGTGTTGCTGGCACTTCGCTGGAGCGGGGTGTGGTGGTGCGTGGTGGATTGACGCCGGTGCAGAAGTTGGCGCGGGTGGAGGAGTTGGTCGGTGCGGGCAGGATTGTGTTGTTTGTTGGTGATGGAATCAACGATGCGGCGGCGATGAGCGCGGCGCAGGGGTCGATCGCGATGCGTGGGGGCGCGGAGCTGGCGAGGGCTTCGTCGATGGCGGTGTTCGCGGGCGACGATCTGCGGTTCTTGCCTCAGGCGATTGTTTTGGCCCGGGCGGCGCGACGCAGCATCCGGATCAATCTGTTGTTTGCGGCTGGTTATAATCTCGTCGGTATGGCGCTCGCGGCGGCGGGGATGCTCCATCCCGTTGCGGCCGCGTTGCTCATGCTGGGGTCGAGCGTGTTTGTATCCGTCAACTCGATGCGGGCAGGTCGTCAGGCTTCGCGAATCAAGGCTTCGCCGGGCGGTATCACGCAGGTGTAACCTTCGTGGGCGAGGTGGTTGAACAACCTAGTAAACAGCTCCGCTTGGAGGGCGGTATTGGTTCCGTTTTCGTGGAGGAGAATGATGGTGCCGGGGCGGAGGTTGGCTGCGATGCGGGCGGTCACTTTTGCGGGATCGCGCCAGACGGTGTCGTAGCCTCGGGCGCTCCAGAGCACGAGATCGAGGCCACGCTGGGCGAGTTGAGCTTGGAGCGCGGGGTTTTTGAGTCCGGCAGGCGACCGAAACCATTGAGTTGATTCAATATTGGCGACGCGCAAGGCATCGGCGCAGGCATCGATTTCGGCGCCGGTGCTTTTGGCCGAGGCCAGCCAGAACCAGCTGCACGGATGAGTTTGCGTGTGGTTGCCGAGAGTGTGGCCGCGCCGCAGGATTTCGGTGACGAGTTCGGGGTGGCGCCGGATTTTTTCGCCGATGAGAAAGAAGGTGGCGCGTGCGCCGTGGGCATCCAGCAAGTCGAGGACTTTAGGTGTGCTTTCTGGGTCGGGTCCGTCGTCGATGGTCAGCCAGACTTCGCGGCGAGCTGTTTTGAAATGGGTCACGGCGGGGCCGAGCCCGCGGGCGGAGGCGTTCAACATCTGGAACGTGTACCACGGCATCGGTAAAAAAAAGACGGCGAGAGCCCAGAGATAATGTTGAAGCCCGAGCAGTACGAGTGCGGTGAGATTAGCTCCGAAAAACAGCACCAGCCAGAGGCGATAGGCGAGGGTCCGGCGGACGGGCTGGCTGGACGCGGGAGGAGGCGGAATGCTGGCGGTTGAAGACGGTTCCGTAGTCCGGGAGCGGGACATGGTAGCTGTGCGATTGATCGGTTCGGCGCGGGCTCAGAACTTCAGGTGTTTAACTGTGAGACCTTTGTTGATGAGCTGTTTGAGCGAATCGATGCCGATTTTCAGGTGGCTGGTCACGAAAGTGACATCGATGGCGTGGTCGCTTTCGGCGGTTTTGATGCCTTCGGGAATCATCGGCTGATCGCTTACAAGGAGTAGCGCTCCGGTGGGAGTTTCGTTGAAGAAGCCGCACATAAAAATCGTCGCGGTTTCCATATCGACGGCCATGACGCGGATTTTTTTGAGGTATTTTTTGAAGGTGTTGTCGTGTTCCCAGACGCGGCGGTTGGTTGTGTAAACGGTGCCAGTCCAGTAATCGCGTTGGTGATCGCGGATGGTGGTGGAGATGGCTTTTTGCAGGGCGAATGAGGGGAGCGCGGGAACCTCGGGCGGGAAATAGTCGTTGCTGGTGCCTTCGCCGCGGATGGCGGCGATGGGGAGAATCAGGTCGCCTAGTTCGGCACGGTGTTTGATGCCACCGCATTTACCGAGGAAGAGCACGGCTTTCGGTTGGATCGCGCTGAGCAAGTCCATGATGGTGGCGGCGGTGGCGCTGCCCATGCCGAAATTGATGATGGTGATGCGGCCGGCGGTGGCGCTGGTCATGGGCCGGTCTTTGCCTTGGACGGGTACGCGGTGCCACTGGGCAAAGAGCTTCACGTAGTGGTCGAAATTCGTGAGCAGGATGTGATCGCCGAAATCCTTTAACGGCACGCCGGTGTACCGAGGGAGCCAGTTTTCGACAATGTCATGGCGGGATTTCATGAGATGGATGTTCGGCGTGTCGCGGGCAAAGTTCAATGGCGAACCCTGAGCTCTGAAACGCGAACGTGCCGGCTGGCACCCCGCTCCGCCTAGCTGCCAGCGAGGGCGTTCTGCGTGTTCAGGTGCTCGATGCCGGTGTACTTTTTTGACTGTTCGTCGGCGTGGTAGCTGGAGCGGACGAGGGCACCGCTTTCGATGACACCGATGCCGATGCCGAGACCGAACTCTTTCCAATGGATAAATTCCTCCGGTGTGGCCCAGCGGGAGATCGCCAAGTGTTTGGCGGTGGGCTGTAGGTATTGGCCGATGGTGACGATGTCGGTTTTGTCGGCGGCGATGTCACGGAGCGTTTGCTCGATTTCGCGCCGTTCCTCGCCGAGGCCGAGCATAATGCCGGTCTTGGTGGTGAAGCCGCGACTTTTCGCGTGTTGGAGGACGCTGCGGCTGCGGTCGTAGCGGGCCTGCACGCGAACAGGTTTTTGGAGGCGTTCGACGGTTTCGAGGTTGTGGTTGAAGATGTCGGGCTTGGCGTCGAGGACGATGTCGATGTGTTCGGTGTTGCCTTTGAAATCGGGCACGAGGACTTCGATCGCGGTGTGTGGGTTGCGGTAGCGGATGGCGCGGATGGTGGCGGCCCAGACGCTGGCGCCGCCGTCGTTGAGTTCGTCGCGGGCGACGCTCGTGACGACGCAGTGTCGTAGGTTCATCTTGGATACGGCCTCGGCTACGCGGGCAGGTTCACCGAGGTCGAGTTCGGTTGGGCGGCCGGTGGCGATGGCGCAAAAGTTACAAGAGCGCGTGCAGATGTTGCCCAGGATCATCACGGTGGCGGTGCCGCGGGACCAGCATTCGCCGAGGTTGGGGCACTGCGCGCTCTGGCAGACGGTGTGGAGCTGGGTGTTGTCCACGAGCTGGCGAACGGCAGCATAGCCGGGGCCGGAAGGCAGTTTGGCACGGAGCCAGGAAGGTTTGCGCGTGGTGTCCATCGGGGCGGACAGCAAAAGGAAAACGGGCGGGTTTGCACACTCTTTTTGCCGGATTAAGCCGGGCTTTAACTGCGGGCGGCGGGCATTAGCCAGAGCGTAAGGCTGGCGGCGAGGTGCATGCCCTCGCACGGGGAGTGGCGTTCGGAGCGGCCGGTTTTACAAACGACCGGCCAGAAACTCCGGCCAGAGCACCCAGAATTCCTTGGTGAGGATGGCCTTGACCTCGGCGAGATCCACTTCGCGACCGAGTTCGTTTTGCAACGAGGTGACGGTTCCTTCCTGGGCGCCGATGCCGCACGGTACGATACCGCCAAAATGCGCGAGGTTGGAATTTACGTTGAGTGCGAAGCCGTGATAGGTGACCCAGCGTTTCACGGCAACGCCGATGGCGGCGACTTTGCGTTTGCCGAGCCAGATGCCGGTTTTGCCTTCTCGGCGCGAGGCGGCGAGGCCGATGCAGCCAACGGAGTTGATGAGAACTTGTTCGAGAAAACGCAGGTATTCGTGCAAGTCCTGGCGCGAGGCAAGGCTGACGATCGGGTAGCCGACGATCTGGCCGGGGCCGTGGTAGGTGATGTCGCCACCGCGGTTGGTTTTGACGACTTCGACGCCTTCTCGGGTGAGCTGTTCATCGTTCCATACGAGATTTGTTTCGGCACCGCTGCGTAGTCCGATGGTGAATACGGCTTCGTGTTCGGTGAAAATGAGAGTGTCGCCGATCGTGCCTGCGATGCGTTGGGCCACGAGATCTTCTTGCTGGCGCCAGGCCGCTTCGTAACGGGTGCGGCCCCAGTCAGTGGTGGCGGGCGTTGGAATTTGAGCGGGCGACGACATGGCCACAGGGGAATTGCTACCGTCGTCCGGGTCAAGGATCGGCTCAGGCTGCGAGGAACAGATTCCGGCCTCAGGTGCTTTTGTACAACCAGGGGTAATCTGTCTGTCGGCTGAGGGTGAGTTCGTCCCGTAAAGACGACTTCACCAAGCAATATTCCCACTCGACTGCTTGCCCGAGTTTCTGGAGGAGCCGGAGGTCGTGCCATCGAGCGATACGCTGACAGGATTGCAGGACGCCGGTAAACTCCTGGGATTCCAATAAAGGAGTCAGTGAGAGCAATCGGTGGATGATGGCGCGGGCAACCGCAGGTTCCCCTTTTTTGCACGCCATAACCAATGCAGGCACCTCGGACTCAAGTTGCGCGTAGATTCTTTCAATATAGGTCCGGAAGCGTTCGCTGTCCCCATGGGACATGAGATGGATATTATTGAAATCCAGTTTCTGCCGTGTCGGCTTTTCCCAAACTGTGTCGGCATCGATGAGTTTGCATTTGCGCAGGCTTTCACAAATCAGGTCAAAGCTGATGGGTTTTCGGATGAAACTCTCCGCGCCGGCCGAAAAATAACGCAACATCACTTCACTGTCATCACTTGAGGTCATGCCGATCACTGCCGGTGTCTGGGTAAGTCCCATGTCACGGATCTCCGCCGCGAGTTCGTAGCCAAAACCATCGGGCAGTTCACAATCCAGAAACGCAACGTCGAAGGACAGGTGTGACAATGCTTGCTCCGCTTCGGCGACATTCAACGCGAAGGTCGAATCGAAACCAAGGGGGCGCAGCATTTCGGAGATCCATTCCAAATTATATACAACATCATCCACCAACAGGGACCGCCTTTTTAGGTGCGGTTTGTTGGTTTGATGAAGTGGAGTTTCATTGGGGTGTGTGAAGCTCATCCTACCAAAAGAAAAAGTTCTTGTTTCGATCAAGAAAATCACCGCAGGGCATTTCCACGCAGTGACGCCAGACGGTCGCCCATTGTGACCACGGTCCGGGGATCTCGCCATCGAAAGCGGTTTTCCACTTTGGTGCGGGTTTGTTGGTGTCGGCGCGGGCTCGTTCACGAAACGCCGCAAATCCCTCTGGGGTGGAGAAGTAGAGGCAGCGTTTTTCGAAAGAATCAGTGACATCGGCCAGTCCACCCAGCGAGCGATAGCGGGAAACGACCATTTCGCAGCGGATGAGTTCGATCAGAGCGCGGCTCGTAGCGGTGGCGAGCGTGCTGCCGGCGGCGTGTCCATAGGCGACAAATCCGGTGGGCGCACGGTGGTAAAGGATGACGACTTCGCCGAAGTCCTGACCATGTTGTATCCGCACCAAGCCTACGTCGGGGTAGGGTGCGCATTGAATCGATGCGTTCAACTGGCGATCCCACCAGCCGATTAGGGCGTACTGCTCCAACGCTTCCAAATGAGCCCGCCGACGGGCTTGCCACTTGAAACCTGGAAATGCCGACATTCCGTTTGAACTGCGATCCACCAAAAATCCGTATTTGCTCCTCTCCGGCGAATCGTGGGTTTCGTGGTAGGCCCACCGTTCCAATGCCTCGGAAATCGCGTTGTGTTTTGCCTGCGCCGGATTCTTTGCCGAACCAGTTCCGTCAGCCAAACCCCAGATCATCGGGGTGTTCTTGTTGCTTAGTAGTTCCGGACGCAGGAACGCGCCTACCTGATACGTGGGCTGATCGAAGATTTGGAACTTCGCCGAATGGGTGCGGGCGATGGGCCCGCCTTCATCAGCGAAGACGTTTCTATACAATATCGGTGCCAGCGAAAACATTAATATATTTTTCCCTCTCCCCTAAAAACCGTCGTGAGCGTTCCGTTAAAAACTTTCGCCGCCATCGGATGTGCCTTCGCCGGGCACGGTGACCTGGGGTGTTTGATTCTCGGAAGTGAGGTCGGCCTGTGCCGCTGCATTTCCAACCACAAGGGTGAAAAGCGTGAGGGCCAGGAGGGTCTTGATTAGTTTTGTAGAGTAGTTTGTTTTCATAATTGAGTTCCGTTAAAAATTGTCGTGAGCGTTCGGTTAAAAACTTTCGCCGCCATCGGATGTGCCTTCGCCGGGTACGGTGACTTGGGGCGCTTGATTTTCGGAAGTAAGGCCGGCCTGTGCTGCTGCATTTCCAACAACAAGGGTGAATAGCGTGAGGGCTAGGAGGGTCTTGATTAGTTTTGTAGAGTAGTTTGTTTTCATAGTTGGGTTAAATCATCTTGATGATGCTACTCTGTTGTTATAATATCAGGTCTGCATTTCCCCCTCTTTGCGTGGTCCAATCCGTCAAATTATGGGTGGCGTTTTCCATCGCCAGCTTTGTCCAGCTTCTGGCTGCTACTCCGGCACCGAAGCTTGTGCCTTTGGCTGGACTGCCCGCTGGAGTACGCCAATACGCGTCAATCGCTGAGACGCCCCGCGGGTGGGTGATAGCCACGGCGGATGGTGTGGTGTGTCAGAACGGCGATTCGTGGACCATGGTTCGTATTCCGGGCGGGAGTGAGGCTGCGGTCGTCGTGCCCTGGGCGGATACGTTTTTGGCGGCTGGGCGTGGTTTTTGCAGTGCCTACACCGCGCGAGGTTGGCTGCCGGTCGCGCTAAATGATGAAATCTATGCGGGTGTATCATTTGAAGGGACGGCTTTTCTTTCCGGGCGGCATGGGATTTATCGGGTGACCGATGTGGGCCGTGTTGAACGGACATTGGTCGTAACGGCTGAGAGGAATATCTATCTGCACGTTATCCGTGAACGATTGTATGCGTTTGCGGTGGACCGCGGGCCGCTCGTGTGGACCGGTTTGCAATTCGAGCCTGCCGAGAACATGGAATGGGCCAAGAATGTCACGGTTGTGTCTGTTCAAGAGTTCGAGCGTGGCCGACTATTCGTCGTCACGAGTGATGGCATGTTTCTGGTGGAAGGCAAAAATGCCACCGTGGTGTGTCCGAATCTGTTCAAGAAGATACTGCGGGGTAACGTCGTGAACGGGTCGATTTTTGGCGATCATCTCATCGCTACCATGTTCTATGGCGGACTGGTGAGTATTTCGATTTCTTCCGGCGAGGTTGAGTGGCAGCTTGACCGGGATGCCATAGGCGGAAACGTGTATTTTGCTCGCGAATACCGAGGCGGGTTGTTGATCGGGCACTCAGGAGGAATCTATGTTTTTCATGAACCGGATCGTCTGCAAGTCACTCCTCTACCGGGCGGGGATATCCTTTTTGTCGCGGGTCTTGGCGATGGGGTGAGGATCGGTCTTACGACCGGAATTTTTACCAAATCCGGGAATACAATTCTGCAATCGAACCAAGTGCACCGCGATCCGGTTTACAGCATGGCAGAAAGCCGCGGAGTGGGGATGTTGGCTGGGTATTTTGGTAAACTAGAGATCAACGGCAAAGTCGTTCCGCTGGAAGGGCGGGAGGTCAGTGCGCTTGCGGTTTCGCAGAGCGGGAAGATCGCCGCCATGCAACCGCATGGTGTATCGCTGATCAGTGACGGTGCATTGTCGCGTCTGCTTCCGATTGAGTCGTTCACCACTTCACTGGTTTCGTGTCGGGATGAGTTTCTTGTCGGTACATCCAATGGAATAGTTCGGCTGTCGGCCGAGGGCCTTCCACTGGGGCATTTCGGCAAGGGGATCAGCAAAGTCTTTTCGAGCAAGTCCAGCGTCGTGGGCGTGGACGCTGGCGGGCAGATTTTCGATGCTTTTGGCCGGTCACTTGGAACCACACCGCCTGCAGAAACGATGGGTGCGGTCGAATGGCAGGGGCATCTTCATTTACTCATCCGCCTTGCTGACGGTATAAACTGGTTGGGGAAAATTGATCCGAGAACGAAGGAATGGCATGCCTTGGATATTCCACTGCCGGACTCACCGCGCGCCCTGGCGGTCGAGGGTGGCAACCTGCTCGTGATCGCGCCCGAGACGGTCTATTCCATTAAAGCGGCCGAACCACTGGCTGCGCCATCATTGAATCTCAAATTGTCGCATGTCGATGGACGGGCGCTTGAGGGCGGGAACCTTTTGGCACCGTCCGAAGGCACTATTGAGATGCGGTTCCCGGCGCCTCGTTTGGGTGGGTGGAAAAATCCGCAGTATGAAATACGGGTCGGTGAAGGCCCGTGGGAACCTGTCACTCAGGGCGCGATTCAAATTCCCCGTTTAACTTGGGGGCGCAACAAGATCGAAGTCCGCGCGGCTTGGGCTGGCGTTCGCGCCTCGACGGAATTGATCGTGCAGCGGGAATGGCCCTGGTGGGCAAGTTTTACGATGGTGGGCCTTTATCTGTTGGCGTTGGTTGGGGTGGGCCACGGAGCCGTTCGCTGGCGTACGCGGGCGTTGGAGAATCGAGCTCGAAAGCTTAGCCGCATGGTGGATGAGCGCACGGCGGAATTACTAAAAGCGCAGCAGGCGAGGGAGGAATTTTTCAGCACGGTCAGTCACGAAATACGGAACCCCTTGAATGGCGTGGTCGGGCTTTGCGAAATTCTCAACGAGGCTCCGCACGGTGCGGTGGCACCGCGAGAGCGCATGTTTGTGCGAACGTTGCGGGATTGCGCGGATCAGCTTCGGACGATCTTGGACGACGTGCTCGACTTCACTCGCATTGATCGCGGCGAGATTCAGTTTAACGAGGAGGTTTTTGATGCGCACTCGGCGATTGAAGGCGCCGTGCGCACGGTCGATGTCAGCCTGGAGCGATGCACCATCGAAGCGGGGCGCGTTGAAGGATGGCTTATTGGCGATGTCGGAAAGATTCGTCAGATCGTCATCAACCTCGTCACCAACGCGCTCAAATACGGTGTTCCCTCTGCGGCGAAGGTAATTGCCGTGACCGAGATGCAGGCAAACGGGAAGGCGCGCCTGACGGTTTCCGTGTTCAATACCGGCCACACGATCCCGGAGGCCGAGATCATGCGAATCTTCGAAGGCTTCACGCGCGGACGCGATGCACTGGCCCGCCGCATTCCTGGCTCTGGCATTGGTTTGGCGGTTTCTAAACGTTTCGCTACGGCGATGGGTGGCAACCTGACGGTGACGAGCCGGGATGGGTTGACCCAATTCACGCTTGAGATTGAACTCGTGCCGGGAGTTGCCCCGCGTTTGAGCGAGAAACGATTGCTCGCAAGAAAATCCGGTTCGAAAGCACTCGCGATCGAGGACGAGCCTTACAACCGTCTCGTGCTCGGTAGCATCCTCGAACAGCTCGGATACGAAGTGGATTGGGCCGCCGATGGAGGCACGGCGCTTAAAAAGGCCCAAGATTCCGCCTACGATTTGGTTTTGACCGACTTCATGTTGCCCGACACCGATGGTGCGACGCTGGCAAGAAAGCTTCTGATGATCATGCGGGAACCGAAACCACCGATTATAGCCGTCACGGCCTTTTCCACACCGGAAAAAATTGCCGAGGCCAAAGCAGCTGGCATCACCGGCTATGTTGTGAAACCTGTTTCCCTGCGGAAAATTGAGAGCGCCATCATGGCGTCGACGCCGGTGGTTCAGATTCACACGACGCACGCGCCGACAAATTCCGGGCATTGTGACTTCTCCGCGCTCATGAGTTTGAGCAACGGCCGTCAGCTTATCGCCGAATACGGGCCAGGGCTGATCGTGTCGTGGACTACGATTCTTAAACTCATCGGAACCGAACCATTCCCGGGTGACGACGTGGCGCGTGCGAGCCATGCGTTGCGTTCGCGTCTTTTTGCGGTGAACGCTGAGGAGGTTGCCGAACAGGTCGAAGTGCTCGAAGCAGCGGCGCGCCGTGGGGATCGTGCGACCAGTCTTCAAATGGCAGACGTCATCGGCGAACTCATCGACGGAGTGGCCCAGGCGGCCAGGCAGCAGGCTCTCGTAGCTAGGTAAAACCTTTGTCTTGCGCGTAGCGGATGAGGTCGGCTTCGCGGTGGAGTTTGAGTTTGGCCATGATCCGTTTTCGGTGATCGGCGACCGTCGATTCAGAAAGCGGAGGGTTCACCATCTGCGCCACCTCGGCGTTGCGCAGACCATGGCCGATGTATTTGAGGATCTCCTGCTCCCGGTCGGAAAGGATTTTAGCGAAGAAGAGTGGGTCGGCCTGCATTCGCGATCGCATTTTTTGAACCGTCGACGAAAAGAAAATTTCGCCGCCCAGCACAGCACGGATCGCGGCAAGGAGCGTATCGGTGTTGTCGTTTTTATGGACGAACCCCGGGATGTTCGAATGCAGCGCTCGATAAAGCACGTAGTCCTCG
This sequence comes from Verrucomicrobiota bacterium, assembly GCA_031404135.1. GTDB lineage: Bacteria > Verrucomicrobiota > Verrucomicrobiia > Opitutales > Opitutaceae > JADKHC01. The sequence continues at coordinate 27,807 of JANNHA010000124.1, read as the reverse complement.
TCGCTGGACGAAAGGATGAGCACGCGAGGTCCCGACGGATGTTTGACGCGTTCGATCACCCAGTCCATCGAGTTTCCGTCGGGCAGTTCCAGATCGATGATCGTAAGATCAAAAACCGAACTGCTGCTTATCTTTTGCAGGACGGCTAGGGTTTCGATCTCAATGATCTGGCAACCAGCAAACGCCCTTTGAAGATGGGAGCGCAGAAGCTCTCTCAACAATTGTTCATCTTCAACAAGGAGGAACTGGAGCACCTTATTCTTCTGCATCACTTCAAGGCAACGGTTTGCGACGCCAAGGCGATACGAAATAATTGTAAACGTCGGAATTTAGGTAGGGTCACGGCGAGAATCTGAGCGTCGGAACCAAGGGCACAAGAGATCCGCCACCCGCTCTCAAGATGGGCGAAAATTTGTAAGGTAATCTCCACTACATTCTTGGTAGGCGCTCACGTTTCATGGGGCCAATGCGTCACATCGGCGATCATGGCGAAGGCGCGTCCAACGAGACGACGGATGTTTTCGGGTTTGCGCTGGGCGCTTGGCGGCGTTCGTTTATGGCCCCATGGCAAAATGGCTTTTGATCGACGGCTTCAACCTTGCATATCGCTGTTTCTACGCGGTTCCCGAGCTCACGCGCGCGGATGGTTTTCCCACGAATGCGTTGCATGGCTGGGTGAAGTCATTGTGGAAGTTCGAGGATCAGGAAAAGCCCGATGCCACGCTGGTGTTCTTCGATCTCGGCGGCGCGCAGGATCGGCTGGCGTTGCATCCTGAATACAAGGCGCAACGCAAAGACATGCCCGAACCACTCGTGCAGCAACTGCCCTTTGTAAAATCGCTGACGCGCGCCATGGGCCTAGTCGGTATTGAGCAGCGCGGGGTCGAGTCCGATGACTTGCTCGCTTCGCAGGCGCACGTGTTGGCGGCGGCCGGGCATGACGTGTTGATCGTGAGCGCGGACAAGGATTTTGCGCAGATCGTCGGCGAGCACGTGAAGATTTTGCTGCCGCCGCCGGCGGGCAATGCGAAGCTCGGCTGGCGTGAGCTTGATGCGGCGGGCGTGGTGGAAAAATTTGGTGTTACCCCGGCACAGATCGCGGACTACCTCGCGCTGGTCGGCGACACGTCGGATAATATTCCTGGTTTGAACGGGGTCGGTCCGAAGACGGCGACGAAGTGGTTGCAACAGTTCGGTTCGCTGGAAGGTGTGATCGCGCACAGCATGGAATTGAAACCGGAGCGGTTTCAAGAAGCGGTGCGCACGGAGGCGGATCGTCTGCGGCTTAATTTGAAACTGACGACGCTCAATCTGACCCTGCCCACGGTGGCGGCTGAGAAAGCTGCCGCGCAACCGAACGAATTGTTCCGGTTGCTCGGCGAGTTGGAGATGAAGAGTTGTTTGGCTGAAGCCCAACGCCGCTACGGGTTAGGGCAGGGCGAGTTGTTCTGACGTTGTGGCGCGCGTCTCGCCGGTGCGATCAAGTAGCGCAGCCCGGTTGTTTAGACGTACTTCGGACCAAACCGGGTAAAATTGAGGTTTTCCGTAGGGTGTGGAGGCTTGGCGTTTTTGAGGTTCTGCACCGGTGGGCGAATGGTGGAGAATCCCTTAACTCTCTGAGGTAAGTGCCGATTAAAAATGAATTGTCCTTAAATTCTGAACATCGATCCAGCGGAACGGCACCTGGGGTGCCGGTCGCGAACCCGCGTGAGGGTGCTCCGTGGTGGGGGTCGTTGGCGGGATGGTTACCGGCATCCATCCTGGTGGTGGGGCTGGGGCTGAGTGTTTGGATGTATCTGTTTCTGTGCAGTGAATACGAGCGGGCAGACCGGGTGCATTTCGAACATTTGAGCCATGTGGCGGAATCGGATATTGTTCAGGGCATTTCCGTGTGTTCGAACGCATTAAGAGCGGGGCAGGCGTTTTTCAATGCCTCGCCTTCGATGACGCGAGAGCGCTGGAAGGCGTTTGCCGAGACACAGGATATGCCTAACCGATATCCCGGGGTTCAAGGCTTGGGTGTGGTGTTTGCCGTGGCTCCTGCGAAGATCACGGATTTCGCCATGGGGATTCGTGCGGATGGCCGACCTGATTTCGTGGTGCGAGATATTCCTGGGCAAGCACCGCTCGTCGGTCAGGGCTCTGAATATCCCTTTTATATCATCACTTATATGGAGCCAGAAGCGGCCGTGGATGCGCCGGTTTTCGGAATGAATATTGCGTCAGAGGTGGGTCGTAGGGAAGCCTTGGAGCGGTCGCGCGACACGGGGCAGCCAGCGCTTTCGGGGAAATTGTCTCGGTTGACGGATCGCACCGAGCAATCAGTCTTTGCGTTGTTCGAGCCCTTCTATCACGTGGGGATGCCGACTCAAATGATCGAGCAGCGTCGTCAGGCGATTCGGGGATGGATTTTTGCGCGATTGGGGATGAATGATTTTCTGGGATCAATTTTGGCCAGTGCGCAATTCAAGGAGCTGGAGTTGTGTTTTTATGCGGGGGATTCGACCGCGCAGGAGAATTTGGCTTTTGCTTCTGTTCGTGAAAATGCGCGTCGCGAGGATTTCGAGCGTCGGGGGAAATTGGAACTTGGAGGACGGATGTTCACGTTGGGCTGGACCCGAAGTCCCCATTTTGTTTCGTCGGCGACCTCGGCACCCGCGTGGGCGGGCATTTTTTCTGGAGCGGTGGCGATTTTTTTGGCGGCTTTGGTTGGTAATTTACTTTCGTCGAAACGGCGGACAGCGCAGATCCTCGCCCGGCAGGATGCTGAACTGGCCTACCAGAAATTCGCCCTCGATCAGCATGCGATCGTCGCCGTCACGGACGCAGCGGGAACCATCGTGTATGCGAATGACAAGTTCTGTGCGATCAGTGGCTATTCGCGAGAGGAACTGCTTGGGTGCAATCACCGCATCTTCAAATCCGGCGTTCATCCGCCGGAGTTTTTCCAGCAGTTGTACGCCACCATAACCAAGGGTAAGGTTTGGCGTGGCGAGGTCTGTAATCGCAACAAGAACGGGACGTTATGTTGGATGTCGGCCACGATCGTGCCTTTTCTCGGTCCCGACGGGCGGCCGCAGCGGTATGTTGCTATCCGCAGCGACATCACTGCGCTCAAGGTGGCCGAGGAGCAAATCCGGCGGTCGCAGGACCGGCTCGCCTCGATCTTTAACGCTTTGGACGAAGGTGTTTTGTTACAGGAAAGTGAAACCCGGATTTTGGAGTCAAACGCAGCCGCTGAACGGATACTTGGCCTGTCGAGTGCGCAGATCTGCGGTCGTGAGTCATTGCCGCCGTGGTGGCAGATGGTTGATCAGGAAGGGCAGCCGATGCCTCCAGAAAAACGCCCGACGGCGATCACCTTTCGCACGGGGAAAAGTTTGCGCGGAAGCATCCTTGGTTTGAAAAAGCAGAACGGTTCCATCACGTGGATTTCGGTCAACAACGAACCGATATGCGACAACACCGGGCCGGTGCGCGCGGTGGTGAGCAGCTTCGTCGACATCTCGGAACAGCGCTGGGCGGAAAATGCGCTGCATGAGGCGGCCCAGCGCGTCCATCTGGCGGCGGCGATCGCGGAGATAGGGATCTGGGACAGGGACCTCGTAACCGACCGAGTGCTGGCAGATGACCGCATGTTCGAAATCTACGGGCTACCGCGCACGGCGGACGGTTACCTGCCTTCTGGGTTCTGGGAATCGGTTACGCTGCCCGAGGATCTGCCCTCGCAGAGGTTGCATCTCTCTCGGACGATTGAGTCTGCCGGGCAGAGTCGCCGGCATTTTCGCATACGCCGGGTAAGCGACGGCTACGTTCGTCACATCGAATCGCAGGAGCAGGTGCAGACCGACCACACCGGGAAAGCCGTGCGGGTCATTGGGGTGAATCGCGACATCACCGAAACGGTGCAGGCGGAGACATCGTTGCTGGAAAGCGAGGCCCGCACTCGGCTGTTTGCTGAGCACGCGCCGGTTTCGGTGGCGATGTTCGACCGGGAAATGCGATATCTGGTGGCCAGCAAGCAGTGGATGGCCGATTACAAGTTGGTCGGCGACAGCATTCTCGGCCGGTCGCATTACGAAGTCTTTCCGGACGTACACGAGCGGTGGAAAGAGGTTCACCGCCGCTGTCTGGGTGGGGAGGTTGAGACGGCGCTCGCGGATTCCATCGTGCATGAAGATGGTTCGGTGCAATGGCTCCAGTGGGAAGTGCGCCCTTGGTACGCTTCGGACGGTGCTATTGGCGGTATTGTGATGTTCACCCTCGATATCACCCAGCGCTGTGAGCTGGAAGCGCGGCTGGAAAAGGCACGTGACGACGCTCTCGCGGCCTCGCGGCTCAAGTCGGAATTTCTAGCGACGATGAGCCACGAGATTCGCACCCCCATGAACGGAGTGATCGGCATGGCCAGCTTGCTCATGCAGACGCCCCTCGAAGGCCGTCAGCGTGAGATGGCGCAGGCACTCGTGAACAGCGCCGAACGCCTCATGGTCATCATTAATGACATTCTCGATTTTTCAAAAATCGAAGCGGGCAAGATGCGCATCGAATCAGTGGATTTCGAATTGAGGGATTTGATCGAGGAGACGGCGGCGCTCATGGCCGCCTCGGCCCATGGCAAGAAACTCCATTTTACGTGTGACATCGCGCCGGAGCTTGCCACCGGCTTTTGCGGCGACAGCGGGCGATTGCAACAGGTTCTGGCGAACCTGCTCGGGAATGCGGTTAAGTTTACCCCAAAAGGATCAGTCGCCCTCAAGGCCGACGTGCTGCATATGACGGAGATTTCGGCGACGTTCCGTATCGAAATTACAGATACGGGCGTGGGTATTCCGGAGGCCGCACGCGACGCCCTCTTCCAGCCGTTTATACAAGCGGACGCTAGCACCACACGGCGTTATGGCGGAACCGGTTTGGGCCTCGCCATCTGCAACCAGCTCATATCGCTTATGGGCGGCCGGATCGGCTTTGAAAGCACGCTGGGCGAGGGCTCCACATTCTGGGTGGAACTATGCCTGCCCCGCGTCGAGCTTCCCGGCACCGCCGCTCCGGAGCAAATCCCGCCCGAGGCGCGGGTTTTGGTGGTCGATGCGCATGACGTCAGCCGGATGGTATTGCGGCGGCAGCTCGTCGCCTTGAAAGTTGCCGCCGACGATGTTGCAAGTGCCGAAGAGGCCTTGGCGGTGCTTGAACGCGAAGCGAGCGGAGCGCACCCGTTCAATATCGTCATACTCGACCGCGACCTGCCGAAAATGGATGGGCTGGAACTCGCCCGCACCCTCCGAGGCAACCCGACAACAAGTGGCGTGTGCCTGATCGCACTTTCATCGGCAGGTGCAACGGTTGATCCGGGCCTGGCCGAGGATTTCAAGTTGCACGCCGTGCTTACCAAACCCGTTCGAGACCGCCAACTCCAGCGCTGTCTGCTCCGGGTTTTTGGACGGCGAGCCACGCCCAAGCCCTTCTCGGCTCGCCGCCGGGCTTTGGGTGGCCGGGGGCTCAAGCTGCTGCTGGCGGAAGATAATGCGACCAACCAGCTCGTTGCGCGGCTGATGCTCGAGCAACTCGGGCATACCATTGAAATTGCCGAAAACGGCCATGCCGTGCTCGAGTGGCTGGCAGCCGAACCTTTTGATGCCGTTCTGATGGATTGTCAGATGCCGGAGCTAGACGGGTATGAAGCCACCCGCTTGATTCGTGCCGGCAAGGTGCGGGGTGCCAGCCCAAGCCTGCCGATCATCGCGCTCACCGCTTACGCCATGCCGGCTGATCGCACCCGGGTTCTGGAGGCTGGCATGGATGATTACGTCACAAAACCACTCAGTATCGTTATGCTGCATGCCGCACTTTCACGGTGTGGGTTGGTTAATTCCTCCCAGAAGGTTGCGGAAGTGATCGTGCCGGCCCAGAGCACGGAATCAGAGGTGCCGGTATTCGATCCCACGCAACGAACCAAGCTCCAGGTGATCGCGACCCCGGGCGGCGGCACGGTTTGGGACAAAGCGCTCGCCGTTTTTATGAAAGAGATGCCCGGCCGCCTCGCGGCGCTTGCCGAGCATACGACCGCTCAACGGTCCGAACCACTCGCCTCGCTGGCGCATACGATTGCCGGCAGCGCGGCCAGCCTAGGTGCTCCGGCGCTGCGGGCCGCTGGTCTGGCCCTGGAAGTGGCAGCGCGCGGCAACGACTGGAACCGTGTCCCTGCGCTACACTCCGCCTTGCAGAACGGCTGGCGACTGCTGGAACCAAAACTTTTAAATACCGAAAAAATATGAAAATACTCGCCGTAGAAGATGATCCCGTTGCACAGGCTGTGCTGGAAGATACGCTCAATTCGCTTGGGCATGAAGTGATCCACGCCAATGATGGGGAGCAGGCCTGGGTGCTGCTGCAGGAGCATGGCTGTCGGGCCGTGGTCTGTGATTGGAATATGCCGAACCTCGACGGGCTCGGGCTCTGTCGGCGCATCCGCTCACATCCGGGTGATTATATCTATTTCATTTTGCTCACGGGTGCTGAGGCCTCGGACAAACATCGAGAGGACGCCATGAGGTCTGAGGTCGATGATTTTCTTTCCAAGCCGGTGGATCGAGAGGATCTCAAAATGCGGCTGCACGTTGCCCAGCGCATTCTTCAATATACGACGCACATCCAGCGATTGGAGGCACTCATTCCGATCTGTAGCTACTGCAAAAATGTGCGTGATGATCAGAGCTATTGGAAACGAATCGAAAATTATCTAGCTGAAAAAACCGGTGCGGACTGCAGTCACTCGGTGTGTCCGGACTGCTACAAAAAGCACGTGGTGCCGCAGTTCGAGGCGCTGGGAATAACGGATTATCCAGCAGAACTAAAGATTGTGCACCCGCAAGCCCACCGGGTGGAGTAGGGAATATTTTATTAAAATACTCAGCGCACGGTGACATCGATCATGGGTTTCCCGCTTTCGGTTGAATAGTAGGCTTCAAAATCCCGGGTTTCGATCGTGGGGTAGTCATGGCCATAACGGTTGTTTCGGTAACTGGGAAATTGATCGGGGGGCGCAGGGCGATGCGAATCATGTCTGCGAGAGGGACTGCTTGGTTGGCCGTCCCGGTTGGGCGTTTCGGTGGGGCAGGGTTGGGTTCGGTTGGACGCGTTTTCGCGATGCCAGGTGTCGTGGCGGTTTTGATTTTGATAGGCGTTTTGGTTTTCGTCGTACTGGCGTCTCCATTCCGCCGCCGAGTCTCCGCCCAGCTGAAAGGACGTCATGGTCTGTGGCGACAAAACGGGGCTGATATTGATCACGGCGCGACCGGTGACGAACCAGCGGCCAGGAATGCCATCGACCGGGCTGACGTGGTCGATGGTTACGTTGGCGGTGCGTGATCCGCTCGGCAGCCAACTGTAATCCTTTTCGAAAAAGCGCTCGGTGAGTCTTTGGGCATCTGCTTTCACAGAGGCTGCCTGCCTGGCATTTTGTGCGGCTTCTTTCGCTTGATCGACTTCGTAAGCTTTGGCGGTTTCTTCGCGTTCGGTGCGTATGCGGGCGAGGCGTTCGGATTCGGCTTTACGGGCTTTGAGCGCGGCTTCGCGGGCGACGAGGGCCTTTTCGTCGGCGGCGCGGGCGGCTGCTTCGTTGACCGGAAATTGGGCTTGGAGGTCGGAGGGGAGAAGTTCTTTTCCGACCGAGCTGAGGCCGCTGGCGTGCTTGATGGTGACTTTCAGAGGGGATTGAGAGGTGACGGAGGCGTCTTTGAGCACGCGACCATCTTTGAGCATTATGTCGGCCGCAAAGGTCGCGCTGGACATCGTCGCCGCTACGAGGATGAACCGGATGGTTTTCATAAAGGGGATACGGAATGGTTTTGGGCTGTTAGGCAATGCGCTTGAGGACGATTGATAGACAGCACGGACTGACTTTGGTTGCGGATAGCGGATCGACCTCGATCCGGCTCCGACGGAGCGTCGCCCTCCCTTTCGAGCGGGGAGCCGTTCGGGCGAAATCCTAGCAACGCCAGTGCGCTACGCGGGTTTGCGGGCGCCGACGCCGAAGCATTGTTCGGGCGTTTTTACCTCAAGTGCTTTATTCGGTTCAACGATAGGGGAAGGTTCCGTCCAGCGGGGGAGCGAGAGGGTGAACGTGGCGCCTTGGCCCACGCCTGCGCTCGCGGCCGTAAGTTCGCCGCCCATCTGCTTGGCGGCAAGCGCGCTGGAATGGAGGCCGAAACCGTGACCGTCTTTGCGCGTGGTGAAGCCGTGCGAAAAGATTTTCGTGAGGTTCTCGGGCGGGATGCCGATGCCGTTGTCGACGATCTTGATGACGACTGTTTCAGTGGCACCGTTTTCAACGCGGATGAGCATGCGGCGTTGCGAGGGTTCTTTGCAGTCCATCGCTTTTTTCGCGTTGCTGATGAGGTTGACCAGAATTTGGAGCACCTTGTGGCGTTCGGCACGGGCGGCCGGAGTATTGGCGATTTGTTTTTCGACGTGAACGTTGTGCCTTTGAAGGGCGTTCGTACTGAGCTTTATCGCATCTTCAATGGTGTCGGCGGGGGTGATGGGTTCGACCATGCCGGCGACGGAGGCGTAGCTCTGCTGCATCCAGATGATGTCTTTCACGTGGTCGATGCTTTTGAGCAGGGTCGAGAGGTCGTTCATCGTGTCGACGCGCTCTTTGTCGAGGTTGTTGGCCAGACTTTCGAGGTAGGTGGGTATTTTCGCAGCGCGGGGATCGGTGGCGAAAAAGCCGCTGAGATCGGCGGAGTGCTCGCGCAGGAGGCCGCAGACTTTGTAGATGCTGGTGACTTTTGAATCGCGATAGCGGTCGGAGACTAGGGTGGCGGTGACGTTGATGCTGGTGAGAACATTGCCGACGTTGTGGAGGACGCCGGTGGCGACTTCCGCCATGCCTGCTTGGCGCGTGGCGTCCATGAGTTGGCGGTTGGAATCTTCGAGGGCTTTTTGAGTTTCGATCGCTTTGGTGACATCGCGGCTCATACCGAAAGTGCCGATGATGTTGCCGTGTTGGTCGCGCCAGGGGAGTTTGCTAGTGACCACCCAGGTGATGCGACCATCTTGGCGGGTTTCCCGTTCGAGTTGTTCGATGACGGGCACGCCGGTACTGATAATGGTTTGTTCGTCATTGTAAGCTCGGCGGGCGTGTTCGTCGCCGAAGAAGTCGAAATCGGTTTTTCCGATAAAATCTTCTCTTGAGAGGCCATGTTGCTTGGCCATGGCATGGCTGATCGTGATGAAGCGAGACTGCCGATCCTTGAAATAGATATGTTCGGGGATGTTTTCGAGAAACGCGTTGAGCAGCAGGGTCTCGATGTTGGGGGTCGGCGATCCCGAGGCGGCGGAGGGTATGCCGTGGCCGGGGAGGGCGGATTCGTCGGAGGATTGGCTCATGTCGATTGAGGGGTATTGATGAGGTCGATGGCTTCGAGATTGCGTTGAAGTGCTTCGCTTATCCCGGCGATGGTCACTGGCTTTGAGAGGTAGTCGTCCATGCCGGCCAGCAGCAGGCGTTCCCGTTCGGCGGGGAGGGCGTTGGCGGTGAGGGCGATGATGCGCAAGTGTTGGTTGAAACGCTTGTCGCCAGCGGCTTGGGCCTGGCGGATGTATCGGGTGGCTTCGACGCCGTCGAGTACCGGCATCTGTTCGTCCATGAAGACGATGTCGTAAAGTTTGTTTTGCATCGCCTCGATGGCGAGGTGGCCGTCGCAGGCGAAATCGGCGGAGTAGCCAAGGCGTTTCAGTTGGTGACCGGTGACGGTTCGGTTGATGGCGTTGTCGTCCACAACGAGGATTTTGACGGCGTAATGGGACGCAGGTTTTTCGATGGTGGCGGCGGCAAGCCCTGGCGTGATCAGGCTGGGCATCATCGTTTCGATGATGGTTTCGAAAAGGGCGGAGGGTTTGACGGGTTTGAGGAGGCAGTCTGAAAGGCGGAAGGTGGCGAGTTGTTCGGGTGTGAGCATGTCGCCGAGCGAGGTGATGAGGATCATCTTTGGCTGCGGTATATCGGGTAGCGAGACGATGGCGGCGGCGACAGCGAGCCCGTCCATGGCAGGCATGTGATAATCAAGGAGAACGAGGTCGTAGGGTGCGCCGGCGCTGGCGGCCTTTCCGAGTGCAGTGAGTGCTTCGGGACCGCTGGCGACTGAGTCGTGTGTCACCTTGCGATTAGTGAGCTGGTGGTGGAGAACCTTGCGGTTGGTTTCGTTATCGTCGACGATGAGGACACGCTTGACCGGGATGTCAAAGGGGGCCGCACTGGGTTGCGAGGTCTTGCCACGCTCGACCCGGGCGGTGAACCAGAATTTACTGCCTTTGCCTAGTTCGCCACTGACGCCGATTTCGCCGCCCATCATTTCGACGAGGCGTTTGCAGATGGCGAGGCCGAGGCCGGTGCCGCCGTAGCGTCGGCTGGTGGAGTTGTCGCCTTGGGTGAAGGGCTGGAAGAGGATTTCCTGAACTTTCTGGGAGACGCCGATGCCGGTGTCGGAGATTTCGAAGCGGAGGGTGAAGTCGTTTTTGCTGGATGCGGCGAGTGTGATGTGGAGAAACACTTCGCCTCGCTCGGTGAATTTTACGGCGTTGCCGAGCAGGTTGAAGAGAACTTGGCGCAGGCGGGCGGGGTCACCGTGAAGGCGGTTCGGCACTTCGGTTTCGGTGAGGCTGACGAGTTCGAGTTTTTTGGCGGCGGCGGGCTGGGCCTGGATGTCGAGCACGGAGTTGACAACGTTGGCGAGGGAGAAATCGACTTTTTCGAGGATAACTTTTCCAGCTTCGATTTTGGAGAAGTCGAGGATCTCGTTGACCACGGTGAGCAGGGCTTCGCCGCTGTGGAAGAGCGTTTGGACAAAGTCGCGTTGGACGTTGGAGAGCTCGGTATGCAGGAGCAGGTCGCTCATGCCGATGATGCCGTTAAGAGGGGTGCGGACCTCGTGGCTCATGTTCGCGAGGAACATGCTTTTGGCCTGGTTGGCGGTTTCGGCGGCGTCGCGGGCCTTGACGAGTTGGGCCTCGATGTTGGTTCGTTCGACGATTTCGGCCGAGAGCTGGCGGTTGGTGGCCATCAGTTCGGTCGTGCGCTCACTGACGGCCTGTTCGAGGGTTTGCAGGCGGTGCTTGGTCTGCTGTTGAAGGGACCATTTCTCGGTGAGGGTGTTGGCCATCTGCCGGACTTCGATGTTGTCGAACGGCTTTTTGAGGATGAGCAGGCGGTCGCTCATGCCGAGGCGTTTGATCACTTCTTCCCAGGAATAGTCTGAGTAGGCGGTGCAGAGGACGGCTTGGATATTGGGATCGATTTTCCAGATGCGTTCGATGGCTTCCACGCCGTCGATGCCGGGTGGCATACGGACGTCGACAAAGGCCATGGCGTAAGGGTTGCCAGCAGCAACGGCGGCGGTGACCTTGGCGATGCCCTCCAGTCCTTGAAAAGCGGCATCAATGCGATAAAAATTCTCCTCGGCCGCCATGGGCGGGCGGCTGCCGGGGCCGAATAGTTCGGTCTCCATGGCGTCCAGCCGCTTGTGCGTCTCGTCGCGGGTTTTCAGAATCCTCGCGAAATCCTCATGGATGGCATGGTTGTCATCGATGACGAGGATTCGACGGTTTTTTTCGGGATCGGGCATTTCAGCGCAGGTAAAACATTAACCACGAGCCCGAAGACGGATGTTCGGCCGGGCGGTGGGACGACGGGAGGATTGAGCTCGTTTGATATCGACGCAATCCTTTGTCGCTTTAGGGGTTTGTCGCATGGGTGGCGTAGGGTGGAGAGGTTGTGTAGGCAGGGGGATGAGTGCCATGAAAACGCCGCCCGGTGAGCGGCGGCATTTGGATTAACAATGAATTGAAGGATTTACGTTTCGAAACGCCCTCGAAAGGCCCAGAGGCCGAGGGCGGGGTTCGAGATGTAGAAAATCTTTTCTCCGTGCGGCAGGGTATTCCAGGTCTTGAGTTCGGCATACTTGAAGCCGACGCCCTGGAACTCGGCCTGCCTGAGGTGTCCGGGGCATGTCGAGGGCTTGTTTGAGGCCCGCGCCCATCTCGTCGATAGAGAGTTTGTCGGCGGGGGAACCTCGTTCGAAGTAAAGCACGATCAGAATCTAGGGTGGGAACTTGAAAAAGAAAAAGCCGGACGCCCAAGGCAATGTAATCGCACGGACAACCGGCCGGGAAAGAGGTAACTTAGCGTTGGATACGCGCCGAACCGCCCTTGGCAAAAGCCTGCACCTGTTCGACGGTTGCCATAGTCGTGTCACCCGGGAACGTCGTGAGGAGTGCACCGTGTGCCCAGCCGAGGTTAACGGCTTCCTGTTCGGAAGTGCCGCTCAACAGGCCGTAAATGAAACCGGCTGCATAACCATCGCCACCGCCAACGCGGTCAACGACGTCGAGTTCGCACAGCGGGGATTGAAAGGTTTTGCCGTTGATCCATGCGACCGCACCCCAGGTGTGGCGATTGGTTGAGTGGACTTCGCGCAACGTGGTAGCGACCGCTTTTACGTTGGGAAATCTCTTCACGGCCTTTTCGATGACCGCGTAGAACACCGCCGGATCGAGCTTGGATTTCGACTCGACGTCCTGGCCTTCGATGCCGAGGCCCTTCTGGAGATCTTCTTCGTTGCCGACGAGCACGTCGACGTGTGCGACGATGCGACCGAGCACATCGAGCGCCTTCGACTGACCGCCCCAGATGTCCCAAAGTTTCTGGCGGTAGTTGAGATCAAACGAAGTCACGGCACCCGCAGCCTTCGCGGCCTTCATGGCTTCGACGATCAGTTCGCCAGTCGTCTCGGACAGCGCGGCGAAAATGCCGCCACTATGGAACCAACGCACACCGGAACCGAAAATCTGCACCCAATTGAAATCGCCCTCCTTGAGTTGAGCGGCTGCCTCATTGGAACGGTTATAGAACACCACCGGAGCGCGCAGACCCTGACCGCGATCCGAGTAAACAGTCGCCATGTTCGGCCCGCGCACGCCGTCGTGGCTGAACCGCTTGTAGAAAGGTTTCACGCCCATCGCGCGCACGCGTTCAGCGATCAAATCACCAATCGGATAATTAACCATCGCAGACGCGATACCGGTGTTGAGGCGGAAGCAGTCGGAAAGGTTAGCCGCGACGTTGAACTCGCCGCCGCTGACATGGATATCGCAGTGATGGGCCTTGCGGAAAGGGACGATGCCCGGATCGAGGCGACTAACCAGTGCGCCGAGGGAAAGGAAATCGAGCGCGCCATCTTTGCGGATATTCAGACCGGTGTTCATGGTTGGGGAGTGCCAGTATTTTATATCGGACGACAGGACAATCGGGGTGGGGAAGTTAGCGGCCCGACTCGCAATGAACAGCAAAAATACGGCGTCGTGTCCGGGTTTGGCGCGAAATCAATCCCTTCAACGGCGCAACGGCACCGGGCTTCCGTCGTTTGCGTGTTGCAAAGCACACCGTCCTCATAAGCTGCTCTTTTCTCCCGATCGCTCCTCGCAACCGCACCCGATGCCTTTCGCCAAAGCCACCGCCCAACTCCGTCGCCAACTCGGCTCCCGCGTCGCCACCTCAACCGATGCGCTCTTCGGCGCTTCCTTCGATGGCAGCAAACTCTCTTTCCTGCCCGAAGCGGTCATCTCGCCTAAGAAGAACGCCGACATCTCCGCCGTGCTTGCGCTCGCCAACAAATTCCGCGTGCCCGTCACCGTGCGCGGCGGCGGCACGTCGCTCACCGGCTCGGGTTCGCCGGTACGCGGTGGTTGGGTGCTCAACCTCTCGAAATGGAATAAGATCAAAGTGGATGCCGACGCCGGTCTCGCCCAGGTCCAATGCGGTGCGATCGTCGCCGACGTCCATGACGCCGTGGAGGCAAAAGGTTGGTTCTATCCACCTGATCCGGCTTCGAAAAAATACTCCACCATCGGCGGCAACATCGCCTGCAACGCCGGCGGCATGCACGGTGGCAAGTACGGCGTGACACGCGATTTCGTTCTCGCCGTGAAAGGTTTTCTCCCGACCGGCGAATACGTGGAGTGGGGCACCCCCACGAAGAAATTTTCCGCCGGCTTCAACCTTCGCGATCTTTGGATCGGTAGCGAAGGCATGCTCGGCGTCGTCACCGAAGCCACGCTCAAACTCGTGCCGCTTCCGCCCGCACGTTGGACGCTCCTCACCGCCTTTGCCGACGAAGTCTCCGCGCTCAAGGCCGCTCGCGCGCTCTTTGCCCAACGCGTACAACCGGCGATCTGCGAATTTCTCGACCGCCACAGCGTGCAATGCGCCGAAGCCAAAACGGGCCAAACTGTTTTCAAGGGCCAGGCCGGCCGTCCCGTCATCCTGATCGAACTGGCCGGCACAGAAACTGAACTTGCCGAACTAAAGACCACCGTCCTCGCCTGGGCCGCCCAGCATGCGCTCGCGTTTCGCGAAGCCGCCAACCGCGTTGAAGCCGAAGAACTCTGGAACGTCCGCCGCAAATGTTCGTCCGCGATGTTCACCCTCGCCGATTCGAAGCTGAACGAGGACATCGTCGTTCCCCTGCGCAACTACGAGAAATTCGCCGTCTTCCTCGACAAACTCCGTGCGAGCTCACGCCTGCCGATCCCCACCTTCGGCCATTTAGCCGATGGCAACTTGCACGTGAACATCATGTATCACCGCGAGAACCGCGCTGAATATCTCCGCGCCGAGAAAGCCGTGGGCCAGCTCATGGCCGGCGTGGTGAAACTCGGTGGCGCGATCTCCGGCGAACACGGCATCGGCCTCGCGAAGACGCCCTTCCTGCGCCTGCAACATTCCCCTGCGCAAATCAAAGCCATGCGCGCGGTGAAGGAGGCGCTCGACCCGAACGGCATCCTAAACCCAGGAAAGATGTTCGACGTTTTCAAAGTCTGGGAACACCCGCGCCTGAAGATCGAATTGCCGTGGGATCATAAATAATTCCTGACTGCGGGCCGGCGAGTCGAACGCTTACCCAGCCATCTCGGATTTCAATTTCTCCAGCGCGATCGTTGCCGCGGCTTCTTCGGCGGACTTTTTTGATTTTCCGTGACCGATGCCGAGCGGTTCGTTGTTGAAGAAGATTTGAATGTCGTACTCGCGATTGTGATCTTCGCCGTAGGTGGCGTAGACTTCATAGCGGATCGCGTGGTTACCGTGCACCGGTTGCACGAGTTCCTGGAGTTGGCCTTTGGGGTTATCCGAGGGCCGCATCGCGGCGAGGAGGTCAGCGAACGAACCATAAAGCAGGAGCACGACGCGGCGCGTCGTCGCGAGGTCGGAATCCAGATAGATCGCGCCGACGAGAGATTCGAAGGCGTCACCCAACGCGATGGCGCGGTCGCGGCCACCGGTTTGTTCTTCGCTGGCACTCAGGCGCAGGCAGGCGGCGAGACCGATCTGGCGGGCGAGTTCGCTGAGGAAAAGGCCTTTGGCGAGTGCGGAGCGGTTCTTGCTCAACGCGCCTTCGCGGTCGGCGGGATATTGGCGGAAGAGCTCCTCGGTGACGATGAGCTGCAGGATGGCGTCGCCGAGAAACTCTAGGCGTTGGTTACTCTCGGTTTCCTCCGGGTGTTCGTGCAAAAACGACGGGTGCGTGACGGCGTGCACCAGCAGTTGCGGATCGCGAAACGTGTAGGCGAGGCGCTGCTGCAAGGCCAAGAGTGGTTCAGGAAGGTCGGGCACGAGGGGTCACTGTTTGGGGTTTGAGTCCTTTGGAGTTTGAAACTGATTCGCCGGACGTTTGTGCGGTCATGAACTGGCGCTGGAGTAGCGACGCAGGCCGCGATGGAAAATGAAAACCGCGAGCAAGAACCAAAAACTGGCGATGCCGGCGAGCCAGAGCGCCTGAGTCCATTTGAAACCGTCTAGGAGCAGGCGGGCGGGTACATTGCTCACGACGACGGCGGGGAGCAGGTACACGAAGAGGACGTTGGGGATGCCTCCGGCAATGCCGCGAAACGCCTCGCGGGGGAGGCGGGAAAATTCCGTCAGCGAGAAATAACCATGTTCCATGCCCTCGGCTTTCACGATCCAGAAGGAGAGCGAGACGGCGATGGTGATCAGGCTGTAGTGAATGGCCAAACCACAAAGCAGCATCAGGCTGTAGATGGCGATTTGGTCCCAGCCCGGATGCAGGCCGAGTTTGTGAACCGCGTAGAACACGATTGCGCCGGCAACGAAGACGTTGGCGATACCTTCGAGGTCGATTTTCCGCGTCGAGGCCATGAACATGACGTTGCCCGGCTGGGCGAGGAAGAAGTCGAAATTGCCGTTGCGCACGTTGCGGCCGAGTTCGAAAAGATTGCTCCAGAAAAAGCCCATTAGCAGGCGTTGCACCATCATGGACGAACCAACGAGCAGAAGCATCTGGTACTTGCCCCAGCCGGCGATGGAATCGGTGTGTTCGTAGATGATCGAGACCAGTGCGATATTCACGCCCATCCAGAAAAGTTCGACCAGCCCCCACATGAGGAAATCCATGCGAAACATCATCGTTCGCACGATTGAGTAGCGGGCGCAGGCGAGCCAGAGTCGCAGGTAGCTGAAGAGTTTCATGGGGGTTAACCGCGAATGGACGCGAATAAACGCGAATGAAGGATTGTGGGTAGGGACGGACCGCCGGGCCGTCCGCAAACCCGGCGCGCCCAGCGGTCGCGCCCTACCTCGGACAAAAGCGAACGAGCCATGAAGGGATGAGTGGGCATGAGCGATCAGTTGCGTTTCAATTCACGCGGTTTAACCGCCGACCGCGGTGTGGCGGCGCAGGCCACGGCGCCAGAGCACCTCGCTAATGGCGAGCAGGGCTACGACCCAAAAGGCCTGAATGCCGAGGTGAAAGAGCATGGCCGAGGTGTCGGTGGCGCGGCCGGTGATGATCGAAACCGGGAAATACATTTGATAATAATAGGGCAGGTACTGCGAAATCTCGAAGAGCCATTTCGGCATCAGATCGAGCGGGAAGACCTGGCCGGCGAGCAGCGTTTCGATGGCGAGCGAGAGCACGATAAACGACTGAATTTCAAGAAACCAAAAGGTGAGTAGGCCGAAACAGTAGGCGATCGTGAATTGAATGATCGCCGACATCGTCAGGGCAGGAATGGCGTAGAAGACGCGCCACGCCTCGTCGGGAAAACGCAGGTTTTCACTCAACAGCGGGAGCGCGATGAGCACTGGGACGAGGGCGAGACAGCCGGCGACGAGCCGGGCGGCAACGAAGATGCTGAAGCGATAGCCGAAATAGTTGATAGGTTTTAGGAGGAACTGGTTGATCAGGCCGTTGCGAATATCTTCGCTGATCTGGTAGTCTTCGTTGGAGGCGCTGATGAAAAACTGCATCAACAGCACCGTGACGAAATAGGTCATCGTCTGGGCGAGGTCGAAGCCGCCGATGTTGGTTTTTCCCTGATAGGCGGCGGCCCAGAGGATAAAAACCACAATCAAGTGAAAGAGGGAAAACGAAGCCCGCAGGGCAAAGTTCCACCGGTAGACCAGATTGCTCTGGAGCCCGATGAGGAAGGAATGCCGATATTTCGAAAACGCAGACATGGGAGATCGACCGATGAGGAACTCAGGAATTCAGGAAATGACCGAACGCAAGCGCCGGTTGCTTCGCGGCCAATTCCCGGAAATCAGTGTCTCACGCCTCCTTCAAGCTGAAGCGTTTGATGATTTCTTTCGCGAGGTTCTTGTAGGCGGTGGAGCCAGGCGAAAGCGGATCATATTGGAAGATGGTCTGGCCGAAACTCGGTGCTTCGCTCAGGCGCACGGTGCGCGGGATGACCGTGTCGAAGATCTTTTCAGGCAAATGCGTTTTCACTTCGTCGACGACCTGACGCGAGAGCTTGGTGCGCACGTCGAACATGGTCATAACGATGCCGCCGATCTCGAGGTTGGCATTGACGTTGGCGGTTTTCAGTCGTTCGACTACCTTGAGGATCTGACCGAGGCCTTCGAGTGCCATGTACTCACATTGGAGGGCGATGAGAAGAAAGTCAGCGGCGGCCAGGCTGTTCATGGAAAGCATGCCGAGCGCGGGCGGGCAATCGATGATGATGGCCTTGAAACGGCCGGAGTCGCGCACCGGCTGCAGGCAGGTGCGAAGCTTCATCAGGTAGTTTTCCGTCTGGGCGAGTTCCATCTCGGCGGCGGCGAGGTCAACTTCGCTGGGGATGAGCGAGAGGTGCTCGTACTGGGTCGGTGTGATCATTTCGAGCGCGGTGCCCTCGCCGTGGAGTGGACCGTAGAGGCTCTTGCCCTCCTGCTTTTCGACGCCGATGGCGCTCGTGGCGTTGGCCTGCGGGTCGAGGTCGATGAGGAGCGTGGGGATTTTTTTCTCGGCGAGTGCGGCCGAGAGATTGACGGCGGTGGTGGTTTTGCCGACGCCGCCCTTTTGATTGGCAATTGTGAAGACGATGCTGCCCATAGGGCGCTGATTAACCGCGACGTCACCGCCGGAGTCTAGCGTGAAACGCAGGCGACGATGGAACGGATCGGTTTAGCCCGCAGTGCCGACACCGCGCAACCGACTGGTTGACGGGAGACCTTCAGCGTGGATCGACCACGCGCCCGAGGAAGAGACATGCGCCACTGGTGCGATGCTGGATGGCGAAGAGGAACGGATGATCGACCCTCACTTCGATGGGTTTTGGGCGGGGTGCTACGTGAGCGACACCGAAGGCCGCCAGGGTTATTATTGATGTCGCAGCGGTTGCTTCTGTTCCTTGTTCGTCCAGCGCGAGGAATGCCTTGTGGAAAACCTCGGAAAGGGCGAGGTAGTCATCTGGCTTGCGTGGGGCCATCCGGTCAAAGTCCGCGCTGCCGCGTGGTTGGTTAAAGGCCTTTTGCAGGCCGAGAGATTGCAACACCGAACCAAGTGGAATCGACGGGGGCTCCATTTTGAACTTTGGCAGATAGAATATGAGTTCGGTGGGCGCGGACTTCGCGCACTTCGCCAGGAGGAGGGGAGTCAGTTTTGCCTCCAATGCAGCCAAGCCATCTTTTTTATCGGGCAAGAGAACGAGTAGCTGCACGTCTCCGCCAACGTAGCGAATCGTGATTGCCTTGAAGCCCTCACCGCGCGTGTAGCCAAGGTGACTGCTTTGGAGCCTCATCGTCTGCACTTTTTCAACCTTGGTCCCATCGAAAAAAAATGGCTCTGCGCGCGTACTGTTTTCAGGGAATTCCTCTGCCCAGGCCGCTTTGAAATAGATGGCGTTTACCAAGGCGAGTCGTGTCTTCTCGTCCACGCCACCCGAAGGGATCAAGTCGTTGATCCGATTGTGGGTGCGCTCTGAAACCCAGCCGTTGATCTCGCTGCGGGCATTTTCGGACGCGTGGATAAAATCAACCGGCTGAAAGGGCGCGCCGTAGTTGTCCTTCACGAGAGAAAGAAACGTCGGCCGGAACGCGTAACCACTTTGTCCATACAATCGGTTCGCGATCATCAGGGTGATCGGCTCGCCCGGGCCATTTTCGTGGGACGATTTATTCACCAGCTTTACGGTGCGTTCGTGGATCTCTTCGAGTTCGCGACGGAAATTTGCAAACGAACGATGCAGCGCGGCCTCATCAGCGGGGTAATGGAGCACCTTTGCCATCTCGGCCTTCGTTTCGCTCGCTGCGCCGGCGTACGTCATGGCGAGGGCCGACTGGATTGAGTACGGCGAGAGCAGTGCATTTTCGTTGGGTTTGGCAACACTCGCCAGCAGATCGACGCCGAGGGCATTGACGGTGGAGGCCGCGAAACTCGTGTCGGTCGCCAACGCCGGGGAGGCGAGAGCTGCTTGAAGAAAAACAAAGCCGCCAACCAGTGAAACAGATTTTCGTAGGTGCATGGGGGAATCGTGTGCAAACCCTGAATTGTGTCATCCGAAATAACGACCGTCCCCGGCGTTTATTACAAAGAAAGCCATTGAATTGCCCCAACCCATGAACATTTCGTTCTAGGGGAAAACCCCTGAGTTTAGTTCATAATCAATGATTCGGCTCAGATGCGTGACCCGAAACTATTTGAGTGGGCTGGGTAGGTTACACTTTGGTTACGGTTGGCGGATTTTTTCGAATATTTAACAGGTGCCTAGGAGTATGTACCTACTGGTTCGTCACGGACGGTGTAAGGGAATCGCTAATCGTCTCCGTTGAGGCCACTGGCGCTTGGGTTGGCGGTCTTTTGGGGCGTTATGCGGAGGCTATGAACGCGTCCGATGAATCTGCCCATTCCATTGAGCTAGGCGCTTCGAATTTTTTTATGACCGGCCTATTTATGAAGTCTCTCCTTTCACGATTGTTGTTTTCGGCGACGGCGCTCCTTGCCGCCGTTTTTCTCTCAAGTGCAGCGAAGGCTGACGCTTTGTCGATTACAGTTGGACAGTCCGCCAAGGTGTCCGTAACGGCTGATGGTACCCAGCCCTTCACGTATCAGTGGTACAAGAACGGTGTCGCGATCTCTGGAGCTACATCGGCTGATTGGGTGATCGGACCGGCGGCCGCCGTCACCACGGTTCCCGATCAGTATACCGCTATGGTTACCAACGCAGTGGGTTCAACCACCTCCGACATAGCGTATTTGACGGTCACGGCTGTTTCGGGAACGCCATCGCCGACGATTACCACTCAACCCGTCGCGCGTACGGTCACAGCCGGGCAATCAGCATCGTTCACGGTGGTGGCGACGGGGACGGGAGCTCTCACCTATCAGTGGTCAAAGGGTGGGGTGGCGATCTCGGGCGCAACGGCCGCGACCTATTCGATTTCGAGCACGACCAGTACTGATGCCGGCTCCTATTCGGTGGCGGTGATCAACACTGTGAGCTCCGTGGCTTCGTCGCCGACGACGTCGACGGCGGTGAGTCTGACGGTGAATCCCTTGCCACCTACGATTACGACGCAACCCACGGCCCGATCAGTGACAGTGGGGCAATCGACTACGTTTTCGGTCGGCGCAACCGGTACGGGCTCGCTCTCGTATCAGTGGACCAAAAACGGCAGCAATATCACCGGCGCGACGTCGGCCAGCTATACCCTTGCGAGCGTGGGAAGCGCTGATGCTGGAAGCTATGGCGTAGTGATCATCAACACGGTGAGCTCCGTGCCGTCATCTCCAACGACATCGGCCGCCGTCGGTCTCACCGTGACGGCCCCTGCTTCTCCAACCATCACAACGCAGCCCGTGGCGAGAACCGTGACCGTGGGCCAGTCGGCTACGTTCTCGGTGGTGGCAACTGGTTCGGGCACGCTCAGCTACCAGTGGACGAAGGGCGGTGTGGCGATCGCAGGAGCAACGGCCGCGACCTATACGATTTCGGCCACGGCCAGCGCCGATGCGGGCAATTACGCTGTGGCCATCGTCAACACTGTTTCGTCGGTGGCGTCAGCCGCGACGACTTCGACGGCGGTCAGTCTGACCGTGAATGCAGTTTTGGTTGGCCCAAGTATTACAACCCAACCCACCGCGCAGTCGGTGACCGTCGGGCAATCAGCTGCGTTCTCAGTCGTGGCGACTGGTTCGGGTACGCTGACCTACCAATGGACAAAGGGCGGCGTGTCGATTTCTGGCGCGACAGCTGCCACGTACACAATCGCCAGCACTGCGACCACCGACGCCGGCTCCTATGCAGTGGTGGTGACCAACTCGGTTTCATCCGTGACCTCGACCTCGGCGACGTTGACGGTCAACGCGGCTCCCGTGGGTCCAGTGATCGTAACACAACCGGTGGCGCAGGCGAAATTGGTCGGCCAATCAGCCTCCTTCACGGTGGTAGCAACGGGTTCGGCTACGCTCACCTATCAATGGACAAAGAACGGTGCTGCTATTTCGGGGGCAACATCGAGCACCTATTCGATCTCGAGTGTCGCGATCGTCGATGCTGGCAACTACGCCGTGGTGATCACCAATTCAGTTTCTTCGGTCACCTCCAGTGCGGTGGCCCTGACGGTCACTCCGCCGGCCGCAACCATCACGACACAACCAACGGCACAGTCAGTGACGGTCGGCCAGTCCGCATCCTTCACGGTGATAGCAACTGGTTCGGGCACGCTCAGCTACCAGTGGACGAAGGGCGGTGTGGCGATCGCAGGAGCGACAGCCGCGACCTATACGATTTCGGCCACGGTCAGCGCCGATGCGGGCAACTACGCTGTGGTCATCGTCAACACCATTTCGTCGGTGGCGTCAGCCGCGACGACGTCGACAGCGGTCAGCTTGACCGTCAATGCAGGTTTGGTTGGCCCAAGTATCACCACGCAGCCGGTGGGCCAGACTGTTACGGCCGGCCAATCCGCTTCCTTTAGTGTCACCGCGACCGGTTCGGCTACGCTCACTTATCAATGGACAAAAAATGGCGTTTCGATTTCTGGAGCAACCGGGACGACCTACACAATCGCCAATGCGGCCAGTGGTGACATGGGTAACTACGCCGTGGTGGTGGCCAATTCAGTTTCCTCGGTCACCTCCAACTCGGCGGCTCTGGTCGTTTCAGCTTTGTCCGCTCCGGTGCCTGACGGCTACGCCGCCGCCGCGACCGGCGGTGCCGCTGGCCAGACCGTGACCGTTTCGACGGCCGTCGATTTCAAAACCTACGCCCAGTCAACGACCGCGTATGTCATCAATGTGTCCGGCACGATCAATCTCGGTGGTTCCGCCTTGGTGAAATCCAACAAGACGATCCAGGGTCTAGATGCCAATGCCGCGATTGTCGGCTGCCTCGATCTCGGCAGCGGTGGCGTCAGTAATGTCATTATCCGCGGCCTGACGATCTCCAATCCCGGCACCACGGTTGTCAGCGGTGCCTACACCGATGGTGGTGATGGCATAACCATACGGAATGCTACCAACGTGTTCATCACGCATTGCTCGCTCTTCAATTGTGCAGACCAGCTCATCGAGATCAGCACCGGTGCCGACAATGTGACGGTTTCCTGGTCAGAATTCTACTATAGCTCCGCGCAGACCGTTCATCGTCAATCCATGATCACCGGCGTCGCTGGTTCCGAAACCAAGCCGCTGCATGTCACCTTGCATCACAATTGGTGGTCGGACCTTTGCGACGCGAGCCTGCCCTCCGGCACCTATGGTTATGTTCACCTATACAACAACTACTTTAAATCGACAGGAAACACCTCGGCTACGAATGCTCGCGACCAGGCGCAGTTCTTCGCTGAGCGTAACGTTTACGAGCAGATCAAGGATCCGTTGTACAAGGAAAACGTGAATACAAGTCTGCCGGCCGGACTCATTCGGAGCATCAACAACGTGTTCACGGCCTGCATCGGCCGGACCGCCGATGCCGGAGTAGATGCAATCTTCACCCCGTCGTATTCTTATGAATTGCTTCCGGCCGCCGATGTTTCCGCTGTCGCTGTTCCGCTTTGCGGCAACACGGCCGGTGCCGCATCAGCCACGCCCACCGGTTCCGTTGCCGCGATCACCGGTCCGACCGACGTGGTGCCTGCGGCCAGTAGTTTTACGCTGACCGCCGCGCCCAATGGCTTCACGGGTGTTTCTTATCAATGGCGCCGGAATAATTTCGATATCAGTGGTGCCACGGCGTCCACCTACACCGTTTCGTCCGCCCAAACGGCCAACGCCGGTATTTACACCGTCGTCATCGGTCTCGCTGCGGGAGATTTTGTGACGAGTTCGCCGTTGACGATTGCGCTTGGAACCTCTGGAGGTTCGAGCTCTTCGTCTTCTTCAAGCGGCGGTACCAGCAGTGCTGCGTCCGCCGCGACTTCAGGCGGTGGCGGCGGTGCGCCTTCCAGTTATTTTCTACTGATTCTTGCCGGTCTCGGCCTGCTGCGGAAACTCGGACGGCGAGGCCGCAGTTGATCCCAAGAGAATAACGGTTTCTTAAACGGGAGGCGTTTCGTTTCTGATCTGCCCGCATCCTGAAGCGGGTAGGCTGGGCGGGGCGCGTCAGCTCTGGTTGCGTGCCATTCTTGAAACAGCCGACACGTATTCTCCACGTGATTGTCACAGAGTGCCACTTGCGGACATAGGGGGCACGAACACGGTAACCGTGCATCACCGGCCCCTGGCCATTCTTGTCCGCCCATTGTCTCAACAATTTTGGGCGGACGAATCGTTTAAACTCAACCGCACCATGTATCAACTCCTGTCTCGTTCTCTCTTCGTGGCCAGCCTCGGCCTCGTTTCCGCCGCGCCTGCGCTGGCTCAACTCGATATGTCATACGTCGGTCAGATGAATCTGCCTGGTGGTGGCGAGATCGTTGCCTACACAGCTAATAACTATACGCTAGCGACAACCTACTTCACCGGCTCGAGCGGTACGCAAGGCGTGAGTCTCTACAACTTCAATGGTGCCGCCACCACCGCCCGCGCCACCGTGGATCTTTCGGGTGTTTTCGGTGCCGCGAACACCTACTCGGTGAGCAGCGTCGCGCTTGACCCGCTCGGACGCGGCTTCGGCGTCGCCACCGTGATCCCGACTGCCAACACCACGACTATCGGCAAACTTGCCTTCTTCAACTATAACACCGGTGCGGTCCTGCACACTGTTGCTGTCGGTTATCACCCTGACAGCGTGAGCTTCGCGCGCGATGGCTCGCGGATCGTGATCGCCAACGAAGGCGAGGCCAACGCTGGCACCTCCTCCGCCAACGATGGTACCGACGCCGGTGGTTCGATCAGCACCATTTCGCTCAACGGCATCACCCAGTTCTCCCAGGTCAATAGCGTCAGCGTCGTCACGACAGATTTCAGCGCGAGTAACTTAGGTGCCGGTGCCTCCCTCAGCGGTATTCGCAATCCCTACATCTCCTCGATGGGCAGCCCTGGTAACTCTGCGTCGCAGCAGACTTTCAACAGCACCGTGCCGAATTTCACGCAACCGGCAAACATCCAGCCAGCCGGCATCGAACCCGAATACGCGGTCGTGCATGGCGGCAAGGTTTACGCCTCTCTTCAGGAAAACAACGCCATCGGCGTCTTCGATCCCGGCACCGGCAAATGGGAAAAAATCCACAACCTAGGCACAATCAACCAGACGATTGATGCCACCGATACCGGCACAACCGCCAACATTTCGCAGACCGTGAAGGGTCTGCCGATGCCCGACACGATCGCCGCCGTGACCATCAACGGCCACGACTATATTGTTACCGCCAACGAAGGCGATGCCCGCATCGACGACCGTGATATTTCCCGCTTGGGCGATATCAGCGGCGGCGACTCGATGAATCCATTACTTGCTGCCGCGTTTCCCACGACGGCGACCGGAATCCGCGCCAATGATCAACTCGGCCGCCTCAACGTTTCCCGCATCGACGGTGATACGGATGGCGACGGCAAGATCGACACACCGGTGATGATTGGTACGCGTTCCTTCTCCATCTGGGACGCCGCCACGGGCGCGCTCGTGAGCGACTCCGGCAGCCTTGAACAGAAGCTTCTCGAACTCGATCCGACCCGCCACAACATCAACCGTGAAGGCACCGCGATTGACAACCGTTCCGACGACAAAGGCCCGGAGCCCGAGGCGCTCACCGTGTTCACCCAAGGCGGTCTCACTTATGCGGCACTCGGCCTGGAGCGTCAGAACGGCATCTTGTTGTATGACATCAGCGATCCCTTGGATCCGAAGTACGTTGATTACGTCAACGGTGCCAACACCTCCCTGATTTCGCCCGAATCGCTGGTTTACATCTCCGCATTGGACAGCCCGACCGGCAAAGCCTATCTCATCGGCGGTTTTGAAGGTGTGGATGGCACCGGTGCGCTCGCCGGTCTCGGCATCTACGAACTCACCGCGATTCCCGAGCCTTCGACCTATGCATTGGTTATGGGTCTCGCAGTCGTCGGCTTCGTTGGAAAACGCCTCCGTTTCCGCTGTAAGAGCTAAACCGCAACGAGTCAGTCCGACGGTAGGACTGGACTTCGTGTCTGTGCCGGTTTGATCGGTACAAACACTTCGCTGCTCTCAAGAACGACGCTCGCAAGGCGTCGTTTCTTTTTTGGCGGATGCGAACCAGCCCCATCCGTTGCAAAGTGCAAAGTTTACTCCTTTTGATTGGCTAGGAAGGCTTGAACGGGTTCCTCGCTGTTTTCAAAGGGTAACCGGTAAATCGAGGGGGCAGCGGCGAAGTAAAACGGGAGTGCCGTGTTGCGTGGAGTTCGCGCGAATCGCGCCCCCGCCACCCGCGCTCAGGTGGGTTCGGGCCGTTTCGAGCAGTTCGTTTCCGTTGCCCCCACACAATAGCTTAAGTCCAATGAATTCCTACCGATATGTAGGTCTAG
Source organism: Verrucomicrobiota bacterium (assembly GCA_031404135.1). GTDB lineage: Bacteria > Verrucomicrobiota > Verrucomicrobiia > Opitutales > Opitutaceae > JADKHC01. The sequence continues at coordinate 1,570 of JANNHA010000124.1, read as the reverse complement.
AGGTTAGAGCGTGCACATGACCCATGTTAGTTGACGGTGCCCACTCGACCCAACACCAACACCAACACCTACACCTACGATGGAAAACCAGCATCAACCTGCTGACTTCTCAGATTCGAGTAGGCGTCTCGCACGAGCACTGAGCCATCACCTGACGATAATCGCGTTGCTTACCACGCCAAGCGTCGCGGTTTTTGCTCAACCCACACCGGACGCTTCGAGCTGTCCTTGGAAATACTCCGCCGGCCTCGCCGCCGAGGCACCATCGGTCTGAAATACGCCCTTTAATGAGCCGCGAAATAGAATTATTAAAATTATGAACACAAAATGTAAATTGCTCTCACTGAGCGTCATCCTAGTTGCCACCTTGGGCCTGCAAGCACAAGATCTCAAAGGAAAGAAGGTTTTGCATATTGACTCCTATCATGCGGGGTTTGTGTGGAGTGACGGAATGGGGAAGGCGATAAAGGAGGTGATTCAGCCCACAGGCGCGGAGATCAAAACTGTCTTCTTGGATACCTATCGAAAACAGAGCGCCGAACACCTCACGCAGGCCTCAGCAGAATTTCAAACGCTCATCCAAACATGGAAGCCCGATGTGGTCATCGTGTCTGACGACGCCGCTATGAAAGGCGTTTACAAGCCCTTATTCCACGACAAAGACGTGCCGTTTGTGTTCTGTGGAGTGAACTGGACGGCGGCAGCTTATGGGGTGCCCAACAAGAACATCACCGGTATGTTGGAAGTCTGTTCGATCTCGGAATTACTCACCGAAATGAAGAAACTTAGACCCGGGAAAACCATTGGCTTTCTCGGCTCCGACACGCTCACAGCGAAAAAGGATGGCGAAAACTGCGCCAGAATTCTCGGCGTCACAATGGAGTCAGTTTATGTCAAGACCTTCGCTGCTTGGAAACAGGCCTTTCTGGATTTACAGGGCAAGCAGGACATGGTGCTGCTCGGTCTGAATATGGGCATTCCCGATTGGGATGAGGCCGCCGCGTGCAAGTTTGCCGAGGAAAACACCAAGGTGGTTACCGGTGCCTTCAACACTTACATGAATGGGATGGCCTTGATCTCATTCAACAAGCTCGGCGCAGAACAGGGCGAATGGGCGGCCACGACGGCCATCAAAGTGATGAAGGGAACCTCGCCAGGATCTATTCCCTTGGCGTCCAATCAAAAAGGGGAACTGGTGATCAACGCCCGCATCGCCACGAAAGCCGGCATCGCTGTGCCTTTTGATATGTTGCAAAGCGCAAAAGTGCTGGAATGAACCACTGAAAAGCTCTGTTCGGCTGAGCGGCGCGTACCTAATTTTTAGCGAAGTTTATCTAAAGCAATGAACTGGACACTGAGATCAAGGTTCCTGGCCCCCACTCTGGCGGTGGTCACGGTGGGCTTGGGGTTCGTAACCGCTGCCAACTACTGGCAGTCACGCTCCGCCACCACGACGACCACCACCCATGAGATGGAGCAAATATGTCGCTCCACCTTGGCGCATTTGGATGACTGGTTTGCTGGTCAACAGATGAATCTGCAGGGCTGGGCCGGCTTGAAGATTGTTCAG
>JANNHA010000123.1:0-14889 GCA_031404135.1 Verrucomicrobiota bacterium | reverse complement strand
GATTCATCGAGCCATCAACTTCCAGTAGCATGTTTTTCGCTATGGCTCTAACGTTTTCAGGGGTAAAGCTGCTTTCGAGTCCGTCGATCGACACTATCGTTAGTTTGCCTTCACTCGTGGCCTAACTTAGCGCCATTCCGGCCAGACCCCGTAGGCTCGACGGCTAAAAATTATTTTATCTTTCCAATCATATCTTTCCAATCATACCTAAACCTCATAACTAACTCTCACGATCCCTTGGTATAGCTCACGGGGTCCATTTCGATTTAGACCCCTGTCGACTCGACTGAAACTTAAGTTCATACCGGCGTTGGACGCGTCGATATAGGGGCTTTGAACCATGTTTGTTTTCGCTGATCCTCAAGATGATCGACTTATTGCTATGCGCCCGCTTCCTGCGGGGCGAGGGCTGTTTGCGTTCGTCGTGCGGGGGATCGTCGCCCTGTTGATCGGCGCGGGAGCGCTGATGGCCGTTGACGAGGAGCGAGCATCTGGTCCCGAGGTGTCGACGCTGATTTCGATTCAGGCTTTCAATGCCTTATCTCCGCAGGAGCAGCAGCAAGCATGGCCATTGGATCTGGTCTGTGATGTCCTCTATTATGACCCGACCCGGTCGCAACTTTGGGTCCGTGATAATACGGGCGGGGCCTTTGTGGAGATAGTCGGTGACGCGCTGCCGATGAAGGCGAATCAACGGGTGCGTGTGCGCGGCACGTTGCCGCCGCCGATCGGACGGTTAGTATTCTCCGGGGTCTCGGTCGAAGTACTCGGCGATGTCACGCCCTCGGCTGTGCCGCTTGAAAATTGGGGCGAAGTAAATCCGGGATTGGAAAATCGTTTGGTGGTGGCCGAGGGCTTGGTGGATCGTCAGGTGTTCGATCCCGCTAGGCCGATGCATGTGAATTTGTTTTTGTCTGCTCAGGGGAAGTCGCTGCTGGTTACGGTCTACGATCCGGCGCTGGCGACCGAGCTACGCGATTTGACCGATAGTATCGTGCGCGTAACCGGGGTTTATACTTCACGAAGCGATTCAACGGCACTGAATCAAATTAGGCTGATGGTAGCGGGACTGCCGCGAATCGAGGTTATCAGTAATCTTTACACTGACCCGCGTTTTGAGCGGCCTGTTGTGGCGGTCGAAGACTTAGGTCGGCAGCCGCGCGACGGGCTGGTCCGTGTCGTGGGTCAAATGCATTCGCAGGTGAAGGGGCAGCGGTTGCGTTTGCGCGACGGGACGGGGCAGGTGGAAATACTTTCGGCCCAGACTTCGAATCTAAATGGACGCGATCAGATCGAGGCGATCGGGCGTCCTCAGGTTGACGGTCTTTCGGTGCGGTTGGTCGAGGGGGTATATCGGCGGCTGAAAACATCGACGCCGGAGAATGCATCCAACGCTCAGCGCGAGTACCGGATGGCCGGCGACGTGCTCGATTCGGCGTTCGGCCCGGCAAGCGGGCAGTCGGCCCGGTTGAGTGGCGTGGTGACGTGGTCACATCCCGATTTCTCCTATTTCTATATTTTAGATAATACGGGCGGCTTGCGCGTGCAATGCGGGCCTGGTTCCGGCAAGGCTCCGCCGATAGGGTCCAGTGTCGTTGTGCGTGGGGTCGTCGTCATGGGATCCTACGTTGCAGAAGTGCGGGCGAGCGAGATCGTCATCACCGGTAAATTGGACATACCCAATGCGGCCGCGCGGCGGCTTGAGGGGCTGCTTTCTGGGGTGGAAGAAGCGCAATGGGTGACGATTCGCGGTTATGTGAGTGCGATCGAGTCGCGCCAGGGGAAGCAGGGGCTGCCGGAGCAGGTGGTCCATCTCGCCACCGATGCGGGTGATTTCGATATGATGGTGCCGACGAGCGAAAATCTTCTGCCTATTTTGAGTACTTTGGTCGAACTGCAGGGTGTTTGCACGGCGCGCACCGGCGGGGATGGCAAGCTTCATAGTGTCGAGCTACTCGTGCCGGAGGCGCGGTACATCAAGATCGTTGAAAAAGCCCTCGTTGATGTATTTGCCACTAAAGCTTATAGTTTGGAAATCCTCGGCCGGTATCAGACCGTTCGCGTTTTCGGCAATCGAATCCGGGTCGAAGGAACCGTCGCGTACGCTGGAGCGGGGCGAATCATTCTCTATGACAAGGGCGTGGCCTTGAATGTACTGACTCGGGAAATCAACCTGCCTAAGCCGGGTGAAAGGGTGGAGGCGGTGGGCTTCCTTGGGCGCCGTGGACCGCGCGTGTTGCTGCGCGAAGCCGTTTACCGTCGTGCTGGTATTGGTGCCAACCTGAAGCCGGTGCCGTTGGAGGACCTGGAGGCGGTCGATCCGCTACGCGATGGCAGCGTTGTGCAGCTGTCTGGACGGATTCTCGATGTCGCCCGGGTTGGTACATCATATGTTTTAAATGTGCAGCGCGGCACGGTCATTTTTTCCGCTCAGCTTGAGGGGGACGAAATTGACGTGCAGACGGGCTCGGAGGTGTCGCTCACGGGCGTTTATGACGTCCAGTATGACGAATACGGAGGGGCGCGGTCGTTTGCGTTGCTGATGAGAAATGGCGCTGATCTCGTTGTGACTCGGCCTCCCTCGCCGTTCACCATCGGGCGGATACTGGCCTTCGCGGGTGCGCTGGCCTCGCTCGCTCTCGTGAGCCTCGCGTGGGTGGTGGCCTTGCGGCGCCGGGTGCGCCAGCAGACCGAGCTGCTTCGTGCGCAGCATGAGCGTGAGAATCAGCTGCATCAACAGATTGAGCGCACGCAACACTTAGAGTCTTTGGGGCACCTCGCGGGCGGTATCGCTCATGATTTCAATAATTTGCTCACGGCGGTGATGGGTAATATTTCGCTCGCGCGTTTCGATGCCGGGGCCCAATCGGGAATCTCCGATTTGCTCGGGGAAGCAGAGCGGGCGGCGTTGCGGGCGCGTGATCTGACCCAGCAATTGCTCACGTTCGCCAAAGGGGGATCGCCCATTCGTGCGGCGACCGACCTCGCGGGCGTGGTGCGTGAGGTGGCGGAGTTTGCGCTACATGGTTCGTCGGTGCGGCTTGAGTTTCGTTTTGCGGAAAAGCTTTGGCCGGCCGACGTCGACAAGAGCCAAGTGGGCCAAGTCGTGCAGAACCTCGTGCTCAATGGCGCGCAGGCTATGGCGGACGGCGGACGGTTGGAGATCGAATTGGCCAATGAGGCGGTGGTGACAGGGGCGGAGGTGTCGGACCTCGTGCCTGGATGTTACCTGCGACTCACGATTCGGGATTTCGGCATCGGAATAAGTGCTGATGCGCTACCACGCATCTTCGATCCGTATTTCACCACCAAGTCGCAGGGCAGCGGCCTCGGCTTGGCGACGGTGCATTCAATCGTCAAACGCCACGGGGGGGGAATCGACGTCGATTCCACGGTGGGTCGCGGCACCTGTTTTCGGGTTTGGCTGCCTGCAGTGCATGGATCTAACCTTGAGAGCACCCCGGTTGCGTCGACGGTGGAAAAGGGGGGCGAGCTTCCGGTCGCGAATCTGCCTAGCGAGCCTGCGTCAGCGGAATCGGTTCCTTCGGCTTTGGAGTTGGGAGGGGCTCAGCGCCTGCTCGTGATGGATGACGAGGGTTCTATTCGCCGCTTGGCCCAGAAAGTCCTGCAGCGAGCTGGGTACGACGTCACTGCGGTAAGCGATGGGGCGGAGGCCGTGCGCGAATATACCAAGGCGCGGGCGGCACGGCGTGGTTATGCGCTGGTTATTTTCGATCTCACTGTGCCAGATGGCATGGGCGGACGCCAGGCGCTAGGGGAATTGCAGAAGATTGACCCGGCGGTACGGGCGATTGTGTCGAGCGGCTATTCCAGTGATGAATCGCTCGCCGATCATCTTAGCCTAGGGTTTGCTGCCATGGTGGCAAAACCGTACGAAGCCGCGACACTGATCAAGACGGTGCGGGCAGTTTTGCAGGAAGACGCCGCGTAGGGGGCGGCCGGGCAGGGGCGGCAGCGGCAAGTGTTGGCGTTGTGACGGAACCCAATAGGTGGCCAAAATAACGCAGTCAGCTGCGACATTCCCCATGGTCTTTATCAGACAGTTCGTTTGCTTTTGGGCAAACTGGTCTGGGTTGAGTGCACCGGCATGCCGGCTGCTATGAATCGTTTTCAACCCTCGCCATGTACCTGATTAATGAAGCTGTTGCGCAACCGGATTTCACGTTGTCGGAGGTCCCCGTGCGCGTGGACCGGCAAAAACTGGCCAAGCGGCTCTGGCGTGCGGTCGCCGAGGACGGTGTCGAAATCGGCTGCGAACTCGAGCGGCCGCTGCAACCGGGTGACACGATTTACCAAACCAGTCGGTTGCGCTATGTCGTGACGCAGGAGCCGGAAGCGGTGCTGGAAATCTCTCTGACGATCGCGCCGTCGGCGGCGGCGGGCATCGGCTGGGCGATCGGGAATCTGCATTTGGAACTGATGTCTGAGCCGGAACGGCTGCTCGCGCTGGACGACCTCGTGGTGCGGCGACTGTTGGGGCGCCTCAACGTGCCGTTTTGTGAAACGACGGTGGTGTTCCGGCCGGGACGTTTTGCGCGGGGAGACAACAGTCAAAAGAGCCAAATCGATGAACTCGGAACGAGCCATAAACACTGATTCCGCCGCTTGGCTCTGCGGGTTGTTGCAGCTCGGTGACACGTTTTATCCAACGGGTTCGTACGCGCACTCGTTTGGGCTTGAGGGGTTGATCGGGGAAAACGTGGTGCGTGATCGGGAGACGTTGCGGGCGTTTTTGCATGGTTCGGTTTTGCCGTCGTTGCGCCAGTCGGAGTTGCCGTTGGTGGTGCAAGCGTGGCGGGCGTTCGAAATGATCGATCGAGGGAAAACGGACAATGCGGAGCATTGTCCCTACCTCGGAGGGTGGACCAGAATTGAGGAATTGTGCGTGCTTTCGTCGGCGTTGAAAACGGCGCGCGAGGCGCGTTTCGCGGCGGAAAATATCGGGCGTCAACGCGTTGAACTCGCGGCGAAGTTGCGCGCGCATCCGCTGGCGGTGGAGTATTTGCGTCGCGTGGAGGAAGGGCGCTGGCCATTTTCGTCGGCGATCGCAGCCGCGCTTGAAGCGCGGTGTCTGGGCGCTCCATTGGAGGCGGCGCTGGCGTCAGTTTATTATGCGACGGTCGCCGGGTTGCTCGCGGCGGCGATGAAGCTGCTGCGAATCGGGCAGAACGGTTGTCAGACGTTGCTCACCGAAATGATGGGGCTGGCGCCGGAGATTTTCGTGGCGGCTCAAAATGTATCTGGCGATGAGATCGGCTGGTTTAACCCGTGGCTTGATATCGCGGCGGCGCGGCATGAGACGGCGGCGGCGCGACTTTTTATTTCCTGAACTATGATACGTCCTCCTCGAATTGGAATTGGTGGCCCGGTGGGCTCGGGCAAAACGATGCTTTGCCTTAAGCTCTGCCAACAACTGCGCGCGCGCTACAGCCTGGCGGTGGTGACAAACGATATCTACACGCAGGAAGACGCGCGTTTTTTGAAGGAGGTAAATGCGCTTCCGGCTGATCGGATCATCGGCGTAGAGACGGGTGGTTGTCCGCACACGGCGATCCGTGACGACACGACGATGAACGAGCAGGCCGTGCGCAGTTTGGAGGCGAAATTTCCCGATCTGCAACTGGTTCTGGTCGAGAGCGGCGGCGACAATCTCACGGCGACGTTTTCGCCGGAGCTGGTCGACGCGTTCATCTACGTACTCGATGTGGCGGAGGGCGAAAAGATGCCGCGCAAGGGCGGCCCGGCGATCAAGTTTAGCGATCTACTCCTTATCAACAAAATTGACCTAGCGCCGTATGTGGGCGCGGATTTGTCGGTGATGGAGCGCGATGCGAAGATCCAACGTGGCACGCGGCCGTTTATTTTTTGCGACCTGAAACGTGAGCATAACCTCGACCAGGTCGTCGCGTGGATTGAGCGCGAGGTGCTGTTCGGCCGAAAGGGAGTTATCTGATCAGATCGTTCTCTTTATCTTTCTTCTTTCTCTTTCGTCAGAATTCGGAGGGAGGAGAAAGATAAAGATAAAGAGGAACGATAAAGATGAAGAGAAAGATACAAACGATGGGTACATTCTCCGGACATCTTTCCTTCCGTGCCGAGGCGCGGGACAACGGGCAGACGGTGTTGGGCGCGCAATCATTTCGTGCGCCGTTTCACCTGAGCAAACCGTACTGGGACGGGCATGCGCTCATCGTGCAGGTGGTGAATCCGACGGCGGGCATCCTTGCGGGCGACCGGATGGATTCGGCGATCTCGGTTGGTTCGGGCGCGGCGGTGCTGATGACGAGTCCGAGCGCGAGTCGCGTGTTTCAAATGAAAGAAGGCGAAGCTGAATCGCGGCAGCAGTTCACGGTGGACGCGGGCGGGTGGCTTGAATTTATGCCAGAGCCGCTGGTGTTGCATCGCGGTTCGCGTTACCGGCAGCGGACAGAGATTGACGTCGCGGAGGGCGGAGAACTTTTTTTTGCTGATCTGCTGATGCCGGGGCGCATCGCCCGGGGGGAAACTTGGGCTTGGGACAAACTCCGGCTGGAGCTCACCTTGCGGGTGGGCGGTGAGTTGATTTTGCGCGAACGGCTGGACCAGAGCGGTGCTGAGCTGAAGGCGTTAGCCGAACTGGCTGGGGCGGGCGAGGGCGCGTGTTTCGCGAATTTGGTGATGGTGTCACCGAAATTAAAGGTGCTTTCGGGCTGGCAGGAGCTGATCGTGGCGCTCCATGGTGCTGGCGTCTGGGTTGGCTTGAGTCAGCTGCGTGGAGACTGTGGCGGTTGGAGCCTGAAGGTCATTGCGGCGGATAATATTGGACTGCGAAATACGTTGAAGAAAGTGCGGGCGATTTTGGCGGGTCTGTTACCTCGTCTTGCGAGTGATCCGAGGAAACTCTGATATCAACGTCTCTTGTTCTTTGGACTTTGGTAGGGCGGATGGTCCCTCATCCGCCTCGGTCAATGACGGAGCATTGACCCTACCTTCGATCACAAAGCATAAAGTCCAATTCTCAAGTGACTTTGGTATAAGTTTTTTCCGTACAAACTCAGAGAGTCGGGGTATTTGGCACGAGGCCTGCAATGTCAGTTTTGATCATCCGCCTAGCGGGTGATCAATGGGGTAATACAGAAAATGATGGGCGGACCGCTTAGGGGTAGGCGGTCCGCCCTTATTCTTTGCAAGAATTGGCGTTGAACCGTGGTTCGGCAAGGACGCCGCGCCCTACCTTCGGACCGGAACGTGGTGGGCCGCGAGGTAGTCTTTCACTTGCGGAATCGTGAACGTACCAAAGTGAAAGAGGCTGGCGGCGAGAACGGCGCTGGCGTGGCCTGCGTCGAGCACATCGGCAAAATGTTCCATTTTGCCGGCACCGCCACTGGCGATCACGGGGACACTGACGGCGTCACTGACGGCGCGGGTGAGGGCGACGTCGTAGCCGGTGAGCATGCCGTCGCAGTCCATTGAGGTGAGAAGGATTTCACCGGCGCCGAGTGAGACGGCTTGAGCGGCCCATTTGACGGCGTCGAGTTCGGTGGGGTTGCGGCCGCCGTGGGTGTAAACGCGCCAGGATTTGCCGTCGGGTTCGCGTTTGGCGTCGATGGCGAGGACAATGCACTGGTTGCCGAACCGGCGGGAAGCGGCAGCGACGAGTTCCGGATTCTTGATCGCGGCGGTGTTGAGGGAAACTTTATCGGCACCGCTTTTTAGCATGGCCTCGATGTCATCGACGGAGCGCAGGCCGCCGCCGACGGTGAGGGGCATAAAACATTGTTCAGCGGTGCGGGCCACGACGTCGTGCATGATGCTGCGGCCGTCGCTGGAGGCGGTGATGTCGAGGAAAACGAGTTCGTCGGCGCCCTGGGCGTCGTAGGCTTTGGCGCTTTCGACTGGATCGCCAGCGTCGCGGAGTTCAAGGAACTTCACGCCTTTGACGACGCGGCCGTTGGTCACGTCGAGGCAGGGAATTATACGGCGAGAGAGCATGGGGACTCGCCTAATGATGAATTATGAATGTAGAATGAAGAATGAATACAGGCGGAATTCGGACCAGAGTTTCTGGTTTCATTCTCCATTCTACATTCTGCATTCTGCATTCTCCATTCTTCATTAGGCCGAAGGCCGTTAATCCACGTGGATGACTTCGGGTTCGAAGTTGACGGCGAGGCGGTAGACTTGACCCGGGCGCATGATCAGGGGGTGATCGCGAACCAAGTATTGCAGGTAATGAATCTTGCCGTAATTGGTGCGGTACGTTGGGTCGGCGCTGACGACTTCGGTTTCTTGCCAGGTGCCTTGGAAATCGTCCTTTTGGACGGTGCAGCGGTGGCCGAGCGGTCCGAGGGCGAGGGCGCCGGAGACGTGGTACTTCGAGTGCGGCGCGGCGATCGCGATCATGTAGCGGAATTTGTCGAGCGTGACTTGCTGTTTCACCGTGTAGGCGAATTCGCAGCTGATCTTTTGTCCGGCGAAATTCCACTGCACCTTCACGGAGCCGAGATTTTTGACGATCTCTTCTTTCGTATTGATCAGTTCGGGCTGTTCGTAGCGGAAATAGAAACTGTTGCGCAGGCCGAGGCCGGTGACGCAGTTTTTGCCGTAGAACGCGGGGATGGTGACTTGTTCGCCGAAGGTGAGTTCGGGAATCATGACGGGCGCGTAGATGTTGTTCGGCCAATCAAAGACGCCGGGGCAATGCGGGAAGGGCAGCGAATCGGAGACGAGGGTCGGGCCGGAACTAACGAGCGGGATCTGCGCGTGGAGGCCGCTCGCGGCGTCGCGGTAGAGGAAGAGGCCTTGTTCCTTGCGATTGGATTTGTCGAAGATGACGAAACGGCCGCTGGTGCGGGTGGGTTCGGTCTTGGGCAAACCACCGGGCATCTGCACGGTTTTGGCGAGGCGTGACCACTGGCAAAGGTAGCGGGCGGCGTCGAAGTTGGCCATGCGGGTCGTGTGGTGACCGTAGGCGGTGCGTTCGTCGTCGCGGAGATCGAGGAAGCCGTGTTCCTGATCGAGATAGGTTTGGTAGAAAAATACGAAGAGGCGGCGCAGGATGTCGTAGTATTTCGGTTTCTGGTCGTCGGCGATCCAGCCGTCGCGCAGACCTTGGAGAATGAGGCTGATGCAGTGCATCTGGCCGTAGGCACCGGCCGCGCGGCCGAAGGCCCAGCCGAGTCCGTCAGCGCGCACCAAGTCGGGCATCATCTTGATGTATTTCTCGGCGTAGGTGCGCAGGGTGGGGAGTTTGCGGTCGCGCACGCCGCTGTTGGCGTGGAGTTGGAGGGCGGAGCGGATGAACACGAAGCTCATCAGGCCGTAGAGATTGAAATTGCCGCCGAAGCCGGTGGTGGAATCGTCGAAGAAACCGGCTGAGCTGGTTTGGTCAACGCGGTCGCACATGCGTTCGATCAGGCGCGAAGTTTCGTCTTTCTTGGAGAGACCGAAACTGAAGCGGGCGACGGCCTTGGCGATGTTGAAGGATTGCCAGTGGTTGTCGTAGTCGCTGCGGTGGAGGAGTTGTTTGTCGATGCGCTGGCGGGTTTCCTCGACGAGGCGTTCCCAGACGGGGTTGCGTTCTTTGGAAGGGCCGAAAGCGAGGAGGCCGAGTGAGGCGTAGGCGAGGCCGTTTTCAGCGGCGGGCTCGGTAAACATCTGCGCGGTGATACAGCGCGCAGCGAGGTCGATGAGATCGAAGCCTTTGAGTGAGGTTTCGCCCGTGGCACGATAAAATTCGCCCAAGGCGTAGGCTACGTGGCCTGGTTCGTCGGGGCGGGGTTGTTCGCCGGGAGCGGGTAGGATAGTGCCGTCAGGCTGGATCGAGTCTAGATTATGGCTCAGCATTGAGCGGGCCATGTCGAGACATTGCTCGGAAAAACTATGCATGTAGGATAAGTGCGGGCTGCGGACGATTGCTGGGCGCACCACGCGCGCAGCGGAAGGAAAGTTGTGTCAGGGTTTCGCCCAGTGGCGCAAGAGGGAAGTGATTGATTACCGTGCGATAAGTTTGAGGAACTCGTCGTTGGTTTTCGTTTTTTGGAGGCGGGTGATCATCGTGTCGGTTGCTTCGTCGATGCGTGTCTGGACGAGTGCGCGGCGGAAGAAATGAATGCCTTCGAGCTTTTTGGCGTCGATGAGGAGTTCTTCTTTGCGGGTGCCGGAGGCAGCGATGTTGATCGCGGGCCAGAGGCGCATCTCGGCGCATTTGCGGTCGAGCACGAGTTCCATGTTACCGGTGCCTTTGAATTCCTGGAAGATGATGTCGTCCATCCGGCTGCCGGTCTCGATGAGCACGGAGGCGATGATGGTGAGCGAACCGGCTTCTTCGGTGTTGCGGGCGGCGGCAAAGAGTTGGCGGGGTTTTTCGAGGGCGCGAACGTCGAGACCGCCGGAGCCGGTGCGGCCCGAGTTGCGGGCGGTGTTGTGGGCGCGGGCGAGACGGGTGATCGAATCGAGGAAGAGGACAACGTGTTTACCGGCTTCGACGAGGCGTTTGGCGCGTTCGATGCAGAGGTCGGCGATGCGAAGGTGATTCTCGATCTGTTCGTCGTTAGAGGAGGCCCAGATTTCGGCGGGAACGCTGCGTTTGAAATCGGTGACTTCCTCGGGGCGTTCGTCGACGAGGAGAATCATGACGACGCACTCGGGATTATTTTCCAAAACGCCGAGGGCCATGTCGCGCAGGAGGGTGGTTTTGCCGGTGCGGGGCGGTGCGACGATGAGACCGCGAGTGCCTTTGCCGATTGGGCAGAAGAGATCGACGGCGCGGGTGGTGAGACGACCGTCTTTGAGCTCCATCTTGAGCATCTTGTCGGGCGAAACGGTGGTCAGGGCGTTGAAGTCGAATTTATGGCGGCGTTCGTCGACGTCGAGACCGTCAACCTGTTCGATGAATTTCATCTTGGGGTTGGGGAAACGTCCTTCAGCTGGATAAGCGGTGCCGGCGATCATATTGCCGGTGCGGAGCTTGAAGCGGCGGATCAATTCCTTAGGTACAAAGACATCGGAGGGCCGGCGTTTGCCGGAGCGCGTGGGGTCGAGGAGCTGGCCGTTGCCGCCTTTCTGGATGTCAATGTCGAGAATGCCTTCGACGTGAATGACGTTTTCGACTGGGGCGGCGGGTGCTGGAGTTGGGGTAGGAGCGGGAGCAGGTGCGGTTTGTGTAAGCACAACTGGTTCCGGCGTGGGTGCGGGATTAGTTTCCATAATAACGAGCAGTAGATTGTCTATTCCAGAGGCGCGGCGGGTGAAACTCGTTAAGGATAAGAGCCGGCAAGCAGAACCAGTAGATGCTCTAAACCCTAAAAATGCCCACTAACGTGTCAGATCAAACAATCACCTCAGTTTCCCGAGAGAGTCGTGTGTTCCGGCCATCGGCCGAGTTTCAACGCCAAGCTAACCTTGGAAGTTATGCGGCCTATAAGAAGCTGTATGCGGAGTCTGTCAATAGCCCAGAAGAGTTTTGGGGTCGGCAGGCGAAGGAACAACTGGTCTGGAAGAAGCCGTTTAAGAAGGTACTTAAATGGGATGCGCCGCATGCCAAGTGGTTCGTTGGCGGGAAGTTAAACGTGTCGGAGAATTGCCTGGACCGGCATGTGGGCACGCACCGCGAGAACAAGGCTGCAATTATTTTTGAAGGTGAGCCGGGCGATGTTCGCACGATTACTTACAAGCAGCTACATTTCCATGTATGTCGGCTGGCGCATATTTTTGAGAACATGGGGTTGGTTGAGGGCGATCGTGTTGCGCTGTACATGCCGATGATTCCCGAGGCGGTGATCGCCATGCTGGCGTGCGCGCGTATTGGCGCGGTGCATACGGTGGTGTTCGGCGGTTTTAGTCCTGAGGCGCTCAAGGATCGTATTAATGACTGCAAAGCGAAGCTCGTGATCACGGCCGACGGTAGTTGGCGGCGTGGAAAGGTTATAGAGCTCAAAGCCGCGGTCGACAAGGCCGTCGAGGGTGCGCCGAGCGTGCAATCGGTGATCGTGGTGAAGCGTTGCGGAAATCCTGTCACGATGAAGGAAGGGCGCGATGTTTGGTGGCGCGAGGCGTGGGACGGTGCGCCGAATTCACACAAGGCTAAAGGTTTCGATTCTGAGCACCCGCTTTTCATTCTCTACACCAGTGGCAGCACGGGAAAGCCGAAGGGCGTGTTGCATACGAGTGCTGGTTACTTGCTCGGGGCAAAACTGAGTGCACACTACGTTTTCGACCTCAAGGACAACGATCGCTATTTCTGCACGGCCGACATCGGTTGGATCACCGGGCATAGTTATGTAGTGTACGGTTTGATGAGCAATGGCGCGACGGTTTTCATCTACGAAGGCGCGCCGAACCAGCCGGGACCGGATCGTTTCTGGCAGATGATCGATCGCCATGGGATCACGATTTTCTACACGGCACCGACGGCGATTCGTGCGTTTATGCGCTGGGGCGATGAATATGTGACGCGCCACCATTTGACGTCGTTGCGCTTGCTCGGCTCGGTCGGCGAGCCGATCAATCCCGAGGCGTGGATGTGGTATCATCGGATGATCGGCAAAAAGAAATGCCCGATTGTCGACACGTGGTGGCAGACGGAAACGGGTTCGATCATGATCACGCCGTTGCCGGGTGTGACGCCGACCAAACCGGGTTCCGGCACGCTGCCGTTCTTTGGTGTGGTGCCGAAGGTTGTGGATGATGCGGGCAAGGAAGTACCGCGCAACAGTGGCGGCAAGCTGGTCATCACCAAGCCGTGGCCTTCGATGTTGCGCACGCTTTGGGGCGATGACGAACGCTTCAAGCAGACCTATTACGGCGAATTTCCCGGTATCTATTTTACCGGTGACGGTGCGCGTCAGGATAAGGATGGCTATTTCTGGATCGTGGGGCGCATCGATGATGTGCTCAACGTCTCTGGCCATCGGATCGGCACGGCGGAAATTGAGAGTGCGCTGGTGTCGCATCCATTTGTCGCGGAGGCGGCGGCGGTGGGCAAGCCGGACGATCTTAAAGGTCAGGCGCTCGTGGTTTTCGTGACGTTGAAAACCGGGCACGAACCAACCGATGCGCTCAAGGAAGTGTTGCGCAACCACGTGGGGCACGAAATCGGGTCCATCGCCAAACCTGACCAGGTGCGTTTTGCGGCGGCTTTGCCAAAGACCCGCAGCGGAAAGATCATGCGCCGCATCTTAAAACAGATTGCGTCGGGCGGCGCGATCAAGGGCGACACGAGCACGCTGGAGGATTTTAGCGTGGTCGCGAGTTTGCAGCAGGACGAATAATTCGCCCGAGTGGGGTTGAAGTAGTTTCTCGCGACACCGGATCGTCGAAACCCGATCCAGTGTTTGCGACGAGGCTTTGACAGGGCGGGTGGGTTGTTGCTTGCTCAACCTTTCGCTGGCGTGCTGCCGGCGGAATATTTTTCACCATGTCTCAAGTACGCGTTCGTTTTGCTCCCAGTCCCACTGGCTTCTTCCATATCGGCAGCGCCCGCACGGCCTTGTTCAACTGGCTCTATGCCCGGCACACGGGCGGCGCGTTTATCCTGCGCATCGAAGACACCGACAAGGAACGCAACAGCGAGGTTTTCCTTAACGTGATCTACGACAGTCTGCGCTGGTTGGGCATGGATTGGGACGAAGGTCCGGGCAAGGGCGGCGATTTCGGTCCTTACCGCCAGAGCGAACGTGCCGCCATCTACAAAGAATATCTCGAAAAACTCACTGCCGCCGGGCGCACCTATGAGAAAGACGGTGCGATCTATTTTAAACTGCTGGGCGAACGCAGCGAGGTGTTCGACGAGCATCGCAAAAAGACCGTCACCAAGGTGGCCAATGCGCCGGCGATTATCGACGACCAGATTCGCGGTCGGGTCGAACGCATCGAGGACGAAGATTTCGTGATCGTGCGCTCGGACGGCAATCCCGTTTTCCATTTCGTCAACGTGGTCGACGACATCGCGATGAAAATTACGCACGTGATTCGCGGCGAAGACCACCTTTCGAACACGAGCAAACACGTCGAGCTGTTCAAGGCGTTTGATGTGCCGGTGCCGAAGTTTGCGCACATCCCGCTCATTCTGAAACAAAACGGCCCGGGAAAAATGTCGAAGCGTGATCAGGGTGCGTTGATCGAGGAGTATCAGAAACGCGGATACTTGCCGGAGGCGCTGGTGAATTTCCTTTCGCTGCTCGGTTGGAATCCCGGCGACGACCGCGAGAAGATGCCTCTCGCGGAGATCATTCGCCTGTTTGATTTGCCGGGCGTGAACCAGAGCAATGCGCGCTTCGACGACAAGAAACTCGCGCACATGAACATGGCCTATTTGTTGGCGATGCCCGAGGAGAAGTTTCTCCAGCTCGCACGCGACTATTTCGAAAAGCAGAACGTATTTGCCGCTGGCTGGCCGAACGAAACTCATTTTCGCGCGGTGCTCGCGCTCGCGCATCCGAAGATCAAAGGCATCGAAGAACTGCCCGCTTATACGAAGTATTTCTTCACGGACGACTTTGTGATCGACGAAAAGGTTCGGGCGAAAGTCCTCGGCAAAGGCGAGCCAAAGGCACGCTTGGCCGAACTCATCGATCTGCTTCGTACGGCAGACCTGTCGAGCGATCTGGTGATCGAGGAAGCGCTCAAGAAACTGGCGGAATCCAAAGGCCTGGGCTTCGGCGATTATCAGGCCGTGGCGCGTCTGGCGGTGTCGGGTACGAACGTGGGTCCGAGCATCACGGGCATGTTTCGCGTGCTGGGCCGCGAGGCGGTGTTGAAGCGTCTCGAACGGTTCGGTGCAACGATCTGAGGGGGGGGCGCCGGGGAGGGCGGGCCCGCCGGGGGGGGCCGGGGTTTGGGTAGGGGCCGCCCCCCGTCGGGCCCCAAACCCGAACCCGAGTGTGGGGC
>JANNHA010000122.1:0-76668 GCA_031404135.1 Verrucomicrobiota bacterium | reverse complement strand
CGCTGGCTCAGTTCAATTGCGCCGCAGTTGGACCTGCAACAGCGATTCGAACGTTACCTGTGCTGGAATAACCCAAACAATCCCGACGACTGGCTCCCAAAACCAATCCCTTGATCCTCAACTGCGGGATTTAGGATCATTACCCGCCGAAACTAACGCCAAGGGGGAAAGCTCCCGAGACGAAGGTGAAAGCGAAGTAACCCGATCAGAACCGCCCGGTACGGACCCGTACGCCGGGTGGTGTGGGGGCCGGAGGCTAATTACCTCCGGCTACCGGATTGGGCTCTTCACCTCAGGAAGAAAGCCACGCACATGAGAGCGAAGGCGGGCCAGAGAAACAGCATACCTGCCAACCGAGCCTGCCTGGCGAATGGACGCATGGTGACTGGAAGCCTGTCCGGTCGGAACCACATCAGAGCAGCGTCACCGGAAAAGAAATCGAAACCGACCTTCTTTCCTTCTTCTTCCACTCGCCGACCGAAGCGAAACGTGAGGACGCCGCCGATGACGCCAAGAATCCCGCCGACTATGAAAAGGATAGAGGTCATATGGCTTTTCCTTCGCCGAACGTTAGATGAGCCATGACCACGAGGGAAAACAAGAGGGAAAGCTCTTACCTGAGCCGTCGAAAAAGGACGGATCGCGGTCATTGTGCTGTGGCGCCTGGTGTGTGCCTGGCATGGGAGTGAACTGACGGGGTGAAAGTCCTCGATGCAAGATACCAAAAATGGAAACCAAAGCATGAGACAAAAGCAACTGCGGTGTCGCGAGACCCCGTGGGAAAGAAGCTGGAGTCAAACCGGCGAGCCCACGAACAGGAACGGGCTACAAGGCCGGTGACGCGGACGAGTTCGCACCACAGAACGAAGTCCCGGTATCAGCGTCACAGGTAAAGCCCCGGGGTTGTGTCGGGAAAGTTCATTTACTTACTCGGGGAGACCTGCGCGGCGACGGAAATGGCAGGTATCCGCGTGATCTGCGTCATCTGCGGTGGTTCGGCTCGGATCGGCTCCGACGGCGCGTCGCCCTCCATTCGAGTTAGCGGAGTTTGTGTCGGTCTCGAAAAGTTCGGCTTTGTGATCTTTGCGTCCGAGAATTTTCTTGGTGTGCTTTGCGTTAAAATGGGTCGAAACGGGTCGATCATTTTTTAACCGCTAATTTGCGCTTATTTTCGCTAATGCGGAGGAGGATTCGATCGACGCGCTGGCGCGCTAATGATGAATGGAGAATGATGAATGAAGAATGTGGCGGAGGGCGGCGTTTTTAACCGCTAATTTGCGCTTATTTTCGCTAATGCGGACGGGGATTCGGAGGGCGGATTTTTTTACACGAAGGTCGCAAAGAACGCGAAGGGCGGGTGTTTCGGACCGGCGACGACGGCGCGTCGCCCTCCATTCGGGATGGTGGGGTTTTTTAAGCCAAGGAGCGGGCACGCCAAGCAGTGCGACTTCATGCACTGCGGGCCAGAAAGGGCCTCAGTTCTGCAGGAGCTGGAGGACGGACCTTGGCGACTGGTTCGCCTGCGAGAGCATCGCGGCACCACTTTCGAGCAGGAGGTTGAACTTGGTCAGGTGGGTCGATTCGGAGGCGACATCCACATCTTGGATACGCGAGATGACGGCGGTCAGATTCTGGTTCTCCACGGCGAGCGAACCGGCTGCGAATTCGAGGCGGCTGCCCACGCCCGCGAGTACGGAGCGTTCGTCAGCCAGATCGGAAATGGCATCGGTGATCGTTTGCGTGGCACCGGCCGTGGTGATGGAAAGCGTATAGTTGCCGGCGGCGTCTTGCTTGATCAGCTCCAGCATGGCACCGTCGCGCAGATTATTTTCCGGCATGACGACGGTGTCGCCTGCGTGCGAACCGGAGGCGATGCTGGTTCCTGTGGGGTTGGCCCGGAAGAGGGGAAGGCCGTTGAAGGAGCCGAGGGGCTTGAGGATGTCGGTGGTGCCGCCGATTTCTGCGGTCGTGCCTCCGATGGTGGAGCGTAGTTGCTCCTGAAGTCCTAGAAATTCGGTTTGATAGAGGGCAATATCGTCTGCGCTTTTCGTGCCGTCGGCGGCAAATTGGCTGAGTTCTGACATGCGGGAGATCAGGCTCGCCATGCTCGCGATGATACTAACGGAGGATTGAACGTAGGAGGTGGCGTTTTGGACGTTGATGGCAGCGGCCTGGGCGCGTTTGTGCTGCGCATCGAGTTTGCCGACGGCACCGGCGCCGGTCGGATCGCTGGAGGGTTCGGTGAGGCGCAGACCGGAGCTCAGGCGGTTAAATGAGCGGCCGATCAGGTCGCTGATGTGGCCGTAATTCTGAGCGAGGGCGAGCGTCTGGACGTTGATGGTGCTCATGGCGTGGGTTGACCGGCGGTTGGCTGGCCCGGGTTTGCCGGTGGCGGCGGATTCGGGCGGGCGGAGCGGGAGAACTTGGGCAGGGCGGCACCGGGCTTTAGCGCTGCGGCCTGGTTTATGGCGGCGATCTCGGCGAGGACTTCCTTGCGGAAAATGGGAATCTCTCGGGGGGCGTCGATGCCGATTTTCACCATATCACCGTCGATGCGGGTGATCTTAATTTCGATGTTTCCACCGATGATGATCGACTCGTTGACTTTGCGCGTGAGGACAAGCATGGCGGTTGTATTTAATGTCCGGCGGCGAGCGCGTTGTCGATCAGAGGATGATGGGCGCTGTAACGGCTGTAATTGGCGAGTACGCACTGTTTGGCGGTGCCGGTGCGGCGGTTCACGATGATCGGGCCGGCGAGGTTGACCGTGGCGGTCGACGACGGTCCGGGATGCACGGTGACAATATTAAAGACCAGGGCCTCGGCAGATTCGGTGATGCCGAGGGTGGCGGCGTCTTCGTCGAAGAGTTCGAGTTCGTAATCCGGGATGATGCCACCGGGTTGAATCACGACAAAGTGAAGTTCATCGGGGCCTTGGAGTCGGAGCCAGATGAAGGGCAGTTGCTCGGGGTCGTAGAGCAGTTCGAAGCTCTTGTACTCGGGCAGGCCGACGAGGCCCTCCGGGAGGCGAAGGCTCTGCGTGGAGGGATCTTTGTCGGTCGGAGTTGTTTCTGGACTGACTTTCATGGGGAGGAGGAGGCGGCGCGCGGTGAGCGTTTCACGAAGGCGGAGTTATTTCAAATAGTCCAACAGGGACATTTGTAGAATTTTTGTGGCGGAAGAGAGTGCGGCCTCGTAGGCGGTGGAGGTTTGGCTGAGTTTCACGGCGCTGGTCGCCATGTCGGCATCGGCTTCGTTCGAGACTTGTTTCTCGAGATTGGTGGCGCGCGAGGCTTGCTGGCTTTGGGCAACTTCGATGCGCAGCTGCACGGCACCTTGTTCGCTCAGGGAATTGACGAGGAGGTTTTCCGCAATTTCGAGGTTCGGCTGCGCAGCGGAGACGTTGGTGCTGATACCGGTGTTAAGCGCATCGCGCAGGGCAATGAGGCTGTTGAGAAAGGCGGCATTGCCGGCGTTGGTGGCTTGCGTGGAGCCGGGCGCGAGTTGGGAAAGTTCGGAGATTTGGATTTTCGATTGCGCGGCGTCGCCGGCATAGACGACGGAAGTGATGTCGCCAGTACCAGGGGGCACGCGGGTGGCGGTCAGGGGCGCGGTGGTGAGGGCGGTGCCTGAGAACAGGTAATCGTTGCGCAGTTTCGTGTTTCCGTTTTGCAGCGCCTGTTCGATGAGCTGGTTAACCTCGGTCGCATACGCACGGTACGCGTCGGGGCTCGATGTGCCGGCACCGAGGGTGGCAACCTCGCCCGCGCGATCAGAGATCTTTTTCATGTCCTGCAAGCCGGCGTAGGTCGCCTGCGAAACCTCCAGCGCGCGGTTGGCGTTATTCCGGAACTGCTGGATCTGGCGGGCCTCGGTATCCAACGTCAGGATACGGCCGACGGCGGAGGGATCATCCTCGGGTTTGAAGATCCGCTGGCCGGTGGCCACTTGGTTTTGAAGCTGTGCCTGGCGGTTGCTCAGTTTCTGAATCTGGGCGAGCACCGAGTCCGAGACGGTGGTGGTGGCGATGCGCATGGGGAAACAGGGCTGAGGTTATAAAGCTGGGTGTGAGTTAAAGAGGCAGGTATTAAACACCGAGGCGATTGACGACGGTATCGAGGAGTTCGTCGATGACCTGAATGACACGCGAGGAAGCCTGAAAGGCGCGTTGGTATTTGATCATGTCGGCCATTTCTTCGTCGAGTGAAACACCGCTGACGGAGTCGCGTTGGGATTTCACGAGAGAGGCGATAGCGGATTGACTGGACAGGCGAGAACTCGCGGTGGTGATGGACTGGCCAAGATCCGTCACGGTCTTGGAATAAAACTGGCCAAAGGTGCCGTCGATACCGTCGGCCGGGGTTGTGAAGGTCCGACTGGCGAGATTAGCCACGGCCTGCGCGAGGGTGTTGTCACCAGCGGTGCCACCATCGGAAGCTTTCAGGCTGGTGGCGTTGAGTGTGCTGTCGATAGTAATTGTTGCGGCAGCAACACCGGCAGCGTCAAAGAAATCGCCTGTGAGGCCGGTGGGATTGTAGGTCGCATTGACGGACGTGACGAGTTGGTTGGCCAGGCTGTCGAGGTTGGTCCGCAGCGTGGTGATCGCACCGTCGCGAGCGGTGAGCAGACCGTTGAGCGAACCACCTCGCAAGGCCAAGGCCGTCGCGGGCGTGCCGGCTGAAACCACCGAACCAACGAGGGTGACCGGGCCGGTGGTGGAAGCGAGGTTGAGCAGCTGAACCGGGTTGTTGCTGGCATCCCGGGCAAAGACTTGGATTTCGCCGGCATAGGAAGGATCGGGCCGGGTCTCGATCGCCATTCTTGTCGATAGTTGTTCGACCAGTGACTGACGTTGGTCACGCAAATCGACGGCCACACCGGGCTGGCCGATTTCGACACGGCCAATCTGGCCGTTGAGATCCGCGATGTTTTGGAGCATGCGGTTGATGTCGGTGATGGCGCCGGTGGCCTGGGTGGTGAGATCGCTCTGCAGCTGGACGAGGCGCTGGTCGGCTTCGTTCAAAGTGTCGGTGAGAATACTGGCCTTTTGCACGAGCGTCTGGCGTTCACCCACGTCGGTCGGGCTGGCGGCGAAGCTTTGAAAGGAATTAAAAAAATCGCTGAGCGACTGGGCAATGCCGTTGGTGCTGCCAGACGAACCAGTCGAACTGGTCGCACCGGAGCGATCGATCAGTTGTCCGAGATCGGCCTGCGCATTCTGATAAGCAGCCATCTCGGCCTCGAAGGAGGCCTGTGTGGCCAGTTCGCGTACGACCTGCGCATCGAGCAATCCATCGCGCAGTTGCTGGATGCCGATGGCTTCGATGCCGAGCGACTGGACGCCGATGCCAGTCTGCACGGAGCCACGATCACCGTAGACCACACGTTGACGCGCGTAGTTCGGGTTGTTGACGTTGGCGAGATTGCGGCCGGCGAGTTCAACCGAGCGCGAGGCCGCTGTGAGGGCCTTAACGCCGTTGGCTAGTTCGCCGAATAGTCCGCTCATGGTAAAACCTGTTTGAAAGTTGTGGTTGGTTCAGCCGGCGGCCTGCCAGCCGGAGATGACCGAGACCGCGCTGACCGAGCCGCGTTGCGAGTAGGTGCGGGCGGGGAATGATTCGGGCATCAGGGTGCGCAACGCCTCTTCATGAGCCTGAACCGTGCGGGAGAGCAGCATTTGGTTCTGGCGAGCGTCTCGGCGGATGCGGTGAATGAGATGGTTGATCTCGTCGATCAACGCGTTGAGCAGGGGCTGCACTTCGACGGGGAAATGCGGGAGCATCTGGCGGAGGCTGGTTTCGGTGGGGCAGCCGCATTTTTCGGCAAAGGCGTGGACGCATTGTTCACGACGTTCGCGGCTGGTATGTGTGGCGCGAGCCTGGTCCTCAATGGACAGGGCCAGCGCGGCGACCTGATCGGCGTCGCGACGGAGGAGGTTGGCCTGCTGCTCTTCGAAAAGGGCGAGCAAGGCTCCATATTCCTGCAACTCATTGCGCAGGCATTCGGTAATAAATTCCCAGGATATATTCACGGTGGTTTAAGAGATTAGAGGTGAGAATCCGCAGCCGGCTTGCCGGTGTCCTTAACATCGGACCAAGCGGCGCGCGGGTTAAAGTTTCGTTCGAGAATGCGGGCTAGGCCGAGGCCTCCGCCCTGAGCGATGCTGGTGGAAAGTGCATCCGTTAACATGTAGCCGTACATGCTGCCACCAGAACCTTTAGCACCGCCCAAACTGCCGTTCATCATCGGTTCGATGCTCGGGGCGAGCAGCTGGCGAAGGATGATCGCTTCGAACTGCGAGGCTGCTTTCTTGATGGCGGCCGGGTCGCGACTGGAGTCGGTGGCCTTTGGTGCCTTTGCACCGGTTGCGCCCTGTTCCGCATGCCACGCCTGTAGCGACGCGATGCTCGCTGCGGAGGAAGAGGGATTGATGGCGGAGACGTTCATTTTAGTTAATCACCAGTTCGGCCTGAAGAGCGCCGGAACGTTTGAGGGTTTGAAAAATCGACATCATCTCGCGGGTGGAAACGCCCAGCGCATTGAGCGCGGCCGTCATCCGGTCGATGGTGGGCGCTTCGTTAACGATAACGAAACCGCCTTTCACTTCGTTGACGGCAGTCTGCGTACTGGGTACGACGACCGTCTCGCCGGAATTGTTAAATGAATTCGGCTGCGAGACGGAAAGGTTCGACGAAATGGTTATGGTCAGGGCTCCGTGGCTGATCGCGACCTGCGAGATGCGCACGGTTGAGGTGGCCACGATGGTTCCGGTGCGTTCATTAATCACGACGCGGGCGAGTGAATCTGGGGCGACTTCAATGGAGCCCAGATCGGCGAGAAAACCGACCTCGCGACCGGTGTAGGCCGGAGGAAGCTTGACGGAAATTGTTGCCGCATCACGCGACAAAGCGGCGTCGGGGAAGTAGGCGTTGACCGCCTTGGCCAGACGGGCGCAGGAACTGAAATCCGGATTGTGTAATTGGAGGGTGAATACGCCATCGTGGACGAACGTGGCGGGAATTTCCCTTTCGACGATCGCGCCGCTGGGAATCATGCCGACGGTGGGATGGTTTTTCTGAACCGTGGCACCGCCAGCCCCACCCGAACCACCCAGGAAGCCACCCACGGCGACAGCGCCCTGGGCGACGGCGTAGACACGGCCGTCCGCGCCTTTGAGTGGAGTTTGCAGAAGCATGCCGCCCTGAAGGGATTTGGCATCTCCCATCGAAGCCACCGTGACATCAATTCGACTGCCGTTTTTCAAAAACGCGGCAATGTCGCAGGTGACCATGACGACGGCAGCGTTCTTGGTTTTGATCTGATCGGCGGGAATGGAAATGCCGTAGGTTTGGAGCGTGTTAGCAACCGTGCGCAGGGTGGTGATGGCGCTGCTGTCGCCATCGCCCGCGAGACCGACCACGAGGCCGTAGCCAACAAGTTGATTGTCGCGGCCGCCCTCAACTAGGGTCAGGTCCTTGATGCGGGCGGCTTGCGCGGTCCCGCTAATGAAGAATGCAGAATGAAAAATGCAGAATGCGAAAAGCATCTGGCGAACAAACAGGCGGTTAAGTGTGGGAAGGGATTTCATTCTAAATTCTCCATTCAACATTCATCATTAGCGCAGCGTCAGTACGGGCGAAGCTTGTCGTAAATCTTGGTCAACCAGCCGCGCTTTTGTGCGTCGGTGAGGGCGCCGCTGCTGATGAATTCCAGGCGTACATCGGCGACGTTGGTCGATTCCACGGTGTTGGCGCTAGTCACGTCGTCGACACGAACCAATCCGTGGAGAACAACATATTGAGTTTCACCGGAGAAAGTGATCACGCGCACGCCTTCGATCACGAGATTGCCGTTCGGCAATACGTCAGCAACGAGCACAGCCGCGCGGCCAGAGAGGCTCTGGGTGTTGTTGATTGAACCGCCGCCGGTGAAATCACTCTTTCCAGCGAGTTTGGTGGCGGGGAGCACTCCGCTTTTGGTGCCGAGACCGCTGATGGCGGGAGGATAAATGAACTGGCTGATACCTGCATCGATGCTGGACGACTTGTTCGATTTGGTGCTTTGCGATGATTGGGTGGCCACATTTTCCGAAATCACGACGGTGAGAATGTCGCCCACACGCGAGGCTTTGCGGTCGGCAAACATGGCATTCTCGGAGTTGGCCGGCGAAGTCCAAAGCGAATCGGCGAACACCGGAATGGCGGCGACGGCGGGGCTTAGGACGAGAAAGAGGGTGTGGAAAATTTTCATGGTATTAGAAGCGGACCTGGGCCCGTGCAGCGGCGACGACGAGCGCGGTGAAATCTTTTTTGGATTCGAGATTGCGCAGGCGAACGGTGTCGCCGGCGGCACCGTTTTCCATGGCCATGGCCTTGGTGGTGATCGTGAGGGTGCCGTCGATCGCGGAGACTTCTACGATCTGGCCTTTGCGGATGAGCGAACGGCGGGTGACGTCGCGCCAAACGAGCGGGCGACCGGCGGCGACGCTTGTGGCGTAGGTGAAATCGGTTTCTGCGGTGTCAGCGGGAACGGTCTCGCGCTGCTGCAATATATCGACGCGTTGGGTGTCGAGCTGGCTAGAGTCAAAGGCGGAGCCGCGCTCGATCGGTGTACGAGCCACCCAAACATCGCGAAGCAATTGCGCTTTCACCTGGAGCGAGAAATTGCCGAACGAACGCTCACCGCTCTGCAGTCGCACCTGCAACATCAGCGATGACGCAATCCGCGCCGGAAAATCGACGATCACCGCCTCGGCCAAACTCGTGGCACCGGCTGGCGCTGTCCAAGGGCGGATCAGTTCGAGCTGCAGTTCGCCACGCAGTTGAAAGCGTTCGACGAGCTGGCGGTTGAGATCGGAAAGGAGTTTTTCCTGCGTGAACGCCGACGTCGCTGGAGCGGTTGTCGCGGCGACTGTGGCCTGGCCGAAGGCAGCAGGAACCAACGCACAGAGGGCGATGGCGGAAAGAATTGAGATTGAAAGGCGCGCGTTCATCAGCGTTTCATCTGGTTGACGTTCTGGAGCATCTCGTCGGAGGTTTGAATGGACTTGCTGTTAATCTCGTAGGCGCGCTGGGCCGTGATGAGATTTACCATCTCCTGTACGATGTTGACGTTGGAGCTCTCGACGTAGCCCTGTACGGTGGTTCCGAAACCCGCCTCGCCCGGTGAGCCTGTTTCAGGAGAGCCGCTGGCGGCTGTTTCGACATAGATATTTCCGCCCAAGCTTTGGAGGCCGGCGGGGTTGCCAAAACGCGTGAGCGCCAGGCGGAAGGACTGATCGCCACTCGAAGAGGAATAGGTTACCTGGCCTTCTTGCGAAACACTGATGGAGGTGGTGCCGGGTGGAATCGCTTGGAAACCACTGAGCACCGGCAAACCGTCGCTGTTGGTCACCTGACCGGTGGGGGAGATCTTGAACGAACCATCTCGGGTGTAGCCGGTGGTGCCGTCGGGGCGTTGAACTTCATAGAAGCCGTCGCCCTGGATGGCGATGTCGAGCTTTTGGCCGGTAGAGACGAGTTCGCCTTGGGTAAAGACCTTGGCGGTGGACGCGACACGGGTGCCGTTGCCAACCTCGATGCCGGTGGGCAGGATGTTGCCACCGCTGTCCTGGGAGCCGCTGGTGCGGGGCTTCTGGTAGAGCATGTCTTGAAATGAAATCTGGCTGCGCTTGAAGCCGGGGGTGTTTACGTTCGCCAGATTATTGGCGATGGTGTTCAGATTTAACTGCTGGGCTTCCATGCCTGAGGCGGCGGAGTAGAGGGAAAGGCTCATGGGATTTTTTGGTAGTTAAATATTGAATACTAGCCGGGCGCTTAGCCGAGCATTTCGAGGGCTTTCTGGATGTTCTGGTCGCGATTGGTGATAATCTTCTGGTTCGCTTCGTAGGCGCGGGCGATCTGCACGAGGGCGATCATTTCGTTGAGCGCGGTGACGTTGCTGCCTTCGAGGTAACCTTGCAGGACGCCGGGTTTTTTCATTTCGATAGGTTCGGCACCATCGGCCGGAACGAACAAACCGCCGCCGAGCGGAACGAGTTTTGCTTTGTCCGCAAACGTGACGACGTTGATCTTGCCGAACTGGTTGGCCCCTTGGCTGACTTTGCCGTCCTCGCCAATGGAAATGCTGCCACCACTGCGTTGGGTGACGATGGGCGCGCCGTTAGTGGTCATCACGGGGAGACTGGCGCGGCTCAAGATCGTGCGATCAGCGCCGAGGTGAAACTCGCCAGATCGCGTGTAGGCCTTAGAACCATCGGCCATCTGCACTTCAAAAAATCCATCTCCCTCGAGCGCGACATCGAGTTCGCGCCGGGTGGGAGCGGTTTCGCCGGGTTGAAAGCTGACGCCCGTGCGGGTCGACGGAAACATCGCAGGCGTGACACCGCCATTGCCCTGCTTGGCTTTCGGATCGGCTTGAATGGTGCCCATCTGGATGGAGGAAAACTCCACCGTGCGCTTGCGGAAGCCGGCCACTTGGCTCGAGGTGATGTTTTGAGCCACGATTTCCTGCCAGCGCTCCAAGGAGGCGAGTGACGCTGCACACTGGTAAAGGCCAATATTCATCTAGGGTCTGTTCCCTAAGCAATGGCGATGCCAGTTATATAACTTATTAATAGTTAATATTTAGAAAATAAATAATATGCTACGGCACTTTTTGCCGCCCTAGGGTTTTCTCCTTTCACGGCAGCATTTGCCGACGCGTTTAGCCTGCCGTTTTTGACGTGTTCTTTGGCGCGTTCCGTCAGCCCGAGCCGCCGCACTTGTGGTTGTGACGATGCCGGCGAAATTCAGGTGTTCTACGGGCATCGTATCTCAGCCCTCAACGAAAGCGGGACCGACTCCATTGAAGGAAGGGCTTTACGCCCCGATTTTTTCGCCCCTGTCAGCTCCACCCACGATTCTACCCTGCCGCACAGACTACGCTTCAAGGCGTCGTATTCGTGACGGGGTCGGGCTTTTTCGCAACGGCGGTGAACTCATACTTTTTGTTGAACTCTTCGACGGCGATCTTTCGCGCCTCGCGCGGGTCGAGCGCGGTGCCATTGGCCTGGAGCTCGCTCATGCGGCGAGCCACCCAACGAGTCTTCAAGGATTCCTCCACCGCGCCGCTGATCGGTTCGGGTTTCACGAAGTTAATGCAGCCAGTTAAGCAGAAAGCCGCTAGAAGAAGTGAGATGACAGAAATGCGCATGGAGTTTTTTGACCTAAATCTTACGAAAGGGTTGCTGTCAAAGCGTCGAGATAATCTGGACCCGTTACAACGGCTAAAAAAGCCTGTTGTCACGAACCTTTTTGTTTCAATTTGTTTATGAACCGCCATGCTATTCAGTCATGAGTGACGAGCAGAACCCGCCTTCACTGCGCTTAAAACCGCGCCAACCCCAGGCTTCCGAAGTTCCGCCACCCGTGACGCCGCCTCCGGCGACCCCGGTGCCAGTACCCGTGCCAACGCCTCTTCCCGTTTTGGTATCTGCACCTGCACCTGCACCTGCACCAGTAACAGCGCCAACACCAACACCAACACCAACACCTGTACCTGTACCTGTACCTGTACCTGTTCCTGTTCCACCGTCCGTGCCGGCGCCAACCCCCAAACCCGCATCCGTTGTTCCCGCGTCCGCTGCGCCCGCGATAAATGAGTCCGGTGTATTGAATCTTCGCCTCAAACCAAAAACACCGTCGCCTGAAGGCGCGCTCGCGTCGTCCGTGACGTTCTCGACCCCCGTGCCTTTTTCCACGCCTCCGTTGGTCGTCCCGGCGGCGGCCCCAGCGAGCCCCAATCCCGCCCGTATCCCTCCGTTTGGCGCGCCGCCACCTTCGTTCCCGGTAAGCCCGAAGCCGGTGGCGTCACCGACGGCGTCGATGCCGCCGCCTGTTTTAACAGCAAAGACGCCGAATTTGCCGCCGCCTCGCAACCTTGCCGCATCGTTGGCGACGCCCTCGGCGAAATCATCTCCGCCAGCCGTCAAGGCCGACAAGCTCCTTGCCGGTATTGTCTTGGTTGTCGTTCTGGGGGCCGGAATTTTTTACGGGCTGCCCTATCTGAACCGGACGAAAACAAAACCGCAGCCCGCCACCCCGGTGGCGACACCTGCCGCTGCGCCCGTTCCCAAAACCGTCCCAGCACCTGCTGCGCCTAAACTTGTAGACAACCCCGCTTCGGCTGCAGGCAAAATGATCGCCAGTGCCCGCGATATCGTCGCCGCTCACGATAGCCAAGGAAAAGAACTCACTCACATCCTCGAAGGTACAACGCCCGCCGCAAAAATCCCAAACGACGCAACACCGGCAACCGCGCTTGTGCCGCCCGCCCCGGTCGCCCCCGTCGTTCCACCACCGCCGCCTCCACCTCCGCCGCCGACCGACGCCTTCCGGCAGTTTGTGGTCAACATCCGTGTGAGCGGTGTTTTTCAGGGCGAAAATGCCCGTGCCATGCTTAACAACCGGATGGTTCACCCCGGCGACCTCATTAACTCAAAGTTGGCGATCACGCTCCAAAAAATCGACGTCGAAGCCAAGCAACTGATCTTCTGCGACGACACCGGCGCCACCGTTTCCCGCCGCTACTGAGCCGCCCACCCGACTCTTTCCTCTTTCTCGTTCCTCTTTATCTTTCTCCCGGTTCGGCTTTCGCTCCGGTTCGTCGTCCGCTCCGGCTTGGTTCGTCTTTAGGAGCGGGTTTATCCCGCGATGGATGGGATTGAGTCGCGGCGTTAAGCCGCTCCTACAATTTCTGCAATGCCCCGGAGCTTGCCCCGGGGATCTTCACCAACGGTCCACCGGCCCTTTCGGCACAGCGATGGCATTCAGTTCGGCTTCGCCCGGTGCCCGCATAAATGACGCCACCATCGGAGCCGGCTGGAAACGCGGTAGTAGTTCCCCCTGCTCATCGCAAAACTGTTTTCGCCAGTCGATGTAGGTTGCCACGACGCCGTCGAACTCGGAGCGCTTCGTTATTTTCACGATCAGTCGCTTGAACTCGATCGCAGGTCCAAAACGTTTCGCGTACCACGGCGCGACTTTGCGAAACATCCGGCAGCCATGTTCCTCGCCAAACGCTTCAACCGTCAGATCGAAGTGGCGACGCATCACGCGCAACCGCTCCGCAAACGCCGGCTCCGGCGGCAGCACGCCCGTGCGTAAAAGCTGTTCGGTGCGCTTGAAAATCCACGGATCATAAAATGCGCCACGCCCCACACTCACGCCCGCGCAACCCGTTTCCTCGATCATTTTTTTTGCCGCTTCAGGCGTCGTCACATCGCCGTTGCCGATCACGGGAATCGATTTTACCGCCTGCACCACGGCGCGGATTCCACCGAGATTGACCGTACCGCTAAAACCCTGGGCACGGGTTCGGCCATGCACAAAAACCGCCGCGATGCCCGTTTCCTCCAGCACGCGGGCCAGATCGGGCGCGGTCAGATTTTCATCATCCCAGCCGAGCCGCATTTTGGCCGTAACCGGAATGTTGACCGCGTCGATCATGCCGCGGGCCAATGCTGCGGTTTTCTTTAGTTCGGTCATCATCGCCGCGCCGCCGCCGATCCCGACGACTTTTTTCACCGGGCAGCCCATGTTGATGTCGACTGAAGTGGCCCCCAGATCTTCGCAGATTTTGGCCGCGTCGCGCATCTCCTCCGGCACCGAGCCGAACAGCTGGATCGCCATCGGCCGGTCCGCCGCGCACGAGCTCACCAGTTGGAGCGCCTTCGGGTTGCGCTCGATGAGCGAACGCGCGTTGACCAGATCCGTCGTGGCCCAGCCCAGGCCACCGAGTTCGCGCAACGCTAGTCGCATGGGCAGGTTGGTGTAACCGGCCAGCGGCGATAAAAATAACGGCGAACTCAATTCACACGATCCGATGCGCATCAGTCGCCACGGTGGCGGGCCGATTAGTCGCTGGCAAGAACCCTGCCGCCCGGGCCTCCGATCACGGCATCGGGTTTAAGAAAGCGTCCGGTTGGTCGAAGCAGGTATTAGCCACAATGTCCGCAACGATTTCTCACCCCTTCAGGTGCTGACAAAACTGGGCTGAAATTTTTCGATGAAACAACTCGTTCTCTCCACTAAACTCATTCTTTTGTTGCTCCTGCCTCTGATGGGCGTGGGTTTTTTCGGCTTTCGGGGTGCCTTCGAGAAGCACGCGACCGTGCGCAAATACGCCCGGCTGCAAACCAGTTCCACGTTGGTTCGGCAGATCGGCGTCACGATCCACGAGTTGCAGCGCGAACGGGGGCGATCAGCCGTCTTTCTCGGCAGCAACGGCACGAAATTTGCCAGTGAACTGACCGCACAACAAAAAGCCTCCGATGGGGAACGGGCCAAAATTCAAAGTGCATTTGCCGCGTTTCATGCGGACGATTTCGGCGCGGAGTTTGCCGCTGAATTCAGAGAAGCTGCGGCCGCCGTCGCGAACATACCTGAAAAACGAACCGCCATCCAAGCGCTAAAAATGAGCGCCCCGGAATCCACTCTGTTTTTCACCCAAACGATTGCCCGTCTCGTCGGTGTGAGTGTGGCCATCGCCCAGCAGGTTGACGATATTGAGATCGCCAACGGCATGGCGTGTTACGTGAACTACGTTCAGATCAAAGAACAAACCGGCATCGAGCGAGCCACCCTTGCGGGCGTTTTTGCAGCCGATAAGTTTGTCGGCGATGCGTTCAGCCGCTTCAGCCGCGCAGTGGCCTCGCAAGAAACCTATCAACAGGTTTTCTCCACGCAGGCCACGGCCGCGCAAAAAGCCTTTCTCGCCGAGGTCGCCCGAGATCCGTCCTTTGAAAAAGTGGCGCGCCTGCGTCAAACCGCCCTCGATCACGCCAGTGCCGGAGGTTTTCAAGTTGAACCATCGGCTTGGTTCGACGCGATCTCCGCCAAGATCGATCAGATGAAGCGGGTCGAAGACCGTCTCGCGCACGATTACCACGCCACCGCTGAACGCATACAGGCTCAGGCGTGGCGGAGCTTTCTTATCTATACCGTGCTCACCGTGGCAATTTTGCTGCTTACGACTGGGTTCGGTGCGTGGACGATACGCTCCATCAACCGTCCGCTCAAGCGCCTCATTGCCCAGCTGACGACCAGTTCCGACGAAACCACGGATGCCGCCGCCCAGGTTGCGCGGGCCAGCCTCACGCTGGCCGACGGAGCCGCCGAGCAGGCCGCTTCACTCGAGGAAACCGCTGCGTCGTTGGAGGAAATGGCTAGCATGACCAAGCGCAGTTCCGAAGGCGCGCAACAAGCCAAGCAGGCGACCGGGCTCGCTCGTTCCGCAGCGGACCAAGGTGCGGAGCGCATGCGCGCGATGCAGACGGCGATGGAGGCCATCACCGCCGCCAGCTCCGAAATCTCGAAAATCCTCGCGACCATTGATGCGATCGCCTTCCAGACCAATCTTCTAGCGCTAAACGCCGCCGTTGAAGCGGCTCGTGCCGGCGAGGCGGGAATGGGGTTTGCGGTTGTTGCCGACGAAGTGCGCGCCCTTGCTCAACGTTCGGCCGCTGCGGCACGTGAGACGGCGGCCAAGATCGAGGACTCGGTGGCGAAAAGTCGTCAAGGAGCCCAGATCAGCGCGGACGTCAGCCAGAGTTTCGGCGAGATTCAGAAGCATATTCTCCTCGTCGACTCGCTTGTGGGTGATATTGCCACCGCATCTAGTGAACAGAGCCAAGGAACTGGCGAGATCACAGCTGCCGTTACGCAGATGGATCAGGTGACCCAGGCTAACGCCAGTCATGCGGAGGAAACTGCAGCCGCCGCTGAGGAACTCACCGGCCAATCCGCCGCGTTACTCGATGCTGTGCGGGAATTGCACCGGATGGTTGAAGGGGGTGAGCCTCCCGAGGTTCATGCATCGGTTTCGGTTCAGCCTGCAGCAAGGACTCCGTCAGCCACGGTGCCGGGGAACAGCCGAGCCGCTTCGCGCTCTCGTTAATCTTTTCTACGGAAATGCCCGTCTAGGCGATTGGTTCGGTTATGGCAGCCGGGCAAAACGGTCTGAACTCAACTGCCGAGTTGCTTCAACGCAGCGAGAACGTCTTCCGCCTGTTTCTTGGTTGAGCCCTTGAGGTCGCGCCAGACCAGCTTGCCGTTTTTGTCGATGAGGTAGGCCTGGCGGCTGGCGAACATGATGCCGGTCTGGCCGAAGGCGTGCATGACCTTCTTGTCGGCGTCGGCGATCAGCGTGAACGGGAAATGATATTTTTCCTTAAATGCTTTTTGTGCGTCGACGCTGTCGGTGCTGACGCCGATCACGGTCACGCCGATCTTGGTGAGTTCCTCGTAGGCGTCGCGCAGTGAGCAGCCTTGAGCGGTGCAACCGGACGTGTCGGCTTTTGGGAAAAAATAGACGAGCGTGAAGCCCTTTTTATAAACGTCGGCGAAGACGAGTGTCGCACCGGTTTCGGTGGTGGCGGAGAGCTTGGGCGCGTCAGCGCCGATGGCGAGTGGTTCGGCACTTGAGAAGGAAAACATGGCGACAAAAACGGCGAGAAGGGTTAGGATGCGGAGGGCTTTCATGGGATATGGGTATCTTGGTTCTGCGCTTTTCGCAAGCGGGGCCACCCGAGGACAAGGAATTCGAAGTTGGTTCTGAACGGGATTTGCCATGGGCGGGCCTTGTCGCTCAGGTGGTGTGATGCGACCTCTCAATGAACAAGTTGTCCTGATCACCGGTGCCTCGTCCGGCATCGGCGAGGCGACGGTGCGGCGGTTGGTACGGACAGGTGCGAACGTCGCTTTTGCGGCGCGGAGGGCGGCGCAGTTGAATGCGCTTTGTGCCGAGATCGATCCGGCCGGAAGACAGACGCTCGCGCTCGTGGGCGACGTGACGAACGAGGGCGATCGCAAGCGCTGGGTGGAGGCGGCGTTGGCGCGCTTTGGGCGGATCGATGCGTTGGTGAACAACGCTGGTTTCGGTCAGCGTGGTCCGGTTGAGCAAGTGCCGCTGGAGGCGATGCGGCGGAATTTCGAGACGAACGTTTTTGCGTTGCTCGGGCTCACGCAGCTCGTCGCGCCGATCATGCGTGCGCAGGGCGCGGGCCGGATCGTGAATATTGGTTCGGTGGCGGGTCGAGTCGCACGGCCGATGACGTCGGTTTACGATGCGACGAAGCACGCGGTCGAGGCGTTTACGGACGGGCTGCGCGGCGAGTTGAAGCCCTTCGGTATCGAGGTGGTGTTGGTGCGGCCGGGATTTATTTTGACGGGATTTGTCGAGGCGGCTGATCAAGCGTCGAGCGCTGTGGTGGCGAACCCGGGCGTGTACGCACCGTACGTGGAAAGTTTCAAAGGCGGCGCGCGCAAAATGCATCGGATCGCGGGTCAGCCGGATGACATTGCCCGAGTCGTGGAGCGGGCGCTGTCGGCTAGGTATCCGAAGACGCACTACGCCGCACCGAACCATGCGAAGGCGATTTTGTTGATAAAATGGGCGCTGCCGGTGCGGGTGTTGGACTGGATCGTACGGCTAAAACGGTAGGGACAAGGTTCCGCGTCGTTGTCGTCGTGGATTCAAGACGGCGCGCCCAGCGGTCGCGCCCTACCTTGGATGCAGGAAGGCGTGGAGTTCGGCGGCGAGTTTGGGGCCGAAACCTTCGACTTCGGCAATTTTTTCCGCAGTGGCGGCGCGGAGGCGGTCGATGTCGCCGAATTGCGCCATGAGCGCGGCGCGGCGGACGTCGCCGAGGCCGGGAAAGTCGTCGAGGATGGATTCGCGGATTTTCTTGGAGCGCAGGTCGGCGCTGTAGGTGTTGGCGAAGCGGTGTGCTTCGTCGCGCAAGCGCTGGAGCAAACGCAGGCCCGGGTGTGTGAGCGCGAGGTTGAGCGGCGCACGGTCGTCGGAAAAAATGATGGTCTCCATTTTCTTCGCGAGGCCGATCATGGCGGGTGGTTCGACTCCGATCGCGACAAAGGCTTTTAACGCGGCACCGATCTGGCCGAGTCCGCCGTCGATCACGACGAGGTCAGGAAAGGGTTGCTGTTCTTCGTGCAGGCGGCGGTAGCGGCGGCTGACGACTTCTTCCATGGCGCGGAAGTCGTCGTTGCCAACGAAGCTTTTGATTTGAAAACGCCGATAGTGGTTTTTGTCGGGAAGGCCGTGGGCGAAGTGAACCATCGAAGCCACCACAAAGGTGCCGGAAATGTGCGAGATGTCGAAGCACTCCATGTGGGCGGGCGGCGCTTTGAGGCTGAGGGCGTCCTGAAGGGCGGCGAGGCCATCGTTGTCGGTTTTGGTGAGCGGGCGTTCGCGTTCGAAGCGGCGGGTTTTCGCGAGGGTTTTTTCGAGGGCAAAGACGACATCGCGTAGTTCGGCGGCTTTTTCGAAATATTGTTTTTCGGAGGCGGCCTGCATTTCGGCGCGGAGGAGTTCGAGCCATTCGTGGGATTTGCCTTCGAGGAAGGCGCAGGCGTCTTCGGCGCGTTTTTGATAGTCCTCAGCGGTGGTTTCGTTGGCGAAGCCGTAGAGTTCCTGGCGCACGTCGTTGTAGAGCTGCCAGCGGCCGTCGGGGAGTTTTTGCGGTGTGGCGTCGGAGAGGAGAATGCCGAATTGGCGGCGCATTTGCGCGAGGGTTTTGCGGAGCAGGCCGGAGTGGGGAAACGGGCCGAAGTAGCGCGAGCGATCCTCTTTTCGGATACGCGTGAGGCGGAAGCGGGGGAGTTCTTCGTGCAGGTCGACACGGACGAGCAGGAACCGTTTGTCGTCGGTAAAATCGGTGTTGTATTTGGGTTTCCACTGCTTGATCAAGCGGCCTTCGAGGAGCAGGGCTTCGGGTTCGGATTTGACCTCGATGGTTTCGAAATCGACGATCATTTCGATGAGCGCGCGGATTTTTGGGTGCAGCGTCAGACTGCGGGCGGGCTGAAAATAGGTGGAGACGCGCTTCTTCAGGTTTTTGGCTTTGCCGACGTAAATGATTCCCCCGAGCCGGTCTTTCATTAGATAGACGCCAGGTTTGTCCGCGAGGCGGCGGACTTTTTCCTTGAGGGTGAGCGGTTCACCACGATCTGGCTCGTTAGCTGGCATTTTTAAGACATTAACCTAATTTCCTTTTCAGCAAAGTATGGTTTCAACGGATTCGATTTCAGACGATGGGCGTACCCCGGTCATCAATAAACGTTACGAGTTGCTCACCTTGGGCGATGAGCTGCTGCTCGGGCTGACGACGAATACGCATCTGAGTTTTCTTGGTTCGCAGCTGGGCCGCAGGGGCGTGTTGTTGCAGCGCAACGTCACGATTACGGATGAGGCGGAGGCGATAAAAAGGCAATTTGTCGAAAGCTGGGCGGCGGCGGAGGTGGTGATCATGACGGGCGGGCTCGGGCCGACGTGTGATGACCGTACGCGTGAAGTCGTGGCGGCGGCGCTGGGGCAAAAGCTGGTGCTTGATGCAGCGGTGCAGCGTGAGATCGAGGAATTCTTCACGCGCCTGGGCCGCACGATGACGCCGAACAATCTCAAACAGGCATATCGGCCGGAGGGTGCGGAGGTGTTGCACAATCCCAACGGTACGGCGCCGGGGCTTTGGGTGGAGCAGGACGGCAAGGTGCTCGTGATGCTGCCGGGCCCGCCGCACGAGATGCAGCCGATGTTTCTCGATCAGGTGGTGCCTCGATTGGTTAAACTTGGGCTGTTGCAGGAGCGTGAAGCGTACGTGCAGATCTGCACGGCGGGCGTGGGCGAGTCGGCGCTGGAGACAAAGTTGCAGCCGGTTTTTGATGGTTATGGTGAAGCGTTGCAGGTCGCGTTTTGCGCGCACCAAGGGCAGGTGGACTGCCGGTTGAGTTCACCGTCGGGGGCGTTGTCGTACGCGAAGTTGGAGGAGGCTGCGCGGGAATGTGCGCGTTTGCTCGGCGAGGATCTGGTGGGTTTTGGCCACGAGCCGCTGGCGAAGGTCGTGGCGGATATGTTGCGCGCGCAGGAAAAAACGCTGGCGGTGGCGGAGACGGCGACGGGTGGAATGCTGGCGCATGCGTTCACGAACATTGCAGGTGCGTGCAAGTTTTTCGCGGGCGGTTGTGTCTGCTACAGCAATGAATCGAAGATTCAGCTGCTGGATGTGCCGGAGTGCATTTTGGAGCAGCACGGTGCGGTGAGCGCGGAGAGCACCGTAGCGATGGCGACGGGTGCGGCTGAGCGCATGGGTTCGGATTATTCGCTGGCGGTGACGGGGTTCTTTGGGTCGTGCGGTGGCACGGCGGAAAATCCGGTGGGGACAATTTTTATCGCGCTGTATTCGCCGCAAGGCGTCTGGTCAAAGAGGCTCAGCTATCCGGGTCCGCGACCGGCGGCGCAAGCGAGAGCGGTGAATGCCGCGCTTGACTGGTTGCGGCGCGAGTTGTTGCGGGTTGGGCGCGTGGCTTTTGTGCCGTCGCGCCAGACTGAGGCGATGTGAGGTTGGTTCCCTGGCGAGGCGGCCGGTTGACGGGACAAAAAAGCGCGACGTTTTTGGCGTCGCGCTTGAAGTGAGTCAGGCGGGTTGCCTGGTTCGGTTTATTCCTTTTTCCTGCTGGCTGCCGGATGGGTGGAGCATCACGCTACCGAGGGCGGCGAGATATCTTTTTTGCTCCAACTGCATCGCCGTTTGCACAAAAAAAAGCCCCCGGAAATCCGGGGGCTTTTGTAGTGAGTTTCTGGTGACGCTTTAGCTTTTGGCCGGAGGAGCGTTCTTGGCGGCCTTGGCGGCGCGCATCGAGAAGAAGAGCATCAGCCCGCCAAAGATGATGAGGACGATTCCCCACCAGAGGTTGACGTTGATGTCGAGTGAGCGTTTGAGCGTTTCGGCGTCGGTGTAGACGAAGCCGGCAATTACCAGCATCAGGCCCACGAGTGTGAACATGAGGCCAATCGGAAGGCGAATATCGAGTCCCATAATGTTGTCCTTTTGAGTTTGTTGGCTGGCGTTACCAGAAGAGGATGTTGAGCGCTACGCAGATCACGAGCAGTATTGTGCCGCTGACGGCGGGACGCAGGTACCAAGCTTCGGTGTTGTCCTTGATCTTTGGTGTGAGCGAGTAGACCAGCCCGGTTAGTTCCTCGTTGGTCTTGGTGCGTTTGGTCGCGAGCGAAATGACGATCGTCAGGATCAAGCACACGCTGAAGGCGAAGGCGGCGAGCCAGAAATTTTGCGCCATGTCGCTGGGGAGGGCGATCAGTTGGGCAACGTAACCGCCTTTGACGCCGGGGAAGTTGCCAGCGGAGATCGAGACCGAGTGGAACAAGGCGGACGAGGCGGTGCCCAACAGCAGGCCGAGGAAGGCACCGATGCTGGTCGTGCGAGCCCAGAACATGCCGAGGATGAACGTGGCGAAGAGCGGGGCGTTCACGAAGCCGAACACGAGTTGGATGATGTCCATCGCGTTGGTCCACATGCTGGCAAAATAGGCAGCGGCGATTGAGAGGAGGATGCCGACGACGGTGATCGCCCGGCCCATCCACATGTAGTGGGCATCGCTTTTGTCTTTGGCGATGTAGGCTTGATAGAGGTCGTACGTCCAGACCGTGTTGAACGCCGTTACGTTGCCCGCCATGCCCGACATGAACGAGGCGAGGAGAGCGGTGAGCGCGAGGCCGAGTAGGCCGGGCGGGCAGTATTTCTTAACGAGTGAAAGGATGACGCCATCGTAGTCGTTGTCTTTAACGGCGTCTTGCAGCTTCGCCTTGAGGTCGGTCTCGGAGAGGGTGGGGGCGGCGGCGACGAGGGCGGCGACCTTGGTTTCATCAAAGTTCATCTTGATGGCAGTAGCGATAGACTTGGTAGCGGCTGCGGCATCGAGATGCTTTGCTGAGGCGTCTTTGACTGCGACAATGGCGTCTGCGTAAAGCGCTGAATCGATGATTTTCGGGGGTAAGCGATAACCGTCTTTGCTGACCGTCGCGAGGCCGACGGCGATCATGCCAGGGAGAATGACGAGAATCGGGAAGATCATCTTTGGAATGGCCGCGATGATCGGGGTGCGGCGAGCGGCGCCCATGTCTTTGGCGGCCATCGCGCGTTGCACGACGAGGAAGTTGGTGCACCAGTAACCGAACGAAAGAACGAAGCCGAGGCCGAAGAGCATGGCGAACCAGTCAACACCCATGGGATTCGAGCTCGGGCCGGCGAGGAGCGGCTTCCAAGCGCTGGTCCACGCATCCGAGGGGAAGGGTTTGTCGGCGAGGCCGAGCGCCATGGGGTTTTGAGCCACACTGGTCAGGCTCTGTTTCAGTGTGCCCCAACCACCGACGTCCTTAAGGCCGAGATAAACAACCGGTGCGAAACCGAGGACGATCATGAAAAATTGCAGCACCTCCGTGTAGATCGCCGAGGTAAGACCGCCTTTGAGCACGTACATGAGTACAACCGCCGAGCAGATCCAAAGGCTGAGGTGATAGTCCCAACCGAGGAGTTGGTTGAGCAACTTTGCCAGGGCGTTCATCGAGATGCCCGAGGCAAACACGGTCATCACAGCAAACGTGATCGAGTTGAGGCAGCGCACGCGTTCGTCGAAACGCATCTTGAGGTACTCTGGCACCGAGCGAGCCTTCGAGCCGTAGTAGAACGGCATCATGAAGACCGCCAGGAAGATCATGGCAGGAATGGCGCCGACCCAGTAGAAATGGGCGGTGGCGATGCCGTATTTCGCGCCGCTCGCGGTCATACCCACGAGTTCGAGGGCTCCGAGGTTGGCCGAGATGAACGCGAGACCGGTCACCCAGGTGGGAATGCTGCGACCGGACGTGAGATAGTCCGATGAGCTTTTCATGTAGCGCTTGAGCGCGAAGCCTATGCCGACCACGAAGAGCGTGTAGATCAGCAGAATGGCATAATCGATGCCTTGAAGGGTAAGTGTATTTGGCATAAGAGTCTTCGGATAAGACAAATTTTCTAATAAAACGGAAGCCTTTCTTGAAGGAATATTGATAGGCTCTCCTTTAGTTAGGACTTTCAGTATGCTCGAGCTCCTGCGCTTCGTTCGGGTGCGTGGTTGCGAAAACCCCTTGCTTCGTGAATCTAGGTGCA
Source organism: Verrucomicrobiota bacterium (assembly GCA_031404135.1). Classification (GTDB taxonomy): domain Bacteria; phylum Verrucomicrobiota; class Verrucomicrobiia; order Opitutales; family Opitutaceae; genus JADKHC01. The sequence continues at coordinate 53,666 of JANNHA010000122.1, read as the reverse complement.
ACGTAATCTCGCACCGTTTCATGCAGAAACCCGCCGTCAAACGCACCGTCGACATGCAGATCATCGCTGATTGGGTTGAACCCCGCTCGCGCGTGCTTGATCTGGGCTGCGGCCGTGGCGTGTTGCTCGAACTCCTCGTGCAGACCAAGGAAGTTTTCGCGGTCGGTGTGGACATGAAGTTTGAGAAAATATCCTCGTGTGTCCGGCGTGGCATCAACGCCTACCAAGGTGACATGATGGCTTTCATGCGGTCGTTTCCCGATGCGCATTTCGACCGCGTGATCTGCTCGCGTACGTTGGAGGAAGTGGATGATCCGGCCGCCGTCATCGCCGAGGCGTTGCGTGTGGCGAAATCCGTCACGGTCGGATTTGTGAACCACGGTTATTGGAAGAACCGCGTGGCAGCGCTCCGGCACGGCCGCAAGCCGCGCAACGCCGTGTATACGACCGAATGGTTCGAGAGCCGTCCGGCGAATCCGCTCAGCGTGGCGGATTTTGAGCACTTTCTCGCGGCGAAAAACATCCGCGCGGTGCGCCGGGCGTTGCTGCGCGGCGACTGGAAAACGACCTGCGCGTTCCGGCCGAACCTGTTTGCTGGTTATGCGCTGTATGATCTGGCGAGATAGGCGAAGTGAACGCGTGATGCACGTTCGCAACGGCGGTTGCGACGATAGTGCAGATTCATGTGCTCAAGGGAAATCCTGCCGAATGCCGGCGTTGGTTTGAATGCAGGTCTCGGGAAATTCATCCCACAGTCGGCGAATGGCGTGCAGGCCGGTGCAGTGGCAGAACCCCATTTTTTTCGGCTGGCAGGCTCGCAGGGCGCGAACGGTTTCGTCGATGCGCTGCGCGTTGGCATTTTCTAAATGCAGTCCGCCGTAGGTGGCGCGTACGGGCGCGTTGTGGGTCAAGCGCGCGATGTGGCGCAGCGTGTTGACTGCTCCCGCATGAGCGCAGCCGAAGACCACAACTGTGCCCTTAGGCGTGGTTAGGAAAACCGACTGGTCGTCGAGCAGCGGATCGGGTTGAGACATCGCTTCATCGAGGAAGAAGGGTCCGCCGGTGTCTTCGAAATCGGTTTCGCGTGGAACCTCGCCGGTCATCCACACGCTGGGAACGATTTCGGTGGGTTCTCTTGTGGCGACGATGCGCCGTCCGCCGACGCGAAAAGCCTCTGTCTCCACAAAGTCGATACTGATGCGCCGCCCGCGCGGGTTGCGGTCTGAGCCGGTGAACTTCCGTTCGGTGGCGCGCGGGTGCAGGTAAAGTGCGGCTTGAGGCGCGAGCGCGAGTGCCGCCTCCAGTCCGCCCACGTGATCGGTGTGACCGTGGCTGAGTACGATGGCATCGGCGCGGGAGAGATCGATGCCGAGCCGGGTGGCGTTGTGCGTGAGCGCCATGCCTTGACCGGTGTCGAAAAGCACGCGGTGGGAACCGGTGTCAACCCACCAAGCCAGGCCGTGTTCGCCGAGCACACCCATGCCGCGCGCGGTGTTTTCGACGAGCAAGGTGAGGGTGGTCATGGCGTGTGGAGGCTAGTTGGGCATTTGAGAATATCCAGCTTTGACGTGGGGACTTTCGGTGTTGGAGCCGGCGAGCTGCGGGATAACTGGGTGCATTCTCTGAGCCCGGTTGGCGCGTTATTTTCCGTGGTGGCAAAACGCGTGGGGCTCTCTACGTTCAGCGGTTTCCATTTTTACCACCATGCGCTCCGACATCATCAAGAAGGGCTTTGAACGTGCTCCGCATCGCAGTCTGCTTCGCGCCACCGGCGTGATCGAATCCGAGGCGGACTTTGACAAACCGTTCATCGCGATTTGCAACAGCTATATCGACTGCATTCCCGGCCACGCCCACCTCAACGAGGTCGGCGCGCTCGTGAAACGTCTCGTGCGCGAGGCGGGCGGCGTGCCTTTTGTTTTCAACACCATCGGCGTCGATGACGGCATCGCCATGGGCCATTCGGGCATGAAGTTTTCCCTTCCGTCACGCGAACTCATCGCCGACTGCGTCGAGACCGTGCTGCGCGCGCATTGCTTCGACGGCATGGTCTGCATTCCGAACTGCGACAAAATTGTCCCGGGTATGATGATGGGCGCGCTGCGCGTGAACATCCCGACTGTTTTCGTTTCTGGTGGCCCGATGGCCGCCGGTATTGCTCATACGGATACGACGAGCGAACTGCCCGAACATCTCCGCCCGGCGGATAAGAAAAGCGATCTCATCACTGTTTTCAAAGGCGTTGGCGCGCTTCAGACCGGCAAGATCACGCCCGACGAACTCCTGAAAATGGAGCAGAGCGCCTGTCCGACCTGCGGCTCCTGCTCCGGCATGTTCACCGCCAACTCGATGAACTGCCTTTGCGAAGCGCTTGGCCTCGCGCTGCCCGGCAACGGTACGATCCTCGCCGTTTCAAAAGAGCGCGAACAACTCTACCGCCGCGCCGCGAAACAGATCGTCGAACTGGTGAAGCGCGATCTTAAACCACGCGATATCGCCACGCTCGATGCCTTTGACAACGCGATCGCGCTCGACGTCGCCATGGGCGGCTCGACCAACACTGTTCTGCACACCCTCGCGATCGCCCGCGAGGCCGGCATCGAGTATGACATTGCCCGCATCGACGCCATCTCGCGCCGCGTGCCGTGCCTGTGCAAAGTTTCGCCGTCCTCCGATTACCATATTCAAGACGTCCATCGCGCGGGCGGTATTCACACGATCTTGGGCGAACTCAAACGCATGGGCGCACTCAAGAACGAGTGCCTCACCGTCACGGGAAAAACGCTCGGTGAAAACATCGACGCGTGGGACCTGCGTTCGCCGTCGTGCACCGACGAAGCGCGCATCGTGCGGGTATCGGGAGCCTCGGCGCTCGTGCTCGACCCGAACGATAAGCTAGGGCCAGCGGGACGTACCGCTTCCGGTAATCTCGTGCCCAAGCCGATGCTCTTCCATCCGGCCGACGACCGCGCGATTGCACTCTGGCGTTTCGCTGCTGCGTTCAACGCTGGCGACGCCGCTGCCTGTGGCGCTTTGTTCGGCACGAAGGGCGGGCTCGAAGTCGATTCGTCGAACACCTGGCACGGCGCGCTCGAAATCGAAGCCGGCCTAAAGTCAAAGTTTGCCGAATTCCGAGGGTTCGTCCGCGCTGAGCTTGCGGAAGTGCGTGGCACGCCAGCGCTCATCATCTGGCAGTACGAAAAATCCGGTGCGAAAAAGATTCTCTGCTTGCTCCGTGTCCCGCGGCTGCACGCGGCTGGCACGATTGCCCGCGCTGCTCATGACTACGCGGCCGAAGCTATTGCCACCGCCAAGCCTGCCGGGCTCATGCCGCATGATCCGGCGTTTCGCTTCGATGCGCAGCACTGTATCCGTTCGGCGGATCGCGCTTACACCGCCGACGGCGGCCTCTCGATTCTTTACGGCGATCTTGCGCCTGAAGGTTCGGTGGTGAAAACCGCCGGCATCAGCGACGCGTTCAAAGCCTACTGCGGCCCGGGTTTTGTCTTCGAAGGACCGACCGTGATCTTCGAAAGTCAGGATGACGCTTGCGCGGGTATTCTCGCGGGCAAAGTGCAGGCCGGTGATGTCGTGATCATCCGCAATGAAGGACCGCGTGGTGGCCCCGGCATGCAGGAAATGCTTTCGCCGACCAGTTACATTGTGGGCATGGAGCTCGGCGACAAAGTCGCGCTCATCACGGACGGACGTTTCAGCGGCGGCACGGCAGGCGCGTGCATCGGCCATGTTTCGCCCGAGGCGGCCGAAGGCGGCCCGATCGGGATTCTCCGCCAAGGTGATCGCGTGCGCATTGATTTTCCGGGACGCCGGATGGACATCTTGGTTGACAAAGCCGAACTTGAAGAAAGGCGTAAAACCTGGCAACCGGTTCAGCGAGAGCACACCGGCTGGCTCGCCCGCTACCGCAAGCTCGTGACCAACGCCAGCAAGGGCGGCGTGCTGAGCTGAGCCGGATTGGCTTGATTGTACAGGAGCCTGCATCAAGCGGGCTCCTGCCGTGAATGGCAGGCGCTGGCATGGATGGCATCCAAGCGGGCAGGGCGTTGACATTGCCCATCGGCGAAGTACCGTTTCGAGCATGTCCATTGCCGAGCTGAAGTCTGAGTTGGAGCGCTTGCCTGCGGCAGAAAAGAGTTATTTTGCTGCCTTGCTCAAACACTTGGCTGCCCGTGAGCAGGCAGGTTTCATGGCCTCACTTGACGCAACTTGGCAATGCATGGAAGCGGGTGAAAAGGTGCCTTTGGCTCAGGCTTTGCAATTGAGCCGGGAGCTGGGGAAAAGCGGAGCCTGAACGATTGGCTCTAGTTTTGGCTCTCTGCGGGAGCATCGCACGCCTTGTTGGGGGGCGAACGACGGACGCGTTTAAAAATGGAGCAGGTGTTACAACAGCTTAGCTCGACGCCTTTTGCACCGGCTGATTTTCGTGAACAGTCGCCGACAGGGCGCGTTTATGACGTGAAGTGTTTTGATGACATCATCGTCACGTACTGGGTCGATCATGCTGTGAAAGAAGTGCGGATTATCCGGTTGGAGGTGGTTTGAAGTTCAAGTTCACGTAGCCGGAAGGTGGCGAGCGAAAAGGATTGGTTCGTGTGGCGCTTAATCGCGAGGGCGTCGAGTAATTGTTCTTTTTCGCTTGCCGGGTCGCCTTTGGTACGACGCAAAACAGAAATGACAAAATGAGCTTCGCAAATGCTATCGGCCTAGAAAAACACAGATTTCATGAAGTCTCGAAATAATCTGAATCGAGTTTCCTTACCTCGTAGGATGAAACTGATGTGACGCCGACTCCGAAATCGATCATCAGACGCGCCATAGTGTGGCCATCAATGAGAATGATCTTCTTGTCGATGCGGTTGACATATTCTTCGGCCTCTCGCGAGTAGTCTGAGGTGGTTATGAAGATTCCTTTCTTCGCGCGCTGACCGTCGAGGGCGCCGGCAAATTTTTGGATTTCTGGTCGACCGACCGTTGCCTCCCAGCGTTTGGCTTGAATGTAGATAATGTCCAAGCCAAGGCGGTCTTCTTTAATGATGCCGTCAATGCCCTCGTCGCCACGGCGGCCGATTGCTTGGCCTGCGTCTTTTCGCGAACCGCCGTAACCCATCTTTACCAGTAAATCGACGACGATTTCTTCAAACAGTGCAGGGTCGGAAACCTTGATAGTAGCGAGAATCTCGGCCGCCAATTCCGAGCGCAGTCGGTCGTAGGCGGCTTCAAGGGCTTCGTGTGGCGTCTTACCAATGTCTAGCGCTGGAGTGGAAATGGCGGTGGCGGTTAGCTCGTTTCTTTCGTGACGGAGCGCTTTGAACTCAATGAACTCGGGGAAACGTTCCAAAGATGAGACGTCGATAGCGGTAGGTTTCTCGCGCAGTACGGAACGCCCGCGTTCGGTGATCAAAAGAAAGCCGCGACGTGGCGAGCTGAGTAACCCTGCCTTTTTCATGTAGGTGCGCGCCCAAGCGACTCGATTTTGAATGACGGTTTGCTGGCCGCTGGGAAGGTACTCACTTTTCTCTTCTTCGGTCAGGTTGAATTCTTTCGCGAGCGCCACAACGGCCTCTTTGAGTAGATGCTCGGCACCGTCAGCTGCGTAACGGAGAAGAGGCAACATGCATGACTGATAATCGGGGATAGGCATGATTTGATGTTAGTGTTGGAGCGCCGTTGACCTGTTATGCGGTTAAGACTCGGTGTTTTTACGGGTGAGTCCAATTCATTTAAGCAGCTGCAGCAGCCCGGCTTCGTCGAGGATGGGGATGGCGAGCTTTTGTGCTTGGGTGAGTTTTTCTCCAGCGTCGGCGCCGACGATCAGGTAGTCGGTGGTTTTGGTGACGGTGCTGGCTACGACACCGCCGGCGGCTTCGATGCGTTTCGTGGCTTCTCCGCGGGTCAAGGTCGGCAGGCGGCCGGTGAGGACGAAGGTTTTGCCTTTCAACGGTCTGGCGATGGCGACCGGTGCGGCTGGCGGGATGGCTTTGGCCAGCGCGAGCATCAGCGCGCGATTTTCGGCGTGGCGCGCACGCAGCCCGGTTTTGCCGTGCTTTTACTTCTGGCGTATGGTGTCGGCCATTGTGCGCTGATCGTGGCGGCCGGCGTTTCGACCGAAAAAGTGCAGCAAGTGTTGGACTGGAACGGGAATTCTAAGGGCGCGTTATGGCTGCGCCGCAGTTGTGGCTTGTTGGTGCTCGCCGGAGCCGCGTGGCTGATGGTTACGGCGCGGTGAGACGCCCCGGAATTTGGCGGTGGTTTGAAATTCGGTCTCGTGCAGCTGGATGGTACTCAGCGCTCGTCCATTCCTGAAGATTCCAGTTCCATTCGGCCCAACCAATAGCACGCGAGAGACGCGGGTATATTGAGCAGCCGTGTTGCCGATTTTTCTCCAGGAACCGTCTGAATTCCAAAGTCGCTGAGTTCGCGAGTGATAACATAACCCAGTTCTGTACCGTGTTGTTGGCAGAACTCCGTCATGCCCTTTAGGTCACTCAACCTGGTATGGTTTGAGGTTCGGTATTTGACCTCAAAAGGCACCAAGCGACCGTCCATATCGGCTATGATATCCACTTCGCGATCCTTTGTTCCTTTCCAGTATGAGAAGGCGACGCTTCTGGAATAGTAACGCGAAAAAACGTGTTTGAAAAATGCGGTTTCAACGGCGCGTCCCAACGCGTCGGAGTCTTCGAGGAGGGATTTGCCCTTCAGGAGTACACTTGGACCAATAGCCGCATCGGCCAAATAGACTTTGAAACGTGCCCTTAATACCCGCTTGCCGTAGCCAAAAGGTCGCAGTCGATATATCAAGTGGGTGGCCTCAAGCAGATCGATGTAGCTGCTGACGGTTGGGCGTTTCGCCTCTAACGCTGAGCAGAGGGCTCCGATATCCAGCAGACCTCCATCGTGGAGGCAAAGATAGAGGAAAACTTGCTCCAGTTCCAATACGCGGCGCACACCAAACAGCGCCGTCATGTCGCGTTTTAATACTTTGTCTACGATGTCTTCACGTAGGAGTTTTTGTGCGAGAGGGATGCTGTCCAGCAGGGCGCTTTGAGGAAAACCACCGCGCAACAAATACTCATGAAAGATTCCGGCAAGCGGTTGGGCGTCGGCCGATACCTGGGCGAATTGAATAGGGTTCCAGTCGAAAAGACGTTTCAGAGAGGTGAGAGAAGGCAGGTTTGGAACAGGAAGTTTTTTTAGCTGCAGGTATTCGTAAAACGAAAGAGTTGCTAGACGAATCGTTTGCCAGCGCCCAACGCCTGACTCCTGTCCTTCGGTTAGGAGCGGAGTTGCCGAACCAGTTACTGCGATGCGGCGGCGCTTTTCGAAATCAACCTGATGCTTGAGCCAAACCTGCCAGTCCTTGGCTACTTGGATTTCGTCTAGAAAAAGGTATTCAGGTCCGTCGCGTGCTGGTTCAAGTTCACGCCAGAGTTGAACCAAGCCGTCTAGACCAAGAAGTTTGAGTAATGGGTGGTCAAAAGTGACGTAGAGTATGTTGGTCGGCGTAATTCCTTGAACAATCAGGTCCTCGATGGCTTGCAAAAAAAGCGTTGTTTTGCCGACTTGGCGGGGGCCGGTCAGTAACAGCGCACGTCCCGCAGGGGGCGCCTTTATCCAATCGGAAATTTCGCGGAAGGCGGCGCGGCGCCAGTTTGGCAAATCCTGAAAGCGTGCTCCCGCCCACCAAGGATTGTATTGGCGCAGTACGGAAATCAGCTCCGGCTTTGAGGCTAACATAGACAAAATATTACTAAATGTGCGAAATAGAGCAAGTATAGTTTAATTAAAACCTCATTTTACGAAGATTGTCGCAGAATCGGGTGTGTCGGCGAAAGAACGGCTCAGCGCACTTTTGGGCTCGCTGAGGTTCTATTTTAGCAACTGCAGCAGTCCGGCATCGTCGAGGATGGGGATGGCGAGCTTTTGTGCTTGGGTGAGTTTTTCTCCAGCGTCGGCGCCGACGATCAGGTAGTCGGTGGTTTTGGTGACGGTGCTGGCTACGACTCCGCCGGCGGCTTCGATGCGTTTCGTGGCTTCTTCGCGGGTCAAGGTCGGCAGGCGGCCGGTGAGGACGAAGGTTTTGCCTTTCAACGGTCTGGCGATTGCGACAGGTTCGGCTGGCGGGATGGCTTTGGCCAGCGCGAGCATCAGCGCGCGATTTTCGGGTGCGGACAAATAGGCGATGATGGCTTGGGTGGTGACTTTGCCGAGGTCCGAGGAGAAATCGGCGGGCTGCGCGAAGGCGAGGCTTTCGAGGGAGGCGAAACGCTTCGCGAGGAGTTTCGCGGTGGCCGGGCCGACGCGGGGGATGCTCAGGCCGTTGATGAAACGCCAGAGGTCGGCATGGCGACTGCGCTCGATTTCGCCGAGGAGTTGAGTGGCAGATTTGTTGGCGAAACCGGGAATCGTGGTGAGCGTTTCGAGTTTCAGCGCGTAGAGATCGGCGGCGTTGCGAACATGGCCGCTAGCGATAAGTTCGTCGATGGTGGCGTCGCCGAGGCCTTTTATGTCGACGCAGGATTTGCCGGCGAAGTGGGCGAGGCGTTCACGCAGCTGGGCGGGGCAGGCGGTGGAGTTGGCGCAGCGCACGGCGGCCGCGTCTTCGTCGGGGATCACGGGCGTATTGCAGGACGGGCATTTCGTAGGAAAGGCGTAAGGTTCGGTTTTTGATGGTCGGCGGGTGGAATCGACGCCGACGATTTCGGGGATGATTTCACCCGCTCGTTCGATAAATACGAAATCGCCCAAGCGCAGATCAAGACGGCCGATTTGCTCGCGGTTATGGAGGGAGGCGCGGGCGATGGTGCTGCCGACCAGGGCGACGGGCGCGAGTTCGGCGACCGGGGTGAGCAGGCCGGTGCGGCCGACCTGGATCGTGATGGCGCGAAGCTGGGTGACGGCGCGCTCGGGAGCATATTTGTAGGCGATGGCCCAGTTCGGAGCATGGTCGGATTCGCCGAACTGGGTGCGAGAGGGAATATCATCGAGCTTGATCACGGCTCCGTCGAGCGGAGCGATGAGTTGGGTGCGTTTCTGGCCGAGGGCTTGCACGGCGGCCCAGACTTCGTCGGCGTCGTGAACCACTTGATAGGTTTCAAGGAAGGGCAGGCCCCAGGCTTTGGCTTGCGCGTGAAAGGCTTGTTGGGTGGCTGGTGTGGTAGAGGCCGGTTCGCAAGTGCCCCAGGCGTAGAAAACGATGTCGAGGTGGCGCTCGGCGGTTTCCGTTGAATCTTTTGATTTGATCGTGCCGGCAGCGACGTTGCGCGGGTGAGCGAGTTGGGGTTCGCCGGCGGCAAAGCGCTCGCGGTTAAGGCGGGTGAATTCGGTGAGCGAGAGGTAGATTTCGCCGCGCAGTTCGATGATGTCGGGGATGACGTTGCGTGTGCCGTCCGCGTTGGTGGTGCGGAGTTCGTTGGGCAGTGAGCGGATCATCCGGGCGTTGGCGGTGATGTCGTCGCCCTCGTGGCCATTGCCACGGGTGGAGGCTCGGACGAATTTGCCGTGTTCGTAGGTGGCGCTGACGGAAAGGCCGTCGATTTTTGGCTCAACGACAAAGTTCGTTGATCGGCCGAGTGTGGTGGTGACTTTGGTGCAGAAGGCGCGGAGCTCGGTTTCGGTGTAGGCTTTTTCGAGGCTGAGCATCGGTGTGCGATGCGCGACTTTCGCGAACCCGTCGGTATGGTCGTCGGTGAGCGCGGGCGCTGAGGCGATGGCGGAGGCTTCGGCAGGAAAGGCCTTTTCGAGGGCGCGCAGCTCGCGTTTTAGGGCGTCGTAGGCGGTATCGGTAATTTCGGGTGCAGCCTTTTGGAAATACAGTGTGTTGTGGCGGGCGATCTCGGTGCGGAGGTCGGCGATGCGTTGGCGGGCGGCAGCTGGGTTTGTGGGCGCGGTGGCAGAGAGGGTCGTAGTTGCGAAGGTGGATTCAGCCGATGTTCCCGGGGTGGCGGTGACGAACCAAAGGCCTCCCACAAGCACAGCGACCAAACCCTTGAGCAGGTTGGGGCGGGGCATGCCGACGTTGTTTCAAACGCCGGGCACCAAGGCAATCAATGTTTGGCGGTTTCTGGCCATTTCATTGGAGCCGGCTGGCTCGGTCCGACTCCTGGAAGGTCGTTTCGGCTTGGTGGGGATGCAGGGTCGCGATGGCAGGCCGTTTGTCATCTATTAAATGACAAACGAATGTAAGTTGGCAGATTTACGAGGTGAGTTATGGCGTTTATGTTTTCCGTGTTTGTCATTTAATAGATGACAAGACCATCAGATAGGTACAATTGAGGGGCGAGTGTTGCGGTGCGAGCTTGAGGGTCAGCGTGACAGGCTGCGTCGGCAGTTCGATGAGTTGGAGGCGATCATTGCTGAATGGGAGAGGCCGGTGAAAAAACGCGCTCGGGGAGGAAAAGGATTCATGCCTGATCGGGCGGAGCGGAGCAGGGTGGCGGCGCGGGAGCAGGACTTGTTTGCCTTCGACTTTGGGGATTAATCCCAACAGGTCGGAGTGTCTATAATTTGGCGGTTTTTAGGCGTTTGGCGTGGATCACGCAGATGTTGTCGGCGCCGTCTTCGGTGTGGAGCCAGTGCGGTTGAAGGGCGGAGAATTCTTTGTCCATCGTTTCGCGCAGGCCGCCAGCTTCGATTAGGACGATGCCGTGGGGCGCGAGGCGGGTGCGTGACTGGCGGAGGAGTTTGCGGATGATGTCGAGGCCGTCTTTGCCGCCGTCGAGCGACATGCGGGGTTCGCGGTGAAATTCGGCGGGGAGCTGGTCAACGTGTTTGCTCGGTTCGTAGGGCGGGTTGCTCAGGATGATGTCATACTTCTGGTTCGGCACGGAATCGAAGACGTCGCTTTGGTGCAGGGTGATGCGTTTGGCGAGGCCGTGTTCGGCGACGTTGATTTTGGCGACTTCGAGGGCGTCGGGCGAGAGGTCGAGGGCGTCGACTTTGGCCTTGGGGAAATGATCGGCGAGCAGAATAGCGAGGCAGCCGGAGCCGGTGCAGACGTCGACGACGGCGCGGACTTTTTTCGGGTCGGGGAGCCAGTCGTTGAGTTGGTTCGGTATGATTTCGAGAAAGTAGGAGCGGGGAATGATGACGCGTTCGTCGACGTAGAAACGGTGTTCGCCGAGGAAGGCTTCTTGGGTGAGGTAGGCGGCGGGGATGCGTTCGACGATGCGGCGTTGAAGGACGGTTTTGACGGCGGCGATCTGGGTTTTGGTGAGTTTGCGGTCGAGCACGCTGGCGTCGCTGTCGAGCGGGAGGTCGAGGGTGCGGAGGAGGAGGTAGAGGACTTCGTCGCGGGCGAGGGTGGCGACTTGGCCGAGGGCGATTTCGTGGCGTTCGTAGAGTTCTTCGGCGAGTTGCAGCCAGTCGTCGAAGGTCGCGAGCGAGGCGGTGCGGGTGAAAAGTTCGCCGTTGCGCGACGTTTTTTTGGCCGGCTTTTTCATGGTTTCTTTTCGGGCTCGGTCAGGGCTTGGTTCAGACAATAATGCCGTAGAGCAGGTTGAACGGGATTGAGGCTAGGCCTATCAGTAAGCCGAGGAAAGCGCGGAATGGAGCGATATTGATCAATACGATGAGAATGAGCCCGCCCCATCGGCTGAATTGGGCGTAATTTTCTTCAGACATGCCAAACCAATACATGAGAAACTTTGAACCATCGAGTGGGGGAATTGGCAGGAGGTTAAACACGACGAGGCTGATGTTGAGCGAATAGATCGTTACGAAGAGCGGTCCGATGGCCCAAGAATTTCGTTCGGCGATGGCGGCTGCGATCACGGCAATAAGTGCCAGAAAAAAGTTCACGCCCGGTCCGGCGATCGTGACCCACGCTTGGTCAATCATGCCTCGTTTGAAGTTCGATGGGTTGGTGTAGATCGGTTTGGCCCAACCGATCATTGCGAGGTTGCCAAAGAAGCCGAAGGCGCCGAGCAGCGGAAAGAGTATGGTGCCGATCGGGTCGATATGCACCAACGGGTTGGTGGTGACCCGGCCTTGGGATCTCGGAGTGTCGTCGCCGAGCAGGTCGGCCGCGATGGCGTGTCCCCATTCGTGCAGCGAAAGGCTGCAGACGAGGATGATGAAGAAGATAAGTCCTTCTCGGACTTGTTCGAAGCTGAGGCCGAAATCCATGAACGGTTATTTTTTGGCCATCGTTTCCATTTCGGCAATCAGCTTTTCTTTTTCCTTGGCGAGGACGGGTGCGGTCACGGTGTCGAGGGCCGAGCGGGCTTCGTCGGGGTGGTTTTGGGCGAGGAGGACTTTAGCTTGGTGCAGGCGGCAGGTTTGTTGCTCGGCACCGGGTTTTAGCTTCGCCTCGAAGTCTTTCCAGAATTGCAGTGCGGTTTCCCATGCGGGGTTTTCAAGGTCGTAGAAGGAGAGGCCGTAGCGGTAGGCGTAGCGCCAGTCGGAGGGAGCGGCGAGGGTGGCTTGGCGGAAGGCGTCTTGCATGGTTTTGTCGAGTTGGGGGCGCGTCCACTCGCCGGTTTTCAGGAAGTCGTCGCGCGCTTCGGCGATGAGCGTGCCGAGTTGATAATGGTAGAGCGGTTCCTTTGGTTCGAGTTGGATGGCGGAGAGATAATAGTTCATCGCCTCGATGGGTTTGCCTTCTTCGGCGAGGTAGTTGCCCAGTTGGTTTTTCACTAGGGGCAGGTTCTTATCGAGGGCGTTGGCCTTGAGCAGGAGGTCGATGGATTCTTTGCGGTTTTCGACTTTGCCCAGCAGGAGTGCGTAGGAAATGTAGGCGGGGACGAAGCGCGGGTTGTGGCGTAGGAGAAGATCATATTCGTTGCAGAGTTGCTGGAGCTGGGAGCGGAGGTTTTCTTCGTCGAGGGTATCGCCGGCTTTTTCGGCTTGGGTGAGAATTATTTTTTGTCGGGCGACGATGTCTTTTAGTTTGGCCTCGGCGGCGGCGGGGTTGGGCTGCGCCCAGGTGGGAAAGGGAAGGGCGAACGCGAGCAGGCAGGCGAGGAAGGTGGGCAGGCGGACGAGTTTCATGGGAAGAATGCGACCACGGTGGCGGGGCGAAGTGCCGGGGTAAACAGGGATCGTGGGTGCGGAGGCTTGGTGGGGCGTTTTCTTGATGAAAACGACTCGACCGGATCCTGCGGGTCGGGCATGCGTCGCAGTGATGTTTTTTGCGTTCCGCTTTCGGTTGGCTCCATGGCTGTTGTGGTCGTTGTTGCTGCTGGCTTTGGCCTGTCGCGCCGTGGCGGGTCCGCGCGTGGTGCCTTCGCGGCCGTTGTCGCCGTTTGTGCCGCCCGTGTTGATGCCGACGGTGATGTTGGGCATTGATGTTTTAGAAACGGATGGATTTGCGCTTGTGCGGAAAAAACGGCTCGGGTTGCTCACGCATCCGGCGGGGGTGAATCGTAACGGGACAAGTACGGTGGAGGTATTGCGGCGCGGGCGGGGAGTGAAGCTGGTGTGTTTGTTCGCCCCGGAGCACGGCATTTATGGCAACGAGGCGGCGAGCGTGAATGTGGAGGACACGCTGGATCTGCGCACGGGGTTGCCGGTTTATTCGTTGCACGGGAAGAACCGACGGCCGACGCGTGAGCAATTGAAGACGATCGATGCACTGGTGATCGATTTGCAGGACATCGGCGTGCGTTCGTACACGTTTAACGTGGTCATGCGTTACGCGATGGAGGCGTGTTTTCTGAGCGGCGTGGAAGTGATCGTGCTGGACCGGCCGAACCCGTTGGGAGGGCTAAAGGTGGACGGGCCGATGCTGGATCGTGATCTGCGGAGCGGGGTGGGGGCGTTTCCGGTGCCGTATGTGCATGGACTGACGATGGGTGAACTGGCGCGGCTGGCGGCGTCGGAGCCGGGTGTGCTGGATGTGCCCGAGATGGTTCGGTCACGCGGGCGGCTGACGATCGTGCCGATGCGCGGCTGGCGGCGCGACATGCGCTGGCCGGACACGGGGTTGAACTTTGTGGCGACATCGCCGTCGATCAACGATTTTGGCGCGGTGATGGGGTATGCGATGGTTGGGCTCGGTTGTCAGGAGACGGGTTTCAGTCACAGCATGGGGGCGCCGCATTCGTTTCAGGTGATCTCTTTTGGAGGGAAATCGCGCGATCAACTGGAGCGTGATTTGAATGGGTTGCGGCTTCCGGGGCTGCGTTTTCAGGGGGTGACGACGAAAGATGGCAGCGGTCGGCCGATGGGTGGCGTGCTCGTGCAGGTGGTCGATTGGAACGCGTGGAATCCGACGGAGTTGAGTTTCCATATGATGCGGCTGGCGTGTCGGCAACGCCTGTTGAATCCGTTCTTCATGTTGAAACCGGCCAATGTATCCAAATTTAACCGACACGTGGGTTCGGTCGCCTGGTGGAACGCATTGCGGCGGGACGGTGCGCGCGTCGATGTCGAAGGATTTCAGCGCGAGTGGCGTGCGCGGGCGCTGGTTTACCGCGAACAGACGCGGCGGTACTGGCTGTATCAGTGAGTCGAGCGCGGGCGATTCTGCTCAGCGCGAAATATCGCGTTGCGTGAGGACTTTGAGACCGTGGTGACCGAGTGACTGGGCGGCGACGTCGGCGTCTTCCACGTGGAAGGCGAGTGCGGATTTTCCCTCGGGTCGTTTGATGAAACTGTAAACGTAATGGATGTTAATCTCCGCTTCGAAGAGCGCGGCCAGCACGTCTTTAAATTGCGATTCACCTTGGATCTCAACGGCGAGAATTTCGCACTCGGTGTAGGCATAGTCGTTGTTCACGAAGAGCTCCCTAGCTTTGTCGGGGTCATCGACGATCAGGCGAATGATCGTGCTGTCGGTGGCGTCGAAAATCGTGCACGCCATGACGTGAACGTTGTGATCCTTTAGGAGCGCGGTGAGATCGTAGAGACGACCGACCCGGTTTTCCGTGAAGACGGCGAATTGTTTAATCGGGTCGCTGGCGATCGAGGTGCGGGCCATGGGATTGCGAAGTGCCGTCAGCGTACGGACTCAGGGGGCAGGGTCAACTGTACCGATTGGAGGAACGGCTTAGGCACCAAGGATAATACGGCTGGCCTGCTGTCGTTCTTGCAAGCTGGCGCCGACGCCGGCACGTTGACCGGGTCTAAGGATAACTGGTTGAAAACAACGTACTGACCCTGACCTTGCCGAAACCGACACAGAACCTCTTTCGTAACCGAGGCCTTTCTCAGCCTCCGATTGCTCCTGTGGCGACCCCCGCTATCGAACCAATACAGATCGCCCCGCCGCCGCGTCGCAGTCCGCTCCGCCGCGCCGGGGGTTATCTTGTAGTCGCCTGCCTGACCGGCCTTGGCTGGTGGGTCTATTCCTTTCGCACGGCTCCCGTCGATGACGATCCATTAAAAAACGCCAATACGCTGCCGCGCACCTCGTCTCGCCCCGCAACCACCCCAGCCACTCCGGCCGAGATTGCGGCCCTTGAGCAACTCGCCGCCGTCAATCCCCAGGGCGCGATTCTCCGCACCCGCGAGCTTTCGTTTGTAGATCCGGAACAAGCGCGTGAGTTCGGTTACCGGCTCATCACTGGCCTGCAAAAAGCCGGTTCCTACGTGATGGCTGCCGACTACGCGCTTAACAGTGACCGCAAGATCCGCCGCGACCTGACCATTGCCGCCTTTCATGAATGGGGCCGCAACCAGCCCGACCAAGCCTGCGCCGCAGCCATCCGCATTATCGATCTCGAAGCGCGGCACGATGCCTTTCAGTCCGTACTTTCCGGCTGGGCGCGCACCGATCCCGAAGGCATGGCCGAAGCCGCCCTCGCTTTCCCCGACGGCGAGGAAAAGAAGTCCGCGTTGACCAAGGCTCTCCGTGCCTGGATGAATAAAGACCCTGAAGTCGCCGGTGATTGGATCCTCGCGCACGAAGAAGCCCTCCCTGTCGCCGAAGAATTTTTCCGCAAAGATCGTCGTTAAACCGCGAGTCGTTCGAAAAAGCAAAAAAGCGCCCGGCCCATTGCACAACATCCGTGGTTGCAAAGCGCGTCCGGTGTGAAGACGCTGCCCCTTTCAATATAACTACTATGCTGCGGAAGCTGTTCGCTAAAATACGCAAAACCATCGGCGCGGAATCGAAGTCCGAAAAACCAAAACCTGCGTCTTCGCATGCCCACAGCCAGCCTCGCGCTGCCTCGGCTCCTGCGAAGAAACCGTACAAACCGCGCCCGCCACAAGAGCGTCAAGAGCGGTCTGAAGGCCACTCGCCATCCTCACGCGGCCCGAAACAAAGCGGCCATGGCCATGGCGGTCGAGGCGGAGCCAGCGCCAGCTCACAAGGTTCAAGCGCCCATTCTCAAAGCCGTCCCCGCCAAGGCCAGGGCGGCCAACACAGTTCCCGAGGTGGGCAGGGCGGTGCGCGTCCTCAGCATCGCCGTGAAGAACCCGTGCGCCCGCTTCCACCGCGTTACGAGCCCGAGCTCACGCCCGCGTTTGTCCCACCGGCCGACGTGCCGAAAATGGACACCCCGTTTACCAAACTCGGCCTCAACGACTCGCTCGCCTTTGGCGTGCAGGAAATGGGCTACACCGAACCAACGCCCATCCAGCAACAAGCCATTCCGATGATCCTTGCCGGTCGCGACGTGATCGGCTCCGCCCAAACCGGCACCGGCAAAACGGCCGCGTTTGCGCTTCCCATTCTTCAGCTTCTCGCCGGCCATGGCAAAATGCGCTGCCTCATCCTCGAACCCACGCGCGAACTCGCGCTCCAAGTTGAGGAAGCCTTCAAGAAATTCAGCAAGTTCACCGATCTGCGCGTGACCGTCGTGTATGGCGGCGTTGGATACGGCAAACAACGCGACGACCTGCACCGCGGCATGGATGTGCTCGCAGCCACACCCGGCCGCCTGCTCGATCACATAGAGCAAGGCGACGTCCGCCTCGACACGATCGACATTCTCGTACTCGACGAAGTCGACCGCATGCTCGACATGGGCTTCCTGCCCGACGTGAAACGCATCGTCCAAAAATGCCCGAAAGCGCGCCAGACTTTGTTCTTCACCGCCACGATGCCCCCCGAACTCGCTTCGCTGGCGGGCTGGGCGCTTCGCGAACCCGTCGAAGTCAAAATCGGTCAGCGCCGTTCGCCCGCCGAGACGATCGCCCACGCATTTTATCCCGTGGTGGAATCGCAAAAATTCGACCTGCTCGAAGCACTGCTCAAGCAGACCGATTACAAGAGCGTGTTGATTTTCTCTCGCACCAAGTTCGGTGCCGACCGCATCGCGCGCCGCCTGCAAAAAGATCATACCGTTGGTGTGATCCACTCCGACCGCAGCCAGCGCGAACGCGTAGACGCGCTCGAAGGCTTCAAGAGCGGCAAGTTCGAAGTGCTCGTCGCGACCGACATCGCGGCCCGCGGCCTCGACATCGCTGGCGTGTCGCACGTGATTAACTACGACGTACCGGAAAACCCCGAAGATTACGTGCATCGCATCGGCCGCACCGGTCGTGCGCAGAACACCGGCGACGCGTTCACCCTCGTGACCGAGGATAATGTGCGCGATGCACGCTCGATCGAGCGCTTCATTGGCGCCGCTATTGAGCGCAAAAAGATCGAAGGCTTCCCCTACATTTACTCCGCGCTGTTCGACGAAAAAGCGATGGCCGACACGGTTGCCGCTGCTGCAAAACCCGCGAGCCGTCTGCATCGTGGCGCGCGACGATAAGCCGGTGTTTGGCGGTTCGGGCAACCGCCAGAGTGAGAAGCCGGCCGGTCGTGCCGGCCTCCACTCGGGACACGTCTTTTTTCTAGCCGCGCTTCTTGTCGCACCGACCATCGCTTTGGTGCGGTTAGATGGATTTGGCGAACCGGTCGTGGTGGTAGCGGTCGTTTCGGCGATATCGTTGGTGGCATTTGTAGCGGTGTGGATCGACAAACGCCGAGCCGAAGCCGACGCTTGGCGTGTGCCCGAAAACGTACTGCATTTGTTGGAGCTGCTGGGAGGCTGGCCCGGAGCATTTTTGGCCCAACGCCTGTTTCGGCATAAAACCGCAAAACTCAGCTACCGGTTGATTTTCTGGTTGATCGTGGCCGCGTACGAATACGCTGCGATCGACTACCTGCTCAGCTGGAAAGGTGCGACCAGCCTCAGGAACGCGCTCGGCCTTTAGGCTAGGGTTGTCGCGGCCTCAGCCCCCAATCCCGCAAGAACCGTCTGCTTGTTATCGCCAAAACCCCCAATGTTTTTTGAGCAGACAACTTGTCATCTATTAAATGACAAACGCTCATAAGTTAAGTTTTCTGAGAGCTAATAGTGGTTACTTGCGTTTTCGGTGTTTGTCATTTAATAGATGACATAACAGTCTTTAAGGTACAAGCTAGCCGAGGCTGGGTCTTGTGGTGCGGGGTTGAAGCGCATAAAAAAAGGCCGCGCTTGCGGCACGGCCTTTTTTGGAACTTTGAAGAGGTTGTTTACTCTGGACCGTTAACGGCTTTGAAGGCGAGGGCGGCGACGAGCCCGCCGGCGAGATCGGCCACGAAGTAGACGCCGAGTTGCTGGATTTTTTCCAGGCCCATCAGGAAAACACCTAGGCCCACGGCTGGGTTGAACGCTCCGCCGGAAATTCCGCCGACGGCGATCGCGCCAGTGACCACGGTAAAACCAATCGCCAGACCATAAAAGGAATTGCCTGCGGTGCCTTTGGCGGTAGCGGTGTTGAGGACGACCCAGGCGAGGGCGAAGGTGAAGAGGAATTCCACGATGAGCGACGGCATCGTGCCGTGGAGCGCTGGGCTGGCGGGTTTGCCGTTGAAGAGGGCGTTGACGAGCAGCGCGGCGACGAGTCCCGCGAGCAGCTGGGCGGCCCAATAAGGAATGAGATCCTTCGTGGCGGCTTTGCCTCGAAGCGTGACTGCCAGCGTGACGGCGGGATTGAAGTGGCCGCCAGAAATATGGCCGCCCGCAAAAATCATAACCATCAGGGAGGAACCAATGGCAAGAGCGGCGGCGACGGGTTCGGCCCCGCCGCGAACGGCCATGCCAACGGTGAAAACGAGGAAGAACGTACCAATGAATTCGACGATGTATTTTTTCATGGAAGGCGCAGCTTTGCCGGGTTGGGAAAAGAATGCAAACATACAGGCCTGCTTCCTAAAAATGCCGGTTGATGGCGATTGAGCTGTGTTTTTAGATCTGCGCCCGGGTCTGGGCCGTTGTGCGGCGCAGGTTGTCGCAGACGATGGCGGCGGCAACGGCGGCGTTGAGGGACTCGGCCGGGCCGAACCGGGGGATGGTGACAAAACGGGTCACGCGTTCGCGCACGGCGGACGATAGGCCGCGGCCTTCGCTGCCGATTGCTACAATTGCGTTTCGCAGTGGCGGCAGCGTATGCACGTCGTCGCCGATCAAATCGCAACCGAGCACCGGCACGGTGCTATGAGCGAGGGCGGTCGGCAGCTCGGCGTTGAAAAACTTTACCCGGCAGAAGGAGCCCATGCTGGCGTTGATCACCTTTTGGTTGAAGAAGTCGACGCTGTCGGTCGACGCTACGACGCGATCAAAGGCGAACCAATCGGCGATGCGCAGGAGTGTGCCGAGGTTGCCGGCGTCCTGGATGCCGTCGAGCAGCAGGGTGAGGCCGTGGTTGAGCGTCGCGGGGCTAAGCGGCGGGCGTTCGATTTTTCCAATGGCGAGCACGGTCGAAGGCGTAGGGAAATGGCTGATACGGGCCATTTCTTCCGGGGTGACCAGGCGGGTACAGGGTGGTTGTGCAGCGGCCGATGGCGGCACCCAGGAGGCGGTGGCGTAGAGTTCGAGCAGGAGATTGCCTGTTGTGATGAGTTCGGTAACGACTTTCTCGCCTTCGAGGATGAACAGGCCGGCTTGGTCCCGGTGTTTTTTTTCACGCAGGGAGCGGAGCCGGTTGATTTCTGCCTTCGTCAGCATGACGTGAGCAGATACAACAGTCCGACAAAGGCAAAACAACACCTCATGAAGTTTTCGTGACGATGGGGTGTTTGCGGTCACAAAATGACGGGTGAAACGGTCCTTTTTCGGGAGCGTCGGCCCACAGTTTGTATTCAGTTTTTTTAGACATGTATCCGAAAAAGCAAGACAGAGTCCGGTAGTTAAAAAAATGAAAAGTTTAGGCAACTGAGGTGTATAGGGTTTACGTCTGGGGGTTTTCCCGTCAGGAAATTGAGTGGTCAAAGCCCGAAAGTTTTCCTGACCCCAGCCGAAATACCAGTGGGGCGGGATCTGCATTCAAATGACTGAGTGTGATTCAGCCTTCTTCCAAAAAATGAAAACATCTAGTATCTTCAGTAGCCTGAGCGGTGCGATTGCACTTTGTGGCATTGCACTGACGAGCAACGTGTGGGCCGTAGCCGGCACCACGATCGATAATCGCGGCACCGGTGTTCAACCAACCATCGTCGCCCAACCCAAGCGTGTTATTAACATGGTTTACCCTTACGAGATGTTGATCGAGGGGAAAGCGGGCTGGGCTGAGGCCAGTTTTGTGATTGATTATGCAGGCCGGCCTTTATTCACGAATCCGTCGGGTGCGAGCGATTCAGATTTCGCCAAAGCGGCGGTCGCGATGGTGGAGGCCAATGTTTTTTCGCCTGCCAAAAAGGACAAACATGTGACCATGGCTTCCTCGAAGCAGCATTTCAAATTTGATGGTGAAGCCTCACTTCCGGCTGATGCGCGTCGGGTGCTTGCGGAACTTCGTAAGGCACAGCCAGCAATTTTCAATCTGGCTGAAATCGACCAGCGCCCGAAGGCGGTGAGTCAGGATTCCCCGGTCTATCCGCGTGCCTTGAAGGATGACGGTCTCACCGGTCAGGCCGAGATTGAATTTGTGGTGACAGCTGAGGGCAACGTGGTTTGCCCGCGGATCGTTTCGGCGACGCAGGCGGACTTTGGCTGGGCAGCCGCGATTGCGGTGGCGCAGTGGCGTTTTCAGCCCCCGACCAAGAATGGTCAAAAAGTTGATGTTCGCATGTCAGTCCCCGTGCTTTTTGATGCACGTAAACTGGCGGCGTCCGATTAATAGCAAATTTGGTGTGTTGTTTTTGGAATCGGGCGAGGTCGGCGGGAAGCCGGCCTTGCCTTTTTTGTGTTGATGACGAACTTATTGCGACTTGTTGAAATGAAAAAAATCACAAATTTTGATTCACGAGGCCTGTGCGCGATTTCTGAGGTGCCTGGCCTAGCCGGCAAGCGCTTCGGGCGATCCATGAAACACGCGTTCTTGGCAACGTGTTTAGGTGTTTTATTGTGTTCGTCTGCATTTCTTCCGCAGTCGGCGGGTCAAACCCCGGCCCAGATCAAAGCACAGCCCTCACGTGCCTACAGCCCCGTCCATCCCTATGAGGCTCTGCTGGCTGGCCGTGCTGGTTGGGCGGAAATCAGTCTCACCGTCGATTATTCAGGTCGGGCGATTTTTTTGAGCACGGTGGCGGCGAGTGATCCTGCTTTCGCGAATGCGTTGCAGGCGGATATTGAGGCCATCGAGTTTCTTGCTCCGCGCGTCAACGGTCGGCCGATGATGTCTGCTCTTAAGGTGCGATATGATTTCCCGGCGATACCCACTGTGGATGCCGCTGCGCTCGAAGTTCTCGCTGAGCTTAAGAAGCCCAAGCCTGCCATTTATTCGGCCGCCGAACTGGACAAAAAGCCCGCACCCCTCCGCCGGCCACCCTCGGCTTACCCATGGATTTTGCGCAGCGACGGCACGTCTGGTCAGGCGGAGATTGAATTTGTCATCGATCGGGCCGGGCGCCCGTTATTTCCGCGTGTGATTTCTGCCACCCAAGAGGGTTTTGGCTGGGCGGCGGTCACGTGTGTCAAAAACTGGCGCTATCAACCGGCGACAAAAAATGGGGAGAAGGTCTTCGCTCGCCTCAAGGAGACGGTGGTCTTCGACCTCAATAAGTCTGCCGACATGTGGTGAGGCGGATTCGTAGCGGTCAGCCAGTTTGCACGCGGCTCGCCTGTGCCTACTGATTGGTTTTAGCGGGGAGTTCGTACCGAAGCAGGCGCGGCGTTTTCATTTCGCCGGTGACGTACAGGGATCGTCCATCGCGTGAAAAACATAACGCTTCGGCCTGGGGCAGGCCGTGGGGTGCAAGAATCTTGGGTACTCGGCTGAAAACCACTGCCCACGGTTCTCCTAGCTGACGTGTGAAAACCAAAACGTCTCCGTAGGTTAACACCGCGACGGTTGAGCGGTCGGGTGAAATCTCCATCGCCGTGGGCAAGGTCCGAAAGCGGCCGGTGGGGGTGGGCAACATTTTCTGGCTGGCGGTGAGTTTCGGTATGCCGGTCAGCCTGGCGATTTGTGATGCGGCGGGAAACAGACCGCCGCCGGGTGGGAGGCGTAACGGCACAGAATAGATGGCGGGCGGTTCGGTGCGTTTGGTGAGGAGGAAAACCGTTTCTTCCCGGGCATCCACCGCCACCGCCTCACAATCATGAGGACCCTCCGGGTAGACAACAGGCAAACGCCACGCCACCGTTGCCGCTAGCTCTTGGTCCGGCGAGAGCGCGGCCGGGTCAGGCTCGGCGATCACGTAGAGCGCAACGTTTTTTCGGGTGCCTTTGTTGTCACCGGTGTCGGCGATCAACAGCCAGGCCTGGCCGTCGAGTTCGAAGGAAGCCAGGTCTTCCCAGTCGAGATTTTTCAGGCCGATCACTCGCACGGTGCCGCGCAGGCGCCCGTCGGTTCCGATGGCGTAGAGCACGGGCTGACCGCCGCTGTCGTTGTGGGTCCAGAGTAGATCGTTGGCGCGGTGGGAGGCGGCCAGACCACTGGTTTCTTTGGCTGCAGGATGTACGATCCGGCCGGCGGCAAAGGGCGCAGGCGGAGGCGTCTTTCCGCAAGCCGCCAGCAGGAGCGCGATCGCGATCAGAACCGGTTCAAGGCGGCAAAAACAGGGGCGGAGGCAACGTCTCATGAGTCGCGTATCTTAAAACTCAATACACGCCGGTGGATATTTCGGCAGGGGCCGAGCCACGAGCTTCAGCGACGATGGCTGCAGCACTCGAAGTGCCCAGCCGCGTGGCACCCGCCGCGAGCAGGATTTTTGCATCGGCGAGGGTTTTGATGCCGCCGGCGGCTTTGAGCTGGATGTTGCCGCGCCGGTTTTTCGCCCACAGGGCGAGATGGTCGGCTCTCGCACCGGCAGAACCAAAGCCGGTGGACGTTTTGATGAAATCCGCCCCGGCGTCTTCGCAGATTTGCAGCGCGGGCAGCAGGCACGATTCAGGCAGGTAGCACGTCTCGACGATCACCTTGATGAGTTGTCCGTGGCGGTGCGCCAGGGTTGAGAGTTGCGCGACTTCGGCAGCGACGGCAGCGATTTCGCCTTCGCGCAACGCGGCATAATTCATGACGATGTCGACCTCATGAGCTCCGGCGGCATGCGCGGCCGTGATTTCGGCCGCTTTTGCGTTCGTCGAAAAACGTCCGCTGGGGAACCCGATGACAGTACCAATTCGCAAGGCGGTACCCGCTAGTACGCGCGCGGCAAGCGGCACGCTGGCCGGATAAATCATTACACAGGCGACACGCAGTTCAGCGGCTTCACGGCAGAGGGCTTCGATGTCGGCGTGGGTGGCATCTAGGCGCAGATTGGTTGAGTCGAGCGCCGCCGCGATTTGGGCAGGAGTAAAAGGCATGCACCGACCGTTGTCAGTTCCTTGATGCGGGCGCAATCATCGCGACGGGGAAAAGTGGAGTGTTCCTAGCGGCGTGCCTTGAGAAAGCGTGCGATTTCCGGAGCGCGCGGCATGGATGGCGCGGTGCCGAACTGGGTGACAGAAAGCGCCGCCACGGCATTGCCGAAATGGGCTGCCGCAGCGACTTCGCCATCGAACTTCACCAAACCGGCCGCAAAGCCGCCGACAAACGCGTCGCCGGCCCCCGTTGTATCGACAACTTCAATACCCTTGTACGCCGGGATAAACAGGCAGCCGTTGCGGTCCGAAACGAAACAGCCGCGAGAGCCAAGCGTGACGATCACCGTTGGTACGCCGATTTTGCGGCAGAGCGCATGGAGATCATCCTCCGAGACCTTTTTAAGATCCGCTTCGGTGAAGTCGCCTCGTCCCGTTCGATGCAGCTGATTTATGAGCGCGGTGAACTCCGTCTCATTCGGGATCAAAATGTCGACCTGACTTAGTAGCGTGACGGGAAGCTTAGGCCTCATCGGCGCAGGGTTGAGCACGGTGATGATTCCCTTGCGACGTGCGGTTTTTAAAACGTATTCTGCCGTGGCGAGATTGGCTTCGAGTTGGGTGACGACGACCCGGGCGTGCTTGAGCGCGGTTGCGGGCACATCGGTTTTTGCGAGGTGATCGTTGGCGCCGAGCGCAACGATGATCTCGTTTTGCCCCGACGCACTCACGAGAATCGCAGCGGTGCCGGTCGCGTGGCCGGGTTTGGCAGCCAGATGGCAGGCGATTTTTTCTGCGTGATAGAAAGCCCGGGCTTGATCGGCGAAGGCGTCATCGCCCACCGCACCCACAAAAAGTGTATCCACTCCGGCACGACCAGCCGCTATGGCTTGGTTAGAGCCTTTGCCGCCCGGGCCGGTTTTGAAGAGGCCGACGGTGGTCTCGCCAGGCCGTGGGAAGTCCCGGCATTTCCAGGTCAGATCTTGTACGTAACTGCCAACGACAACGATTTTAGAGTGGTTGGTCATACCGTGAGCATGGGTATGAGCGTCATCGTGACAAGCTGCGTGCGCCGTCGGGTGTGAGGCTAAAACACTAGGGCGAAGCACGAGTTCGTGAAAAATAAGTGAACGTCGGCACCGCATTTGGCGACCGGTGGCGGGCTGCGGTAAAGAACGGGTAAATCCTGGTTTACCGCACTCAATGACGTGGCGAAACGGGCGACAGCCTATAGGTTAAATCCAACAACAAACGAGGGCTATCTACAATGAACTTGGTAAAGAAGATTTTGATCGTACACGGTGACGCAAAAATGAAACGTCGCCTCGTTCTGCTTTTGGCCGACGCGGGCTATGATTTGCGGTCCTTCACCGAAGGTGAACCCGCGCTCGAGACGGGGCGTGCCGAATGGTTCGACCTTGCTCTGGTGGATGTTCACCTCAATGGGACGCCCGGCTTTGAGTTTGTGGAGGCTTTGAAGAAGGTTCAGCCGACGGTGCCGGTGGTGATGCTCGTGCAGCATCTCGAACTTCCGCTCATCGTCAAAGGAATCAAGATGGGCTTGAGCGATGTGTTGCCGACCGCAAGCGATCTCCGGCCGCTCTTACGCCGCGTGAATAATCTCCTTCGACCGAATCATCAGACTGCGGTAGAAGGCGAAGCCCTTTCAGTGTCCGAGCTGGCCGAGGCTGAGGCTGTGCTTCAGGTGCTGGGCAATCCAGGAATCGGACAGAGTGCCGATCCATTCAATACGCCGGACATTCGTCAGGAGTTGTTGAAAGGCGAGAAGGAGCGTGCGCAGCTTGAATCAAGAATCGAGCGGCTCGCCCACGAAAAGGGCGCGCTCGAAGCGGAGTTGAAGACGCTTTTGAATCAGAATGCGGATGCGACCGGGATGCAGTCCGAGCTTAAGGAATTGCGCACCCAGCGTGAAATGGCCGCTGCCGCCCAAGCAGCTATCGACCAAAAGGCGCGCGCATTGGCCGAGGTGCGATCTGAATTGGCGCGTGAGCGCAATACCTTGGAAGAAGAGCGCAAGCGCCTGGCTGAGTCGGCGAAGTCAATCTCTCCGGGTGGAAAAACGACCGAAGAGCTGGCGCAGGAGAGCACGCAGCTGAATGCGTTGCGTACCAAAATGACGGTGGACGAGGCCCGGCAGCGCGAAGAGGCGGCCCGCCAGCAGCAAGAGGCCACGCAGATCGCCCAGGAACGCCGACGTTGGCACGAGGATTTGGATCTGTTGCGTGAGCAAGAAACTAATCTGCGCGAATACGAATCGAGACTCCGTCGTTTGCAGGCGCAACTTGAAGCCGACCGCGTCCTTTGGTTTAGTTCACGGCCGGTTTCCCGGTCGCCTTTCCAAGACGATGCCGCAGTCAAGGCCGCTTGGGAAAAACTGCAGCGCGGCACCGATCTTTTGGAAGCAGAACGCGCTGTGTTTCGCGACGAACGCATGGCAATGAAGGAGCTTGAGTCTGATATCAAACGCCGCGAAGCGAAGCTTGATGATACCGAAAACCGGCTCACCGAGCAAGAAAAGCGCATGCGTAGTCTGCCCTCTTTGCCGACACCGGTTCCGTTTGCTGCAACCGGAGCCAGTCCTCTTGGCACGGCGTTTTCGCAGAAGCCTTTTAAACTAATTTCCAATGCGCCTTTTGAATTGGCGAAATCGTTGTTGGGTCGAAAGACCTGACGCCGAGCGCCCGGTCTTGTGTCGCCGGTGGTATTAATTTCGGCTTGCCCTGCTTGGGGCAGCCTGTTGGTTTTCGCAACGTCATGAATCTTTACTCCAAACGTACGACGATGCCTTCCGCCATTAAAGCGGTGCGCACGCACGCACGCTGGTATGGAGCGGCTCGACGATGGTGACGCGCGCAGATCGCGTCCGGTGTTAACGCAAAATTAAAAAACACCTCCGTCGAGCCCGACTCCAAATCCGAGTCGGGCTTTTTGTTTTTCGCCCGCTCCGCCGCTCGCCGAACCACCTGTTAAATCTAGGATCCGTACGTTTTCAAAGAATCACTTTATGTTATGAATGCAGTTCTCGCTCCCGTTCCGTTGGAACTCGAAGTTCCGTCTGTCGCATTTTTCGGCCGCACCCTGGCTGAGTATGCGCAGTTTTTTGCCCTCGACCTAAACGCGCTGAAGGGGCTATCGGTGCTCGACGTGGCTGCCGGGCCTTCGTCTTTCACTGCGGAGGCGTGCCGGCGTGGTGCCGATGCCGTGGCGGTCGATCCGCTTTACGGTGGCACGCCCACGGCGCTCGCAGCGCATGTGCAGATCGATTACCGGCGGATGCTGGCCCAAATGAGGGCCAAGCCGCAGTTATTGCGGTTCAAGTCGTTCGGCTCGATTGATGAGGCGGAAACCAACCGGCGCTCGGCGGCGGAGCGGTTTCTTGCGGACTACGAACAGCAGTTTGTGCACAACCGCTACATCGGGGCGTCGTTGCCACAGCTGCCGTTTCTTGATGGAGCGTTTGATCTGGTGCTCTGCGCGCACCTGCTTTTTGTCTACGCACAACGGTTTGACTTCACCTTCCATCTGGAGGCATGCCGGGAACTGGTTCGGGTGAGCCGTGACGAGGTGCGGATACACCCGGTGGTTGGCCTCGGCGGCAAGCTCTATGTTGAACTGGACCGGTTGCGCTCGGCCTTGAACGAGGATGGCATTTTGAGCGAGGTCGTGTCGGTGGACTACGAGTTCTTCAAGGGTTCGGATTCGATGCTGGTGCTCCGGCGGCGTTAAGCCGGTGGCTTGTTTTCCCGTTTGAGTGGACCGGATGGGGTTTGTAACGTGGTTTGTAACGTATTACGTTACAAACCGTCCCTGGAGTTTGGCCAATAGCAGATGGTTTTAGGCAGCGGCGTGCTCGACGGCATGAGCGAGACTGAACGCGCCGTGCCAGTCGGCCAGCAGTTCAGGCCGGGGATGGTTTGTAACGTATTACGTTACAAACCGTCCGGAAGAGCTAATAGAAATTGTCTTTGAGTAGGGCGTGATCGCTGGGCGCGCCGGGTTTTCGGGACGGTTCGGCAGGCACGCCTTGCCCCATTTCGGGCATCGGAGCGGCGCGCCCAGCGGTCGCGCCCTACCTCGGAGCGGTGCGACCGGCGTGTTGGCCCTACCTCGGAGCGGCGCGACCGGCGTGTTGGCCCTGCCTCGGAGGGGTGACCTCGGAGGCGGTCAGGCTTTTTCCATCTCTTCGAGCTTGGAGGCGGCTTTTTCCCAATCGGCGGTGGCGGTGGCGAGTTGATCGACAACGCTGCTGAGTTCCCGATTGAGGTGCTGGGCCTGTCCGGGCGTGGAATAAGTTTCGGGCGCCTCGAGCTCGGCGGTGAGCTCGGATTGCTTTGCTTCAAGGACGGCGACGGCTTTTTCCAGCTGGCCAACTTGTTCGCGGAATTTGCGGATTTCGTTGGGCGTCGCCTTTTTTGCGGCGGCGGGCGATTTGGAATTTGAAAGCTGAGATTTGAGATTTGCAGTAGAAGTCTGCACAGGTCGGGCGTCGGTGAAGCCGGCAGTGAGCGCGGCGCGGGCGTCGCCGGCTTTGGACTTTTCCAGATAGTAATCGTAGTCGCCTGCGTAGGGCGTGAGGCGGCCGGAGTGGACGTGGAGTACGTTTTGCGCGAGAGCGCGGATGAAGTGGACGTCGTGGCTGATGAAGATGAGCGTGCCTTCGTAGTTCTTGAGCGCGCCGACAAGCGAGTCGATGGACTGGATGTCCAAATGGGTCGTCGGCTCATCCATGAGGAGAAGGTTCGGCGGCTTCACGAGGATGCGGGCGAGGGCGAGGCGGGATTTTTCACCGCCGGAGAGGACGCTGACGGGTTTGTGGACGTCGTCTTTGCGGAAGAGAAAGGCACCGAGAATGGCTCTGGCTTGTTGTTCGGAGAGTTGATTTTCGTTCGTGCGCAGCGACATGACGTTTTCGAAAACGGTCATGTCGGCATCGAGGTTGTCGAGGCGGTTTTGCGCGAAGTAGCCGGGGACGACGTTGCTGCCGAGTTCGAAAACGCCGCCGTTGATGGGGAGGACGCCGGCGAGGATTTTTAGGAGCGTGGATTTGCCAGCGCCGTTGGGGCCGACGAGGACGATGCGTTGGCCGCGTTCGGCCGTGAAGTTGAGATCCCGATACACGACGTGGTCGCCGTAGGATTGCTGGACGTGTTCGAGTTCGACGACTTTGAGGCCGGAGCGCGGGGGTTGCGGGAACTTGAAGTTCATTTTGCGCAACTCCTCGGTGGGTTCGTCGACGGCGACTTCCTTGAGGCGTTCGATTTGTTTTTCCTTCGATTTGGCGCGGGAGGCCATCGAGGCTTTGGCACCGAAGCGGTCGACGAAGACTTGCAGGTGGGCGATCTCGCGTTGCTGGTTTTTGAAGGCGGCGGCTTGTTGGGCTTTGCGCGCTTCTTTTTCAGTTAGGAAGTTGTCGTAGTTGCCGTGGTAGTAGTGGAGCGTGTTGGAGCGCAGCTCGAGCATGCCGGTGCAGAGGGCGTTGAGGAAGGCGCGGTCATGGGAGATGACAACGAGGCCGCCGGGGTAGCGCGTGAGGTATTCCTGGAACCAGAGGAGCGCTTCGAGATCGAGATGGTTGGTCGGTTCGTCGAGGAGAAGAAGGGCTGGTTCGGCAACGAGGAGGCGGGCGAGGTGGGCGCGCATGACCCAGCCGCCGGAAAAGGTTTTGGCGAGTTTGAGGGCGTCGCCTTCTTTGAAGCCGAGGCCGGCGAGGATTTTTTTCGCGCGGGGTTCGAGGGTGTAATCGATGTCGTAGTCGTCTTCGTCGGGTTCGAGTTTTTTGCCGCTAGTGGCGATGAAGAGGATGGTCTCGTCGCCGGCGGGGGCGCTTTCCTGAGGGAGGAAGCCGAAGTCGGCGCCGCGTTCCCATTCGATGGTGCCGGTGTCGGGTTTTTCTTCGCCGAGGATCAGGTTGAAAAGAGTCGATTTGCCGGCACCGTTGGGTCCGATGAGGCCGAGGCGATCAGTGCGGGCAATGAAGAGCGACACGTCCGAAAAGAGTTCGCGTGTACCGTAGGACTTGGAAATGTCGGCAATCGTAAGCATGTAAACGGTCCATCAAAGCGGGTTGGACCGGTGGTGGTCAACCCGGGTTTTTGCTGGAAATGAGGTAGTGAAAGAACCTATCGGCGGGTGTTTGGCGAACTGTTGGGGCGTTTTGCATCGTGGTGGTTCTTTGTTAAAGGTTATGCATATGCCCAATCGCCTCGCTTACGAAAAGTCGCCGTATCTGCTCCAACATGCTGATAATCCGGTGAATTGGTTGCCGTGGGGCGAGGAGGCTTTTGCGAAAGCGCGGGCTGAACAAAAGCCGATCTTTTTGTCGATCGGTTACTCAACGTGTCACTGGTGTCACGTGATGGCGCATGAAACGTTTGAAAACGGGGAGTTGGCTGAGCTGCTCAATCGGGATTTCGTGCCGATCAAGGTGGATCGCGAGGAACGGCCGGATGTGGATCGCGTGTACATGGCTTATGTGCAAATGGCGACGGGGCACGGTGGCTGGCCGCTGAGTGCGTGGCTGACGCCAGAGTTGAAGCCATTTTTCGGCGGTACTTATTTTCCGCCGGAGGACCGGCAGGGGCGTCACGGTTTTGGAACGGTGCTGCGGGCATTGGCGCACGCGTGGAAAAATGACCGGGATCAACTCGTCGCTGAAGGAAACCGGGTGATCGAGCAGTTACAGCGCCATTTTGTGAACAACGTGAGTGCGGGTGCAGTCGATGATGGCGCGGGTCTGGCGGAGTCGGCGGGAGAGGCGTTTCTCAACGCGTTTCAATATTATCATGAATCGTTTGATGCGGGTGAGGGCGGGTTTGGAGGCGCGCCGAAATTTCCGCGGGCATCGAATCTGGATCTGCTTTTCAGGCTTTCGGGCAGGGCGGGCGCGGGTTCGCCGAAAGGGCGCGAGGCGCTTGGGATGGCTGAGGTGACGTTGCAAAAAATGGCGCAGGGCGGGATCCGCGATCATGTGGGCGGCGGGTTTCATCGTTACTCAGTCGATGACGAGTGGTTCGTGCCGCATTTTGAGAAGATGCTCTACGATCAGGCGCAGATCGTGGTCAATTATCTCGACGGTTTTCAGGCGACCGGACGCGAGGTCTACGCGTGGGTGGCGCGCGATACGCTGGATTATCTGTTGCGCGACATGAAGGCGCCGAGCGGTGGATTTTATTCGGCGGAGGATGCGGACAGCCTAGTCGCGCATGGCGCGCACGAACGGGTTGAAGGTGCGTTTTACCTTTGGGCAAAGAGCGAACTCGATGCGGTGCTCACGCGTGCTGAGTCGGCGTTGATCTGCGGCCATTTTGACGTGACGGAGGCGGGCAACATCGGGCCGGACCGGGATCCGCACAACGAGTTTAGCGGTAAGAACCTGCTGCGGCAACGGCAGTCGCTGGCGGTGTCGGCCGGGAAATGCGGGCTGGAGGTGGAGGCGGCGAACGGGTTGCTCATCGCGGCGTTGGAAAGATTGCGATTAGTTCGGTCGAAACGCCCGCGTCCGCATCTGGACGACAAGATCATCACGGCGTGGAACGGGCTGGCGATCTCGGCGTTGGCCAAGGCCGCGCAGGTGTTGGGCGAATCGGGTGCGCCGTACGCTGCGGCCGCGGTGCGGGCGGCGGAGTTTATTGAGCGCGAATTATACGATGAGAAACGCGGCGTACTTTTCCGTTGTTATCGCGAAGGGCGGGGCGTGAACGAAGGTTTTGCGGAGGATTATGCGTTTCTGATTCAGGGGCTGATCGATTTGTACGAGACGACGTTTGAGCTTCGCTGGCTGCGTTGGGCGTTGCGATTGCAGACGACGATGGACGCGCTGTTTTGGGACGAGGCGGCGGGTGGGTATTTCAATTCGGCGGCGGGCGATGCGAGCATATTGCTGCGCTTGAAGGAAAGTTACGACGGCGCGGAGCCGGCACCGAGTTCGGTGGCGGCGATGAATTTGTTGCGCCTGGCGCCTGTTTCGGGCGATGAGCGCGGTTTCAGCAAACGAGCGCGGCGAACGATGGCCGCGTTTCAGGCGCACTGGGGTGCGGTGCCGCAGGGGTTGCCCCGGATGATTTGCGCGCTGGATCGGGTGGTCACGCCACCGGCTCAGGTGGTATTGGCGGGCGAGCTAAGTTCGCCGGATTTTCGGAAGTTGGCGGCGGTTTTGTACGAGCGACCGAGTGCTGAGTGGGTAGCTTTTGCCATTGTGGACGAGGTGAGTCAGCGGTGGTTCGCTGAGCGGGCACCGTGGCTTGCCGGTGTGAAGAGGGTTGATGCCCGCGCTACTGCGTATGTTTGCGATCACGCTGTTTGCCGACCGCCGGTGACGGATGCGGGGGCGCTGCGTGACTTGCTTTGATGGGCAAATCTTTGGCTTCGTTACGCTGCCGTTTCAACCTCTTCGGCGTCGGTGGTGGCTGCGGATTCGTTCGAGGCTTCCTTCGCCTGTGCCATGCGCAGGGAGACTTCTTCGGAGTTTTTTGAAACTTCGGTGATCGTGTTGCTGATGTCGGTCGTGGCCTGAACCTGTTCCTTGATGGAAAAGGCAATGGTTGTAGCGGTATCGTGTACGCCTTCGATCGTGGTGCTGATCTTGGCGATCAGTTGGGTCACTTGCGCCACCGTGGCCTGCATGGCCTGCATTTCGGTGCCAATTTCGTCGGTGGCTTTGCGGGTTTCGTTGGCGAGTGCTTTGACCTCGGAGGCGACGACGGCGAAGCCTGCGCCCTGTTCGCCCGCGTGAGCGGCCTCGATGGAGGCATTTAGGGCGAGGAGATTGGTCTGCATGGCGACGTTGTTGATCACTTCGACGACGCCACTGATTTTGGCGACGGCGGAGTTGAGCGCCTGCAACGTTGTGGTGATCTGGGCCATGCCGGCGACGGCCTGGCTGGCGGTGGTGGCAGCGTCGTTGGTCTGGCTGGAAATCTCGGTGGTGGTGGCGCTCAGTTCTTCGCAGGCAGCGGCAACGCGGCAGACGTTTTGGGCATTTTCGGCGGCCTGTTTTTGGACAAAGACGATGTTGTCGTTGCTGTCCTTCATTTTGAGCCCGGCGGTGTTGATCACGCCCGCACTCTGCTGATAGGCGCCTTTTAGGCCTCGCAGAAGGATCGGCCTGTGAAAGCGGTCTCGGCTGCAGTTTTCCATCGCGGCAGCGGCTTCGCGGACGAACGAGTCGGACATGTCGAGCGCGTCGTTGATGGCGCTGCACATTTTCCCGAAATTCGTGCGGTTGCCCATGCCGGTGATCCGGGCTTCGAGGTCGCCGGCGGCGGCGCGTCGGCAGATGGCGGCGACTTCGGCGGTGCGGGTCTGGAAACGCGGGCGGATGAGCCGCCAGATGCGCATCCAGAAATTGGATACCCGTGGTGGGCGGTTGGAATTGTGATACGCTTTGCTCATGCGACGCTGGTTTCGAGGCGGGTGTGGCGGGAAAGGCTGAAGACGAACTTGTCGTAATCGGTTTGCTGGCTCGCGAGCATTTCGAGCAGGAGGGCGTGGCCGGCTTCGGCGGCGGCGCGGTTGCCGGAGTGATGTTTTTCCTCGGTGAGCAACTGGGTGTAGACGTTTTTCACGGCGGCGAGGGCGTCCGGGTGGGGCACGCGGCGGTTCGAGTGGTAACCGACGTGGTTGCCTTGCAGATCGTAGCTGGGCGTGACGTGAGCGAAGACCCAGTACCCGGTGCCATCTTTCGAACGGTTGAGCACGTAGGCGAAAATTTCGTGACCGGCCTGGATGGTATCCCAGAGCAGTTTGAAAACACAGCGCGGCATGTCGGGATGCCGGATGATGTTGTGCGGTGCGCCGAGAAGTTGGTTTTCGGAGTAGCCGGAGACGCGGATGAACACGTCGTTTACATAGGTGATGACGCCCCGCAAGTCGGTCTTGCTGACGATAATCTCATGTTCGGCAAAGGATTTCTCCCGGCCGGAAAAGGCGGATGACGAATTCGGGCTGCGCACGAAGGTGGAAAGGGTTTTCCCTATATCGGCGCGAAATGCCGACGATGAAGCGAAACCTGAGTGGGATGGATCACTTTTCTTTCGCGGGCAACGTTGCAGATCAAAGGCTTAGCTATGGGACGAAGTCAGCCGGGCTTTCACTGTTCGGCGGTAAGCGCTCCACTTTCGATGATCGTGTTCCAGTCATCGGTGGCGGCGACGAATCTGTTGCGCCTGGCGCCTGTTTCGGATGATAAGCACAGTTTCAGCAAACGAGCGCGGCGAAGCGCTCGATACGCTCAGCCGCCTTAACTAACCTTTATCTTGCTTCCAGCAAACCGGGGGCGATATGACCCAGATTGGTGATTGGCAGCTTAAATGTGGTGTCTTTGGGATTGACTCGGTCCGTGTGACTACACTTCGTGTGGTGGCCCCCCGAAGACTGCCCCAAAGGGATCGTTAGCGATATATTCGAAAACGAAAACCAAACCAAACCATGTTGAGGGAAAACCGACGCAAGTTTACACCCTTCATTTGGGCCAGCTGCAGGTTTAATTGTGTTTTTAGCCGATGAGGCATGCTGCACCGTCCAATGCGTGCGATGCGCTCGAGTATATGTTGATTTGCTCCTACCCATAAACCGATTAGGACACAGCCACTTAAGCCTTATTCGCCAGCGCGCAAGCGCACTGAAAACCCCACGTTCCACTTTTGTTCAGCATCTGAGCAATCCAAAAACCCATACCACAAACTCCATGAAATACTCCCGTATCCTACTCGCTGTTTTTGCCGGCTGGCTTGGCTCATATGCCGCTGCCACCGCACAGGTTGCCGCACCGCCCGCAAAGGACACCGCACAAGACGAAGACGTTATCACACTATCAAAGTTCGATGTGACGGCTGAAAAAGATACTGGCTATGTAGCGAACGGCACCCTCTCCGGCTCGCGCCTGCGGATGGATTTAAAGGACGTCGCCGGCTCTATCTCGGTCGTCACCAAAGAATTCATGAACGACGTTGGCGCCACGAATCTCGCCGATCTTCTCGTCTATACCAACGGCACCGAGGTCTCCGGCCTCGGCGGTAACATGTCTGCCTTTGATATCGGCACCAACGTCGATGTGGAACAGGTCAACCGCCAGCCCGGTTCGATCATCCGTATTCGTGGCCTCGGCACGGGCACGACGGGTTCCGATCAGGCGCGTGACTTTTTCACCACGGATATTCCCTCGGACTCCTACAATGTTGATCGCGTCGAGGTCAACCGCGGCCCCAACGCCATGCTGTTTGGGCTCGGCTCGCCTTCCGGTATGGTCAACGCCCAGCTTATTAGGTCCAGAATGAATCGCAACGCGACTACGCTCGAGGTCAAATATGGTCGTTTCGGCTCGTACCGCGGGTCGCTGGACCACAATCAGGTCCTGATCAAGGATAAGCTCGCCTTCCGGATCGCCGCGTTGAATAGCAACCAGAAATACATGCAGGATCCGGCCCATGATAAGAATGAGCGGTTCTATGGCACGCTGACGTTCAAGCCGTTCAAAAACACGACCATCAGGGTCAACGGTGAGTTGGCCCATCGCTATGCTAACAAGCCGGAGAACTTTACCCCGACCGATCAGATCAGCAGCTGGTACAAAATCGGGAAACCGACCTACGATCCGACGACTCAGAGGTTGACGTTCACGGGCACGCCGCCGGCCATCCTTCTGGCCAACGGTACGGTGAACCCCATGTTTCCGGGGTCGCTCGGCACGGTAGGTGGGGTGCCCAACACTTTTACTAACGGCACTGGCGGCCTGCTCGGCTCTTTTACTGATTCGATCTATATCGTAAACGAAGATCCCAATAGGCGTTCCTTGGGCATCACCGGCTACAAGGAAAGGGGTGTCATCGGTTACGAATTTAACAATACGCGGGGGGCTTATAATGGCATCTCCACGCCAAGTACTACGCAACCGCTCGTGACTAACCAAATGGTGACCACCCCCGGCGCCCGCGCTTTTCTCCAGCGTCAAATGACCGGCGTGACCGGCGCACCCAGCACCGCCTCTTGGACGGCCCTTCCCACTCAGGAGGCGAAGGATGCCGCGATGCTCTGGAATTTCATCAAGACCCCGCGCACTCTTACGGATACCTCCATTTTCGACTTCTACAATAATATGCTCTCAGGGCCCAATAAATTCGAGAATACCCGGTGGAAGACCTATAACATTGTCCTTGAGCAACGCCTCGGGCGCCACGCGGGCCTGGAATTCGCTATAGACAAGCAGAGGCTTGAATCGGCCATCAATAATCCCATCAACCAGAATATCAACATCGACATCAACACCAAGTTGCCGGACGGCACGAAAAATCCTAATTTTGGTCGGCCCTACATGGCTTCCGTCGGCTGGGCTGAGTCCCAGGTGCGTGACCGCAAAGGCGCCCGGGTCACGGGTTACTACGAGCTGGATCTTCGGGAACATTTGAAAAACTCGCTGGGCAAGATCTTGGGTACGCATACGGTAACGGGCAATGTCACCTCGTCGGATTATTTTATTGAGTCCTATGGTGGCCGTCCGAATTATAGCGGGATTGACTATATAGATTCAGAACAGGTCAGCAATGGCGGCACGACGAATGTCGTCAGCCGGCTCTATAGCACTGATAAGCGGGCCTATTGGATGATGAACTATATGGGGCCCTCTTTAGACACTGCGGAGAACGCACAAAATGGCGGCATCCAGGGTGTCAAAGCGGTCACCAGTCTTTTCAACGACTATCCCCAAGGCGTGAGCACTCGCTATTATCAATCGCCTATCAGTGGGTCAGCGACACCCGCGCTATGGCAGGATAGGACGTTCTCCTCGATCCAAAATTCCAGCATGTGGAGTTACCGGGACGGTAATGGGCAGTACACCATAAGTCGCAAAAAGAGCGATTCCCTCTCGAAGGTAATCATTCTGAACAGCCGCCTGCTGGACGAGAATCTGATCACGACGCTCGGATGGCGCACCGACCATTTCAATGCCTACCAGGCCACGGATAAGAATCTGCTGAATATCCCCGGGTCGGCCGGGGCGGTCGGACGCACAGGGGACGGTTGGGCGCTGACATCTGACACCGATTGGCCCTTCCTGCAGACCGCCTCGATCAAGGTCAATACGTTTAACTACGGTTTGGTTGCCCACGCGCCGAAATTCATTACCGATCGGTTGCCGGGCGGGATAACTTTTTCGCTCACCTACAACAAATCCGACAATACATCGCCGACCAGCCCGGTTATCGGGGTCGATGGCATGGCAATTCCACCACCGACGGGCTCGACGAAGGAGTTTGGTGGCCGGTTGGGGTTATTCGGTGGCAAATTCGAGCTTCGCGTGATTAACTATGAAACCACGGCGGCCTTTGCGGTTAACCCCAATCTGCGCGGGCCACAGAATAATATCCAACGGCATGTTAATCAGACCTACCTCAACATCGCCAACAACTGGAGCAACCGCCTCTACACGGAAGCCCCAAAGGACCCAGGCGACCCTGTGAAGACTCCCGGCGCGATTGCAGCCCAAAAGGCGTGGAACGATTTTTGGGCGACCCCCTATGGGCTGAACTTCCTCAACACGTTCCAATATCAGAATGTTGGCTTACCCAACCAGACGAAAGAAGATCGGGTTGATGCGGTGGTCTCGACTTCCGATAGCGTCGCCAAGGGCTGGGAATACGAGTTGATCTACAACCCGACGAAGAACTGGCGGATTTCCGCGAACGCGGCACAGTCTTCCACGGTTCGCAGCAACACGGGCGCGGCGCTTGAGGAGTTTGCGACTAAGATCGACGTCCTGATGCAAGGTCCGGCCGGTGATCTTCCCCAGGCCGGTACCACCAACTCCGCCACGGGGATCCGGGACAACTTCGCCCAGGAGGCGATTGATATCCATAAAGAAGTCCTGCTTGATGGCAGCCCCTCCCCGGAAGAACGCAAGTGGCGCTACAACCTCGTGAACAACTACTCGTTCTCGCAAGGTTGGCTGAAGGGCGTGAAGGTGGGCGGCTCGATCCGCTGGCAGGACAAAATCGCACTCGGCTATCCGGTCATCAATATGCCCAAGGGCTCGATTACTTATAATCCGTTGTTCGACGTGAAGCATCCGTATTACGGGCCCTCCGAGACCAATTACGATGCTTGGATCGGCTACTCGCGTAAGCTGAAGTACGGGATCGACTGGTCCGTGCAACTCAATGTGAAAAATATCGGGGTGGGAAAGAAACTCATTGCAGTGGCAGCACAACCCGACGGTACCATCGCCGCCTACCGCATCGCCGAGCCGATGATCTGGACGATCAGCAACAAGTTCGAGTTCTAAGGTAATAACGAACTAATCAAGAACGCCCAACTTTTACATCAAGGCTCAAAACGCTCGAAGACCGGATATCATCCGCCTTTGAATTTCTTTGTAGCCTTGGTGTAAAAGGAAGGGGCTTTATTTTAGCTTAAATTCAGTGGCATAGCGTTTCAGTGAAAGGTGAACAATAGCTTGCAGTGGAGGGGTTTTGGCTCGAGGACGGTGGGGCTGAGCGTGCGCGTTCCGCTTGTCACCTGGCCGCTGGTTAAGTGGGCGGTACGCAGTTCTGCCCCCGGGAAAAGCTGAAGGCGTTGCTCAGGACGGAAGTCCCGCTTTCATCCGGCGGAGCGCCTCGGCCAGGGTGGCGCGGGGGCAGCCGAGGTTGATGCGGACGTGGCTGCCGCGGGGCTGGCCGAAAAACGCACCATCAGACAGGCCTACACCGTGGCTTTCGAAGTGCCCGATGGGGTCGGCGAGACCTAGGGCTTCGACGTTGAGCCACGCCAGATAGGTGGCTTCCAGGGGGGCTTCCATTTTTACGCCAGGCATTTCGCGGGCGAGGAAGGCGAGGAGGAAATCGCGGTTGCCACGAAGGTAGGCGAGGAGCTCCTGGCGCCAGTCTTCGCTGTCGCGGTAGGCGGCTTCGCAGGCGGCGTAGCCGAGCGTGGTGACTTCGGCGACGATGCCGGCGGTGGCGCGGACGAAGGTGGCGCGGAGTTTCGGATCGCTGATGATCGCGAGTGAGGTGCCGAGGCCGGGGACGTTGTAGGTTTTGCTCGGTGCCATCAAGGTGATGGTTCGGGCGGCGATCTCCGGGCTGATCAGGCCGGTGGGAATGTGGGGAATATCATCGAGGATGAGGTCGCAGTGGATCTCGTCGGAGCAGAGTATGAGGTTGTGGCGCAGGCAGAAGTTGGCGATGCGCTCCAGTTCGTCGCGGCGGAAAACGCGGGCAACGGGGTTGTGCGGGTTGCAGAGGAAAAAGAGTTTTGTGCGCGGTGTGACAGCGCGTTCCATGGCGTCCCAATCGATTTCCCAGCGGCGCGCGGCAGTGTCGAGCGCGAGCGGCACGGTGAGCGCTTCGCGGCCGGAGTTGCGCGGCGCGGTCATGAAGGGCGGATAAACAGGGGTGTTGCAGAGCACCTGGTCGCCGGGCTGGGCGAAGGCTTGGGTGGTGACGTTGAGACCTACAACCAGTCCTGGCAGCCAAACGAGCCACGACGGATCAATGGTCCAGCCGTAGCGCGTTTTCATCGCGGTGACGACGGCTTCGATTTCGGATTTGGTGGGGCGGGCGTAGCCAAAAATCCCGTGTTCGACGCGGCGGTGCAGGGCTTCGATGACGGCGGGCGGTGAGCGGAAATCCATGTCGGCCACCCAAAGCGGGAGGATGTCGCGGCCCTCGTATTTCTGCCATTTTTGGGAATCGGTGCTGAGGCGCGGGAAGACAGTGTCGAAGTCGAAGCTCATGAATGTCTGCAACGGTTAGGCGAGGGTGGCGGTGGGTGCAACTCGGCTCTTGCGGAGGTGAGTCGGAATTTCCCGTTAGAGACGTCACACCTGCGGACAAAATTTCCCAGTACAGCAGAACCGGCCAAACCAAGTCGCGGAAAACTGGATACTTACAACATGACCATGGTCGGCATTGCGTGAGCTAGAGGAGGGTTGTCCATCAACCAAACCACAAAAAACCAGGAGATATTATCATGAGACTTGTTCGTTATACTTATCCCACCACTCGTTCGCTCGTCCCTGCTCATGGAACTGCTTTTCGCAATCCGTGGTCGGGTTTGGAGGGCGAAATTGATCGCTTCTTCGAGAATGCGCTGGGCGATTTCGTCGGTGCGGCTGCTGCGCCCGACCGTTTCCCCGTCGATCTCTACGAAGACAAAGATAACACCTACGTGCGCGCCGAGCTGCCGGGTGTTGAGCGTGCCGATATCAATGTCGAGATGGTCGAGGATTACCTCACCATCACAGCCGCTCGCAAAACCAAAGACGGTGAAAACGAGCAATCATTCTCGTTCAGCCGCTCGGTGACCATTCCCGGCGCGGTGCAGTCCGACAAGGTCGTCGCCGCCTACGAAAATGGCGTGCTCACCGTTACATTGCCCAAGCGCGAAGAAGCCAAGCCGCGCAAAATCAGCGTGAGTGTCAACTAAACTCATCCAACGAATCCACCGAACAATCAAAAAGGAGAATTCCATCATGTCATTACTTGAATCAATTGTTCCGAAACTCAACCGCACGGTCGCCCGCGCTGACGAAGCCAAACCGGCCGCGCCCGCCGCCAAGCCGCTCTACGAGGTTAAAGAGGCCGCCGACACGTTTGGGCTGACCGTTCAACTTCCGGGCGTTGCGAAGGACGGCCTGTCGATCACCGCCGAGGACGACACGCTCACGATCCGTGGTGAACGCGGTTGGAAACGTCCGGCCGACTGGACTTCGCTTTATCGTGAGTCGTCCGATTTCGCCTACGAGTTGGTGTTGCAACATGATAACTCGGTCGATGTGGACAAGATCCACGCCGAGTTACGCGACGGTGTGCTGCGCGTGTCGCTGCCAAAAACCGAGGCCCGCAAGCCGCGCAAAATTGCTGTCAGCTAAACGAAAAACTAAACCAATCCCTATAAACAGAAGCCGGTTTTCCATTCGGGAAACCGGCTTTTGCAATTGCGGGACGGTGAAGCGTGTTTCTTTCACGGCTGACATAAAATGAAAGCGGCCGCGTTCTGCCGACCATGCGCCGAAACAGGACCTCGGTTTCGCGGACCTGAATCTCAGATTGTGCCGATGCGATCGATCGTAAGCCCGACGAGGCTTGTAACGCTTTGATTGCCATCGTCGCCCTTTCGGCAGCCGCGTTTTCCCGCGTCTTGAAGTTTTTTCGGATGCGCTCTCCGTAGAGCCGGCCCGACACTCGCCACGAGGTTTTCTCGTTCCGATTTTCGAAACGGCCGACGATAAATTCTGCGTTATTTATGCTTAGGTTGCGGCGTCAACTGGCAACCTAACGTCACCGAAAAGTTAAGTACTTAATAATAAGTACCTACCATGGCGTCCCCACGGGGATTCGAACCGCGTGGTTAGTATTCTTGGATTTCATTAGTTTGTTGATAATCAGTTAGTTGCAAATCTTGTAAATGTAATTTAGTTGCAGAACACCCCATTCAGAGCGACGAACTATGCTCCAATTATACTCCGCCGCTGCAAGGCGGAGCCAAAAGGGCGGGAGCAGTGGGAATTGCACTGCGGTTAACCTCGTCACCATTGTTGTCGTCGTCTTCCTCATCGTCGCGATCGTCGTCATCATCACGATCATGATCATCATCGTGTAGCGAGTTGATTGAAACGCTGCTCGAACTTCTGCACGGTGGTGAGAATTTCAGGGAATTCCGGCACGGTACCGAAAAACATTGGCCCGCGCATGGCGGCAAAGTCGGATTCCCAAGCCGCCAATTGGTCAGCCGGCGGAACCAACCGAAAAGTGCCAGGCTTGTGCGTAGTATAATCAACCCACGAATGGCGGAAGAAAATCTCGCGGTGCTCGGCGACACGAGCAAAGAGGTTCATATCACTTAGTGCCCGCTCGCCTACTCCAGCAGAGAGCAGACACCATAGATCATAATAATGCCGCGCCATGCGTAGCTTGCGTGGTTTGTCTGGCGGACGAAAGGTCTCTTCATGCAGGAGACAAGCCTTCTCCCAAAAGGTGCGTTCGGCCGCCAGTACTCTCACGGGGACCGAGGGTTCGCGACCCAAGGCAGGAAATTTTTCAAGCACGTATGAAGCCAGTATTTTGGGCTCTGCCGGCCAATCGTCGGAGCGTGCGCCGAGTTCGATT
This sequence comes from Verrucomicrobiota bacterium, assembly GCA_031404135.1. Taxonomy (GTDB): domain Bacteria; phylum Verrucomicrobiota; class Verrucomicrobiia; order Opitutales; family Opitutaceae; genus JADKHC01. The sequence continues at coordinate 11,920 of JANNHA010000122.1, read as the reverse complement.
TTCGCTCGCGGCGGAATGTAGCCCGCTAAGTTTTTTGAAAAAACCGAGGGGTAGTGAAAAAGCAGGCACTGACCATCCGCCATGTCTGGATCAACTTCCAGTTTCCATTCAGTGGAACCGAGTGTTGCTGTGAACCGAGCCGCGAGCGCGGGTTGAAGCGTTCCCTGCACCCAGCCACTTGCAGCTGCCATTAGATTTTCGAGACGGACGCGGCGTTGTTTGTTGCTAGGGGCTTGGTCGGGAGAGGCATCGCCGGCGAAACCCAGCGGTGCCTTGTCGATGATGATGTCGATATCCTCTGAGAAGCGTTCTATCACGCGCCAAGCTTTGGAGAGCGAAGTGCCACCCTTGAAAGTGAGATGCTCCGCCAACACCGGGCAGAGTAAACAGTTCGCGCAGTACCCAGCAGACCCAAAAATCCTTTTCCACGCTGAAAGCCTGCAACCCCATTGACTCGTCTACTTGTTGGAAGGCGAGTCGGCGCCGCTCAGGCGGAAGTTCGAGAAAGGTGTTCATCAGCTTCTCGATGATCCATCGAGCAGCGGCCGAAGCAAGTCGGCTATCCAGGCCGGCGCATAGACGAGATCCTTGCGCAAGGTATCACGGTCTTGGTCGCCGATTTGTCGGCGAAGGATGGCGAGCGCGCCGTCGTCTACCTGTTTCTGACCGAGATGCCGCAGGGCTTGAATGATAGTCCCGCTCTTACGGCCCGCAGTGGCCATGTTGCGCGGCGTCGTATGCTGGAGAATTATTTCCCGTTTACCGAATTTCACCTTTCGGGCTGGGCCGTCAGTCAGAAAAACGACACGCGAAGGCACCTGTTCGGAAAGCCCCAAAAGATTGGCTGCGTAGGCTCCCGAAGGCTGAAGCCGAATGGCATCGCGAATAACCAATGCTCGCGCGACGGCATCAGCGGCGGGTGTAACGGTGCCCAACACAGGATCTTGCTGCGGGTAATCATATAGCCCGCGGGCGAGCTGGCGAATCGTCCCTTCCGCTTTTAGCCTGTGTAGCGTCGAGGCAACAGCTGACTTGCTCCCTAAGGCAAGAAAATGCTTGGGAGTGAAGACCCAACCCCTACCATGTCCATAAATCCGACTACGGACCGTATTATCAGTACTTTGTGATGATTCTGGCATCTCTAGATTGAAACCAAAAGTAGGTGCTTTTGGTTTCAAAATCAAGAACCATTTGGTGCAGGGTCCTATCAGCTTGCTCGGCGGTGCTAGCAGATTGGCTGCCGAAACCGACCACCCCCGCCGCACCGGACGAGAATGGAAGCCCAAAGCTCGTCGCAGTCCATGTGCGTGAGGGGGAGTGAATCCAAACAAAATGTCTCCGAAACCGAAGATAACGGGTAAGCTCGACCTAATTAAAACCTATTATGCTAGTATTTATATTGAATTTCACGAGTTAAAACCTATTTTGTTAGGCTTTACATGACACGAGCAATGACATCGTCCCCTTCAGAACGAGATGCCGTCAGGGTGTTTCTGACACGGCTAAAAGACCACCGCCTCAGCCGTAACTGGACGCAGACCGAGGCCGCTGCTCGGGCCGGCTTTTCAAAAGCGGGCTACCAAAACCTCGAAACCGGTTATGGCAATATCACCCTCATGAACCTGGTTCGTTTGCTAAGCGTTTTTGGCTTTCACGATCGCATATCCGATTTACTCCCACCGGCCGAAAAAATGCAGACGCTCGAAACGATCGACGCTCCAGTGGTTCGGCAAAGAGCGCGAGCCAAGAAGCCAGCAACGGGCGGGACGACATGAGTATGGCAAATTTGAATACAACTACTCTCGGGGTTCATTGGTATGATGCCCGCCTTGTCGGGAAGGTCATAAACCGAGGTACGCCGGAATTTGGCTACACACGCGAGTGGCTCGCTACGCGTCACAATCTGTCACCGCTTAAAGTTCCTTTTGATGAACCGCTTTACCACTGCTCGGATACAAAATTTGAGCAACTGCCGGGATTTCTGAGTGATTGTCTGCCGGATCAATGGGGCAACAGCATCATGATGCTGGATTTTCTCAGGGACAATGTGCCACCAACACCATTAAACATGCTCGCATGGGTTGGCTCTCGCGGCATTGGTGCCTTGTCTTTCAAACCGTCGATCCCCGACGAAGCAGATTCGAAATCGTGGGATCGAGTAACTCCCACCCTGCTATGCCGTGAAGCGCAGGAGGTTCTTCGTAAATCACCACCCGAGGCCTTTGTGCACCTGCGTGAAGCCGGCACCGCCGGCGGAGCGTTTCCCAAAGCTTCGGTCGCGCTGCTTCCCGACGGCACCATGCTCTGTAATGGCAATGTTGCCGCAAAGACACGGGAATTTCAGGACGCGCGCCTTGGCATCATCAAGCTCGATTGCGAAGACGATCCTGCGCGGCCCAGTACAGATGGACGCATGGAATACGCCTACATGCAGATGGCCCGGGCTTCGGGCATCCGTACCGCGAAATGCGAAGTGCTCAAAGAAACGGCTGATCCTTTGCGTCCTCGCTACCATTTCTTTGTTGATCGATTTGATGTTGTCGCGGGAAGCCAGCGAAGGCTTCACCTCACCACACTCGCAGGGCTTCACGAGACCTATAACCTGAGTTATCGTCATTTTCTCAGCACGACACGCACCCTGTCGCAGAACCGTGCTGAACTGCTTGAGGGCGTGCGTCGCATGATTTTCAACGTCCGCGCAGGTAACGCCGACGATCATGCGAAAAACCATTCGTTCATCTATGATGATGCGAGCGGTCAGTGGTGTCTTTCGCCGGCTTATGACCTAACCCTTAATTACTCTCTAAATCAAAAATTCAACGGGCTTTCCGAAGTAACCTTCGGCAAATCGCCCAGGGTCTCTGCTTTATTTGAATTGGTATCAGAATTCGGGGTGTCAGATAGTGATTTCAAAACGATCGATGACGGGGTGAAAAAGAGTGTCGCAAGCTGGAGTACCTTTGCTCAACAGGCGGGGCTTTCGTCCGGCGACGAAGAGCGTGCAGGATCGTTACACGAGGTAATTGCTGGGACGCTGGAGGTGCCAACTCCTTTCCGCAAACCGACAAGAAGGAAACGGCTTTTCTAATCTGTATTTGTCGTTATTTTATGGATACACGGTGAATCGGTGAATCGAGTAGAGATCAGATCACCCGTGGGTCGATTCTGCTGATGGTCGATATCCGCTATGTTCCGGCAGGGATGCGGCCCTTCTTTCAGGAACTTGCTCGTGATGAATAGACCACCACTGCTCAATTAATCAGCCACGGATCGCGCCTTCTTAAAATCCAAGGCAGGTTCGTAATCGGGATACTCGGCCCGGCGTTTTACTTATCCTTGGGCTTCAAACCCAGCTGGACATCTAGGACTTTCTCAACGGAATCTCTGATTATCGTAAAGGGAACTTTGGTGCCCTCGTAGCGTTCAATCTTGGAAGAAAAGTCCTGCCCGGAATAAATTTCGTCAGTCCCTATCTTGATGATGATATCTCCTGAGAAAAGGTTAGCCCGAAAAGCCGGGCTATCGATAACGACCAATTTTATGAAAACGCCAGTATTCCGGCCAAGGCGCCGCCTTTCGGCCTCCGGGAGGTCGTCAATATCCGCACCGAACATGCGCGGCTTTGCTTTACGCCAATACCATGCGTTGTGTGAGTAGCGGTGGTAGGTTTGCGGAACAAACTGGGTGGAGAATGTCCCTGACGTCGTAGTCGTAGCGGCCCCATAGAAATTTGCGGTCGCATGACCACTGCCGCCAGTGCCATAAGCGTCAGCGGTTACAACCCCATTGGCGTTAGTCGTGGTGGTTTGACCTGGATTATAGATTGGCACAGCCCGAACCCCTTGCTCGCTGCGCACATAAGCGCTCTGACATAAAACAATATCTGCTCCTACGCTTTTTGCCTGGCTCAGGAGCATGTCGTTGGTCACGACTCCCGCACTCTCGAAACCGGAGCTTCCGAGTAGTTGAAACCCCTTTGAGGCTAGCGAGTAAGCATCGGCTTCTGGATTATTGGTGCTGTAAACCGTGGACGAACCTGAATACGGCTCGAACAGCTTGGCAATGACATCGGGTGAAGCTGTCTTGGTGAAATCAGTGTAGAATCTCTTGAAATCATTACTGGCGCACGAAGCGCAGAATAACCCACACAGTAAGGTTAAAGTCGAAACCGGAATCCAATTCATTAAGTTTTTCATCTCCATGGTAATCCGAAACAGGATCACGCGCCAAAATCAAGCTTAGTTGCAGCCTGATCAAGATGCCATAGTTAGTTCTCGGATATTGTTTATGATAGCTAACCATGAACAAACGTCTGATTACGCCAAGACACTTCTCAATGCCTCGGAGAAGAAAAGTTACCGACGTCGGGTGGCCGGCGAAGCTGGATGCCCAGAGTCATTTTTCATCTCCATCATGGAAGGCAAGACCCACCACGAATTGGCGGAGCGAGCAACGCCGGTGCGCAGCATGCTCCCACAGGAGAAAGGCAGGAATCGCGGAAGGGTTCACGGTGTCCTCCACAAATTGTCGATTTTGACAAGGTGCGGAGAAAACTGGGGAAGGGGCTAGGAAAGAGGGCAGCGAAACCTAACAAATAGAAACAATTTCGCCACCCATTGGGTTTAAGATTTAAACTACAACCTGTCCGTGGAGTGCTTCTCTCCACCACGATCGACGCCACCACTCCAATTGCAGAACCTCGGCCTGGGAGAGCACGAGTGATCGCACGAAAGATAAAATAAGCCACACCGCTTTTGCCGTGTCGCGGTCGCAATCTGTGACGGGTTTTATCAACCCAGCGAGTATGATGTCAGGGTCAGCACCGACAAAATTGCTCGGCGGCATTCCGAATACCCCATCAATCGCGTGACGAATATATTCAGACGGATCAAAAGTTGGGTCGCAAAGTAGTGACCACCGGAAGGAATCTAGATATAGGAGTAGTCGCCATTCCGCGGGTGCGAAGATCTGTTCCGCCAAAATAAACTCGCCGGGGAAAGCGGTGGCGGTGCGGGCTAATGCATCACGTGGAGTTACAATGTCTGGCATGCGGATCGTTTTATCGAACCTGCAAAAACCGACAGGTGGAATATCGTGATGATCGAGAAATCGTGGCGTAACAGGGAGGTCAAGTAGCCACGGGTCGTCATTTATAGTATCGTTATTCATAGTGATTGTCCTTTTTTGAGCTGCTGACGAACTGCCTCAGCAATGGCGATTAAATCGATAACATTTGGATCTTGGTCTAGCTGTCGTTTCGCCAGCGAATGCCCAAATTCAGCGAGCACCGGTGAGGCGATTTGCCGACACACATTGTACCGATTAGGGGTAACAATTAGATGTGCATTTTGTTCCTCGATGAATTCTTCACAGGCGAAGATTTCATCGCTGGAGGAATAGAGAACGACAATGCGAGTTGGCGTTTCAAATCTCAGCAGGATCGCATGGTGATCAGCCGCCTCTGAAAGAGTCTCGGGTGCCGTTTGGCGTGCGAATTTTGCTCCAGATGCGACCATCATCAAGGCGGCGCAAACTCCCAGGCCTATAATACTTTCAGGCTTGGGCGCCTGAATTGGCGATTGAAGAAAGACCGTAATTTGGTCCTTCGGAAGAAATAGGCACACCGTGGGTGTGCTTGTGATAAGTGCGTCACCACTGCGAGAGAAAGTGACGCGATAATTTTTGTTTTGGTTTGATGTCATAGTTCCCCTTTCAGCACCATGCCGAAAGGATCGCCAAGGACATCGACCAAGGAAAATGACAGGCCGAAGGGCTGTCATTTTCCTCTTTAGCCAAGGGGATCAATCAAAAATCTATATGAAAAGTGGCTAGCACAGTGCGCTGTGCCGCGAGTGGAACTAGACAATACCCCCAATCATCGCTACGAACGACGATCCAGCTATTAAAACTAATAAAGCCACAATCGCAGCATTCCAAACCCGGAACATACGAATCAGATGTACAGCGATCGCAGCGCAGGGATAATTTTGAATTACGGCGGTCCGCCTCTTGAGTTGCGCGTTCTTTCGCTATGCAAAACGCCTGATCCATCTGTTCGATGTAATCACTCATGTTGATGACCTCATTTTGACAGTTACACCAAAACCTTGTGCGGCATGATCCGCAGTATCACTGAGTAGTGCAGTCATGAGTTTGATGCCGAGTTCGGGGGTAAGAATTCGGAGAATTGTCCCGACGAATTCAGGTGTAGCTGGGCGTGTGCCCATTAGGACACGTGAGACTGCGCCTTTATCCAGGGCGTTTCCTGTTGCGTAAATTAGGCGGGTACCGGAGCCACCGTAATGTTTTTTGATGATTTCGCTTAGAAATTTCTGGGTCTTAGGCGTTGATTGTCTTACATGTCTTGCCATAGTTAAAATGACGATTTTCCTTGTCTGATTGTCAACTTCAAATATTGATGATTTCGCGAAGGTGATTCTCGCAAAGCAAAACTTAACTCAAAACATGTACATCACCGAACTCCTAAAATCCCGCAGAAACCTTGAACTTAATATCCCCCATGACGAAGAGCGAATGCTCTCGCTGCCGCCACAACTTGGCACTGGCGATCCATTTTTAGATGGCTGCCAACTACACGCCGCACTGGTTCGCCTCAGCGACAACAAGGTGCTTACTCCCCGTGAGCGTCGCTTGTGGCCGGTCATCGCGATTTTGCGCGCTGAACTCCGCACTTTGGGTGCAGAAACGCTGATCCCAGAAAAACGTTTTCGTGGTTTGGAAGGTGCGCCCGGTGGTCGCGCAGACATTGTCGTTAATGGCCATGGATGGACCGGTATCGTCGAATTGAAAGTCGTCGCTAAAATTCCAGATAGACCCCGCGGATGTGATATTGCTCAAACCGGAGCTTATTTAAATGCAGCCTCACGGGGCCGCGTTTCCGCGAGGTGGTGGGCGGCAATTGCGTATATCAATCTTGAGCGTGGTGAGATTCGGATCTTCGTTTTTCGGCGTGAGATTGAACGTCTCGCACGCGACGCAGCAGCCGTTCTCGCGGCCTAACTGGAGGCAGCGCACCACACGAGGGCATTACCCATGGCCAAGACAATTGTCGTCCCTGACCTGCATCAGCCGTCTCAGGAGACGCTCAAAATAATCGAGAGAATGATCGATCGTGAATGCCCAGATCTCACGGTTTTCCTCGGTGACTATTTCGACTCTTTTGGCGACGTGCTGGCCGAAACGCGCCGGACGGTTAAGTGGCTAAAAACAAGCCTCGAAAAACCTCGCCGTGCACATTTGCTCGGCAATCACGATATCTCGTATTTTTGGCCAAGCGACGCCACGTTTTGCCCAGGGTGGACTTCAGAAAAGCAGCGTATCATCGCTCGCGTTCTTGATCTAGGCGACGTAGACAAATTCAAGTTTCACGCCTGGGTAGATGGCTGGTTGCTCACCCATGCCGGACTAGCGAGGCACTGGGTTCCGCCAGGAGTCGAAATTGTATCGTGGCTCGATGAAGAAGCAAAAAAAGCGCGCAGCTTGTTTTTGGAAAAGCGCGTGCACTGGTTCGTCGCTATTGGTCGCGCCCGTGGCGGCTACGATCCTGCGGGAGGCCTCGTCTGGTGCGATTGGCGTGAAGAAAGATGGCCTATTCGGCAGCTCGTTGGGCATACGCCGTCGAGAGACGTACGTACGGCGAATAATGGTAGTGTATGTTTGGATACAAATATTGGAAGCGGTCCTCGAAAATACGCTGTCATCGTCAATGGCTCACTTACCGTTCAAAATCTATGAAAAATTGGATCAAGGTCCGTGGCACTGCCCGCGTGTTGGAAAAGGACGGTAAGATTTACCTGCGGTTTCCGAAATCAGTCATCACCCTTTTCGACTTTAGATCGGGCGATAAGATTAGGTTTAGTAGGATCTGGGGAAAAGAGGGCTACCTCGTGACGTTTCGGCGCCGAGTTAAACAACTATTACCTCTCAAAGTATGACGGCTTCATGCAAGACTCCATGGCTCGTCAAAGAGCGCGATTTGCGGCGGTACCTTGGCCGAGCAATGGCAGCATGCGCATCTGGCAGAGTCATCTTTTTCTACCACAACCACCGAAAATCGGGCATGAAACGGCTATTGGCGTTGACGCCGTATCCAGACTGTGAGGCCACTCTCTATGCAGCTAGCTTAGCCTTCAAAAGCGGGAAATACTGCGAGGTGGTTCTCGCAGATCTCCCGATACCGAAACGATGAAAATGGAAAAATATGTGGCAAAATGGACAAAGATTCGAGGCATTGCCGTGTGTTCGAGAAGAGCGGCACGCTTTGCCTCCGATTCCCAAAGGTGCCATGCGACCTGGTCTCTCCTGAAATCGCAGCTCGCTACAAGTAAAAGCTCCGAAAAATCGGACGCATAGCTGAATAGATATGGATTACCTAACATGCCGTGACATCACGCGGATCTACGGCACTACCTCTTGGTGGTCGGTGTCGGTGCTCGCGCCGTTTCCGCGACTGTCGTCTGCCGGACCGAGGGCTATCTTCGATCGCGAAAACCAACGGTACGTCGTCCCGCGACGTGAGGTTGAGCAGGCATTCGCCGATCTCGACCTAACCGACGTTGTGACACTGCCGGGAGGCGACCCGCTCGACGCAAATGCCCTTGAGGCGCTGCTTGCTCAAGCTGGGCTAGAGCCAATCTATCTCTGGGCAAAAGCCGATGCGTTCTTAAACTTGATCGCGGGACCAGCCCGCGAACGCCGCATCCGCGCCGCCGCAGCAACCCTGTTCACCGACGATGCGTGGATAAACGAGTGGCTCGCGACGCCGGCACCCGCCCTCAACGGCAAAAAACCCATCGAGCTACTCGCCACCGATGCAGGGACATTAGAAGTCGAAGACCTCTTACGCTTGTTACCGGACCTTGGACTTTAAGCCCACACCACAGGTAATCACTAGCCCCAAGCCCGCCAGTACTAACCGTTTCACACCATGACTAGAGAAACAGAAGAGGCACTCACTGATTTTGTGGCTTTGCAGGCAGTCAACTTCGCCCTTCGAAAGTGGACGGCAAATCCGCATCCCACCGGCGCAAGCCTGGATGAACTTGCGATGATAGCGCTGTTCCTTACTCAAACCACGTTTGGTCACGAAATTCCGCGCCCTGCATGGTTTAACTATCCAAAAGAGCTAATTGCATTGTTTTCTGGGCAGGACCTTTTCCGACTAGCGGAGGAGACGAGATTTGAGCCATCCCGATTCGCTGCGATGTTGGATGCGGCGTTAGACAACAATCCTGTCTGGCGCGCTCACCGATGGGCGCAATAACTAGTAACTTTAGGCAAGTGCATATTCACTTTTAAACATGGACTATATTACCAGACGCTCGGTAGCGACGCAGGGTGCAGTTGGTATATGGATTACTTCAGGAAGGAACCCGTTTTTAGAAGCCCTTGGGGTGCGCGTGAGTGGAGACCGCATCAATCGAACTGAACTGATGACGGCACTTTCAGACCTCGGAATTTCTGTGGAATTACCAGCTGGTGAGAAATTGCCGGCTGAGGTGATTGAGCGTGCTTTATCTAGGCACGCTGCGTCTGAATTAAAAACGCGGATGGTCAATTTCCTGAAGGCACTCGGGAGCTGAAGAAACTGCGGTTGCAGCACGTGTTATAGCTAGATTATCCGACTGGGGGGTCGTCTGCGCGAACGCTTTCTTCTTCTAACTGTGCCTGACGACGGTCATCTTCGGCGCACTGGAAAACGTCGTGTTCGTGTCCGACGTGATATTTTAATGCGTCAAGGATAACCACAATTCGTTCGCGGTCGATTGTATCTGCCAATTCGATTCGCAGTTCGTCCAGTGCAACGTAGATTTCATTGAGTGTTGTCATAGTGGGGATGGTTGAAGGCTTAGGCGCGCCGGTGGTCATTCATATTCGGCCATTCGCTCACACGAGACCAACACTTGCCCAACCACGCGGAATGCGCGTCGCGATCGGCGGCCGGAAGGCGTTTCAGAGCGACGCCAGTGCCAAGCGTTTTGTCGGGCCAAAGGTGTAAACGGTCTGAGAGATGGAAACGCTCTGAGAGTCGTTCAACTGTCCTGAGGGTTTTTATCGCGTAGTTTTGCCATGCTTCGGGTGTTGAAAACACCTCTGAACGCAGCGTCACACCGAGTGATTCAGCGTGTGACTTTATGCGTTCAATGTTTTGAGCGCGGATGTTCACTGGTTCGGCAAATACCGTGAGCGGCAGCGCCTGCTCGATTCGAAGGAGCGTTTCAGCAATGTCCGCCTCGTCAGACTCGGGAAAGATCGGCGCCATTGCTGCGAAAGTCGGAATACCGCGCTGCTGTGCCTCGTGCAGCACTTTGAGTCGCTGCGTTGGTGCCGGAGCGTTTGGTTCGTAAATCTTTGAGAGATCGTTTCGCAACGTCGGGATGCTCATACCCAGCATGACTCTATCACCGAGTGTGGTGAGCAGGTCGAAATCCTCGCGGACAAGAGGACTGCGAGTGAGAATTCGTACGTTAAGCGTGCTGTTATCGCGGATCAGTTCGAGGCTGCGCCGAACCATTCGTCGTAGATGAGCGTGTAGTTTTTTGTCACGCAGCGACTGATAAGCATCCGTGGTGCTGCACAACATGATCGCTCGATTTCCGTCGGGCTTAAGTTTTTCGCGGGGCGTGTTCTCAGCTGTTTTGAGCGACTTCAAAAAAGCCGCTTCATCCCAAGTTCTTAGAAACGTGTAGTCGCCCCACTGTCCATCTGGGTTGGTTATCCCGAGATCGGTAAGTTTGGCGGCTTGTTTGTTAACCGACGCGCTTGGCACATAACAATAGCGACAGCCGTGCCCGCAGCCGACGGCGAAATTAAGGGCCCAGTTTGAGAGTGATTTATGAACGAAGTTATTCTCGGAGATGGTCGCCGATGCGCCGAAATTCCAGAAACCGTTGATTGAAGATAATGACATGAAATGAATAATTGAGTGAAGATCAGGATTGCAGCCTGGAGCTGTGCCGCGCTGCGCACGCGGCGGAATTCGGATGGGGGGGGCGCCCGTGACGAACGGCAGGGGCTTCGCAGATACGACTCCGAGGGTCGCCTCTCAGCTTTTTACTCTGAGAGGGCCAGCGCGACGGGATAGTGAAGCGGGGTCTCGTCACCGCTCATGGCGGCCGCCGACATAAAGATTAATCGGCCAAGAACCGGTTCGGGCGAGAAATCTAATTTTGAAAATGTTGCGCCCGTTCCTTGTGGATTTGGTGTAATCCGCGAAATGGGTATCCAAATGCTCAGCTGACTCCCCTCTTGAAAGCTAACGGCGTGCTCAATACTCAACGTCACGGCATCGGGCCTCGATCTTGGCGGCGATGGCGTTGACCTGCTTTTCGTTTAGCACGGCTGGGCCTGCCGGAAGAAATTTTGGGAGTGCCTACGCCGCGTACGCCCGCCTGCACCCCGCGGTCGTGTGGGTCGGCTGCTGGCGCACGCCCGAAGATACTTTTTCGAAGCCCAAGCCGAGAATCCACGCATCGCCAAAGGCTTCCTGCGCCTGATCGGCCAGATGTACCGGCGCGAACGCGCATGGGACGAACAAAAACTCGAACCCGCGCAACGCACCCAAGAACGGCTGAAACCCGAAGGTCTCGCTCGCACGATGGAAAGCTTGAAACGGCTCGCGTTGTGGACCCGACAACGCGTGTTGCCCAAATCGGCACTGGGCAAAGCGTGCGATTACCTGAACAACCAGTGGGCCCCGCTCAGCGCGCACCTGCGACACGGCGAGACGCGGCTGGACAACAACCTGGTTGAAAACGCAATCCGCCCCTCGTGCATTGGGAAGAAAAACTGGTTGTTTATCGGCCATCCCGAAGCCGGCCAGCGCTCGGCGATCCTCTACTCGCTGATCGTGTCGTGCCAGCGCCACGGCAAAGAACCGCTCGCGTACATGAAAGACATC
>JANNHA010000121.1:0-3397 GCA_031404135.1 Verrucomicrobiota bacterium | reverse complement strand
CGCTGGCTCAGTTCAATTGCGCCGCAGTTGGACCTGCAACAGCGATTCGAACGTTACCTGTGCTGGAATAACCCAAACAATCCCGACGACTGGCTCCCAAAACCAATCCCTTGATCCTCAACTGCGGGATTTAGGATCATTTTCCCCATCCTGTTTTACCGTTCATCGCGGAGCTGGTGGCTGATGAGCTATTACTTTTTTCTGCCGCAGCATTTGCCGGCCAACCGGATCGAGCCAGCCAGCATCGAAGACGAAAACAACTGAACGAGCGAAGGGCAAATTTTCGGCTTCCTTTTTCACGTTCGGCCCCTACGGTTTCGCCTCCCTGAGTTAGGAGAGGTGGCAGAGTGGTCTAACGTACCTGACTCGAAATCAGGCGAACCGAAAGGTTCCGTGGGTTCGAATCCCACCCTCTCCGCCAGGGCAAACTTCCCAATCCCGCGAGCACACACGCCGAACCCGACACGGTTGCCGCTTTCGTCAACGTTCAGATTACCGAACCTGCTCGGTCACACCAAGCCGCAGGCTTTGCGCGCGCGTTGCAGCACGGCACCGCCGACCGCGCGGGCGCGTTGGGCGCCATCGACGAGCACTTGGTTCACGTAATCCAGATTCGCGGCGAGTTCGGCCCGACGCGCGCGGTACGGCGCGAAATGATTCCAGTAATGTTCGAAGAGCGCTTTCTTCAAATCGCCGTAACCAAGCCCTCCCACTCGCAGGCGGTTTTCGAAATCAAGGGAAACGTCAGCCGGTGCCACAAGTTTGAGCAACTGGATCGCGAGATTTTGGTCGGCATCGGGTTTGGGTTCGGCGGGCGTTCGCGAATCCATTTTGATGCCCATGATCTTTTTGCGGATGGCTTTTTCGTCGCCGAAAATCTCCACCGTGTTGCCGTAACTTTTGCTCATTTTCTGACCGTCGAGGCCGGGCACAGCGGCCACCTCGGCGCGGATTTCGGACTCGGGAATGACGAACGTCTCGCCGTAGGTTTGGTTGAATTTGATCGCGATATCGCGTGTCATTTCGACGTGCTGCTTCTGATCGCGGCCGACCGGCACGAGGTTCGCATCGTACATCAGAATATCCGCCGCCATGAGCACGGGGTACGCAAAAAGTCCGAAATTGGGCGAGATGCCTTTGGCGGTTTTGTCTTTGTAGCTATGGGCTCGTTCGAGCAGGCCCATCGGCGTCAGCGTGCCAAGTATCCAGGTGAGCTCGCACACCTCGGGCAGATCGCTCTGGCGGTAGAAAACGCTCGTCTTGGGATCAAGTCCGCAGGCCAGAAAATCGAGCGCGACGTCGAGCGAGTTTTGTCGGCGTTGCACCGCATCGGTCAACGATGTCATCGAATGGTAGTCCGCAATAAAATAGAACGCTTCGCCGCGAGTCTGCAGTTCGATGGCGGGCCGCATCATGCCAAAATAATTGCCGATATGGAGCGTGCCCGAAGGTTGGATGCCGGATAGGATGCGCATGGAAATTTTTTGGTGGGGCGTCAGTCGTTCTCTTTATCTTTCTCGTTCTCTTTCTCGATCCGCAAAGCAGAACAAGAAAGATAAAGAGAACGAGAAAGAATTTAATCGCGGCGCGGTTGCGTGATGATTGTCTCCCGCACTCGTGCGATCGTCGCCGGAGGCAGATAGCCGCCAAACGCCACGGTCGGCATGACCAGCGCGCGCTTGCCCATAATCGTGCCGGGTTGAAGCACGGCGTTGCAGCCGACTTCGGCGTTGTCGCCCAGAATGGCGCCAAATTTCCGCAGACCAGTGTCGGCAACCGAATCGGGCAGACGCACCGAAATCGGTTTTTGATCTAGCCGTAGGTTCGACAAAATTACGCCCGCGCCCAGATGGGCGCCATTGCCAAGGACCGAATCGCCCACGTAGCTGAAATGCGGCACTTGCACGCCATCGAGCAGCAGAGCGTTTTTGAATTCGCAGGAGTTTCCAATCACGCAGCGCGCGCCGATGATGACATTGCCGCGGATGAACGCGCCCGGCCGAATCTCCGTGCCCTCACCGATCCACGCCGGACCGATAATCGTGGCGCTGGCGGGCAACCGAACCGACGGATGGATATAAACCTGACCCTCCAGCGCCACCCCCGGCGGAACCACGGGCGGCGAAGCCGGAAACGAATACGCCTTCAACGCCGGGCCGATGGCTCGCAGCCATTCCCACGGCGCGGCATCCGGCAGAAAGGAAGCGGCAAACGATTGCAGCGAAACAGGGAGCTGGAAGAATTCGGAAGCTTTCACGATGGCCAACAACTTGCGCGGCAAACCACATCGGGCGCAAGCTCACGGTGAAAACCTGCGCTGCAAATCAGCAGCGTCGGAATAAACGAATGACGACTCCGTTCGCGCGCGCAGAACGCCGTCTCAGATCGTCACCTTGATGACTTTGCCCTCGACCGCGATGTTCCTGACCTTCTTCCACGCGGCCAGGAGTTCGGTTGGCATGGCCTCGCTGGTCGTCGCTTTCTCGGTCAAATATTTCATCAGATACTCGATCGCATGGGGAAAACGATGCAGCGGAAACGAACCGATCATTAACGTCTCGGGCACATAAACAAACATGTCGTCCTGTTTCACAAAACCGCCGCGCGCCTGGACAACAACCGGGAACACATAGCCCAACGGGTTGATCGTGCTCTCCAGCCCGATTTGCACCACACCGTCGCGTATCCGGAAATTGGGTACTGACGGGGTGATCAGCTCTTCAGGCGGCAATTCCTCCGGAGTCGGCGCGATCGCGGGAGCGGCGACAGCGGCTGCTGCAGATTTGTTGCCGGATTTGCTCGTGGGTTTGCCAACGGGTTTGGCAGCGGCGGTCTTGGCAGCGGCTTCAAGCAGAGCTTTGGCCTGTTTTTCGGTAGCCTGCTTTCCGGCGTCCGTGCTGGACATGAGGCATACGTTCAAATCGTCCTCCGAAAACGAGATCTCGCCCGGCATGCTATCGATCAGCAGCTGACGTTTGCGCATCCATTGCTTGCCCTTCGATTGATCCGCCGTGCCCGCCACATAATAAACGCGGTCAATCTGGCGTTCATCTTCTTTGGGCAGCTCCGCGACGACTTCGGCGGGCTTGAAAATTAAAAATAACACAGCCAACGCAGCGCCGAGAGAGATGCTCAACAAGAAGCCAATCGTCACCTCGTAGATGGTCGGTCCGTAGAGTGCGCGTTCGAGTGTTCGATTCTTCATGATAGTGGTGGGGTGGAGATATCAGTGATGGTATCAGTGGTAGGGGTCAGACCGGAATGGCGCTAAGTTAGGCCACGAGTGAAGGCAAACTAACGATAGTGTCGATCGACGGACTCGAAAGCAGCTTTACCCCTGAAAACGTTAGAGCCATAGCGAAAAACATGCTACTGGAAGTTGATGGCTCGATGAATC
>JANNHA010000120.1:0-8029 GCA_031404135.1 Verrucomicrobiota bacterium | reverse complement strand
GTGCAGCGCCGACGGCCTAGGCGCTGAGTGAAACCGGGCAGAAAAGGGGTCGAATTTTCCATACGTATCCAGTAAGCAGATACCATGCCGGTTTAATATTTAACTAATTTATGTGCAATAAGTTACACACTAACTTAGCGCCATTCCCTGTTGACCCTATTTCCGCAGTTCGGGACGCAATTGCGCGCGCAGTTCGTTCCATAGCGGCGTGTCCTTGCCGGGGCGAAGGGTCGCCCCGCCTCTCGCGCGTCGCCGCCCTAACCGATACGCCTTGGTCGAGTGTTTCGCCATCTCGACGGTTGCGGCGACGATCACCTCAACAATTTCACTCGGAAGCTCGAAACGGGGGCGATTTTGCGGTGAGACATGTCACCTATTAAGTGACGTGTGCCGGTCGAAGCAAGCCCGTGATCTGGAAATAAGGGAAGGGGAAAGCCCGCCGCCTTGTCCACTCTAGCGCCGGGCCAGTCCCGCGGTGCATCTTCAAAATGTCACTTAATAGGTGACGTTTTCCAGGGCGAAGAGAGGAAAACATGTCACCTATTAAGTGACATGTGATGCCCGTGCAACGGGCGGCGAGCCGAACAAGTGCTCAAGTTGGATAAATGAATACGCCGAAGAGTTCGGCAATGTTACTGGAAGCAGTGGAAGCGCGCGCCGACACGGCGGCGAGCCCTGCTGCGCCTCGGAGCGAAGAAGTCAGACGTGCCTCTGGCCAGCCGCAGCCGGAAAGCCTGCTGGCGGATGAGCCGCAACAGCATCGTGCAAGGCGCGATGACGAACGAATGGTTATACTAGTGTCCCTCCAAATTTAGACTTTAGCTAGAGCGGTTTGGTTTTTATCCGCTGAGGATTGAAAGGTAGGGCGTTTGCTCCGCAAGCGCCGCGGACGATGCGGAGCATCATCCCCACCACGGATCACAAAACAAAAGTCCAAATGATACGGTACATTGGTAAAAGAAAAGCAAGGGGTGCCTAATCTACAGGCCCAATTGACCGCCTATCATTACCCGCCGAAACCAACGCCAAAGGGGAAAGCTCCCGAGACGAAGGTGAAAGCGAAGTAACCAGATCAGAACCGCCCGGTACGGAACCGTACGCCGGGTGGTGTGGGGCCGGAGGCTAATTACCTCCGGCTACCCGATTCGCCGTCCGTCTCAGGAATTGTTTTTCAGACGGTGGAAGACCGGACTTCGAAAACACCGACTCAACATATTCAAACCATGAATGAGAAACCTGAAAGCTCATGCCGCTCTCGTCCAATCCCCAGATGACGCCATTCCCGCATAGACTACCAACAAGTACATATACTTCTTTCCCGTCAGATAGCATACGAAATGCGTGTTGGGGAAAGAAACACTTCGTCGGGAAAACCATGTCGCCCTCCTTGCGAAACGCCCGCTCAAAATCTTCGGTAATGCTGGCTTCAAGGCTCGCCGCTATTTTCGAGATCGCGTCTCTATCTCGAAGTACAAATCGTTTTCGCACTCGATACATCCCTACATGATCGCCACTGTCCTCAGGCTTTCGCATCGGCGGGAATGGATCGAGCGAGACCAACTCAACCACTTCTACCCCACTAAATAGACTATCAATAATAGCGCAGAGTTTCTTCTGTTCGGAGAACGCCTCAGCACGCAGCTCGGCCCAAGTTTCATCTTGCGCGGCCAAACAACCTACAAGCACAAACGCAAGCAGCATGGATGTTCGTTTTATCATTTTGGCGAACGATTGTGGTCAGACACGATGGGGCGCAGCCCTGGAGTTGTCTGTAGTGCTCTGGTGTGTGCCTGGCATGGGAGTGAACTGACGGGGTGAAAGTCCTCGATGCAAGATACCCAAAACGGAAACCAAAGCATTAGATAAAAGCAACTGCTCCGTCGCGAGACGATCAAAACCGCCCGGTACAGACCCGTACGCCGGGTGGTGTGGGAGCCGGAGGCTAATTACCTCCGACTACCCGGTTGGGCTCTTTTGTCCAGTAGCCCTTCGAAAACAAGTTGATGACTTGATCGGTCTTAACGAGGAGAACGAGGGCGATTAACAGCTGAAGGGCGATCTTAAGAATGATCGTCGCCAAATCACGCGCTGCCAACGCGTCCGCACTAGGAACCTCATGCAAGATACTATAATTTCGGATGTTGGGAGGCAGATCGATCGCTGTGTAAATCGCCCAGAACGCGAATGAAGCGCTATTGAAGCGCACGAAGAAACGGGCGAAGTCAGGTAAAAACATTTTTCTTTTGGCGAGAAGGTCAGGGCCGCTTACGGAACCAACTCAAAGGTGGGAACGACCACGGGGGTTTCCTTGGGGCCGTTGATGAAGGTGTAGGTGATCTCGGTCGCTCGGCGGACAACGGATTCATAGCGGCGTAGGTTCCAGTCGGATACAGATTCGCCATTGATGCGGATGACGAGGTCGCCGATTTGCACGCCGGCGGTGTCGGCGGGCGAGCCGGGGATCACGCCGGCAACGCGCCAGTAGGTGGGCATCTTGGTGAAACTGATTCCGGCGGCACGTCGGATCTGCGGGGGAATCGGGATCGCGGAGTCGCGGTAAAAAGTGACTTGGTTGCGCGACTGGTCGAAGGTCACGGCAAAATTGCGCAGGATCTCGCCACCTATGGCGGAGATCTGATCCGTGAGGTCGACGATGGGCTTTTCGAAACGGTAAGGGCCGATGTCGAGTGGTTGCTCAAGGCGGCCGATTTCCTGAGTGCGCTGGCCGGTGAGCGTGCCGACGGTGACGCCGGGGCGGGGACCGAAACTGAAGCGTGGGTGCAGGCCGATGAGGTTGAGGAGGAGCGGGCCGTCGTTGCCAGAATCGATCAGGGCGATGAAGTTTTCTGCGCCGAGCCGAACCGGGATAAAGGGGGTGCGTTGGGAATTGGTGAATTTGATCGTGGTGCCGCGCGTGGTGGTGAGGTCGCGCAGGACGGTGACGGGGGCGAGCACGAGGCGCGACTGCGGGTAATCGAGGGTGAAGATGGTTTCGCGAAAGAGCGGGAAGCCGAGGACGCCGTCGATTTTGACACCGAGGTGGGCGGAGATTTCGGCACAGTCGAGGATGAGGGCCTGAACGTTTTCGAAGCGGGCGTCGTCGAGGTCGATGCCGCTGATCGTGATCGCGGGCAGGAGCGTGGACTGGCCGTCGGAGGATTTGACGTGGACGGAAGGCGTGCCGAGCGCGGCTTTGCCGGTGCCGTAGCGGCGGGCGAATTCCGGCGAGACGAGGGTGACGGAGGATCCGGTATCAACCAGAAAGCGCCAGGGGCCATGGCGGTCCCATTTGGTTTCGATAACGAACTGGTTGCCCACGATCTGTGCGGGGACGACGAGCTGTTTGGAGCCGATCTTGGTGCGACCGGGTTTGAGGTCGCGCTTGCTGACGCAACCGGTGAGCACCAGCGCGAAGGCAATTGCGAGAGCGAGAAAGTTTTGAAAATGAACGCGCGGGCGGGTCATTTAGCGGGTTGCGGTAGTTTTAGGCTGAGCGCACAGGAACTGAGTGCAAGCGCGGCGGCAACGCAATATAACCAATTCGCCCCGAGCGTATAAAACACTACGCCAGCGACAATCGGCGTGACGGCGCGCGCGAGCGAGCCGAGTGAGCGGAATATGCCGAGCACGCGGCCTTGTTCGGAGGCACTGGCGTAAAGGGAAATAAGGCCCGTGGTGGACGGGTTAACGAGACCCCCGCCGAGTGCGAGCAGGCCGACGCCGAGATATAGCATGCCGGGCGAAGTGGAGAAGCCCACGCAGAGAAAACCCGCTGTCGAGCAGAGCAAGCCGAGGGTGAGCACGTGCGTCTCGCGCATTTTCTTCAACAGGCGGCGCACGATCACGCCTTGGGTGAGAATCGAGCACACGCCGAGAAAACCCATGAGGTAGCCGTTGTGTTTCGCGTCGTAGCCGAACCGTTGGAAACTCAGAAATACGAGCGAAACTTCCATGGCGACAAAGGCGAGCGCGTAGACGAAGGCGACGAGGTTGACGCTGCGGGCTGGTTCGTTGTTGAGAGAGAAGATGGCTTTTAGCGGATTGCGCAAACGGGCTTCGGCGGCCTGGCCACGGGCTTCGGCGGGAAGCGTTTCATGGAAGCGGCGGCTGATCCAAACGAGATTGACGAGGCTGAGGGCAAAGGCGATCAGCGCGGGCACCGTGAAAGGATTGATGCCGTAGTCGGCGAGGCCGGGATGGTTCGTGAGGAGGTTGATGCGCGAGGCAAAAGCGCCGATGAGCGGGCCGGTGACGAGGCCAAGACCGAAGGCGGCACCGACCAGACCCATGGCCTTGGAACGTTCCTCGCGGGAGGTGACATCGGCGACGGCGGCTGTCGCAACCGAAAGGTTACCGCCGAACGCGCCGGCGAGGATTCGCGTGACCAGGAAGAACCAAAAGCTACCGCTGAACGCCCAGAGCAGATAACTGGCGGCGGTGCCGGCGACCGTGAGCAGGAGCACGCCGCGACGTCCCCGTTTATCGGATACGCTGCCCCAGAACGGCGCGAAGACGAACTGGAGAATAGAGAAAACCGAGCTGACGATGCCGCCGAAAAGAACCTCGGGCAGATGAGACTCGTTACCCAGCCAATGAGCGGCGGGTTCGATGTAACTCAGGAGCCAGCCGAGGACGCCGTCGGTGCCTTCGAGTTTGAGGTAGTGGTGAAGCAGGTCGGGACCGAGCGGGAAGATGATTGAGAAACCGATGAGGTCGATGTACAGCGTCAGAAAGATCACGCCGAGGGAAAGCGAACGTTTGACGGGCGAAGCGGGAACGGTAGGCGTGGTCACAGGTTAAGACGGGAGGAATAACGGCCGCAGTTGCAACGCCAAGGAGCAAAAACAGGGCCCCTACCCGGCTCATGGTCGGCGATGCCGAGGGATCAGCAGTGTGCGCATTCAGGATCTGTTAGGAGCGGGATGTCGTGTTGCTTCAAAACAAACGCTCCATGTAAACGACATCGAGCCAGCGCCCGAACTTGAAGCCAACCTGCTTGAGGTGGGCGACTTTTTGAAAACCAAACTTTGCGTGGAGAGCGATGCTGTCGGCCTGTTCGCCGTCGATAGCGGCAATGATGGCGTGATGGCCCAGGACGGAGGCTTGTGCGACAAGTTCGCTCAGGATTGCTGAGCCGATGCCCTGCCGGTGGTGCTGATGATGAACGTAAACGGAGTTCTCGACGGTAAAACGAAACGCTGAGCGAGGATGGAAGCTGGAGAGCGAACCCCAGCCGACAATCTGGCCGCCCACTTCTGCTACAATCACCGGATGCCGCGCGCTGTGGTGAGTGAACCATTTTTGACGTCCTTCCGGGGTTTCAGGAACCTCCTGATAGGTGCAAGTTGATTGGTGTACGAAGTGGTTGTAGATGTCGTTGATCGCACCGAGGTCGTTCAGCGTAGCCGGGCGTAGGGCGCAGCATGATTTGGTCATTGAATAAGGGTTAGTATCGGTCGCGTGCGGACGAAAGACGAAATGCGTGAACGGTTCACCTGAGTCACGCTCGCACTCGGTGCCAGCGTGCCACTCGACATCGGCCAAAAAGTCACCGGGCATCGCACGGCGAACATCGTGATGATGCATTGCTTCCAACCTGGTCGGGAAGATTTCCGCCGCACACGGGCCGGAAAGATGCCGACGCTGCTCGTCGGTGGAGCGGCGAAGGTCGAACTGCCGGACTCGAAAGAGATTTTAGCCAAATTGATGGCGATGACCGCCGAGACCTGGACTGGAATTCGAGATGAACTCGTTGCACGTTTCGCCGCCAGTGTGCCCGCGCTTCCGGCTCCGTCGGCGTAGAAAACTGAGTGATGATCGACCTAAAAAATGCCCGCTCTTTTCCTCAGCTTGCTATTTTTGTGACGACGAAAATAGCTGGTTTGAGAAAAATGGCTTCCGCCCTCCACGGTTTCCGCGGGGGCAATAATTGCCTAGAAAATGAATTATAGATTAAATCAGGCTTTATCTCTCCAGTTTTTTCTAGTCAGATTGCCTAGAAATTGAGCGATAGCTGAAACGTGACTTCATCTACTCCAAAAAATCCAATCAAGGCGCTGGCCTCCCTTCCTCGGGGGGCTCCGCTTGATGCTGGGGCTCTCCAAGCCCTGGGCGTCTCCTCCTCCCTTGCGACCTACTACGTTCGCTCGGGGTGGCTGACGCGTCTCGGCCGGGGGGTGTTCATGTTTCCGGGCGATCAATTGGATGCGGCCACGTCGGTGAAGTTTCTCTCGCAACGTCTGCCCGGCCTTCATGTCGGCGGCAAAACTGCGCTGGCATGGCGTGGCGTGCGCCACAACGTCGGACCGCGCGAACGCTTGCTGTTGTGGGGCGAAAAGGTCGCTGCGTTACCGTCGTGGTTCACCGAGCGATTTTCGTCCCGCTACGTTTCGCGCCAACTTTTCAGTTTATCTCTTCCGAGCGGGTTTGGTCTTCAGCCGCTCCCGGAGGCATTGGGTGGACCGGATGTTTCGGTTCCCGAGCGCGCGATCCTCGAACTACTCGCCGAGGTGGGTGTCGAGCAAGGCATGGAGGAAATACGCAATATCATGGAAGGCCTTCGCTCCGTCCGCGTCGATGTGCTCGGGACGTTGCTCAAACACTGTCCCCGCGTGAAGGTCGTGCGGCTTTGCCTCAACCTCGCGGAGGAACTAAATCTAAATTGGGCCGCCGAGATCCGTGAGGGCGTTGGACCGCGCGGGCGCGGACGCTGGTCCACCAAACTACCCGACGGCACCACCCTCATACTCAAACCCTGATGGACAAATCCTACGTCGATACCGTTCGCCTGATGCTCGAAGTTGCGCCCGACGTATTCACCGCGGGTCGTTTCGCCATGAAAGGAGGGACTGCGCTCAACTTCTTCGTGCAAGACCTGCCGCGCCTGTCTGTCGATATCGACGTGGTTTTCGTCCCCCATCAAACACCGCGTGATGTCGCCCTCGTAGAAATCGCAGCCGAGCTGTCTGCGATTCAAGACCAACTCAAAAACCGCGGCATCAAGGCCGAAATCGCCAGCAGCAAAACGGGTGACGAGACAAAGATCCTCGCGCGTCGCGACCGCATTGAGGTGAAGATCGAAATCAACCACGTGTTTCGCGGCACGCTGCTTCCGGTCGAAGTCCGCCCCTTGGTAAAGTCCGCCAGCGATCTCTTCACGACATCACTCTCCGCCCCGACCCTCGCGGTCGCTGAACTCTATGGGAGCAAGCTGGTCGCCGCGATGGATCGCCAGCATCCGCGTGATTTCTTCGACGTGCATGGCATGTTCCAACGGTTCGGACTGACGCCGGAAATCGTAGAATGCTTCGTTGGATACATCGCCGGTCACAATCGTCCGGTGCACGAAGTGCTCGGTTCCCGCGACATTGATCTAGCGCGCCCATTTGCGGCCGAGTTCGCCGGCATGGAAAGAGAGACGGTCACCCTTGCGGAGCTGGAAGACGCGCGGAAGCGTCTGCGTCGTGAGCTGCGAGCGGCGCTCACCGCCGAGCACAAACAATTTCTCTTGGGATTAGCTGCGGGAACGCCGCCGTGGGAGGCGATGCGCTGCCGTCACCTCGCGGAACTCCCCGCGATTCAGTGGAAACTGCAAAACCTCGCGCGTCTCAAGAAATCCAATCCCGCGAAATTTCAGACGCAGTCCGATGAACTCAAACGCTGCTTCGAAAGCTAACGCGGTGCGCCGTCGCTATCGGGAGTGTTGATTTATTTTCTAGCAGATAGAACCAGCGATACTGGTCTAAACTGCATCAAAATATACTGGCGGATAAGAACCGGCCAAAAAACTTCCAGCCGCGAACCACCGAGCGCGAGTACTCTGGTCAAGTCGCTAGGACCGGAAAGCAAAGTATTCACGAGCACAAAACCAAAGCATATCGTGACATAATCCTAAATCCCGCAGTTGAGGATCAAGGGATTGGTTTTGGGAGCCAGTCGTCGGGATTGTTTGGGTTATTCCAGCACAGGTAACGTTCGAATCGCTGTTGCAGGTCCAACTGCGGCGCAATTGAACTGAGCCAGCGTTCAA
>JANNHA010000119.1:0-31658 GCA_031404135.1 Verrucomicrobiota bacterium | reverse complement strand
TCAGCTGCGTAACGGCGGGCCCGAGGGCGAGGCTTGGCGGAAACGACAGCTGGCTTTGATTGGCGATGTCTCGGCCTTCATGAAACTGGTGAAGCAGCGTTTCGCCATCTGGTTCAACAAGAGTCATCAACGCTACGGCACGCTTTGGTCCGAGCGTTTTAAATCGGTGCTCATCGAGCCGAAAAACTACGCGATCCAGACCGTCGCACTTTATATCGATCTCAACTGCGTTCGCGCCGGGCTCGCAGATGATCCGAAGGATTATCGTTTCTGTGGCTACGGTGAAGCTGTCGCCGGGCACCGTGCGGCGCGCCAGGGTATTCAGGCAGTGATCGGGCCAAATGAAACCTGGGCCAATGCTCACAGCGCCTACCGCGAGGCGCTCTTCGGCACCGGCACGACAACCAAGTCACACGCCCAAGCGATCTCCGCTGCCGCCTTCGAGAAAGTAATCAAAGAAAAAGGCCGCCTCCCACTCGCCACGGTGTTGCGCTGTCGTGTGCGGTATTTTACCGA
The DNA here is from genome assembly GCA_031404135.1 of Verrucomicrobiota bacterium. GTDB lineage: Bacteria > Verrucomicrobiota > Verrucomicrobiia > Opitutales > Opitutaceae > JADKHC01. Next base: position 31,142 of record JANNHA010000119.1, on the reverse strand, counting down.
TGGCGCTGTGCTCGGCAGTCAGGCTTTTGTCGAAACACATCTCGCCGCCTATCGTCAACGTCACGGGGCGCGTGAACGCACCGCCCCGCGTCCGCTTGCGCCCATCACCGATTGGGGCGGGCTCAATTCCCTGCGTGGACTCCGGCAAAAGGCATTTGGGTGAGAAGGTATCGGTGTCCAAACCATTTCCCATAACGAATCCTAGTATCAGCGTCACAGGTAAAGCCCGGGGTTGTGTCGGGAAAGTCACGGCCTTTACCCAGGGAGGCCTGCGCCGCAAGCAGCCGGTTGAAAGCGGAAGGCAGAGTTTTTAACACGAAGGACGCAAAGAACACGAAGAGCGGATGGGCGGCGGTTGGAGGTAAGTAGCCCGGCCGGAACTTCGTGGGCTTGCAGAAAACACTCGACCCGCAAATGCAACTGCCGCGAGCGGGTTCTTACCGTTTGACGGATTTTTCCGATTACGCGTCTTGAAATGAACCTGAGCGCGCCGCGTTTTCCGCCGGCGTCTTCAGCGAGGAAGTTTCTCGTCGATGAATAATACATGCCTTGGCTCATCTTACGGAAAACCACTTCGAATTTCTTTTTTCACCTGTTCGGAATCGCTGTGGCCGCATGCGGACTTTCCTCAGTGGCTCACGCCGAAAATTTCGCGATAAAAACCCGTCCCCTCGATCTCGTCTTCGAACAGCGCGACCCGAATCGCACCCCGACTTTTGTCCTGACGTGCGCAGAATATGCCACGGCGACCGGCGACTGTAGCTGGTTCAACTTCAACGAGGCAGCCAGCGTCAACACGACGCCCTGCGCCAGGAATCTCAAACGCACCGCCATGCAGGCCTTCATAAACTGGTATCCGCTGGCTGGAACATTCCATCTATCAACCGGCGCTTTTCTCGGGAGCAATCAGTTATCGGTTGCCGGGATTTCCAAGAGCGGCTCTGGCTTTGCGCTGGGTGGTTCCACCTATGCGCTAGAGCAGATCGGCGTGCTCTCAGGCGATGTCGAGTTGACCAGTCATGCGGAGCCTTACCTCGGTTTTGGTTGGTCTAAGAAGTCGGTTGGTGGAAAAATCGGCTTCTTCGCCGAGTTTGGAATTCTTTTTACTTCACCCGTAAAAACCAGCCTGAGTGCGAACGGTTCACTCGCGAGCGATCCCACTTTTCAGTCGAACCTACGCAAAGAGGAAAATGATCTCAGCCGTTTGCTGAAACCCTTGCGCTACTACCCGATCGCTCAGATCGGTTTGTCATACCGGTTCTGATACGGCGCATCTATTTCTTCGCCCGCGCCAGCGCTTCCGCTTTTTGGTATTGCGCGCGGAATTGGTTGCCCAAGTCACGCGAGAGCCGCAGTTCCTCGGTTTTATCTTTCGCCGAGAGCGCGTTTTTGATCCGTCCGCCCGCTGCGGCGCGATCGATCGCCGATAAATCCTGCATCACGGCAAGCGCATCGGCCGGATGGCCCGCCGCGATGATCGCCCGCCACGCAGCGGTTAATTCCTTGTGCGTATCCATGCACATCACGCGGATGGCAAAACTCATTTCGCGAAACAACCCCGCCGTCCACGCCGGCCGGTAAACCAATTGGTCAACGTTGGCGTACGGGTTGTCGCCCGGATCGCTGCACCACGGTTTGAACTCAGCTTGCGCATAGAAATCGCGGCGCACCGGCAGCCGTCGCAGGGCAAAACGTTGCGGACCGCCCGGCGTGCCTGGCCGGAAATTCCAGATCTTCTGGCCGTCCATCGAGAGAACGTACTCTATGAAGGCGTTGGCGGTTTCGCGATGTTCGGCTCCGCGAAAAAGTGCGATCGGGTCGACCGAGTTCACCGTGCCACCCACCGGAGTCACGAAAGACAGCCGTTGTTTTTCGGCGCGCCGTTGCACCGCTTCGTCCTGCTGACGTCCGTAGAAATCGATGCAGATGCCCGCCGCCGAGTTGCCTTGCGCGACGTCGATCGGCGGCTTTTGCGAAGTGTCGGTGAAGTAACGCGAATTGGCCCCGATGAGTTGGAGGAGCCGCATTCCGGCGATCCAGCCTTCGCTCACGGCCTGCGTTTCGAGTTTCGCCGCGTCCGCTGCCGGATTTTCTGCCCGCAAGACCAGCAGCCGTTTTTGCATCTGTTGCTGAATGATATTTTCAAACGCCTTGCCGATGGAGCTGCTCTTCATCGGATCGGCCAGCGCGACTTCGCCGATCAGGCGCGGATTCGCGAGGTCCTCCCATTGTCGCAGATCTTCGGATACACCGAGCCGCTTGAGGGAATCGTGGTTAAAAACAATGCCGTAGTTGCTTAGGACCACGCCGATCCACAGCCCGCGCGAGTCCCAGTAGCGTTCACCCGAAAATTCCAACGGGATCGTCTGCTCACCGAACCATTCAGGATGCCGCTCCAGAATTCCACTGTTTACCAGCCGGCCGGCCTGCGCCTGCTTGACGAAGTCGGGCGTGCCGCCGCCGAAAAAAAGATCGATGCCACAACCAACATTTGAATCCAAAAACGCCTGCCGTGCCTCCTTGGCCTCGACGGTCGCATCCAACGGCAGCCGGGGATTTTTGTAACCCGACTGAATTTCCGCACTCCAGACGCGCCGCAGGTCACGCGTCCAATGCAACTGAAACGCCGCGTCGTATTCGCCTTCGAGATACCGCGTGATCTCGCTCGTGCCGCCGATCACGCGCCAGTCCACCTTCACAATTTTGCCGGTTTTAGCTTTGTACCAATCGCGAAACCCGCGGGCGAATTCGTGGCGCAACGCCTCGTTGTGCGGCGTGATGATGACGAGCTCCCCATCGGCACGCTCTGACTCCGCCTGTTTCGGACGAAAGATAAACGGCAGCGCCACCGTCACCACGAGAGCAAGCAGGATGGGCAGGCGCTTGTACATGGCGATCAGTTCGTGCGGTCAGTTGACCAGCACCACGACGTCTTCGGGCTCAACCGTCGCATAGAGTTCCATGCCAGCCGCAGTGCCGAGAAAGCGCGGGTTGAGTTCGTAGATCTTCAGCGAAGAGCGGTCGGCGCTGGCGATGAAGTCGTACTGCGCGACTTCGCCCAGATAAACGGCCTCGCCGATCTTGCCCGCAAGGGAGTTTTGCCTGCCGGTCTGGCGGCCGAGTTTCCAGCATTCCGGACGTATTGAAAGTGTCACTACCGCGCCCACCGCCGGTTTCGCCGTTGTGTCGCCTAAAAAACCATCGAACCGCCCGATCGCCGTTTCGACTACTGCTCGATCACCTTCGATGCCGCGCACCGTGCCAGGGATAAAATCCGTCTCGCCGATAAAATTTGCCACGGTTTTCCCCGTCGGTCGGCGATACACTTCGCGCGGCGTGCCGACCTGCAGGATGCGTCCGCCTTCGAGAATCGCCATGCGATCAGAAATCGACAGTGCCTCCTTCTGATCGTGTGTCACGTAAACCGTCGTGAGTTTGAACTCTTTGCAAACCCGACGAATTTCCGCGCGCATTTCCAGCCGCAGCTTCGCGTCGAGATTCGAAAGCGGTTCATCGAGCAGGAGACAACGCGGCCGGATCACCAACGCACGCGCCAAGGCCACACGTTGTTGTTGACCCCCTGAGAGCTGGTTCGGCTTCCGCTCGGCATAGTCGAGCATGCGCACGGAAGCGAGCGCTTCGGCCACGCGGCGCTTGAGTTCAGGTTTCGGCACCCTCCGTTCTTCCAGGCCAAAGGCGACATTTTGCGCGACCGTCATGTGCGGCCACAGCGCGTAACTCTGAAACATCATTCCGGTGTTTCGCTTGTGCGGAGCGAGCCGCGTGACGTCGTCCTCGCCAAAAAAGATTTTACCGCTGTCGGGGATGTTAAAACCCGCAATGCTGCGCAGCAAAGTGGTTTTGCCACAACCGCTTGGCCCCAAAAGGAAAAACAGTTCCCCCGACTCGATTTGCAGGTCGAGTTGGCTCAAGGCCGTCGTCGTGCCGAACTTCTTGGTTAAATTTTCGATTCGGATGGAAATCATCGCGCAGACAAGGAACCTCGCGAAGAAACAATCCGCTCGGTATCCAAGTCAAAGGAATTAACCGCGTCTACTCCACGGAAGCTATTGCCAGTTCGATTCGGATAACCTAACGACTCCACGATGCTTAAAGTGATGCCCACGTCCTCTCAATCCGATGATCTCGAAGCCGTCCTCGTCACCGAGGCCGCAATCAAGCGCCGCCTGAAGAAACTGGGTGCCGACATTTCCACGATTTACGGCAAGGAAGAGATCACCGTGATCGCGATCATCAACGGTGCCATCCTCTTTACCGCCGACTTGCTGCGCCAGATCCCGAATGCCGTCCGCCTCGACTGCCTGCGCATTTCCAGCTACCGCAACGACGCCAAATCGCACGGTAAACCGAAGCTTCTGAACAATCTCACCCTGGACATCACCAACCGCCATGTGCTGCTGATTGACGATATTCTCGATACCGGCAAAACGCTCTCGCTCGTTGTCGATCTCATCAAAAAACAACACCCCGCGAGTGTGCGCACCTGTGTGCTCCTCGACAAAATCGGTCGGCGCGAAGTCGAGTTCGAGGCCGATTTCGTGGGTTTCCAGATTCCTGATCGCTTCGTTGTCGGCTACGGCCTCGATTTCGCCGAGCGTTACCGCAACCTGCCATGCATCGGCATTCTAAAGCCCCAGCTCCAGAACCCACCTGAGTGGGCTTGAGCGAGCGCTGTTACGTTGAGCGTTTCCGCTGCAGGGCTTCGGCTCGCAAGCGCCGAGGACGATGCGGAGCATCATCCCTACCTCCGATCACAAAACCAAAGTCCAAATGATACGGGGCGTGGGTATCATTTGGCGGTTTGGGCGAGTTCGATCTTGTAGCGCCTGAGGGAGCTGCCTTCCAGGCGGGCGAGGTCAGCGAGGGAGACGCGCAGGTTGACTTTGGCTTGGAGCTGGTTGACGCGGGCGGTGTCGAGCTCGGCCTGCGATTGCTGGACGAAGCGGAAGGTGGAGAGGCCGGCTTCGTAGCGGGCTTTCTCCTGTTCGAATTGTTTTTGGCTCAGTTCGGTGGCGAGGGTGGAGATGCGCACGTTTTCCTCGTTGGTTTCAACGGAGCGGATGGCGCTGCGGACTTGGACGACAAGGGATTGATCGATTTGTCTGAGATGGGTTTCCTCGCGGTTGAAGGCGAGCTGGGCTTGGCGTTGGCGGGCGGTTTCGGCGCGGAAGCCCCAGGGCATGGTTAGGGAAAGGTCGACCTGCCAGTTGTAGCCGTTGCCGTTCCAGACTTCGCCTGAGGCGCGGCTGTAGGAATCCTCTTTGCTGGCCTGACCGACGCTGCCTTGGAGGTCGACCTGAGGGCGGCGGGCGTTCTTGGTGGTTCTAAGGTCGATTTTGATTTGTTCGATCAACAGCTGGCTTGAGAGGATTTCCGGGGTGTTGTCGCGGGCGAGTTTATAGGATTTGTCGAAGGTGACGGCAGCCACGGGTTCGTCAGTGATGCGCACGGCGCCGGGGGCCTGGTTGAATTCAAACTGGCCGGTGAGTTGGAGGAGCGCGTCTTCGTTGTTGCGAACGGTTTGGGAGGAGAGCAGGAGGGCGCTTTGGGCGTTGGCCACTTGGACTTCGGCTTGCAGAACTTCGAGGTCTGTGGCGACCCCGGTGCTGCGCCGGGCCTTGTTTTCTTCGAGGAGTTTTTGGGCAACGTTGAGGCTGAAACGGCGGACTTCACGTTGTTCGCGGGCAAAAACGAGGTTGTAGAAGGCGGACTCCACATTGCGGACGACGGTGAGCACGATGCCCTTCAAATCGTAGCTGGAACGGCTCAGGCCGAGTTTCGCGCGTTCGATGGCGGCGCGGTTAAAGCCGGTGCCGAAGCCTTTGAGCAAGGGCTGGCGCACGATCAGGCCGACGTTGCCGGTGTAGGCTGGGTTGAGGCCGGAGGTGGGGTTTCGTTGATTGCGGTTGAGCGCGCCGGTAGCGGTGACGGTGGCACCGGTCACAATTTTTTGTGAGACGGTGACGCGTGAATCCTGGATGTTTTGTCTGGTTGAGCCGTTGATGGTTGTCCCGGTGAAAGGGTCAAAGGTGCTGGTGGTGGGATCCGGTGCGGTTTTGCTGAAGGTACGGCTTGTCGATAGGCTGAGGTTCGGGTCGTAGGGGGCCTTGGCGATTTCGATGTCGTTGCTGGCGCTGCTGGTGGTGATGCGCTGGAGGGCGACGTCGAAATTCTTGGCCAGGGCGCGGTTGACACATTCTTCGAGCGTGAGGACGGGCGCGGTCGTGGCCGGTGGGTGAGGAGTCTGGGCGAACCCGGTGGTGAGGGTTGCGTTCAGAGCGAGGAGGGCGAGTACGGGGCGCAAGAAGTTCGTCATGGATGAAGGTGCACGACTTTCACGGAGTTAGCTGAATGAGATAACACCGTAGCGGTCGAAAGGTTACAGTCCCAGCATCAAGTTCACACCGGCAAGTGTGAACTCGAGAGCGTCGGATTGCTTTTACTGACGTCTTGCGCGGGTGCAAGTTGCATCGTTTTTGTCTCCTCTTTGAAAAAGTCGGAGACGATGCGGAGTGTCGAGGCGGAGCCGTTATTATTTGGCTGCGGCCGGTTCAGATTTGGCCAGCTCTTGTTCGACGAGTTCGCGCAGGTAGCCACCGCTGTTTTGGCCGGCGGTGCCCCGGGCGAGCTGGGCGCTGAAGGTTTTGTATTGCTCGGACGTGGCGTCGAAATTCGGAGCTTTTTTGTCGGTGGCGTAAACGATCAGGCCTTTGTCCTGGCCCATAACCATATCGGAGAGTTCACCTTTTTTCAGAGATTCGAGGGTGCCAAAAACGGCGTAATCGAGGTCTTGGGGGCGCTGCCTGAGGGTGAAGGGGGCGAGTGTTTTGGCTTCGATCTTGGCGGCCGAAGCGCTGCTGACTGCGGTAACGGCTTTGTCGAAGGTGTCGCCGGCTTTGAGGCGGGCTTCGAGTTGGGCGCGAAGGGTTTTGCCGAGGGCGACGAAGCGGATGCGTTTTTCGTTTTCGACGTAGTCTTCGGTGACCTTGGCTTTTACTTCGGAAAGAAGGGGCTGACGGGCGGGGAGGGATTCTTTGAAGAAGAGGACGGCGCTGCCGGTCGGCAAAGCGATGGCGTCGGAGTAAAGACGGTCCTTGTTAAGTTTGAACGCTTCGTCGGCGGCTTCGGGGCTGCGGCCCAGTTCGGACGGGGGATTATCGCGCGAGAACGGGGCGAGCTCCTTGAGGGAGATTTTGCGAGCGGTGACGAGGTCCGCAAACGCGGCCGTGCCGGGCTCGATTTTTTTGTTATAGAGTTCGAGGCTGAATTCGGAGGCGGCTTTGGTGGCGAGGCGGGCGGCGCGTTCGATCTTGTACGAAAGTTCAACTTGCATGCGGACGCTGGCGAAGTCGGTGGGTTTCTTATCTTCGGGTTTGGCGTCGAGTTTGGCGAAGCGAGCGGGGTTGGCGTCGTAGTGTGCTTTGATGTCGGCTTCGGTGGCGGTGACTTTGTCGATTAATTCGTAGGCGGAGAATTCGGCGTAGCGGACGGCGATCTGGGGCTGGATTTCGTAACGGCCGGAGTTGTCGGCAAAATATTTGGCTAGGTCGGCCTCGGAAGGGGTGAGGGCGGGGGCAAAGGTTTTGTAGTCGACGTTGGCGATGCTGAGGGTCCAGGTGGATTCAAAGCGTTCGAGCTGCTTGCGGACTTCGTGGGCTTGCACGTAGCCGGGGCCGCCGAGGAGGGTCACGACGCGGCTGATGCGGAAATCGTCTTGGATGACGCGGTGGACGAGGGTTTCGGGGAACTGGTTGCCCTTGCGGATATCGGCTTGGAAGCGGTTGTAGGTGTTGGCGTCGAACTGGCCGTCTTGGCCGGCGAAGAGCGGCAGGGTTTTGAGGAAGTCTTTAAACTCGGTCTCGGTGGGGGCGGGGATGTGGAGCTGGTCGGCGATCGCGAGGGCACCGAGACGGATCATCGGGTTGGAGTTCTCCTGGTGCAAGATGCTGCTGAGCTGGGTGTCGCGGGACACGGTGGCCATTTCATTTTCGGCGGCGAGGTTGTGGCCGAAGAATTCACGTTTGGCGACCGTTCTTTCCCCGCCCCCGATACCTGAGGACTGGTTGTAGATGAAAATCATCGGTACGGCCATCACCAGAAGGACGGTGAGGAAGACCAGCTTGAAGTGATGTTGGAAGTATCTCTGGATCCAGGAAATCATGGGGGGAAGCCGTCGACGCTAGGAGGGGACGGGGGGCTGTCAATCGGGGAGTCGGCGTTTTTTGTGAAGCGGAATACGGGGGTGTTTTGGCGAAAAGAGGTTTGCCGTCGGGGGCGGTCTTTGGTGGGTTTGGGGGAGTTAACCTAAATATTATGAAACAATTGCTTCTTTTGGTGATATTGATGAGTTTGGTTTTGGTGGCGCCGCGTGTTTTTGCCGAGGGCAAGGGCAAGCTGGGTTCGATCCAGGTTTTATTTGATCGCGGGCTCGACGGTAAGACCGAGGAGCAGGCCAAGCAGTACAATCAGGTGGGTGAATATTTTGAGCCGCACTTCATCAAGCTTTTTACCAAGGCCGGTTATGTGGTGACGACGATTACCGCTCGTGATCAGTTCGATCCGGTGTCGGGTGGGTATTTACTGACGGTGAAAACCGCGAACTACAATCCGGGCAGCAAGGCCGCGCGCATGTGGGTGGGGATGGGGGCGGGGGCGACCACGATGAAGATTCACTTTGAGCTTTTCGGGGCGGAAAAGGATGCGTTGCTCGTCAAGGATCAGGAACGCGGTTCTTCGCGTGACTGGCAGTTCCTTTGCACGAAGTTGAGCGCGGATGCGCTTGAGCAGGTGAAGGCGACTTTGGGTGCCAAGAACAGTTCGGCGAAATAAGCCGGGCGGATGTTTTGCGGTTTAATTTTAGATCCGACGGAGTTTTTTACACCAAGATCGCCAAGGACGCAAAGGACGGAGGGCGGAATCAGCTGCCGGACTTGGCGGGTGGTTTCGATTCGGCAAACGGGAGTTCCGTGAAGAGCTGATCGAGAGTCACGTTGAAGAAATCCTGATGTTCGAGGTTATGTACCGATTCGCGATAACGGGCGAGCACGGGATCGAGCTGGGCGAGGGTGTCGCCGACGGGATCTTCGCCTTGGTTTTCGAAGCGGTGCTTGAAATCGCCGAGGGTGATGCGGTTGAGCGGGCGCGCGGGTTGGTAGAGGTAATCGGAGGCGTTGGCTTCCGGGGGTGGCGGGACGGCGGAGATGAGTTGAAGATCGACGAGCCGGTTGAGGCATTCGTTGAGGATCTGGGTGGGAACTTTGATGGCGTGGCTGAATGTGGCGACGTTACAGGGCGGCAGGCAGGCTTGAAAACGGCGGGCAATGGTGAGCAAAACGGCGAGGGCGAGGCGTTCGCGGGTGGCTTCGGTGAGGTTGCTCCACGCGGCTTGACTGCTGCGGGTGTGGACGTTTTGAATGGCATAACTGATCTGTCCGCCAACCAATATAAACAGCCAGAAAATATAAAGGCCGAACAACAGGATAAGCGGCATGGCCAGCGAGCCGTAGAGGCTGCGGGTGAAGTCGATGCGCTGGAGATAGAAGAAGGCGAGCAGGTTGTTGGCCACGAGTAACACGGCGACGATCGCAGCGCCGATGATCGCGGCGCGCCAGAAAACCTGGGTGTTGGGGATGTAGCGGTAGAAGAGCGTAAGAATGCCCACGAGCAGGACGATTGAAAACAACGGCAGCGCGAGGGTGAGCAGCTCGGTCATGGTTTTGGTGAGATGCAGATGTTGGCTGAAGAAGCCGACAAAGGTGGCCGCCGAAAGCCCTCCGACCGCGCCGAAAAAGACCACCGCGCCAAGGGTCAGAATGGTCCAATAAAACACGATTCGCATCAGCCAGGAGCGGCCGCGGCGCACACCCCAGATGTCGTTGAAAACCTGTTCGACCGACGTGAAGAGCAACAGGATGACGGCGATGATCGAGATGATACTGATGACGCCGCCGATACTTTGGCGAGTGCCGGTAATGAAGTCGTCGATCAGTTTGACGAGTTGGGGGGTGACCGAGACTTGCTCGTATTGGTTGACCGAGGGCGCGACCAACTGGAGGAGATCGCTAATTTTCTGGGTGATGAGCGCTGGATCGTTTTTCCCCATGGCAAAACCGGCGACAAGGGCGACCATGCCGATGAGGGGGCCGAGTCCGAGCAGCGTGCTAAAACTCAGCGCGGCGGCCCGGCTGGTGATCCGGTTTTCGCCCATGCCGGTGAGGGTGATCGAAAGGACGCGGAGCAGGGCGTAAAAACGTCCGCGGACGGTGCGCTCATTTAAAAGCGCAGGCTGCCAGATGTCTCGGGCAAAAAGTTGCGTGAGTCGGCTCAGGCTGGGTCGCTTCATAGTGGGAGGGGAAGGCCAGTCGAGCCGACGATTCCGCTCAAGTCACCATGTAGTACGCAAACGCCATCATGCCGCCCAAGCCGATGCTGGAGGCGAGTGCGAGGGCGAAGTAACTTACGAAGATCGTGGTCAGATAAAGTCCGGCGGCTCCGGCGGTGAGTCCAACAATGGGGACGATGTCGACCATCTCTGGTTTGCACCAAAAAATGATGCTGAGGAAACCGATTCCCAGCGCAGCGCGAAACCGAATGAGCGGATAAACGCTGGTGGCGCCAAGCACGAGGGCGAACGTCAGGAAGAGGTCAACGAAGCCGAAATAAACGGTGGGGGTTTCCAGCAGAATATCGACGTTGAAGGAGACGATTTCTTCGATCGAAGGGATGAGCAGACCGCCGGCGCTCAGAGTGAGCATGAAGGTACAGGCGTAGCGGCCGATGCGCGCGGCGCGTTCGTAGGCGATGTTTTTGTCGCGCTTGCTGCGGGTTTCGGAGGTGCGGCCTTCGGCAGCGGCAAGCATGTCGTCGACGCTGAGCGGCGGGGCGATATCAGAGGCGGCGTTGATGGATTCGACGCGGTCTTTTGGCTTTATGGTGAGGCGTCGTTTTTCCGGGAAGACGGTGGTCTTTAGTTCGGCGTTGGCACCGATGGCGATCCATTGTTCGCTGCCTGCTTCGTAGTACAGTGTCTGCGGGTCGACCTTGCCGGCTTCGGCGAGGGACACGAGTTGCTCTTGGGTGAACGGCCCGTGAGCTTCGGTTTCGGAAGCGTTACGGATGTAGAATTCCTGCGTGGCCATTGATTTGGACAGTGGTTTGGGGTTGTTCATGCGGCAAGTGTTTTGTCGCACGCAGACAGTCTGAAGGCCTCAGTGTACCATGGATATAGCGTAGAAACACTATTTTAATAAATCAGTTACATCCGCTGAAGTGTGCGCAGGCCGAGCAGGTCGAGTCCGGTTTCGAGGACGAGGAGCGTGCGGGCGCAGAGGAGGAGGCGGCGGGCGCGGATGGCGGGATCGTCGACGAGGACTTTGTCGGCGTTGTTGAAGGAGCTGTATTCGCCAGCGAGTTCGTAGAGGTAAAGGCTGAGGAAGTGCGGCCGCAAGGTGTCGGTCGCGAGGCGGACGGCGTCGGCGAATTTCACGAGTTTGCGGGCGATCGCGATTTCGTTGGGGGTTTCGAGTGGTGCGGCGGCGGCTTCGGAGGCGAGGTCGCCGGGTGTGGCACCGGCTTTGCGGAAGATCGAGTGGATGCGGGCGACGGCGTAGAGCAGGTAGGGCGCGGTGTTGCCCTCGAGGCTGAGCATCTTGTCCCAGGAGAAAACGTAGTTACTGCTGCGGTTTTGGGAGAGGTCGGCGTATTGGACGGAACCGACGCCGACGATGTTGGCGATGGCGCGACGTTCGGCTTCGGGGAGCTCGGCGTTTTTCTCGCTGACGACGGCGTAGGCGCGCTCCTCGGCTTCGTCGAGGAGTGATTTCAACTTGATGGTGCCGCCGTCGCGGGTTTTGAGGGCTTTGCCGTCTTCACCGGTGACGGCACCGAAGCTGACATGGTGCAGTTCGGGCAGGTGGTAGTTTTTAGCACCGAACCATTTCTTAACGGTTAGGAAGAGTTGTTCGAAATGGTCGCCCTGGCGGAAGTCGGTGACGATCGCGATGCCGTCGGCTTTGAAGTGTTCACTGCGGTAGAGCGCGGTGGCGAGGTCGGTGGAGGCGTAGCCGCTGGCACCGTCGGCCTTGCGGACCATGAACGGATTCGGTCGTTCGGCCGTGCGGGCGAAACGGGGGACTTCGTCGTGGAAGACGACGAGCGCGCCGTCGCTGACGTTGGCGATTTTTAGTTCTGTGAGTTCGTTGTAGACGCGGGCAAGTTTGTCGTTGTAGAAACTTTCGCCGAGGTAGTGGTCGAATTTGATGCCGAGGCGGGCGTAGATCTGGTCAAACGCGCGCTGGCTGACCTCGGTGAAGGTTTTCCAGAGGGCGAGGCTTGCGGGGTCGCCGGTTTGGAGTTTGACGAGTTCCTCGCGGGCTTCGTCGAGGGCGGGCGAGCCATCGGGCGTGGCGTCGTTGCCTGCTTTGTAGAGGCGTTCGAGCTCTTCGATCGGTTCGCGTTCGAGCGCGGCGGGATCGGCCCAGCGTTTGTAGCCGTAGATGAGTTTGCCGAACTGGGTGCCCCAGTCGCCGAGGTGGTTGTCGCGAATGACGGTGGCACCGCTGAAGGCGACGAGGCGGCAGAGGGCTTCGCCGATGACGGCGGAGCGGAGATGGCCGACGTGCATCTGTTTGGCGGTGTTGGGCGAGGAGTAATCGACGACCCAGGTTTTGCCGGCGTAGGCGGTGGCGGCGCCGGTTTTGAGGGCGTCGCGAGTGGCGAAGGCGCGCAACCAGGCGAGGAGCGCGGCGGGCTTGAGGGCGAAGTTGATGAAGCCGGGGCCGGCGATGGTGACGTCGTAGCGTTCGCGGGTCTCGGGCGTGAGGGCGGCGACGAGTTTTTCGGCGAGGGCGCGCGGGTTTTGTTTTTCGCGTTTGGCGAAGGCGAGAACGCCGTTGGCTTGGAAGTCGCCGTGTTTGGGATCGGCGGTGCGCACTTCGGGTGCGAAAGGGGTGCCATCGAGTTTCAGGGCGGTGGCGGCTTGGAGCATGGCCGCTTCAACGTCGGCGGCGGGATTAAACGAGACCTGCATTCCGTCAATCAACTTGCAGGGCGGGGCGGCGCGCAAGAATGGATTTTCTTGATTGGAGAGGGCGGAGCGCGGCGGGTGGGTGGCGAGGACGGAGAGTCGGAGGGAGAATGAGAAAGAGAAAGAGAAAGAGAAAGAGGCAGAGGCGTTACTTTTTTGGGGCGAAGCGGCGAACGAGGCAGAGGGTCGCGAGGGCGGAGACGAACCAACCGCTAGGCGAACCGCCGCCACCGCCGCTGCTGCCGCTTGAGCTGGAGGAACTGGAGGGACTGGAGGGGCCGGATTGATTAACGGTCAGCGTGGCGGCGGTGCTGGTGACGTTGCCCATGTTGTTCGAAACGGTGACGGTGTAGCTGCCGGCATGGGTGGTCTGCACGTTGGTGAGAGAGAGCGTGGCTGCGGTGGCGCCGGAGACCGCGACGGCATCTTTGTACCATTGGTAGGTGGGCGTGGGATGGCTGATCGCTGTGACGGAAAGGTTGGCGTTGGAGCCAGTGGCCACGGTGGCAGATAGCGGTTGGGTGGTGATCACCGGGGCGCTACTGACGGCGCGGATGGCGTGGTTGTCGGTGTCGGCAATGTAGATGTAGTTGTTGGCGTCGATGGCTAGACCGGTGGAAAGGTTGAAGCGTGCTTTGTTGCCGGAGCCGTCGGCGGTGCCGGGGGTGCCGGCGAAGCCTGCGAGGGTGATGACCTGGCCCGTGCTGAGGGTGAAGCGGCGCAGGGTGTGTGAGGAGTCTGCGATATAGAGATTGCCGCCGCGGTCGAGCGCGAGGCCAGCGGGCCCTTTCAAACGTGCGGCCGTGCCGATACCGTCGGCAGAGCCAAGGGTGCCGGCCTGACCGGCGACGGTGCTGACGGTGAGACTGCTCGTGATTTTGCGGAGGGTGTGGTTGCCGGTGTCGGCTACGTACAGGGTGCCCGTGCTGTCGATGGCGAGATCGAGCGGGGTGTTAAAGGTGGCGGAGGCACCGGTGCCATCAGAGGAGCCAGCGACACCGGTCTGGCCTGCGAAGGTGCTGACCGTTACGGCCGTGCCGTTGAATATGGTTTTACGGATGGCGTGGTTGTCGGAGTCGGCAAGGTAGAGCGCGCCCACCGAGTCGATAACAAGGCCTGCGGGGTGGTTGAAGCGGGCTAGCGAGCCGGTGCCGTTGGTGGTGCCAGACGAACCGGCTGATCCCGCCACGGTCGTGACGACGCCGAGGGCGGTGATTTTGCGGAGGGTGTGGTTGTTGGTGTCGGCCACGTAGAGATTGCCGACGCTGTCGATGGCGATGCCGGCGGGGGTGTTGAAGCGGGCGCCGGAGCCGGTGCCGTCGGTCGAACCAGAGGTGCCCGCCAGACCGGCGAGGGTGGTGACGGCTCCGGAGAGGGCGATTTTGCGAACCGTGTGGTTGCTGGAGTCGGTGACGTACAGGACGCCGGCGGTGTCGGCGATGATGTTGGAGGGATAATTGAAGCGGGCTGCGGTATCGGTGGCATCGGTGGAGCCGCTGGTGCCGAGTTGGCCAGCGAGGGTGGTAATGGTGGTGGCCGGCAGGACGAGGAGGGTGAGGGTGGCGGTGCCGGTGCCAACGGTGTTAGTGGCGTTTAAGGAGACGGTGAAGGTGCCCGCAGTCGTGGGGCTGCCAGTGATCGCGCCGGTGGCGGTATTGAGCGTTAATCCAGCAGGGAGGCCGGTCGTTGCGAACGAAGAGGGGGAATTGTTTGCGGTGATGACATAGCTGAACGGTTCGTCGATTGCCGCACCGGCTTGGTTCGGGCTGGTGATTGCCGGTGCGACGGCTGCGGTAACCGTGACATTGGCGGCCGAACTGGTGACGTTGCCCAAGCCGTTTGTGATGGTGACGGTGTAGGGTCCGGCGTCGGTGTTGGTGGCGTTAGTGATGGTGTAGGTGGAGTTGGTCGCGCCGGTGAGGGCGGTGCCGTTGCGTTTCCACTGATAGGTGAGGGTGGGCGCGCCAGTGGCGATTACGGTGAGGGTGGCGCTATAGCCGATGAAGACGGTTTGTGAGATGGGTTGCGTGGTGATGGTGGGTGAACCGGTTGGGTTAACGGTCAGAGTGGCTGCGGAACTAGTGACGTTACCCACGCTGTTGGTGATGGTAACTGTATAGGCACCGGCGTTGGCACTGGTGGTGGCAGGGATGGTGTAGGTGGAGTTGGTGGCACCGGAGATGGCGGTGCCGTTGAATTTCCACTGATAGGTGGGGGTCGGCGTGCCGGTGGCGACGACGGTGAAGGTGGCGCTGTTACCGGCGATGATGGTTTGGGAAACGGGCTGCGTGGTGATGGTGGGGGCGTTGTTGACCGTGAGGGTGGCGGCGGAGCTGGTGAGGGTTCCACCGTTGTTGGTGACGGTGACGGTGTAGCTGCCGGCGCTGGCCGTTGTGGTGGCGGCGATGGTGTAGGTGGCGTTGGTGGCGCCGGAGATGGCGGTGCCGTTGAGTTTCCACTGGTAGGTGGGGGTCGGCGTGCCGGTGGCGACGACGGTGAAGGTGGCGCTGGCGCCGGCGGTGACGGTCAGGGAAACGGGTTGCGTGGTGATACTAGGCGCGATGACGGGGTTGACGGTTAGGTTGGCCGTGGAGCTGGTGGTTGTGCCTTGGCTATTGGTTGCGCTGACCGTGTAGGCTCCGGCGTCGGTGCTCGCCGTGGAGGCGATGGTGTAGCGGGTGCTGGTTGCTCCGGGGATGTCGGTGCCGTTTAATCTCCACTGGAGGGTGGGCGTGGGCGCGCCGGTGGCGACGACGTTAAAGTTGACGCTGGTGGTGGCGTAAACGGTTTGGGTGGCGGGTTGCGTCGTGAAGGTAGGGACGGAGGGGGTGACGCTAGCGCCGGTCAGGGTGTATTGTCCGATGGTGCCGTAAGTGGTGTAGCCGGTCGGAGAGGCGGTGAGTGGTGAGCCCGCAGCGACAGGCGTGAGGCGCAGGTAGTAGTCGCCGGCGGTGACGGTGTAGGAGAGGGCGGTTCTAGTGCTGTCGAGGAGATCGTTGGAGAAGAGGACGGTGCCGGTGCTGTCCAGCAGGTCGAGTTTGACGTCGATGTTACCGCCGTGGGTGCCACTGGCGGAGCGGTAGCCGGCAACGGAGAAAAGGGTGGTGCCGGCCGGGAGCGTTACGACGTAGAGGTCGGTGTCGGTGGCGCTGTTGAAGAGGCCGGTGGTCGAGAACGAACCGCTTGAAACCGGTAGCGTGACGGCGGTGGCGGTGGTGTTGCCGACGTCATCGGGGATGAGGGGGAGTTTGGTGCCGATGATGGAGAGGTCGTCCTGGGTGTTGTTGGCCAGATAGTATTCGCCTTTGCACCATTGGGAGACGTTGCGGTTGTAACCGGTGCCCATGATGGGGCCCCAGGAAGTTTCGCCGGTGCCGTGTCCGCCGTAATAGGTGCTGCCGCTGGTGGTGCCATCGTGAGAGAGCCCGAGGTTGTGGCCGAGTTCGTGCGAGATGGCTTCGGTGAGGAGGCCGGCGTTGGTTCCTCCTCCGACGTTGTTGAAATAGACGAGGGCTGGGGAATAGTAGGTAGAGTAGCTTGGGCTGCCGAACACGCTGAGGTAGGCAACGCCGCCGGCGGTGCTTGATGGCATGTTGGCCCCATTCGCATCGACGTTTTTGGTGATGACGGTGCGTCCGGTGGTGCTGGTGAAGGTGGCGGGTTCTTCGGTGGTGACGTCGACGTCGAACGGGGCATAGTCTTCGGCGACGCGTTCCCAGACTTGGATAATGACGGCTTGTTCGGCGTCGCTAAAGGTGGTGGGGTCGCCATCGGTATCGAGGGGGAGAGCGTTGTAGGTGGTTACGGTGCTGTTCCAGGCGGTGCCAGTGATGGTGTGGCCATTGAAATCCAGATAGAGGACTTTGGTGGAGCCGGGGCGCGAATGCCGAACCGGTGGGGTAGCAATAGGAACAGCGGCTTCGCCGGTGGTGGGCGCGGCAGCGGCGGTGGTTTCGTCTGTCGGCGCTTGTGCGGTTTGGGCGGCTTCAGGGGTTAGATTGCAGACGTAGTAGAGGTCGCCTCTGGGGTCGGCACGCAGGCTGGCGTAATCCTCTTTGGGGGGATTCAACTGGATCAGTTTTGCGAGGGCTTGATGGCGCGCGGGCCCGCCAATCACCATGAGGCTTTCGCGAAAGGGCCCGTCGGGAATGGTGGACAGAAGTTTGTCGGTTACGGTTGTAACGGCATTTGCGGCTGTTGGGGTAGAGGTGGTGTGCGGTGTGGCGGTGGGGATGACCGGGGCAGTGGAATCGGTGGCAGGGCTTTTTTGAGCGGGGTCGACTGTCTGGTTGGTAGCGATTGATTCGGACGCGTTTGAGTGTGCAGGCTGGCGTTGGTGGATGAACAGCGCTCCGCACAGCAACACAATGATTAGAAGGATCAGATTTTTAGTTCTCATGCGCTGGTGTCGGTTTTTGCGTATTCTGTGTTCGCGGGCGGCGAGCGGTCCCTCTTCTTCGCTTCGGCACGACGTAAGGGAATATGAGCTGGATTTCTGAACTGCATTGAGAACCAGTCCGGATGGTGGTGCGAGGTAAAGTCGGCTGGCAGCGGAGTTTTACGTTCTACTTAAACGCGGTAGGGCGTGGGTGTTATCCCTTATTCGAGGCTGCTTGCGTGCGCACGGACTGGAGGGGCTGAAGAAAGGGGCGATAAGGCTCAAGCTGGCGGGGATTAACCCGATTAGTTACTGTGGCGACTTTTCGCTCGATCGCATGATTTCATACCCGACTGTTAGCGCTCAAGATTTGATCCGTGACGTGACTGTCATCGGTTCCAAACACGATGGGGAGATTTTCCTCAGCGAGCTGCTGGACGATCCGCATGGGTACGACTATCGGCGCGTGGTGGTCGATGTCACGCGGCAGCATTGGCGGCAGATGCGAAGCGCTTTGGTTTCTTGCGGCTGGCATCCCTTTGGAGAAGACAGCCTCATCTACAATTTCCCGGGTGGTTATTTTCTGCTCGCAGATCCGAATTTCTGAGTGCGGGTGGTGGCTGGCGCTGATGGGCGAATAGGATTCAGAAAAATGAAAATTGCCGGCGGGGCGGAGTTCCTAACATGTTACACGGCATGTCCGAAGATACACGCCCGGAAGAGTCCGAGGAAAATCCAGCACCGACGAAGCCTGCCGCGCCCATCGACCGCTCGCTGTGGCCGAGGCCTTGGGCGCAGCTGAAATTTTTCACGTTTCAGCCGGCGATTTTTCCGCGCATGATGGGGCAGGTTTCGCCAGATGCGCGGCCGGGCGATTTCGTCAACGTCTACGACAAGAGCGGCAATCTCTGTGGCGGCGGGCTTTTCAACCCGCGCGCAAAAATGGTTCTGCGGGTGGTTTCGCATTCGCTGCAACCGGTGGACGAAAGCTACTTCGAAGGGGCGATCCGCCGTGCGGTGGCGTTGCGCCGTGAGCTTTTCAAACTCGACGACTTTACCGATGCCTATCGGTTAATTAATTCCGATGGCGACGGCTTGAGCGGTCTCACCATTGATCGCTACGGCGACACGTTGCTCTGTGAAGTGTATTCGCTCGGCATCGCGCAGCGTCTGCCGAAATGGTTGCCGCTCCTACACGAACTGGCCGGCACGAAGTTCGCCCGCGTACAAGTTGACCACGACCTCGGCAGCCTCGAAGGCATCAAACCTTCGACCTTCAAGGAAACCAACGCAGCTGCTCCAACGTTGGTGAAAATTCGTGAGCATGGCGTGCGTTACGAGGTGGATTTTGCCGAAGGGCACAAGACGGGTTTCTTCTGCGATCAGCGCGAGAACCGGAAGGCGATTGCGCGGTTCACGAAAGGTGCGCGGGTGCTTGATCTGTGTTGTTACACCGGCGGGTTTTCCCTCAATGCAAAGGTGATGGGCGGTGCCGACGAGGTGACCTGCGTCGATCTCGATGAGGCCGCGCTCGCGCAGGCGAAACGCAACGCCAACCTGAACCAGGCGCGGTTGAAATTTGTACATACCGATGCGTTCGCCTACGCGCGTCAGATGCAGACCAACGGCGAAAAATGGGATGTGGTGGTGCTCGATCCGCCGAAGCTGATTTTTACGCGTGATCATCCGGGCAACGCCGAAGGCCGCCGCAAGTACGAAGACCTGAACCAGCTCGCGATCTCGCTCGTGAAACCAGGCGGCATTTTTGTGACGTGCTCGTGTTCGGGCCTGCTCAGTCTGGAGGATTTCGAGCAGCATGTGATCAAGGCCGCGCATCGTCAGCAGCGGCGGCTGCAGTTTTTTGATCGCACGGGGCCTGGCGCTGATCATCCGGTTTACTCGAACTGCCTGGAAAGTCGTTACTTGAAACTGCTTTGGGCGCGGGTGATGTAGGTGCTGGCGAATCATTCGGCAAATTCAAATTTTATGAAAAAATCGATCTGCGTGGCGTTGGCGGTGGTGGTTATCTGTGCTTTTGGCTTTCCCATGGCGAGTGTTTCGGCGGCGGAACCCAAGGCCAAAGAGTTGGACATTCCAGGCAGTGCGGTCATGCCACCGAGAACGATTGATTCGCCCATGCCGCCTCCGTCGGTGAAACAAAAGGCCGGGGCCAAGGTGGGAGTTTGGATTAATGAAGATGGTTCGGTTGATTCGGTTGAGTTTATCAATGGTTCGAAGGAGTGGCGCGAGCCGGTGATTGAGACTGTCAAAAAATGGCGGTTTGAACCGGTTGTGTTTGAGGGCAAGGCCCTACCAGCGCGCACCGAAATCAGTTTTAGGCAGTCAGATCCCCAAAACATAAGTTCGTCGATGAGTCCGTTGCCGAACCTGCCGGGAGAGCTTCATACTGAAAATGAATTGGGTATAACCAAACCGTTGATTGAGCAGGATCCCGATTTGGTTTTGCCTCTGGCTGCACGTGCGCTCGGACGCTCGATCGAGGCGGCTCTGCGTTATG
The DNA here is from genome assembly GCA_031404135.1 of Verrucomicrobiota bacterium. Lineage (GTDB taxonomy): Bacteria > Verrucomicrobiota > Verrucomicrobiia > Opitutales > Opitutaceae > JADKHC01. The sequence continues at coordinate 11,201 of JANNHA010000119.1, read as the reverse complement.
TTGTGGAGGAAGACGGCACCACGGGCCGTTTTGAGATTCTTGGCGCCACTTCCGAAGGCGCGGTTCGTGCGGCGCTCGATCTGGTGGCTCATCGACAGTATCAACCCGCCAAGATTCGTGAACGGGCCGTGGCGTATGAGTATCGTCAGCAGTTGGTTTTTCACGGGCTCGATGGGGCGATCGCGGCCTTGAAAGGTGCGATTACGGTTGTTGAACCGGTTTTTCCTTTTGAACGCGCTTTGGCTCAAGAAGAAGGTTTCGCCCTCGTGCGGTTCAAGCTGGACACGAGTGGCGGCGTGATTTCAACGGAGATGGTTGAGGCGTCGCATCCCGATTTTGGTGGAGCTTTGGTTGCGGCCGTGGAGGGCTGGACTTTCAGCCTGGCGTCAGCGGCGGAGCAGGACGTGCGCGAGTACCGTCACGATTTTGCGTTTGTTAACACGCCCTACGCATCGCGTCGCCTTATGGATATGGCGCGGGAGAAGAAAGCTATTTCAGCTTCGAGTGCCGGACTGGATGCTAAACCTAAAATGCTCGCGCGCCCTGCCTTGGTATATCCGACGGCGCTTAATTCCGAGAACGTGTCGGGCGTGGCCAAGATTGAATTTGTGATTGATCGCGTGGGTTTGGCGCAAGTGCCACGCGTGCTTGAGACCTCTCGGCCGGAGTTGGGTTGGGCGGCGGTGACGATGATCAACGGTATGCGTTTCAAGCCGGTGACCCGTGACGGCAAGCCCGCAGAGTTGCGTGTGATCATGCCCGTTTCATTCGATCCGCCAAAGGCTGCGGAGGCGCCGGCCAAGCCTTGAGGTGGCTGCGCTTCGCCGGTCAGCAGACATAAAAAAAACGCGGCCGGTGAGGGCCGCGTTTGAAAAGGGAGAGTTGGACGGGCGTTTAGGCGCGGCCGAGGTAGGTGCCGTCGGCGGTGCTGACGCGGATGATTTCGCCTTCTTTGATGAAGAGCGGGACTTGGACAACGAGGCCGGTTTCGAGGGTGGCCGGTTTTTGGACGTTGCTGGCGGTGTCGCCCTTGATGCCGTCTGAGCTTTCGGCGACCTTGAGGCTGACGGTCGAGGGAAGTTCGATAGTGAGTGGTTTTTCGTCGACGAAGAGCACATCGACTTTGCCGTTGGTGGTGAGATAGAATTTATTTTCGCCGATGAGGACGGCGCTGAGTTCGACCTGTTCGTAGGTTTCGGGGTCGATGAAGGCGAAGGCGTCGCGGTCGGCGTAGCTGAACTCAAGAGTCTTTTTCTCGGTCGGGAGGACTTCGATGGTGTCAGTGGAGGCGAAGCGTTGATCGAGGGCTTTGCCGTACTTCAAGTTACGCATCTTGATTTGCACAAAGGCGCGCAGATTGCCGGGGGTCCGGTGCTGCGTTTCCATGACAAGGTGGGCTTCGCCGTTGAATTTAATGACTTGGCCTTTGCGGATATCGTTGGCTGCGGGCATGACGAGGAGACGGGTTTGGAATGGGTAAAAGGGTTGGATTAAGGGAGGGGTTTGAGAGGTGTCAAGCCGTTGGGCGGCGCGGGCGAAATTGGCGGGTAGAAAACTTAATCGTCGTCCCGCCTCTTTACCTCTATTCCAATGGTTTTGGGTGCGGAATTTTGGACATGAAGGGGCGCGAAGACCGGAGGGCGATCTTTTGGGGGCTCGACTAGGGACAAAACCGGTTACCTCGGGGGGAACTCGAACTCGGCTTTCTTTTTGTCCTTCGAGAGCGTCAGGTAGGCGCTGAAGTGGGAGCCGCGTTTGGAAACGAAGCCTTCGATCAGGTTGGTTTTGCCGTCGTCGAGTAGCAGACGAACATCATCGGCCGAGATTTCCTTTTGGCAGAGGAGTTTTTTGAGTTCGAAGACGGAACGCGGAGCGTTGTCGGCACCGCTTGGTTTGGCGACGACGTAGGAATCCTCGGTCTCGTAGAGTTCGGCGTCGTGGGCTTTGCTGGTGCCGAGTTTGGTGGCTTTCGAGAGGTCGAGCGGTGCCTTGGCTTTGCGTTCCTTGACCTTGCCGTCCTTGCCGACCTTCGGCGCGCGGGGCGGGAATTCCCAGGAGATCTTCGGGCCTTGGCGAAGGAGGAAGGCGTCGAAGGGGCGGCCTTTTTTCGAGATGAAACCTTTGATGAGCTCGGTCTTGCCGACTTCGATGAACTGGATGGCCTGCTCGCGCGTGATTTGCTTCTGGCACATGGATCGGCCGACGCTGAAGGCTTGTTTCCAGGTGTCGCCATCGCGTTCGCGGAGGACGTAACTGGTAGGAGCTTCGCAGAGTTCGGCACCGGTCTTCGGGTCAGTCCAGAATGGCGTGAGTTCGTTAATCTCGAACTTGTTGCCAAAATCCATCTCGACCTTGCGTTTGCCTTCATTCTTCACGTCGTCGATGAGACGGAGTTTGGCGGGGAAACGGTTGCCGGTGCGGGGCGAGACGAAACCGTCCAAAGGGCCAACTTCGCCGGAGGTCACGAGCTGGCGGATCTCGGTTTCGTCGAGCTTGCGGCCGGTCATGATCTTGTAAACGGAGAGGATGCCGTCCTGGGATTTGTAGGCGCGGAGGGTTTCGAGCATCGGCTTGCCGTCGGTGGGCGAAACGATGTCGGAGACGCGGGAGTTCGAGAGATCTTCTTCGAAGTTCTTGGTGCGATCGACGATGCCTTTGGCGACTTCGACGATCTCGCTCATGAACTGCGGGCGAGCGTATTTGTTGTGCTCCATCAGGCGGAGCTTGTGTTCCCATTCGCCGGTCATGTCGGGCTTGGTGAGGGCTTCGGCTTTGATGGCGGTGAGGAACTCGAGAAGCGCTTCGGCTTTGGTGGTGGGAGCGAGTTCGCGCTGCATGCGCTCCATGTATTTCTGGTTGATCAAGCCGTCGATCGTGTCGGCGCGGGTGGCGGGCGTACCCAGGCCGCGTTCTTTCATGGCTTCGGCCATTTCGTCGTCGTCGACGAGTTTACCGGCGCCTTCCATCGCGGAGAGCAGTGTGGCTTCCGTGTAGCGGGGTGGTGGTTTGGTGATTTCGCTGTGGAGTTCGACTGAGACGGTTTTGGCCTTGGTGGGTTGACCGTCAGCACTGCTGAGCGCGGGGAGAACTTTCGTGTTATCCGTGCCTTCGGTGGGCATGGGCGCGCCGGTTTCTTGGGCGGCGGCGACGCTTTTTCCGTAAACGGCGAGCCAGCCGGGCGAGGTGAGGACTTTGCCTTCGGTTTTGAATTGGTGAACGGTTGCGACGGTGCTGGTGCGCGTGGTGACGTCGAATTCGGCGGCCGGATAGAATGCGGCGACAAAGCGGCGAGCGATCATGTCGAAGATTTTCGACTCCATTTCATCGAGGTGTTTGTGCTCGGTGCCGGTCGGGATGATGGCGAAATGGTCGGAGATCTGGGCGTTGTTGAAGATGCGTTTGTTCGGGCGTACCCAACCTTCGGACAGAGCTTTTTGAGCGTGTTCGGCGAGTTCGCCGTGGAGCGAGCTGAGCGTCTGCTTGACGGTGGGAATGTAATCCTCCGGCAGCGCGCGGGCGTCGGTACGGGGATAGGTGATCATCTTGTGGCGCTCGTACAATGCCTGGGCGATCTGGAGCGTGCGGCGGGCGGGCAGGCCGAAGCGGTTGTTGGCTTCCCGCTGGAGCGTGGTTAGGTCGTAGAGGCGGGGCGGGGTCTGTGTGGTGGCTTTTTTCTCTTCGGTAACGATGGCGTTGGGCTGGCCTTGGCAGGCGGCGACGATGGCTTCGGCGAGGGATTTTTGCCAAATGCGGTCGATGCGGTCCTGGTCGTCGGCGTCGGATTTTTTGAAATTGACGCGTTGATAAACGCCTTCGTAGCGGCCTTTGGTGACTTCGAAGTTGGCGGTGACGCGCCAGTAGGGGCGGGATTTGAAATTGCGGATTTCCAGCTCGCGAGTGAAGACGATGGCGAGGGTGGGGGTTTGCACGCGGCCGACGCTGGCGACGTTGCCGGCGCGGGAGCCGAACATGCGCTTGGTGAGGGCGCGAGTACCGTTGATGCCGATGAGCCAGTCGCTTTCGCTGCGGCAACGGGCGGCGTCGGCGAGACCGGCGAGTTGAGCGCCGTCGCGGAGGTTTTTGAAGGCCTCTTGAATACCGCCGGTGGTCATCGTCTGCATCCAGGCGCGTTTCACGGGGAGCTTCGATTTCGTGAGCTGGTATATATAGGCGAAGATAAGTTCACCCTCGCGCCCGGCGTCACAGGCGTTGATGACCTGGCCGAGGTCTTTGCGGGCGAGGAGCTTTTTGAGGTGGGCGAAGCGGTCCTTCGATTGTTCGATGGGCTTGAGTTCGAATTTCTCGGGGATAATCGGGAGGGTTTCGAGGCGCCAGAAACCGTACTTTTTCTTGTCGATATCCTCGGGCATGAGGAGTTCCACGAGGTGACCGACGGCGGACGAGATGACGAACTCGTCGTTTTCGTAGTGATCGCCGCTTTTCGGGATTTTGCCGAGGGCTTTAGCAAGATCGGCCGCCACGGACGGTTTCTCAGCGATGACAAGGGACTTCATGTGAAGGCGAGCGGTTAGGGGGCCGCGCGGAGAATATCAAGCACGAGTTTTTTGCGAAGGGCCTAAACCGGGGCGGATTTGCGGCGATTTTAGCAGGGAAACCTCGCAATTTTGGTGCGATGCTAAAAATGCGGGGCTCCGTGTGTGCCTCGCGTGATGTCACGATGGATTCCCAAACGGCGTATCCGCTTCACGCAAGTGACCCCCATGGGTTGTGGCAGATACCCCATTTCCCAGGCCCGTTTGTCATCTATTAAATGACAAACACCCTTTTTTGAGAGGAGAACGTTCCGGGCCCGTTTGTCATTTAATAGATGACAAACGGGCTTTCCCTGTGGGCCGATCTTTACGGATACAGCACGGATACAGCACGGATGCAGTCGGCTAATGGCATCAGCGGGAAGCGATTTTCCTTCGTGACCTTTGCGCGGTTCTGTTCAAAAACATAACCGATGAGTCTCGACGCCTCCCTCGCGGCCACGATCCGCACTCTCGAAGCACTGAAGGATATTCGCGCCGAAATCGACCGCGCCAGTACGTTGATTTTGGAAACCCTCCACGCAGGGAACAAACTCCTCATTTGCGGCAACGGTGGCAGCGCCGCCGAGGCCCAGCATTTCGCCACCGAGCTCGTTGGCCGCTACTTCAAAAACCGCCGCGCCCTCCCCGCCATTGCCCTCAATGCCGACGGCTCGCTCCTCACTTGCATCGGAAATGACTACGGCTTCGATCATGCCTTCTCTCGCCAGATTGAAGGCCTCTCTCAACCCGGCGACCTCGTGATCGGCATCACGTCCAGCGGCAATTCTGCCAATATCCTTACCGCACTACGCACCAGCACCAAACTGGGCCTCAAGAGCATCTCCTTTCTCGGTCGCAACGGCGGCAAAGCCAAAGGCCTCGCCACGATCGATCTCATCATCCCGGGCGAGTCGGGCCGCACGGCGCAGGAAGCGCACCTCTTCTTAATTCACCACTTCTGCGATCTGATCGACGCTGCTTTCGATTGAGGACCATGCCCACGGGAGAAGGATTTCAACCGTCCGCGCACGCAGGATTTTCGCCATCTTTCCTTACGATGCGACGCGCTACCGCCCTCCTTTTATTCTGCTGCGGACTGGCCTGCCTTGCCGCCGACGTTAAAAAAACTCCGCCACCCCCGGCTCCCGTCGTCAGCCTTCCGCGCATCTACTCGTATCCGCGCCCGGTGGAAAACTGGCTCGACGTACAGGTCGCGCTCGCCCGCCAGGCGATATCCTGTGGTTCGATTGATGGCGTCGGCGGTCATCAATCCGCTGCCGGCCTTCGGGCATTTCAGGAACGTGCCGGCCTCGAAACAACCGGTCGCCTCGATAACGAAACCCGCGCACGCCTGATGCTGACCGCGCATCCGTTCAGGCAAATCACGCTCACCGCCGAGGACCTCGCGAGCCTCCAACCGCTCAGCAAAACCTGGCTCGGCAAATCTCAGCAAACCGCCCTCGCCCATGAGACCGCCCTCGAACTTGTCGCCGAACGCTTCCACGCCCACCCGAAACTTATCAAAAGCCTAAATCCCGACGTCGACTGGGCGGCGATCTCGCCGTCGACCCGCCTCACCGTTCCCTCGGTCGACCTCACCACGCCGCTCAGCCCACCCGCGCACCTGCATATTTCACTTGGCGAACACACCCTCCAAGCCCGCGATGCCGCAGGTAACATCATCGCCCATTTCCCCGTAAGCATTGCCCGCCTCGCCGAGAAACGCCCCGAAGGTGAACTCCACGTCGTCGTCGTCATCCCGAATCCTGATTACACCTTCGATCCGGACGTATTCCCCGAATCCGCCGAAGCCCGTGAACTTGGCCGCAAACTCGTCATTCCTCCCGGACCCAACAACCCTGTCGGTGTCGCCTGGATCGGCCTGGATCGCCCCGGTTACGGTATTCATGGAACGCCTACGCCGGAACAAGTTGGCCGGACCGAATCGCACGGTTGTTTCCGCCTCGCCAACTGGGACGCCCAAACCCTGCTCGAAATCGCCGTTACCGGCCTGCCCGTATTCGTCGAGCCGTAATCCGAAGGGCCGTCAGAAACCGTGCGTTGAAGTGCAGTTAGCTGTCAAAGGATAGGCGTTGCATTTTTTTCTGGCCAGCGGTGTTCGGCCGCCGAGCAGTGAACTTCCAACGCCCGGGACTCAGGCGTGCTATTAACGATATCAACGAAAAGCGGCCAAACGGCGCGTCGTTGGGCGAGGGGTTGCGGGTAGAACTGGCGTCATGTTCATTCGCCTCTGCGGAAACGATTTTGCGTGAATTGTTGGTGAAACGACGCTAAGCAGTGCGGTCCATCTCCAATTTGTGAAAAGAAATTTGTTACACTTGGCCCGGGGTTTCTTGGGCGTTCGGTTCATCGTTACGCTTGGCATTTATGCTGCGATGATCGCGGTCTGCTTCTTCCTTGCGTACGAGTTGCGCTTTGATTTCGCAGTCGCGCAGGATCAACAAGAGCTGCGTCTTCGCATATTTTGGCTTATTTTGAGCGTTAAGATGTTCACCCTCATTATTTTTGGCCAGACCGGGAGCATGCTGACTTACTTTAGCATACCGGATTTTATTCGGTTGGGGTCAGCCTTTTTGGTGTCCAGCGCGTTGATGATTGTTCCGCGAATGGTGGGCTATCCGGATTATGCGCCGCCGCGCGGTGTGCTGTTGGTGGATCTGCTTTTTTGCACGGCTTGTTTTTGCACGTTTCGCATGATGCTGAGGCTTTATCGGGAGCGTATCATGATGGGGAAAAAGCTGGGTGACCGCCGCTCGGTGAATATCGCCATCGTCGGCGCCGGCGATTCGGGAGCTTCGCTGGCAAACGATCTCCTCAACACGCCAGGACGTGGATTTAAACCCGTAGTGTTTCTCGACGACGACAAGAGCAAACATGGCAAATTAGTTCACGGTGTGCGGGTGGCGGGACCGGTGGAAATGCTTCCGAAACTGCCTGAGGGGAATGAGGTGACAAATGTCATCATTGCGATGCCGTCGGCTACGGCAAAACGCGTGCGTGAAATCGTGTTTTTCCTCGTGCAAAAGGGCTACAAGGTCGAGACCTTGCCGGCCTTGGAAGAACTCGCTTCGGGGCGAGCTCGGGTTTCTAAGATCCGTCCGGTTGAAATCGAGGACTTGCTGGGACGTGACGAAGTGGCACTCGATTGCGAGGCGATTACGAAGATGATCGAGGGCCGGGCGATCATGGTGACCGGTGCGGGCGGAAGTATCGGTTCCGAACTTTGCCGTCAAATCGCCAAGCTCAACCCGAGCCGTTTGCTGATGCTCGACCAATCGGAGCCGAGCCTGTTTCTTATCGAACAAGAGATGATCGAGGCGGGCATGGGTGCGATCATGCAGCCGTTGGTTGCGGATATTTTGGATGAAGCGCGCATGAACTATATTTTTGCGCGGTTTAAGCCCCAGGTGGTTTTCCATGCGGCTGCCCATAAACACGTTTACCTGATGGAACGCCAACCGGCGGAAGCGATCCGCAACAACAGCGTCGGCACGCGTCTGCTGGCCCAGGTTGCCTCTAGGTTCCGCGTCTCAACGTTTGTGATGATCTCAACCGACAAGGCTATCAATCCGACGAGTTTGATGGGGGCGAGCAAGCGTTTGGCGGAGATCTATCTGCAAGGGATGCAGGCGAATAACCACACGGCGACCAAGTTCATCATGGTGAGGTTTGGCAACGTGCTCGGATCGTCCGGGAGCGTTATCCCGATCTTCAAAAAGCAGATCGCAGCAGGCGGGCCGGTAACGGTGACGCATCCCGATGTGACGCGCTATTTCATGACCATCCCGGAAGCGGCGGGGCTGGTTGTACAGGCCAGCGTGTTGGGCAAAGGCGGCGAGATTTTCGTGCTCGATATGGGCAAGCCGGTCAAAATCATTGATCTCGCACGCCAGTTGGTTGAATTGAGCGGGCTGAAAGTGGGCGACGATATTGAGATCAAGTTCACTGGACTTAAACCTGGTGAAAAACTATTTGAAGAGCTTCAACATCATGATGAGCAGCATATTCCGACAGAACATCCGCGAATTATGCGTTTCGTGCCCAACATTGATGCGCGTGAGGCAAGTGCTCGAGCGATGGCGGAAATCGAGAGTTCGCTCTATATCGTGAGCAATAATGAGTTGAAGGGGCTGATGAAAAAAGTGGTTCCTGAATACACGCCGTATTTCGATTGAGCGCTGAACGGATTTCGTAGGGGCGTACCGTCCGGGCCTGAGCCTATCGAAGGCGTGTGTGGACCGGGATTGATTAACGAAAACGGATGCGGAGTTTGAACGCCAAGTTCGCGAAGGAACGCAAAGAGCTGAGATATGAATGGTTTAACCACTTATTAATACTAATTAATGGTAATGAAAGGAATACTCTGCCTCGCGCGGAGTGTGCCAAAACAAAAGACCATGGTGATTGCTTTGGTGGCGAAGCTTAAGCATCGACGTTGTACAATCGAATAGGCAGCGCCGTTGCGTATCGGTTGAAATCTTTGTCGGTGGTGAAAATGGTTAGGTTGTTTTTAATTGCGATTGCGCAGATCAACAGGTCTGTGCCCGAACCTTGAATGCCCTTGGTCCTGCAAAGATTGTAGCAGGAGGCGGCTTTCTCGTAATCAGCTGTGGTAATCGGAAGATCTACAAAGGAGCGTAGTTGCTCTTTTAAGCGCTCGTACTGTTGAGCAACCTTGATGCCGGAAAGAAGCTCCTGACGGATTGGCCCAATGATTTCAACGAGACCGTTTTGGATGAGCGTAGAAAGGCGGGAGCGGACTTCGGTTTCCCTCGTTTCGTCCCGGCGCAAGGCGGCGGACCATATGGGGGTATCGACCAAGACTCTCATCGTTTGGCCCTGAGCGCTTTGTGATCGAAGCCTTTAACCAGATCTACGGTGCCAAATAGGTTGAGAATGGACGTCTGCTCGTGCCTGCGAACAAATTCTGCAAGGGCGGAGTTGACGGTCTCTTTCTTGGTTTTAAAGCCACCTACCTTGCGGGCTTTGGCCAGCAGATTGTCGTCGATTTGAAGATTTGTTGGCATGTGCACACATTGTTCCACACATCGGATGTGTCAAACGGGAAGGGTGTTGGTTTGAACCCCAATCAATACCCTATCCCCAAAACCCGACCTTGTCCGATTACCCTGGCTCCGACGGCGTGTCGCCCTCTATTCGAGCTGGTGGAGGGCGGGAATTATTTAACCGCTCATTTGCGCTCATTGACGCTAATACGGATGAGGATTCGGAGCGCGGATTTTTTGAAACAAAGATTGCACGGATTGCACAGATCGAGCTTCCGAACATCTGCGACCATGAGCGCAGTCAAGCGGCGGAGAAAGACTGCGGTCGGGGTGGACTCTGGAGCCCGCCTGTTATTAAGGATCACCGACAATTTGTCGGTAGCGCTTAGTCAGATCGGAACCGCCCGGTACGGACCCGTACGGCGGGTGGTGTGGGGGCCGGAAGCTAATTACCTCCGGCTACCCGATTCGCCTGCTTTTTCTGCTTCCACAATTGGGTGTATTTCCGAACTTCACCACTGCTGCTAATCTCCATCTCGACCACCACTCCGTATCGATTTTGCGGGTAGTCGTCACATGCCTGCACAAGCCATACTTCTCCTTCTTTCTTTATCGGATAAATCGCTCCAGTGTCATTCGCAGCCATCGCGGCCCGCCATCCCAACGACGTAGATTCGTTCTTAGTCAGCGCATCTTGTGCAGCTTTCCGCACAGTGATCCACTCCGGAAGACCTTTGAGCCTCTCCCTGACCGCAAGCGCTTCCGACGTGCGACACGCAGCGAGCAATGAAACACAAATTAGGGCGAGTAATATGGGCTTCATTTGGCGAACGTTGTATCGTTTGTAAATTTTACGGAATTGCAGGGCTGAAGTCGGCAATTCCGTAAAAAAGTGGACTTTGGGCGGTGGGGTTCAACCAAAGGGGTTAAGGCGGTGTTTGGTGATTTTTCGGGGTTGAGCTGAAAATTGAAGGCGAGGCGGGGGTGGCTCTTAGGGTATCTCTTTGCCGACTGGCGTATGGTTGAATTCCAAGAATGTTTTAACGAAGTGATCCTGGCCACAAAGTGTGAAGTTTTGGAAACGTTTGTACCACGCGCCATCGGGAACCGTCGGGTTTGTCTGTATCCAATGATAGAACTGGCCGAGATCTGTCACCGATATCTCTCTTTGGCGCACGCGTAAAAGAAGGTGGCGAAAAAGTGCCTCGGGTATATCAGACCGCTGTAGTTTAGGCATGGGGCGCTGGTCGGCCGAAGAACCCGGCAACAATTTGATCCTCCAGCAATTTTGCTTCAGCATCCGTAGGTGCATCGGCCATTCGCCGGGTGAGATCAGTGAGCCGCTGGGGTGACATCGGTTTTGCGGTGAGCGTTAACTCAAGGCCGAGTGCCTCGGCCGCTTTTGCCATGGTTTTGAGGGTAATCGAGGTGTTATTCTTATCCAAGATACGCTTTATCACATTGCGATTGGTGCGTGTTGTCTTGGCCAGTCCTGATATGGTGATCCGTTGAAAGGCCATCTGTTCGCGGATGGAGTCGGAGAGGTTTTTCCGACCTTGCGGAAGATCAGAAAGAAGCCGGCACCGTCGATGCGGGCCGCCTTGATCAGTTCTTCCGGCACGCCGATGTAGTAGTTACG
>JANNHA010000118.1:0-2000 GCA_031404135.1 Verrucomicrobiota bacterium | reverse complement strand
GCTCTGCAGGGCTTCGCGTTCCGTCGACATCTGGCGCAGCATGTATTGCGCCTTGGCCAGTGCCTTCGGGTCAACCTCCTGCTCCGCCCGTGCCACGCCAGACAAAACGAGCAGACCCATCACAACCATGCATGCATATTTGCAGGAACTCATGTCACACCTCCATTGCAATGAACATCGATTCATCCAAGCGGATTTGTCAAAAACGCGCATTGATATCGAGCTGCCAGGTGTCGATGCCGAACGGCTGCCCCTTGATGGCGTCGGACGTGAGATAGCGCAGGCTGAGCCAGGTGTTCCTGGCCACGGCATAGCTGCCGCCCAGGATCCAGCCCTTGGCATCGGTGCCGCCCAGGTGAAAATCGGAATCGGTAAAGGCATCCACCACGGCATCACGCCCAAGGCGCCGGAAGGTCCAGCTTGTCTGCCAATCGCCGCGCTTCTGCAGCTTCGGTGCGCCGACCGTGAGCTTGACGAGGTAGCCGGTGCTGTCCTCTTCCACCTCATTGACGCCAGGAAACAAGTAGCCGTTCGGAGAGCTGGTGATACGGTTACGAACCTCCTCCAGGTCGAAGCCAATGTTCTTTACATAGTGCGCGGTGACAATGACGTGGGTCGCGCCGAAGGCCGTGTCGAGCGAGCCGATCAAATCGACCTCGCGGAATTCCGACGCCAGACCATACAGGGGCTTGAAATTGGCGGGGTCTGGATCGTTAATCAGGTACACGGTATTGCCCTTTTGCACGAACTGCGGGGCGGTGTAATCCAGTGAGTCGTCGCCGAGCGCATTGGCCTGGCCGACGATATTGGAGAAAGCATAATACGCAGCGCCCACCGACAGCTTGGAGCGTCCGAAGCCCCAATCAAATCCGAGCTGGCTGCCGTACAGCCATTTGTCGTCGCGCCCGCGATCCGGTGTCTGCATGGGAAACGCACCGAGCGTCAGGAAAGGCCGGAAGCCCGTACCGCCGGCCGCCGCTCCCCCCGGCACCCGGCGGTACGTGGCGGCAAGGCCATCGAAATTCAGATCGTTATCCCACACCAAGTCAGTTGTGAGGAACGGGTTCGGCAGCCGCCCGCCCAACAGCGTTACGGATTTTTGATCCGATTGATAGCGTAAATAGCCCTGATCCAGTACCAGCTGGGCGGAGCTGAAACTGTTGCTGAATGTATAGTTGGTCGACACCGGGTTGTTCGTGCTTCCAGTGCTGATGCGAACCAGTGCGTCAACAGACTCCGACACCTTTGCGAGCATGCCGACTCGCACCTGCAGGCGCATGTTTTTCTGGTCTTCGGTGGTGTTGAGACTGTCCTCAACTCCTCCGGAATCACTTCGTCTCTGGTTGATCCTCTGGATATTCGGATAGTAACTAGGGTTGCCGAAACTGTCAGTGTTGCCAGCGGCGAAGTTATCGGTCTGCGCACGCAGGCGGATATCGCCGAAGAACGAGATGCGGTTGACCCAGGCCGGAAACGCATCCGGCATCCCCCAGCGCTCCTCCCTGGCCTGTTTCAAGATGTCCTGTACCACGTCCTGGCGCACGCTGGGGCGAATCTGCTCAATAATTTCTTTGCGCACCGGCTCGGGTATATAAGGTACGCGCACGCCGCCCGCAGGTTCGGCGGCCTGCGCCTCCCCCGCTTCCCTTGGCGATTCTCTGGACTCGGACGCCGCCGCGCGGCGAGCCCGCAGCATCGCCCGCTCCACGACTTCGCCCGCCCGCTCCTGCGGCAGCACCCCGTTACGCACCAATTCGTCCACAAGACTCCGCACCGCCGCACGCAACTGGGCAGTCCCGTCCGTTGCGGCCGCGCCAGCCACTCCGGGTGACAAGGCCAAGCATACTGCCAAGGCGAGTGCCTTTCTTTTCATTGCCCTTCTTCCCCACAATTGTTTTAAACGGTTAGCGAACGACGAACGCCTACAGCAGGCTGCGTACACCCAGCCGCACGGGTTGCGGCATCTCCCGCGGCGGCGGCTCACGAACCCGGCCGACGAA
>JANNHA010000117.1:0-12978 GCA_031404135.1 Verrucomicrobiota bacterium | reverse complement strand
GGACCACTTGCGATAAGAGACTGAACGGGTTGTTGGTTACTACTGAGGGTGTGTGTTGGTTGGGGACTCAAGGCAAGCTCCAGACGGAGGGAAGGCCCGGCTTGGCGGGCCTGACCGGAGTCTGGAGCTTGCCGCAAAAGTTCGGCGCGATAATCCGCCGGTGTACGATAATTGATCGAGCTGTGCGGGCGGCTGGTGTTGTAGTCGTCGCGGAAGGACCGGGCGACACATTGAGCTTCAAGTACGCTGGCGAGCAGTTCGCGATTTAGACATTCATCGCGAAAGCGGCCGTTGAAGCTTTCGTTGACGCCATTTTGCCAGGGACTGCCTGGTTCGATGAAGCGGATCGTGATGCCGGCCTGTTTCAGCCACGCTTGGAGGTGTTTGGCGATAAACTCACCTCCGTTGTCGCAGCGCAAGTGGCGTGGGGCGCCGTGCACTACAACGGCCGACTGGAGGGCCGCCACGACTTCGCGGCTGCCCATCCGGTGGCTAGCGACGATGTCGAGGGCGTAGTGACTGTATTCATCAAGCAACGTCAGGAACTTCACGGTGGTGCCTCGCTGTGTGGTGTCAAAAACTAGATCCAAGCACCACACGTCGTTGACGCCTTCGGACTTGATCTTCGCTTCGGGCCGAGGTGGGCACTTGGGCCGCACGGCCGGACCGATGACTTGCAGGCCTGAGCGGCGTCGCACCCGTTGCACGGTGCGCAGAGCGCACGCGAGCCCTTGTCGGGCCAGCAGCGCATGCACCCGGCGGTAACCATAACGTGGATACGCTAGCGATAGCTTCATGGTTTGAGTTTCCAATTGCACCGTTCGCGTGGTCGGAGGCAACGGCGTGTAATGCCAAGTCGAGCGTTCCAGCCCGAGGTAACGACAGGCTTGCCGGCCTGAACATAGCTCCTGCTTAACCACGCTGCGGGCTGCCCGGCGTTTTTGCGCCGGGCTTACCATTTTTTTGTGCTCACCTCCTTGAGCACCTGGATATGCAGGGCCTGATCGGCCACGAGTCGCTTCAGCCGTGCGTTCTCGTCGCGCAGCCCCCGCAGTTGTTGCATCTCGTTTAACTCCATCCCGCCATACTGGCTTTTCCAGCGATGAAAGGTTGCAGTACTGATGTTCGTTTCACGGCAAACCGTCGCTACCGACTCGCCGCTGTCGGCCCGGCGCAGGATCGCTACGATCTGCTCGGGCGTATGTCGTTTTCCTTTTCCTTTGGGCATCTGTTTCCTTTTTTGATTGCCCAGTCTCTTTTCAGCAATGGCTCAGTTTCGGTCAGTCAGGTGCCCCAGTGCGCCGTGGAAAAGCAATACCACTGCCCAAGAGCTTCGCCACCGATCTTGTTGGCGATAAAGTTGCCGCACTGCGAGAGCATCCCGACGTTCGCCTTGCCCGCCGTGCAGCCGCAATAGCCAAACTCGCACAAATTATTTCAGAACGAAAGGTCAGCCGACAATTACGTCGGGTATTGGTTGCCCAAGCCAAACGCCTGACTTGGCTCGCCGAAAAACGTGCAAAAGCCTTCGCTGATATGGGCGACGAAAGCGAAGACGACTGAACAATATCAGCACCGGCTGGACAAAAGCGGCCCCTTCGGACTGACACCCAAAAGAAAGACCCTGTGGCAGGTTCGACTTCTTCTCCAACGACTGTGAATACATCGCAAAGGCTAGGAGCAGGAGGAGCACCACGGCCACGAACGGAATGATATGCAGCTGGGCTGTTTTCTTGTTGGGAGCCAGTTGATCGGAAACCGAACGGTTCATGACATACTAGAAATTAAAGTGGAGTAACCAGAGCGAGCCTGCACGAAACCCTCGATCCGTCCATTCGATAAAGGCAGCGCAACGACTCCGATTCCCGACTTGAATCCACCCGCAAACCCACGCCCTCACCCTCGAAGAATTGTTTCGCCGATCATCGCGCCCGTCCGCTAACTTCCCGGCCGATGCCCTCGCTTCCCCGGATCACCACCCTCCTCGCGTTCACCCCTTCCGCACCGAAGCAGGCCTTACGCCCAAAGCCCCAAAATACCCAAACGGGGCAAGCACCCGCTCGATCTACGACGTCCGCCTCCTGCGCAACGCCTAATAACCACTCACCGTGAAACACCTCACGCCCGCTTCCGGAGTGATTCCTTTGTCCTCCACCGCAAACCCGCCCGGCGCGTTCGACCCGCGAACGCTGCCCGTTCTCTATCGCATCAGCTCGCTCGTCGGCCGCACCGAAGATCCTCAACTCGCCCTCCGCACCATCCTTGCCGAAACAATCGCTGCACTCCACGCCTCCAGCGGCTCGATCTCGCTGCTCAACCCCGACACCGGCAAACTCGAAATCGAAGTGCAACAAGGTCTGCCCGCCGACACCGGCGAACTCGGCCTGCGCCTCGGCCAAGGCGTGACCGGCTGGGTGGCCTTTCACGGCCGCCCGCAACTCGTCGCCAACGTCAAAGCCGATCCACGCTACATCTCCCTCCGCCCCGAGGTCCACTGCGAGATGGCCGCCCCACTCGAAGAAAACGGCCAGACCCTCGGCGTCATCAATCTCGATCACGATACGATTGGCGGTTTCAACGAGATCGACCTTCAACTCCTCGTTCTCTGCTCGCAAGAAGCCTCCGGCGTGATGGCCCGCCTCTGGCAACTCCGCCAATTGCGCAGCAAGGCCCGCCAGTTCGAAACCCTCATCGCCATCGGCCGCTCGCTCGTGACCAAGGTCGAGCCTCAGGAACTCTTCGACTCCATCACCCACGACACGCGCCAGATTCTACAAACCCACGCCTGCGCCCTTTATCTTTACAACGAAACAACTGAAATCGTCCGACCCATTTCGCTCGCTAACACCAGCCTGGATGTCTTCGGCCAGGATCTGCCAATCGATTCCTGTTTCGTCGCCGCCAGCATCCACACGCGCAAGCAACTCGAATTCGCCAATATCCAAAGTCCCGAGTTTTTCGACTTGATCGACCTCCCACGCGATCCCGCGTTGCGCACCGTGCTCGCCACGCCAGTAGTCTACGAAAACGAAGTGCTCGGCGTACTCGTGATTTTCACTAACCACGTCCACCGCTTCAACAATGACGAGCGCCGCCTCGCCGCCGCTCTCGCCAGCCTCGGTGCCGTCACCCTGCAAAACTCGCGCCTCTACTCCCGAGTGTTTCAGAGCGAGGAATCACTTCGCAAAAACGAACAACTCACCACCCTCGGCCTGCTCGCTGCCGAAATCGCCCACGAAATCAGAAACCCGTTGACCGTGATAAAACTCCTCTACGGCAACCTCGACTTGGCGTTCCCTTCCGACGACCCGCGCCGAACCGACGTCCGCGTGATCAGCGAGAAAATTGACCAACTAGAAGCTATCGTCTCGCGCGTGCTCAGTTTCGCCAAAGCCCCGTCGAGCCTGCACTCACGCTGGCTCATCGCCGACCTGATCGAAGACACCATTGTCCTCATCCGGCTCAAACTCACCCAAAGCAAAATCCACCTGCACTTCGCTCCGCCGACCACGCCGCTCTTTGTCGACGTCCATAAAGGCCAGATCCAGCAAGTCCTGCTCAACCTTTTGATTAACTCCACGCAAGCCATGCCCGACGGCGGGCAGATCACCATTCACTGCCGGGCCGAAGAGCGAGGCAGCGCGCAGATCGTCCATATCAACATTTCGGATACAGGCTGTGGCGTACCCGAGGCGCTGCGCGAAAAAATCTTCGACTCGTTTCTCTCCGGTCGCCCCGACGGCACCGGTCTCGGCCTGGCGATCGCGAAACGCATCCTCCTCAGCCACCACGGCGACATCACGCTGCACGACACCAGTTCCGCCGGCACCACGATGCGCCTCACCCTGCCACTGGTCTAACCATCAAATGCGGATGGTATCCAAGGAAGGCGGAGCAGCACTGCGTCGGCACCGGCGTTGATTTCTTTCGTGCCGCGCCGGTGGCAAACCTACATCCCGCCCCAATCTGCCGCGAAACCCTCAATCCATGAAGGAAATGGCCGATACTGCACCCGTGGCTTCCACATTAGCGCAGCAAACCATTAAACGCGTATCCGACGGCCTCGAAGCGGGCGAAGCCGCCGGTCTCACCGAGATCGTTGAGCTCATCCAACAGCTCTCCGGCCAGGCGCTTAACACTTCCGTCCAAGAACTCGCTGCGCTCATCGGCAAAGACGTCATCGTCACCGCCAAGGTCATCACTGCCGCCAATACCATGGGCTACAACCCCACGGGCGTCGAAATCTCCACCATTTCCCAGGCCATCCACGTCATCGGTTTCAACAAGATCCGCCAGCTCGCCGTTTCACTCCTCCTGATCGAAAACGCCGAACGTACGCTCAACCCGACCGAAAAACGCGAGATCGCCGCCCTCGCCCTCTGCAGCGGACTCCTCGCCGAAAGCGTGATGGAAAAGCACGGTACGAACAACCCCGAGCACGCCTTCATCTGCGCCTCGTTGCGCAACTACGGACGCATCCTCATGACCACCTTCATGATCGAGGAATACCGCCGCGCCCGCTCCCTCGCCATGCAGGAAGGTGCCTCGGAAGACCAAGCCTTCAACAAAGTTTTCGGCCTCACCCCACTCGAACTCGGCTACCACCTGCTCGAAAGCGCACACCTGCCCGAGCCCATCCTGAAATCGATGCGCGCTCTGCCCCCCGACGCCATCCGTCGCGCCGCCCAATTCCCCGATGTAGAACTCCTGCTCCTCGCCGATCTCTCCGTCAAACTCTGCGAATCCGCCCTCCGCACCGATCTGAGTGCCGAAGAATTCGAAAAAAACACCCGCACGCTCGCGACCCGCACCGGACGCGTTTTCGGACTCGACGCCGACGGCCTGCTCAATGCCCTCGGCGAAACCGGCAATCTGCTCAACGTCTTCGCCAACACCTTTGGCTTAAAAGCCCTCACCGGCAGCCTCGGCCCACGCCTGCGCAACCGCGTCGCCCGCAAAGACCCGGAAGGCTTCATGCCCCTGACCCGCCTGTCCACCGGCGAAACCAACCCCACTCTCATCGCCAACGCAAAGGCCGAACCGGCCGCCGCGCCCAAGCCAGCCGCGCCCACACCGGCACATGGCGACAAAACCACCCCGCCCACCGCCGCGCAACCCGCCTCGGCCAAACCACCGGCCACACCTCCCGCAGTCGCATCGCCTGCCGCCACGCCGACCCCTGCGCCCGAAGAACCAGCCGCCTCCAGCGAAGTGACTTTCCAACGGGCCTTCGACGCCGGCATCGACCAACTCGCCAGCCTGCTTGGCGACGAACCCGTAGACATGGACAAAGTTTTCCGCGTCGTTCTCCAAGCCGCCATGGACGGTTTCACCTCCACCGAAGGCATGCTCTTCGTGCGCGACCGCGCCAGCCTGCCCTACTCCGCGCAATACGGCAAAGGCCCCGCCTTCGACGCCATCCGACGCCAGCCCATGGTGCGGGAAAGTGATCGCAACGTCTGCGGCATCGCCCTGCAACGCCTCGAAGACGTTTTCATTAACGACGCCTCCGACGCCAAGATCCTCATTCATCTTCCCCCGTGGTTGAAAGGCAGCAACCTCGCCTCCTTTGTACTCCTGCCCATTCACGAAGGAAAACGCCCCTTCGCTCTGCTGATCGCCGGCTGGCCGGAAAAGAAATCGATGGGCTTTACCGTTGGCCAGATCCGCCAAGTCCGCTCGCTGCTTAAACTCGTCGGCACCGCCCACCGCCTCGCCGCGCTCTGAGCAACGATTCACGAGCAAGGTTGCGCTTTAGAGTGGGTGCATTGAGATCGCACCCGCTTCGCCACTCATGCTCCTCGCCCTGTACAAACCCTACGGCGTACTCTCGCAATTTACGCCCGAGCCTGGCTCCCGCTGGCTCACCCTCGCCACGCTCGGACTACCGCCGCGCGTCTACCCGATCGGCCGGCTCGATGCCGATAGCGAAGGGTTACTCCTGCTCACCGACGAAGCCCCGCTCAACGAGCGCCTCCTACATCCGCGCCACGGCCACCAACGCGAATACTGGGTCCAAGTCGAACGCATCCCCACCGACCAAGCCCTCAACCAACTCTCCGCCGGCCTTCGGGTCGGCGACCGACAGACCCTGCCCGGCCGCGCCTGGCGTCTCGAACCGCCACCTGACGTGCCGCCGCGCGACCCACCGATCCGCGCACGAAAAACCGTGCCCGATTGCTGGCTCGCCCTCGAACTCACCGAAGGCAAAAACCGCCAAGTTCGCCGTATGACCGCCGCCATCGGCCACGCCACCCTGCGCCTGCTTCGCGCACGAATTGGCGCTTTGACGTTGACCGGTCTCGCTCTCACCCCAGGCACTTGGCGCGAACTCAACGAAACCGAACGCAAACTCGTGTTCACCGATTCAAAATAGAACCCAGAGCCTATTTCCCGCCCGCCCCGAACGCATGTGGCTTTGACCTGCCGCCGTAATCGTTTAAACCTCGCAACGTATCCGTCCATGAAACTCGTTTCCCTGCTTCTTCTATTCGCAGTTCCCTTCTGCGGTTGCGCCCGAAAATCAGAGATGGAGGCGGCCCGCACCAGCCTCGCCGAAGCCCAACGCCGCATTGAGGCGCTCGAAAACGACCGCGTATCCAAAACCCAATACAACACAGCCCAGGACTCCCTCAAACAGGCCAGCGAGCGAATCACCTACCTCGAATCCGAACTCCGCATCGCGCAATCCCAGAACACCGCACTCGCAGAATCCCCCGCACTCACTCAGTCTGCCGCCCCAACCGCCCCCGCACTCGCCCCTCACAACCAGGCACCTCAACCGCCGCCCGCCGCCCTCGGCCTCGCCCAGGGTGCCTACGTCGTCTCAAACAACACCTACGTTTACAGCGAAGGCTCACAGCTCGCCTTCGGCGATCACCTGCAAATCACCTCGCCCACCGGCCTCATGGTCTCCGACCCCGAACAAAAAATTGTCGGTGGCGATCTCGCCATCAAAGCGAAAGGCATGCTGCTGGAAACCAACGACGGCCTGCTCACCACCGCGTCCGATGGTTCGGTAAAATTTACCGGCACAAACCTCACGATGAAGTTTGACGATATAAAGCCTGCCCAAGACGAAACCGCAACCGCCCCTTCAACCTCAAACCCTCCGGCAACCGAATCGCCTCCGCCTCCTGCCACCGCCACGGGCACTCCATAAGATCGCCACGCCCCAACCACTAAGACACCCCGACTGCTAGCTTGCCGTTCTGAACAGATTCCGGCACAAGGTTTGCTCAGCGCCGAACCATTGCGCTGCGTAACAAAATCTCCATGAGCAACCTTGCGAACCTCGACGGCCAGCCTGAGTCCACCACCGGAACGCCCTTGTTTGATTGGCTAACCGACCGCGCCACCGGCGTCCTCCTGCACCCCACCAGTCTTCCCGGTACACAAGGGATCGGCACGCTCGACGGTTCGATCGACGCCTGGCTCGCCTTCCTCCAGTCCGCCGGAATCCGCTACTGGCAAATTTGTCCGCTTGGCCCGACCGGTTACGGCGATTCGCCCTACCAATGCTTCTCGGCCTTCGCCGGCAATCCCTACCTGATCGACCTCGAAGCGTTGAAAAGCCACGGCCTGCTCACCGACGCCGATCTGGAGCCCCTGCGCGCCCTGCCTCAGGATCATATCGATTTCGGCTGGTTATACGTCACGAAATGGCCCGCGCTCTTTGCCGCGTTCAAAAACTTCAAAGCCCGTAAAACCTCCCTGCCCTACGGCGATTTTGCGGCCTTCCGCGCCACCCACCGCGACTGGCTGGAATCCTTCACGCTCTTCATGGCGCTCAAGGACCACCACAAAGGCCAGCCTTGGTGGCTGTGGCCCGCTGACCTGCGTTTCTTCTCACAGGCAAAAGCCGCAACACTCCCGGAATCCGTGCGCGATTGCGCCGAGGCACACGCCTTTTTCCAATTTCTATTTTTTGGACAATGGCAACAAGTTCGGGCCAACGCCCACCACCGCGGCATCGAGATCATCGGCGACGCCCCGATCTTTGTCGCCCTCGACAGCGCCGATGCCTGGGCCAATCCAAAACTCTTCAAAATCGACCAAAAAACCGGACACCCACTCGTCGTCGCCGGCGTCCCGCCCGATTATTTCTCCGCCGACGGCCAACTCTGGGGCAACCCGCTTTACGATTGGTCGGCCCACGCCGCCGAAGGCTACGCGTGGTGGCTCAGCCGTCTGCGCGCCAATTTCCTCGTCTGCGACGTTCTGCGCATCGACCATTTCCGCGCCTTCGACTCGTACTGGGAGATACCCGCCACCGCCAAAAATGCCCGCACCGGCACCTGGCAGCGCGGCCCCGGCCTCCCGTTTTTCAAAGCCGTCCACGACGCCCTGCCCAAGGCCAAGCTCATCGCCGAGGATCTGGGCGAGCTCACGCCCTCCGTCCTCGAACTGCGCCAAGCCACCGGCCTGCCCGGCATGACGATCCTGCAATTCGCCTTTGGCGGGAAGGCCGACAACCTCTACCTCCCGCACAACCACCACGCCAACAGCGTCGCGTATCCAGGAACTCACGACAACGACACCTCGCTCGGCTGGTACCGCAACGCCGATGAAAAGATTCGCGACCACGTTCGCCGCTACCTGCGGATCAGCGGCCAGGAAATCGGCTGGGATTTCATCCGCGCCGCCTACGGCTCAGTCAGCAACCTCGCCGTCGTCCCGCTTCAGGATTTTCTCAACCTCGGACCCGAAGGCCGGTTCAACGTGCCCGGTCAGCCCGCCGGAAACTGGCAATGGCGCTACAGCCCGACCCAGCTGGCTAAACTCTACCTCGAAAGCACCACCTATCTACGCATCCTTGGCGAACTCTACGGCCGTATCCCGCCGCAGGAGGATGACGCGCCGAAACCTTGAGCACGGTCAACGCGCCGCCACGTTATTTATCTTAACGTGGCCCATGGCCGAACAACCCCTTTTCCAAAGCGCCCAAACCGCGCAGACTTCCCTCGCTGCCGAAACCGTTTTCGCCGAACACGGCGTCGTCAGCCGCACACTTTTCGCGACCGCCTCCACCCGCGTCGTGCTTTTCGCTTTTGCCGAAGGCCAGACGCTCTCCGAACACAGCACCCCGCGCGACGTGCTCGTTCAAATGCTGAGCGGCCGCTGTGAATTCAGCGTCAACGGCCAGCCACACACGCTCGCCGCCGGAGACCTCTTGCACCTTCCTCCCGGTGCCGCCCACGCGGTGAACGCCACCGAGAAATTTTCCATGCTCCTAACCATGTCCAAGGTTTAAGCAAACGCCACACACCAACCATGAGCACCAAACAGTTTCGCACCCTTGATGTCCGCCCAACCCTTAAGCGCGGCGGCGAACCGTTTTCCCTCATCAACACCGAAGTCGCCTCGCTCAAGCCCAACGAAGGCCTGATCCTGATCACGCCCTTCATGCCGTCTCCGCTCATCGAGTACCTAAAAAGCAACGGTTTCGAGGCGCGTCCACAAAGCCAGGCCGATGGTTCGTGGCAGACAATCTTCACCCGCATCTAAAAACGGGTTTCGCCCATGTCGCCCACTTTCATCAGCAAAATGGATCTGCGCGGTCTCGAACCACCCGAGCCGATGACACGCATTCTTGAAGCCCTCGGTACCACACCGACCGGCATCACCCTCCTAGCCCGGCTCGAACGACGCCCCCTGTTCCTCCTCGAGGAATTGAACCGCCGCGGCCAGCAACACTCCTGCAAACCGGCCGACGATGGCGGCTGGCTTCTCTCCATTCCAATCACCGAACCGGTGTCCAGAGGCTCTACTCTGCAATGAGCAAACCCTCGCCCGCTCCCGGCCAAATCTGGATCGCACTCCCCTTTTTCATTTTCGGCTTTCTTCATCTTGCCGGCGGACTGGCCTGGCTGGCTCTTGTTCCCACTTTGCTCACCGGGGCATTTTACCGCCCCGACGTCATCGCCTTTTCACACGTCATCGGCCTCGGTTTTCTCATGTCGCTGGTCGCTGGTTCAAGTTACCAGCTGTTGCCCGTCGCCTTCGAAAATCCGCTCTTCAACCGAACCCTCGCCAAGATTCATCTCGGGCTTCATCTCTCCGGCGTACCCGTGATGGTGTACGGCTTCCTGCATTGGCACATGCCCGTCGTCGCCGTAGGCGGGACCGCCGTGTTGATCGGTTTCGCCCTGTACCTCTTCAACATCGCCGCCACCGCCCTTCGCCCGTTCCGCAAAAATCCAACCACCCTCGGCGTACTCATCGCCTTGTCGGCGCTCGCCGTCGCTTTGGGCGTGGCGGTCTGGATTCTCACCGCGAAACTGGGCTTCGCCGCCGTGCGCGACCCCCTCGCGCTCCTCGGCGCACACACCTTCCTGATTTTGATTGGTTTCTTCCTGCTCTTTCTGGCTTCGGTTTCGTACACGCTGCTGCCGATGTTTCTCCTCGTGCCGCTGCCAAGCACGAGACGCGCCTTCGGCTCCATCCAGTACCTCGCACTCGGAATCGCCCTTTTTATTCCGGGTCAGTTAATCGCGCCAAGCCTGCTCCCTTTCGCTGCGCTGGCCGCGAGCCTCGGCCTCGGCCTATACGCAATCGAAAACCTTGCCGCCATCCGCCGCAGTCCACGCCGCCTCGACGGCGCCCTTCGACTCTATGCGGCCAACCTCGGCTTCATCCTGCCGGTAGCGCTTGGTTTATTACTTCGCGCCCTCCAACTCGCCGGCCACGTTCCCACGCTCACCCTCCACCTCGACACGCTCCTCTTCACACTCGCGGTTTTCGGCACGCTCGCTTGCGCCATCCTCGGCATGGGCGCAAAAATCGTTCCTTTTCTCGTCTGGCAACATCGCTATGCCCCCATGCTCGGCCGCGCCCTCGTCCCCAAACTCGCTGACCTCGTCTATCCCCGCCTGCTCAATCTGCTCGCTTGGACCGTCCCAGCTGCCGCCCTCGCGCTCGCCGTCGGTGTCACCACCCAAACCAATCTCACCGTCCGAATCGGCGCGCTGACGTTCCTCGCCTCGGTCGTCGCCTTTCAATTCAATCTCTACCGCGCATTGACGCACCTCTGGCACCCGACCGCGAAGCCATTGCCTAAAGCCGAACTCCGCCCGTCCCTTTCCCCATGAGCGAACTCCCACTCGACGATTCCACGATCCTTGAACGCCTCCGCCTGATGGATGACCCCGAGATCGGACTCAACATTGTTGATCTCGGTATGGTTCGGTCGGTCGTACACGATGAAGCGGGCAACGTCAGCGTCATCATCACCCCCACCAGCCCTAACTGCCCCATGCACGACCAAATCGTCGAAGGCGCGCGAATGATGGTGGAGAGTGTGCCCGGCGTGAAAAGCGCCGACATTATCATGTCCTTTGATCCAACATGGACGCCGGACTGGATCACGCCCGCCGGCCGCGAGTTTTTGGCAACGCGTTAACAACAACCAATCAAAACCGTTTTGACGCAAAGATCGCCAAGTAAACCCCCGACGCGAAGGCCCGAAAGAAGACACGTGGTTCTCCGTGTTCAAATTCCGTTTTGTCATCAGTGACAATGAGTGATCATAAGTGGTTAAAAATTCTGCTTCCGACGACCGTCTTTCGCGTGAATTTGCGTTCATTCGCGGTTAACACCAGTCCGCGCGACGCTCGCCAAAACAGCCCGCGTGTGTAACCGTTCCGCACGATGTCCGTCGCCAACCATGCCCTCACCCGCGTAGCCCTCGCCGAGACACTGCGCAGCTGCCAGCTTTTCTGCGGCCTGCCACAGCCTGAATTAGAGACAATCGCTGGTTTCTCCCAGCTCGTGCGCGTAAGCAAAGGCGGCTACCTGTTTCGCGAAGGCGAACTCGCGCTCGGCTTCTACGTCGTGCAAACCGGGGCGATCAACGTGCATCGCGTCAGCGCATCGGGCAAGGAGCAGCTCATCCACGTTTTCCGCGCCGGCGAAACCTTTGCCGAAGCCGCTCTCGCCATCGCCACCGGCTATCCGGCCGACGCCCGAGCGGTGGAAAACTCATCCGTCGTCCTTGTTCCTAAGCAGGAGTTCGTCGAATTGCTGCGCCGCCGACCCGAACTTTCGTTGCGCATGCTAGCCTCGATGAGCACGCACCTGCGTGTGTTAGTCGGCCTGCTCGAAGACCTGCAGCTAAAAGACGTGGAGACCCGCCTCGCCAACTGGCTGCTCCACCGCTGCCCCGAAGGAAAACAAAATTGCGTGGTAAAACTTCAAACCACCAAGCGCGTCCTCGCCGCCGAAATGGGCACAACCAGCGAAACCCTTTCGCGCACCTTCGCAAAATTCCGCGAAGCCGGCTGGATCACCGTCAAGGCCCGGGAAATTTTCATCGTTTCCCGAACCGGCCTGGATCACCTACTGCAAAAAAATCTCGGCGGCTAAAGGCAGCCTGCCTCCGTGGTAGGGCGCGACCGCTGGGCGCGCCGTCTCTCCGAGGTAGGGCGGGACCGCCGGGCACGCCGTGTCTCCGTGGTAGGGCGCGACCGCTGGGCGCGCCGTCTCTCCGAGGTAGGGCGCGACCGCTGGGCGCGCCGTCTCCGTAATCAGCTATCCTCCCCCGAGGTAAGGCGAGGCGCCCCTGCCGAGCCGTTGCTCAAAACGGTTTCGAGGTTGTCGAATCGACCAATCGACCCGTCCCTTGAAAAGCGCCTTGAAAAGCGCCCTCGACGGCTTTGGCCGCATGCGCACCACGACGCTCAAGGGCCAGACCCAAACCATCACAGCCACCTACGACGCCCTCGGCCGCCAGACCCAGCTCGCCGATCCCGACAAAGGCACCTAGACCTACGTCAACAACGCCCTCGGCCAAGTCGTCACCCAAACCGACGCCAAGTCCAACGCCACCGCCTCCACCTATGATCGCCTCGGCCGCCCCCTCAGCCGCGTGACCACCGGCAACGGCTCCACCGAAACCGCCAACTTCTACTACTACGACACCGCCGCCAACGCCGCCCGCCACACCGTCGCCAAAGGCGAGAAAGGCTGGATCGGTGCCCC
>JANNHA010000116.1:0-30593 GCA_031404135.1 Verrucomicrobiota bacterium | reverse complement strand
CGACCGCTGGGCGCGCCGTTCCGAATACCCGGCGTAACCGCTGGGCACGCCGTTCCGAATACCCGGCGCGCCCAGCGGTCGCGCCCTACCCTCGAACCAATTGGTTCAAAAACGATTTCATGCCCCCCCGGTAGGGCAAGGCCCCATACCGTCGAAACCAGCGACAGCGTATTCTCCAGCCTCAAGTTTATGAAAACAAAATACCTGTCAGTTCTCTTAGCACTCGTCG
Organism: Verrucomicrobiota bacterium; assembly: GCA_031404135.1. GTDB lineage: Bacteria > Verrucomicrobiota > Verrucomicrobiia > Opitutales > Opitutaceae > JADKHC01. The sequence goes on along the minus strand of JANNHA010000116.1, from coordinate 30,364 downwards.
CCGGCCCCATCGCCCTGCTCGCATCCTCCGCAACCGATCGCAAGATTGAAGATGCCGCCAAGGCTTCCTACAACTATCGCACCGTCCTTGAAGATCACGTAAAGGTCAAAGCCAGTGACGGCATCGTCACGCTGACCGGTACCGTCCAAGACAAGGACCAGCGCTCACTCGCCGTTGACACCGTGGAAAACCTTCCCGGCGTCACCAGCGTAAAAAACGAAATCAAGATCGAGTCGACCTATCCCGAGCATTCCGATGCCTGGATGGCTTTCAAGATCCGCAGCCGCCTGCTCGTTAAGGGCAATGTCAGCGCCGCCAATACCAAAGTCGCCGTCACCGATGGCAACGTCGTCTTGACCGGTACTGCGGATAATGCCGCCCAAAAAGAGCTCACCGAGGTTTATGCCAAGGAAATTGATTGGGTTAAATCGGTCAAAAACGAAATCGTCATCAAAGATCAGCCCGCGACCGCCCGGACCGCTGGCGAAAAGATCGACGACGCCTCCATCACCAGCCAGATCAAATTCGCGCTCCTCAGCCACAAGGCGACCAGTGCCGTGAAGACCAAAGTCACCACCACCGACGGTGTTGTCATGATCACCGGCGAAGCCAAGAACGATGCCGAGAAGTCCCTCGTATCCAAACTCGCCGAGAGCATCCGCGGTGTCGTATCCGTCAAAAACGAGATGACCGTGAAATCAATGGCCAGTCTATAAACCAACCTCACTTAACGGCACGCGACCGCTCCCAAGTTGTCGCGTGCCGTTTTGCGCTAGGATCACCATTCACTGTCTTCAACCGTTACAATTCTGGAATGAACACCAAACCCAACAGCCACACTATCGTAGGGAGGTTTTCTCTCTCATTCACGAAAGCGTTGCGTTTGAAGGCAATTCTTAACCCGACGCCATCTACCATAGGGATTGGAATGGCACGCCGCCGCCAGCTCACCCTGCAGAAAAATGCAGGCCTTGGCACCACCCGCCTGTTTCCCTGCCCAGCCTGATAGAGACAAGAAAACATCATGAACAAAATTATCTCACTCGCACTGCTCGTCGCCGGCATCTCCCTGCTCATCTATGGCATTAACGCCTCGGATTCCATCGGCTCCGATTTCTCCCGCTTCTTCACCGGCTCGCCCACCGACAAAACCATGTGGATGCTCATCGGCGGCGCAATCGCCACCGTCGTTGGTGCATCTGGATTAGTGATAAGCGGCTCAAAGAAAACATAACCAACTCAAATGCTTTACTACGCCGCCCTCTTCCTGCTTCTCGCGATCATCGCCGGCGTGCTTGGCTTTGGTGCCATCGCCGGCACGGCCGCACTGATCGCCAAGGTTCTCTTCATTACCTTTATGGTACTGTTCGTCGCCTCAGCCATTCTCGTTAAGAAAAAATCAACCAAAAACATTTATACCAATGAAAAATAACAACGATACCGCCGCCCAAACTCCCAAAGAACTGCTCAACGATCTTCGCACGCTCGTCAGCGAAGCCGAAAAAATGATGGGGGATTCCATCTCCGAACACACCGGCGACGCCGTCAACGCACTGCGCGCCCGCTACGAGGCCGCACACGAACGCATGGGCGAACTCTACTCCGGCGCTCGCACGAAGGTCATCGCCGGAGCCAAATGCACCGATGAAGCCATTCGCGAAAATCCGTACCAATCCATGGCGATAGCCGCCGGTGTCGGCATTCTCGTCGGCGTGCTTCTGGGTCGTCGCAGCAAATAACCAATCCCTCCATGCAATCCGCACCCGCCGCTCCCTCGGGCTTTCTTGATTCCTTCCGTGTGCTTGGCGACAGCCTCCTGGCCACGGTACAGGACCGGCTGGAGCTGTTCTCTGTCGAATTGCAGGAGGAAAAATTTCGCCTGATCCTTACTTTCATTTGGATCAGTGCAGCGGTTTTCACCGCCATCATGACCATCGCTTTCGCCAGTCTCACCTTGGTGTATCTTTTCTGGGAAAGCGCCCGCCTAGCCGTGCTTGGCGGGCTCACGATCTTCTACGCCGGTGCGCTCGTTGCGATCATTGTCGCGTTTCGCCGCTACATCGCACGTCAACCCAGTCCATTCTCGGCCACACGGCAGGAAATCGGGAAAGACCGCACATGTATCCGCAACGAGAACTAAACCGGCTCGCCGCCTACAAGACCGCGCTGCAGCGGGATATCGCGATCCATCGATACCAATGCACCAAGGCCGCGTCCTGCATGGCGCGGCCTTTTGCCTTGTTGGACCGGTTCGTCGCCATCTGGCGTCGGCTCTCACCGCTCGCGCTGTTCGCAACGGTCCCGCTCGGTTTCCTCGTACAACGAGCCGTTTTCCCTCGTCTGAAAGTACTGCGCCCGCTGGTACGCTGGGGCCCCCTCATCTTCAACGCCGTGCGTGGTATCAGTTCATTGGTTTCCCGACGCTAGCGAACGCGACGTGAACCACCTGGCAAGCCCCGAAGCATTGCCAAAGACTAATACGTAGGTGGGTCGAAACGATGAGTCGCGCCGCACCCACCCAAGAAAAAATTTGGGCCTAGAAGAACGTTTGTAACGTATTACGTTACAAACCTCCTCCTAGGACTTTTTGGTCTAATAGATGACAAACACTCAGGTTCAAATGGTGGGTACGGTTTGCACACGGCTCGTATCACACCCCCTGGCGAACACGAACATCGATTGTCAAATTCGCCACCGCCGGGACAGCGCTAAAGAATGATCCCTGAATCGGGTTAACGCTCTCAGCCACGACAGCGTGCGCGACGGGAACATAGGCGTTCTGGCAGAAAAGCCCGTGCGTCGGATCCATACCGATCCAACCGGCACCCGGAATAAAAACTTCAGTCCACGCATGCATCGACCCTGCGGCCGATCCATTACTGGCTGCATCGAACATGTAACCGCTGACAAAGCGCGCAGCGACGCCGAGCGTACGCGCACACTCGATCAGTACCACGGCGAAATCCCGACAAGAACCCGAACCTAATGTGATCGTTTGCAACGCGGTCTGGATGCCGGGCTCGTCACGCCGACGATAGGTTAGGTTTTGGCATATGAGCTGGTTGAGTGCGAACAGCCAGGCAACGGTTTCCTTCGGGCGATTGGTGAACCGCTGGTCAAGCCAGCGCCGCAGGGCCGCCTGCGTGTTGATATCGGGCGGCGTCAGATAAATCGAAAGGTTGAAGCGGTGCAGCCTTTCGTAGACGAATGGGAACATCATCGCATAATCGCGCACAAGAAAATCAAACGGCGGCGTATCCAAGGTCGTGACCGTACACTCAGAGTGAATCTCAAGCGTGGCCGCGTTCGCCGTGAATTGTGCGCTCGCCGGCAGATTATCAAAATCGTCACGCATCCAAGCGATCTTCGCCTCGGGTCGGAAGGTGAAGGCGAAGCGGTTGACCTGAAGCAGGGGGTTCTCGCGTGGCCGCAGGTAGAGCAAATGCGGGTGCAACTGCACCTCGCGGTCGTACTCATAACGAGTCAGGTGGGAAATTTCGAGGTGCATGGTGGGTTAGGGACAAAACGTCATTGATTCGGCTTGGATGCGACTAGCAATTGTCGCGCCGACATGGCTCCCAAGCGCTATTGGCGACAAACGCATGCTCTCTTTTCACCGTGGCCAGCGATAGCCGAGCCCGAGTAGAAAGACATCCGCGTCACGGTTGTAACTGGTGGTCACACGATTGAAAACCATCCGCATGGTACAAGATTCAGAGAGTCGTAGAGAACACGTGAGAGAGACTAGCGGCGCTAGCGACGCTGGGTTCTTCTTTTCCGGATCAGCCGGGTGTTTCTTGTCGAGAAAGACGTAAGGTCCAATACCAGCGCCGACGGTAATCCGGTGGTCAAAGAACGAGTTCACCGCCCACACCTGGGTCGCGGCACCGCTGCGACGGACAATCTCCGGATCGCCTTCATAAATCGCCGACGCCGTCCAATCAACGTGGGAAAATATGCCCCGGCGATACTCCCCGGCGTAGGCGACTGACTTGGGATTACCAAACGTGTTGATGACGCTCTGTCCGACAAAAAGAGTAAGCTCGTTTTCGGTCACGTAGCCCTCTTCGGCCGGCGCATCGCCGAGTTTTCCAGGTGTAGGCTTCTTATCACGACCGAACCAAAATCCTGCACCAATCATCACGGTATTCACCTTGATCTGGTCGGCCGGATCGATGCGGTTAAACTGGAATCGATAAAACCAACGGTTCGAAAGATAACCGGTGGCCGTTAAACTGTAGATAGGGGCGGTACCGTGGATATTCGCGGTATCGCCGCCGGGCAAAGGCTGCGTGTCATAGAAGTAGTAGGCACCTACGCCGAGCGAGACTGAAAACTTGTCCTCAGCAAAAGGCAGGCGGCCCCAAACCTGCCAGGCGGTGCCGTCACGATGATGGTCCCGCAGATGGCCTTCGTTGATGTACGAAATCGACGTCGCGAAATAGCGATGCAGATCCTGACGGTAATCCAATTGCCAGGTATAACTGGAACGCTCGTTCTTGGTCTCGGGCAGATAGCCACCGAGAAAGGTTAATTCCTGCGCGGGTAGGTTTAATCCAGCACAGAGCACGGCAAAGGCTGTAAGCGTCCAAAATTTCGCAGAGTTTTTCACGGTATTTTCAGATATGAAAAGAAACCATTTTCACAGTTCTAAACTCGGACAATTTCGCGTAACTAAAGTCGACCCCGTGAAAATCTTTCTTTCGCGACTATAGTCCAAATCCGATTTTCCACTACGGGGTCTAACCCGACCCGTTGCGATTTCGGAACCCCAACAGCCGTGCCAGCTAAATTTTCTCCAACCGACAACCATGTGCGCTGAAACCGGCCCCGAAACTGGTGAGCCACCAATCGCCTCTTTCATCAGGCGCTCCCTTGCGCAAAGCGCGCTCCAGAGCAAACAGCACGGACGGACTGCTCATGTTGCCGCACTCCCCCAGCACCTGGCGACTGGCCACCAAGTCACAATCGACATTCGCCTTTTCGATCGCATCGAGCACGTCCCGGCCTCCGGTGTGTGCGATGATACGCGAGAGAGGGCGAGCGCCCGGGCGGATCCGTTCCTCGTCCAACAGCTGTTTCACCGCTGCGGCGGCCAGTTCGGGGACAGAAGCATGAAGCAAGTTGCGCAACTTACCCTGCCGCATTTCGAACCGAATACGATCGCGGTTCTCCGGCTGGTGCACCGTGGTGAAATGACCACAACGCAAGCCGTTCGGCCCGGGCATTCCGCGCCAAATCGTGGCCGCCGCGCCGTCGCCAAACAGACACGCACTGACCAGCACGCCAGGATCATCGTCCAGAAAAAACGCTGCCGAACATATTTCTACCGCCACACAGGCCACCACGGCATCGGGTTGGGCAGCGAGGATCGCTCCGACCGCCCTCAAGCTCGGAATCGCAGCCCCGCAGCCGAGGCCAACAAGATCCTGCAAATAGACGTCGGAGCGCATGCCCATTTGTTCGGCAACATAACTGGTCACACCGGGGCAAAGATACCCCGTGCAAGTACAAATGACCAACGCATCCACCTCGCCAGCCACAAGGCCGGCCTGAGCCAAAGCCGGGATCAACGCGTTCGCAGCCAGCCGTGGGGCTGCCTGTCGGAAGGATTCGTTGAGCTCATCGGCGGTCATGGAAAAAACACGCTCAAGATCAGGCACCCCAAAATGCCGGGTCGCTACGCCGCTGTCATGCCGCAGAATCGCCTGAAGAATCAGCGCTGACCGCCGACTCAGGCGCTGCCGCGCCTCGGAGCGCTCAAACATGGCCCAGCATTCATCTTGAGAAAATTTGGCAGAAGGCAGGGCCGTGGCAAGGGCGTGGAGATACATAAAGGAGCGAATTTAGTGCGTGAGCCGATAAAGCATAGTTATAGGCAGAAGGCGCGCGCGGATCAGATTCGCGAGGCAATGCTGAGAAATTCGATTCAACAGAAATGAATGCAAAAATGATGCACTGGCTAAGCGCCCGCGAAATTCACGCTGGAGGCCGGCGTAAATCATACGGGTGGTATCATCCCACGACCGGGCCCCTCGCGCCCAGGAAACGAGCGGATCAACAGCCAGCGCTGCACTGGTAAAGGCCATGGCCATACCGTTGCCGGTGAATGGTGGAGTCATCGCACAGGCATCGCCGAGGCGCACCGAACCATCGGCTTGAACCGATTTATCAAAAGAGAGTCCCGCCACCGCGTTCCTCGAATCGGGTCGAATCTCAGCGCTTTCAAGTCGTTGCGCCAAGGACTGCAGGCCGCAGGCACGAAGATGGACGAGCAGCGCGTCGTCGCGGTCGAACAGCAGCCCAGGTCTACGCCGGAAAAGACCGCAGACGTTGATCCAACCCTCTTCGACGGCTGAAAGACCGATATAGGCGCCATCACCAAGATGGAATTCCAAGTCATCCGTCGTTGTAAGGTTGCGTGCATGCAGCTTCAGACCGAACCAAGGCGAAGAGCCTCTGGATCTACGTCCGCCCGCCAAAACCACTCCCGGTTCGTGGTGGACCGGTTTGTAACGCGTGCGGGTCGATAGCCGCCCGCCCGCAGCGACAAACAGTTCAGCAAGCCTCGCGTCCAAAGCAAAACGACTGAGGGCACGGGCAGGCGATGGGAGCGACTGCCGGCCAACCGCACGACCACGCAAAAACCAGGTGACGCTTCGATGGCAGCCGGCTCCGGCAAATGCTGATCCAATTCCCAGCCGCTCGATCGTCGCATCATCCAATCCCGTGATGAATTCACCGCAAACCCGATGACGCGGGTAAACCCCCGCTTCAACAACTTCCACCGGCACCCCAACTTTGCGCAAGGCAATCCCGAGTGATAAACCGGCCAGTCCACCCCCAACAATGCGGACTGGTTGAAGCGCACTCATAACCGCCGCTCAGCAACCATGCGATAGGAACCCGTCCCTGTTTCGTTCACCTGCCAGTCCCAAATGTCCGGATCAAGGCCGAGCAGTTGCGGTAATTCTTCATGGCGAAATCCGGCGGCGATACTCACCCGACCATCGTACCGTGTTACGGGATGCGCCTGGATCAAGGGGCATAACAAGGAGAACAATCGGACGGTACGGTGCCTCCGCAACGGTTCGCTCGCAACAATCACCCGGGCATGTTCGTTCAGCTTCATCCCAAGTTGAGCCAGTCCAGCGCGGTCAAAATGGTGAAAAAAAAGATTACCGATGACGATTGGATATTTAGCCCAACGGCTGAAGGCAAAAACATCCGTTTCGAACCACGTTGCAGGCGATGGCCAGTTAACCGGTCGGCGAGCACGATCTAGCCCTGCGAGGTCTGGCGCGACCTGGTGCAAGAACTGGCCCAATTCACCCGAGCCAGCACCTATTTCCAAAACTCCTTCGCCCAAGCGAATCCTCTCTCGCAAGACTTGCCTAAACCATCTCTTGCTTCCAATCAGGCGATTGATGATTCGCAAGTCTCGACGCGAATTCAGCGCAGCAGGCGAATCCTGCGGCAGTTCATCAAGTAGCTCAGGCCACACGACGCGCGAAACCCCTACCATTTGGAAAGCGTGGGTTTTCATTGTTTGATCAGGCATCGTGCGACCACCTCGGCTATTTCTATCGTTTAGCGGCCGGTACCCTCAACCATGAAATTGCTCAGCGGTGGGCCGCACCGGCCTGAGCAACATCGTTGCTCAGCGTATGTTGGAGATCTTCTTTAGTTAGGTTAACAAAAACCGTGGAATCATCGTAGCTAATTCGTTCGATGTTTTCAGGGAGCAGAAGAATCTCTTTGAAAGCATACCAATGACCCGTATCGACGACCAGTTCACGAATCGACCAAGTGCGGCCGTCGACCATAAAACTGCTGATCGAGCCGATCGGCCCGTCCGTCGCTTGTATCTGGTATCCTGTTACAGCCTTGGTGCTGCGCAGATGAAGATCGGCCGGCTGACTATGCCCACGATCGCGCAGATCCTCAGCGGCCAACGGCGGGACAACCACGGGAAAACCCACCGCACCCAACGCACCCGATCCCTCCCAATACGCCGGCCAGCCGTAGTAGGTGTAGTATTCTTCTTCATATTGGCGCGACACCGGCCGATGCGCTTCAATCGAAGGGCTGTCTTCGATTTGCTTTCGCGTCAGATTCACGCGCAGCACATTCACATCGGCATCGGACCGGCCAAAGGCATGATTCCCAAAAGCGTGGGGCGTGAGCAGCACTTGGCGTCCAGTCAACCAGGTTCCGGTATTCACGACCAAGTACCGGACGGCCCAGGTTTTGTCGTCAAAGTAAAAGTCCGTCACATGACCAATTTCCCCATCGGTGGCACCGAGACTTTTCCCGTAGAGTTGTTTGATATTTTGGAACATAAATTAGAGATAAGTTTGTGGTTAATAGTTGAGGTTTTATGGACGGACCGTCGGTCTTCCATGCCCGGATAGTGAGCTCGTTGCCGACCCAAAACCATGGGGTCTTCCCCCACCCGGAGCAGCCGGGCCGACCGTAGCATAACACCCCATTTTTCAAGGTGTTTCTTCCGGGTAATCTTGTGCCCATGGAAAAGCGCACGCCCTGTTCGCGAATCAATCCCGTTCACACCATTCCCTTATGATCTCACCCAATTCAATGTCCGAATCACTCGCGTCTTCACCTGCCACGATAAAAGCCGAACCTATTCCAAGCGTTAATCCAGCGACACTGTATGATGCCGAACTGGTTCGCCGTTTCAAAGCCGGAGACGAAAGCGCATTTGTCGAAATCGTCTCGCGTCATCGCGGAAAAATGCTTTCAGCCGCGCTCGGACACCTCCGCAATCATGCCGATGCCGAGGAGATCGCTCAGGACACGTTTGTGCGGGCCTATCGCTGCCTGGCCAACTTTCGCGGCGAGTCCTCGCTCTCCAGCTGGTTATACCGCATCGCCTTCAATCTCTCGCGCAATCGTCATGGCTATTTTTTCCGACGCCACCGCCATGAAACCGACTCGTTTGATTGTCCCGTGAGCGACGACAACAACGCGACCGTCGCCGATTATGTGGCCAGCAACAGTCCCGATCCCGTGCGCGAAGAAACCAACCGTGAGTTTCTCGCCCAGGTCGCGATCTGCATGGGCAAACTGAGCGCTCGCCAGCGCGAAATCCTCATCTTGCGCAACCGCATGGATCAGACTTACGAAGAGATTGCCGCAAAACTCGGACTGAGTACGGGGACCGTTAAAAGCCGGATTGCCCGCGCTCGCAAAAACCTTCGGGACCATCTCGCCCACATTTACGGCGAGTTTGAGCCCTCTGATTCTTTTAAGTGGTTCGCCTCGGTCAGGCCTTCCGGTCGCCTGCAGCTCGCGGGTGCCTGTAGTTGAGACTTAGAGACGCGACGGCCGGACAAAATCCAAGGGAGATTCAACGGACTTTCATTTCGACAACATGCTCGGAGTGATCGTCAACGAGGGGAATTGTATTTCCTGACCGTTCTTTCCCGTCGAGCGAGAGGCTGTTGGTGCCGGTTGAATCAGCATCGAGCCGTGAAATCGTAATGTGATAAACCGTTTGCCGGTAACGATAGTGGATTTTATAGGACGGCCAGTTTTTCGGCAGACAAGGAACCAGGCGCAATTGATCGCCTTCGCGATTTACGCCCAGGAGCGTTTCAACGAGCAGACGGTACATCCAGCCAGCCGAACCTGTATACCAGGTCCAACCACCCCGGCCGGTATGTGGCGCGACGCCATAAACGTCCGCCGCCACGACGTACGGTTCCACTTTGTAGGTGGCAATTTGCTGCGGTGTTCCGCCGTGATTGACCGGGTTGAGCAGCGTGAACATTTCCCAGGCGCGCTCGCTATCTCCCATGACGGCGAAGGCCATGGCAGTCCAGATCGCCCCGTGCGTGTACTGTCCGCCATTTTCACGCACACCGGGAATGTAACCTTTGATGTAGCCGGGATTGAGCGGCGATTTATCAAAGGGCGGATCGAACAATTGGATCAAGCCAGCGTCTCGGCGGATCAACCGCTTATCCACGGCATTCATCGCCTGACGGGAACGAACCGAATCGCCAGCGCCGCTGAGCACGGACCAACTTTGCGGCAGCGAATCGATCTGGCATTCCATATTCGATTTGGAGCCGAGTGGTTCGCCGTTGTCGAAGTAGGCCCGGCGATACCATTCGCCATCCCAACCGTGGAGCTCGATCGCTTCCTGGAGCTGCTGCGCCTGCTCAAGGCAACGTGTGGAAAAGGCGATGTCGTTGCGCGAGCGCGCCAGCGCCGAGAACTGTGTCAGCACGTCGAACAGGAAGAAGGCGAGCCAAACGCTTTCCCCGCGCCCTTCTTTCCCGATCATGTTCATGCCATCATTCCAGTCACCGCAACCAATCAACGGCAGCCCGTGCTCGCCGAACTTCAGCCCGCGTTCAATCGCGCGCACGCAATGTTGATACAACGTCGCCGTCTCTTCTGAACGGTTCGGCAAATCGTAGCACGCTTCCTCCTCGGCTTTGAGCAGCCGGGCGTCAAGAAACGGGATCTTTTCGTCGAGCACACCGGTATCCGCCACGCAGGTGACGTAACGGCAGGTCACGTAAGGTAACCACAACAAGTCGTCGGAGAAATGAGTTCGCACACCGCGACCCGCCGGCGGGTGCCACCAATGCTGCACATCGCCTTCGCGAAACTGATGCGTGGCTGCGCGAAGCAAATGCTCGCGCGTCAGCGCCGGTTCGGCATGCACCAACGCCATCACGTCCTGCAATTGGTCGCGAAAGCCGTAAGCGCCTCCCGATTGATAAAACCCGGTGCGGCCCCACAGCCGGCAGCTCAATGTTTGGTACAATAACCAGCCATTAGCCATCACGTTCACCGCTGGGTCAGGAGTGTCGACATTGATTGCCCCAAGCGTCCGGTTCCAGTACGACCAAACAGCCTCAAGCGCGATGTGGCTCGCATCCGCTTGTCGAAAGCGGTGGATCAAGTTTTGCACTTCGGCCGGATTGCGACCGACACCCAGCCTGAAGCTGATTTCGTGCTCCTGAGCATCGGCGAGGTCGAAGGCAACCTGCACCGCTCCGCAAGGATCCAAGCCTGCGCCCGCCTTGCCCGAGAGCCGGGAGCGTTTCAACGCCGCCGGTTGTACCAAACTTCCGTTTCGGCCCAAAAACTCCTTACGGTCTCCCGTGAGCGTCCGTGTCGTGTCATTGACATCGATGAACGCGATCCGGTCCGGGAATTCGGTGTTGTAATAATTGCGCGCCAGCAGCGCACCCGTCTTGAGGTCCACTTCGGTTTGCACATGCAACAGGCTTTTCTGCCGCAGATCACCCAACACCCATTCCCAATAGCCAAACGCCGCTACGCGACGCGGACGCCCCGAAACATTGCGCAATTTCAGTACTGAGAATTTCACCGGTGCATCCATCGCCACATACACCCACAACTCGGACGCGATGCCGTTTTCGGTGTGCTCGAACACGGTGTAACCGAAACCATGCCGTATTACATAAGGCGTTGCCCCTCGTGCCGGTAGCGGCGTGGGCGACCAAAACTGGCCCGTCTGTTCATCTCGAATATAGAGCGCTTCGCCCGTGGTGTCTTCAACGGGATCATTGTTCCAAGGCGTCAGTCGAAACTCATGAGCATTCTCAACCCACGTATAGGCACTTCCGCTTTCCGAAACGACCGTGCCAAAGAATGGATTCGCGAGTACATTGACCCACGGTGCCGGAGTCATCTGGCCAGCCTGGAGCGTAATGATGTACTCATGGCCATCGCGGGTAAAACCGCCCAGGCCATTTTCGAAGATTAGCTCTCGTGAGTGGATAGGTTGTGGTGCATCAGAACGCGGCGAACGCGTGAGCGTCAGCGCCGGAACCAACGGCTCCAACACACTGCGGCGTTCCAGTTGCTCCACCAGGGTGCCCTTTTCGTCGTCCAGGACAATGCGCGCCACCGATTGCAACAATATGCGTTCGTCATTGGGAATCTGTTCGAGGCGACGTACGAAAATGCCGCCCGGCTTGTCCTGCATTTGCGCTTCTATCCCCGAAGCAATCAACCGGATGATTTGATCATGCAACGACTGGCGGTAAACCGAAACGTCCTCATTGAGAATCACCAGCTCAACGGCCAGCCCCTTCATCCGCCAGTAGGAGTGCGCCTGGATCAATTGCCGGACGATATCGACCTTCTCCGTATCGCCAATGCGCACCACCACAAGCGGCACGTCGCCGGAAATTCCATAACTCCAAAGCCCGCTCTGCCCACGCCGGTTGTTGCGCAACACCGCTGCGTTGGCTCTGCGCGCCGGATCGGCATAGATCAAGGCGCTGGCAAGCCGGCCGTAAAGCTGGGCCTCGGCCTCCGTGATGGCGAGATGGCGCAGCGTCACCTGACTATGCGTCCAAGCGAGATCGAACGCGCGATCCACCATGCGCGAACTTTGATATTTCTCCACGTACGCCAGCGCAGACTCACGACTCTCCGCCACACCCAACAGCAGATTAATGGTGACGGTTTCAAACGGCGGCACCGTGACCTTGCGCCGCAGCGAGACGATCGGATCGAGTACTGAACCAACCGTGTTAGACAAAGGATCTGCGCCCTGCATCGCGGCAGGGCTGGCCAAAGTGCCGCCGCGACCGACAAACCGGGAGCGATCCGTCTCACAGGAGATAGCGCCTTGTTCGCCACCCTGCCCCACCAACAGGTGCAACAGCCACGGCGGCCTTTCGTCCTGAGAGCGGGCGCGCCGGGTGCAGAGAAGGGCTGATGACTTTTGCACGAATTCCGTTTGCACAAAAAGGTTGCTGAAGGCCGGATGCGCCGCGTCAGCGGCCGGAAGTGCCAGCACCACTTCGGCATAGCTGGTCAACTCAAGGACACGTGGCACGCGAGTTCGATTGGTGATCGTGACGCGCCGCAACTCCACATCATCTTCCGGTGAGACGCAGATTTCGGTGTGGATCTCCAGGCCAGCCTGACTGTGCTTGAATTCCGCGCGTGCCTGCGTGAAAACAGCTTCATAGCCTTTCGTTGCTTTCAAGGTGGGCTGGTACGCGGCAGACCAAAAATCCCCAAGCTCCAACTCTCGTAGATAGACAAAGGTTCCCCAGCAATCGCGTGTGGCATCCTCACGCCAGCGGGTAACCGCCAGATCCCGCCAACGACTGTAGCCGCCGCCCGCATTGCTCACCACGACGTGATAACGGCCATTGGACAAGAGATGAACCTCGGGGGCTGGCGTTGTAGGATTCGTGAAGACACGCATCACACTTTCGTTTTCGCCCGAAATCGTCCGCGCGGTTTCCAACTCCAGATCCTCCGCAAACACGCTCGCCGACGTCTTCGGCACACGCTCCTGCAAGAGCAGATCAGCCGCCTTGAGCATCGGGCACCCCATAAAACGACGCTGCATCGGATCGCCCTTCAGGAAATTAACCAGTGCCAACAGGCTCATCCCTTGATGATGCGCCATGAATGATTTGATGGTAGCGCTTGGTTCGCCCGGCGGCAGTCGCGACCGGGTGTAGTCGACGGCTTCGTAAAAGCCGTAAGCCCCTTCGCGACCTTCCGTCGCCAGCCGCTGTAGATTTTCGCAGGCTTCCAGCGGAGATACCAACAACGCCATCACCGTGGCATAGGGAGCGATCACGAGATCCTCAGCCAGTCCTCGCTTCAAACCCAGGCCGGGCACACCAAAAGCGCGGTATTGGTAGTTCAGATGCACGTCAGTGCGGTTATAGCCGGATTCGGAAATGCCCCACGGCACGCCGCGCAATTCACCATATTCAATCTGTTGTTTCACCGCCGCCTGGCAGGTGTGGTCGAGAAGCGTATTTTCATAGTTCGGCATCACCAGCAAGGGCATCAGATATTCAAACATCGAACCACTCCATGAAACCAAGATGGGCTCACCCCGCGAAGCGATGAGCAGACGGCCGAGCGAAAACCAGTGATCCTGGGGAACTTGTCCCAAGGCGATGGCTACGTAACTGCAAAGGCGCGCCTCCGAGGCCAGCAGGTCATAGTAGCTAGCGTCACACCGGCGTTCGCTGACATTGTACCCGATTGAAAAGAGATCTCTCGCCCGATCAAAAAGCAGCGTGAAATCCATTGCGGCCAAACCCTCGCTTTGAATGGCCAGTGTTTCCAACGCCACCAGACGCTCCCGGGCATGCTCACTGCCCTCACGCACGCTGCGCGAAAACTCAGTCGGGCCAACGCCTTTTTCGATCAAGGCACAGAGCGACTGATCCAGCTTCGCGAGCTCACGCAGCGTTGGTGTCTGGTCGAGTTGACCGAGCAACGTCTCAAAACTCCCGTCCGGTATGATGACGACCAACCAGGGAGCGACAAACCGCAACTCCGCCAGCTGATCCTCACAATTCCGTTTCAGAATTTGAACCCAGGTTTTTAGCTCTGGCTCCACGTTTTGCATCGAAGCAGCAATAGCACCCGCCTGGCCCGCTGCTCGCTCCAACAAGGCAAACGCCGCGCGTAAGCCGACGGGCGTGCCCTGCAATTCAGCGTCAAGCGCGGCTAGCGCCACATTCTCGGCGGCCATGCCTCTTAGCACCTTTACCGTATCGCTCAGACCCGCGAAGACCTGCGCCGTAAAAATCTTTTCATCAGCCTGCTCCCTCAATCCAGAACCAAGCGTGAGCAAATGGCCGGCGAGGTTACCACTATCCACACTCGACACATATAGCGGCAGGAGCGGGCGCAAGGTTCGGGTATCGTACCAATTATAGAAATGCCCCCGATGGCGTTCGAGGCGTTGCATCGTCGCGAGCGTGTCTCGCGTGCGATTGATCATTCCCCCCGTTGAAAGATATCCGAAATCCCGCGCAGCCAGATAAGCGAGCAGCGCCAGTCCCATGTTGGTGGGCGAAGTACGCGAAGCGATGATCGGCGCGGGAAGCTCCTGAAAATTATCCGGCGGAAGCCAGTTTTCCTGCGCGGTGACAAAGGTCTCGAAAAAACGCCAGGTCTTGCGCGCGGTGTGCCGGAGAAACGTCAACTGCTCCTCGGTCAAATCCGGCGTCAACGATTCGATCGGCTGGCTGATCCACCAGGCGATCCACGGCGCCACCAACCAGAGACCAAGGATCGGCAGGGCTAGGCGGAAATGTTCCGGATATTGCGTAACAAGTACAAATCCCCAAACCAACGCCACCACCGGCGCGATCCACATCGTGACATAAAAACCAATCAGATCCGCCCGCGTCGTCTTTTCCGAATCGCTGGAGGTCTGCCATTCAAGGAGTCGCTTGTGCGTCACCAGCAAGCGCAGCCACGTCCGCCCAATCGCATCTAGACTGACGAAGGCATCATACGGCAAAAACGCCAGGGTGAGAAAGATCTGGCCACACTGCCGACCCAACGAACCAGCTGAAACCTGAAAATGCATCATCCACGGCAAGTCGGACGGCTTGCGAATCACGCTGACCAATGCCGCCAGCAATCCGGGCAGTGCGATCACCGCTACGACCAGCAGCGATCCCTGTCCGCCGAGCTCAGGAAGCAGCAACCAGCCGCCAACCATCAAGAACACGAGGGCGATTGGCACGACACTGCGCCTCAAGTTGTCGAAAATTTTCCACTGCGACAGTACAGAAAGCGGATTAGCAATACGACGGGCGTCCGAACCGGGAACCCGCGGCAAGAGCCATTGTGTGATCTGCCAGTCGCCACGAATCCAGCGGTGCCGACGATTGATATCGACGTTGTAGCGCGACGGATACTCCTCGTAGAATTCCACGTCACTCACGAGCGCTGAGCGAGCATGACAAGCTTCCAATAAATCGTGGCTCAGCACGGTATTCTCTGGGAAGCGGCCGGTCATCGCACGCTGGAACGCATCCACATCATAAATTCCTTTTCCAATAAAGGAGCCCTCCTGAAAGACATCCTGATACACATCGGAAACCGCACGCGTATAGGGATCGATGCCGGCATCACCGGCAAAAAGCCGAACAAACCAGGAGCGACGTGCGCTCGGCAAACTCACGCCCACCCGCGGTTGCAGGATGCCGTAGCCCTCATTGACAATACCGCGCGCCGGATCGAACACCGGATGGTTTAGCCGATGAGCCATGGTTCCTACGAGCTGACGGGCGGCATCGCGTGGAAGCTGCGTGTCGGTGTCCAGGGTAATGACGTATTTGATTAATGGGAGAACCGAGGTCTCCCCGACAATGCAGGAAAAACACTCTCGCGAGCCGCCGCGCAAAAGGGCGTTAAACTCGGTCAGTTTGCCACGTTTGCGCTCGTATCCCATCCACAGCCCTTCTCCGGCGTTCCAGCGGCGGGGACGATGAAACAAGAAAAAAAGTTCCGCTCCGTCGGATTGATATTTCTGGTTGAGCATCTTTACGCCAGCCCATGCCTGCTGAAGCAAACCATCGTCTTCCGGCATGACCTCCTTCGCGGCATCCCGAAAGTCGGTCAACAACGCGAAATGCAAATGCGGATCACGATTGGCGAGATGATGAATCTCCATAAGCTCGATGAGCCGTTCGACCGCCCGCACGCTCGTCAGCATGGTGGGAACAACCACCATCGTGCGGCAATCGGGCGCGATTCCAGCCGAGCAATCCAGACGCGGTAACAAGGTCGGTTTTACCAACAACGTGGACAGCCAATTCATCAAAGCAACGGCCAGCTGACTCGCACACAAAAGAAAGACCAAGCTGAACAGAACCAGCTTCCATCGTTGCACATCGAGGGCCTGCACCTGCATGAAGAAGCCGAGGGTGGCAAGAAGCGTCAGGGCACAGACTCCGCCCGCGTAAAATGTCAGCGGAAAATGATGAATGGCTCGTTCTAAAACCGTTCGCCAGGGCCACTTGACACCCGCGATGCGTCCCAGGTTGGCATGGCCTTTGTCGATCAGATAATAACCAACATGGGCGGTGCGGTCCTCGCTTCCCCTTTTTTCCACGGCCGCTTCAGCCGCTTTAATCGCACGGTGCGCGATGTCGGCCTCCGAAAGCCCGCTGTACCGCGCGAAAACCTCGACCGAATGGCGGTAACGATCGCGGGTCGCAAAATCCATGCTCTTGTAGACATTTGCTGGATCGGTTCTCAAAGTCGCCTCAACCAGACTCATGGATTCCACAAATTCCTTCCAGTCCATCGCACTCAAAAAACGGAGACTGACAATGCTATGGCTGACCGAAACCTGGTCAGCCGCCTGATTCTGGGTCTCTTGTTGCACCAGCTGTTCAATGGACAGCCCTTGCTCAACCAGCCGCTCGTCGAGCCAGCTGCGCGCGAGGTGCAACACCGGGCTTTGCCGCGACAGGCGTTGACAAAACTCCGCCACGAACGAACTCGACAGGGGCAAATCCGATTCCGCCATATCGGCCACCACGATGACGAGGTGCGACGGATTTTTTTCAGCCATGTCCTGCAAGCGATCCACCCATTTATCGGCGAGATCGCGATCATCCCGCGCTATCGCCAGCCGACTGGTGATGCGCTGGAGATTTTCAATCAACCCCAGGCGCAACATAATCGGAATGGCCCACAATTCACCGAGTTTCAGTGAACGAACTGTTTGATAGGCGGCAACGAAGGCACTGAGCGGACCTGCATCAATTTGGGCATCCACATGCGAAATCAATTCAAGCACGATATCGTAAACGCGAGGCAGCCCGGTGGACGGCCCATTTAAGAGACGGGGCAACTCCCGGCTGTAGCCACGGGGCAGATGTCGCCGAGCCATTTGAATCTGCTCTTCGATGAGATAGAAATTGTCCAACAACCATTCGGCAGCGGGTGTTACCCGCCGGCTCTGCACCACCGCGAGAGTCGAGCGATTAAAGGCGCGGAGGCGCTGCTCATTCACTCCCAGTTGTGCCAGCAAACGGTTGGAGCTTTGGTGCGCGAGGAGTTTATGCTCCGTCGCCAAAGCCCGGGCATGACGCGCCAGTTGTTCAACGCTGAATAACTCCGACCGCAGTGGCGGCTCGCTCAAGCGTTTGCCAGAACGCAGAGGCCGCGCCAACCAGGTTTGCCAACGTAACGACGGGTTCTTCATTTGATTTGTTCAGACTGGCCGCTCGGGAAACCGTTTTTTGACCTACCCACGGGAATCTATCAGGCGATGAACCATCGAGGCCGAAGGCAGCGGGCCCAAAGAGTTCAAACCACTCCGAACGTACTCGTTTTTCGAATACGGCTGGAGCGAGAGATTGGGATCAAAAAAGGCTCGTTGGAAAGTACTGGTTTTTATACAGTCGCAGTGTGCCCTTTAACGCCAAAACGGGGTATGGGGTGTTGTGCCCGTGCCCCCTTCGCAAGTGGGGCTGCGGCAGCGGGTCAGCGCGTATATTTTTTGCGACTCCGGTAGTCCGAAACAAAAATACTGATCACCAGCCAGAAACTCCCGGCTGCCGCAGCGGTAAAGCAAAGAATGGCCAGTCCCGGATAGCCGAAAAGCTGAAACGCACTGGTGACCCGCGCCAGGAGTGAGGCACCCACGATCAGACCCGCCAAGACGATGCCCATGGTGATCCGATTCGCGATCTTCGCCATGCCATCCATCACCATTTTGGCGTCGGTGGCCTTAACCCTTACCTCTAGCTCGGAGTTCGTTACCGCGTCCATGATACGGTTAATTCTGGAGGGCAGCCCCGTCGTAAAATCCTTCATCTCAAGGAGCGCGCTATAGACATTTGCCTGCGTGATGTCCTTGCCCACACGCCGGGTCATCAGGGAAGCGACATTGCGGCGGATGGATGCATTGGTATCGAACGCCGGATCAAGAATGCGCCCAACTTCATCGAGTTGCAGCATGGTCTTCCCGAGCAACACTAGTTCACTAGGGACAATGAGACTGTTCTCGTGAGCGATGCTGCTCACCTCCAAAAGTGAGCGGCCAACGTTCAGCTCTTCCAGCCCCTGATCACGCTGAAGCGCCACCAACTGCGTGATGCGGCGACGAAAGTCGGGAGCCGCGAACTCCTCCAGCTTTTCGCTCATACGTATGGCAATCTCGCCGGCGGCTTCACCATTGCCCTCGCTGATCGCGAGGAGGATCTTCAACAGGTTTTCCTGCATGGAGGGCGCGGTGTGCCCCACCATGCCAAGATCGATCAAGGCGATGCGACCGTCTTTGGTAATAAAGACATTCCCCGGATGCGGGTCGGCATGAAACAAACCATCGATTAAGACCTGTTGCAGATAGGCTTTGAACAATTCCTCCGCCAACGGCGCCCCTTTCAGTTCGAGCCGGGCCAGCGGACCAAGCAGTGTAATCTTTTGCCCTTGTACTTCCTCCATGGTTAGGACCGATCTAGTACAATAATCTAAAATCGGCTGTGGGACCTGGATGAGTTTGAATTCCTGTAGATTCTTCCCGAGCGCCACTAGGTTGTTCGCTTCACGCTCGTAATTGAGCTCCTGCTGTATCACCGACCGAAACTCTTGAAGCACCATAAGAAATCGGTGGCGTCGCCCCAGCGAGGTATGGCCGTCGAGGAAACCCGCTATCTGCTCCAGCACCTCGAAATCCTCAGCGATCTGCTGGCGGATGTTGGGACGTTGCACCTTGACCACCACCGCCCGCCCATCGCGCAACGCCGCTCGATGCACCTGTCCCAGCGACGCCGCCGCCAATGGCTCAATTTCAAAATACGAAAACGCTTTCGAAATTCTCACGCCTAGTTCGGCCATGACGATTTCCTCCACTTCAATGTACGAAAAGGGCTTCACATTGTCCTGCAAACGCGCGAGCGCTTTCAAATACGGCGCGGGCATCAAATCGGGCCGCCCCGCCAACACCTGCCCCAACTTCACGTAGGTCGGTCCCATGGCTTCAAGATCATCGGCCAGCTGCTCGGGTGATGCGTGACCACCGCTGGCGGGAGTGGTGCCTTCAGTCTGCGGCTGGCCCTCGGCGGATTTCGGTTCATCGGCACCAAAACCTTCCTCAGAACCAATTGCCTTGGCCAAGTCGGAACGGCCGTATTTCCACAATAGGGCTGCGATCTGCCGATAACGTTTGAGATGGGAAGTGGATAGTTTCATGGAAGTATATTTCTGTGCAGCGAGACGCCCCGGCTGAAGGCAACCGCTTTTGTTAACGACCCAAGATACAGCCGCAGGTGTCTCGCCATCTGGCAGATTCTTTGTCCACCCTCGTTTGCCCAATCATCTTCAGGGAACCCAACGCCCACATTGTCGTTCTAATTGTCCCGTCGCCGGGTACCGGCACTTCACTCCCATGTTCACTGTCGCCAAAGATGTTTTAGCCAGCAAAGCCGCTCAGACTTGGGCCAACACTTTAATAGGGCGCTACGGCCAAGTGCAGGCGGTGAAAATCGACTCCCAACGAAAAACCGTGGAGGCCACCTGTCTGCTCGATGGCGAACCTTCGCCCATCACCATTAAGATCGAGCATTACCTGATAGAAAAAGAGCAGGACAAAAAATTTATCCGGGCGACCAGCTTCAGCTGCACCCGGCCTTGGCTGCAAAACTTTCTGACTGACTTTGGTCCAAAGCAACGGATCGAGCTGCCACCCTGGGCCGCTGCGATATTGTGAAATTCGCCGTCGAAGCTGCCGTTTCCGTCACGTAGTAGTCCACCCCATACCGCTGCGAGCCGTTGGGCTGTAGTCTCGACCTGTGTGAATACCATGAGCGCCCCACCCCAACGCGCTCCAAGCCAGGCGCCGAAACTCCAACGATTCTGGTCTGCATTCCTCCTCATCGGAATTGCATCCAGCATACTCGTTTCCTGCGTGAGCATGACCAGCCACAACGAAAAAGAAATCCGCTACGAACTGGCGCACCGGTTCACCGTCGAAGATCCACAATTTCTTCGCAGCATGGGCCAGTTGCTCGGGCCCGCGATTCTGCCCGGCAACCGCGTGACGGCCCTGCAAAACGGCGATCAAATCTTTCCCGCCATGCTCGAGGCGATTCGTGGTGCCAAAGAATCGATCGTCTTCGAAACCTACATCTATTGGTCAGGCGATATCGGGCAGTTATTCTCGGATGCCTTGTGCGAACGGGCGAACGCAGGAGTAAAAGTCCACGTCATGCTGGATTGGTTGGGGGCCAACCGCATCGACGCAAAATTCATCACCGCGATGAAGGCCTCGGGTATCGAAGTGGAGCGCTACCATCCGCTGCGCTGGTACAACTGGTCGCGCCTCAACAATCGCACCCACCGCAAACTCCTCGTGGTCGATGGTCGCATCGGCTTCACCGGCGGCGTCGGTATTGCCGATGCGTGGAAGGGCGATGGGAACGCTAAAGACCGCTGGCGCGATTCTCATTACAAAATCGAAGGCCCCGCAGTCGCCCAGATGCAGGCGGCCTTTGGCGACAATTGGATAAAAACCAAGGCCAAGGTACTTTTCGGCAGCGCGTATTATCCCGAACAACTTCAAATCGGCCAGTCGCGCGCCCAGGTTTTCAAAAGCTCGCCCGACGAGGGCAGCGAAAGCGTGCGCCTGATGTACCTGTTGTCCATCGCCTCGGCCACGAAACACATTCGCCTGCAAGCCGCCTATTTCGTGCCCGACGATCTCACGATCGATACGCTCGTCACGGCGCGAAAACGCGGCGTCAAAATTGAAATCATCGTCCCCGGCCCCCAGACGGATTCTGAAATCGTCCAAGGCGCCAGCCGTTCGCGCTGGCCGGAGTTGCTCGATGCCGGTGTGCTCATCTACGAGTACCAGCCCGCGCTCTACCACTGCAAGGTCCTCATTGTCGATGACGTCTGGGTATCGGTGGGCTCGACGAATTTCGACAACCGCTCCTTCCGCCTCAACGACGAGGTAAACCTGAACGTCTTCGACGCTGTCTTCGCAACCGAACAGATCGCCATTTTCGAAGTCGATAAAAAGTTCTCGCGCCTGATGACACGGACCGAGTTCAAAAAACGCTCCGTTTTTGGAAAGCTGTTCGACACGGTCGCCGGTCTCTTTCGCCAGCAGTTCTGACGCGCGGTTAAAAGCCATCCGCTCGTTCGCTGCGCCTCTGGAGTCGGCCGCTCCGCACTGATCAGGGTAACACCCCATCGTCGAGTATAACCATTACGGGCATACTTAAATGCCTCAAAACTACCAGCTCCTACCATGAACAATCCTGCCTTCATTCTCCCGCCGATCGCCGCCGCCAGCTATTCGCTCATCTCCCGGCTTTTCGACGGCAGCTTTTTTGCGGTGAACGTGATTTTTTCCACAACCCGTTTTCAAGTCAAAATGAGCAGATCCATCCGCTCCTATTTCCTAATCGGCGTTTTGTTTTTACCGACAAGTTTCAGTCTTTTTGCCCAATCAACGGAAGACCCCGTCGCTCTCACGGAACGAGCCCGCTCCGCCCCGGTGCTCACCGTCTATCTCGAAAACGACACCTTTACCGGAACTGATCAACATTACACCAACGGTCTGAAGTTTTCCTGGCTCTCGGCCGATCTCGTCGATTGGGGCCAGAAGGGTTGGCGCAAAACGTTGGTTGAGCTCCTCCCCTTCGTTAACCGGCCCGACGGCCAGAAGAATCTGGGCCTAGCCCTTGGCCAGAATATGTACGCCCCCCGCTATATCGAGGTGCCCAACCCGGACCCAGCGGATCGTCCATACGCCGGCTGGACCTATCTGGAACTGGCCTTCGTCAGCAAGACTCAGTCAATTGCCGATATCCTTTCGTTTCAGATCGGACTCATCGGACCGCACAGTTTGGCCGAAGATTCACAGCGCATCATTCACAAATGGACCTCCAGTACCGTACCGCGTGGTTGGGCTTATCAACTGCACGACGAAGTCGGTGTGAATGTCATCTACGAACGCCGCTGGCGGCTCTACGCTCGCGCGCTCTACCAAATTCTTGGCATCGACCTGGTGCCTCACGCCGGTGCGAGCGTGGGCAATGTTCAAACCTACGCTAACGCGGGTGGAACGCTCCGCTTCGGGCTCAACTTGCCCAGCGATTTCGGTGTACAACTTGTCCGCGCAGGCAGCGTCGGCGGCACGCCCACCGACGACCTCGATCCACGCGTGGCCCCCCATCGCAATTTTAGTCTCTTTGCTTTTGGTGCGGTCGATGGCCGTGCAGTAGCTCGCGATATTTTCCTCGATGGAAATACCTTTCGCGACAGTCGTTCGGTGAAAAAAGAAACCTTTGTCGCCGATCTCAGTGCAGGCATCGGCCTCATTGTCGGCCGCTGGCAGGGCACCTACACCCAGGTTTGGCGCACGCGGGAATTCAAAACCCAGCAGGACGACTTCGACGAATTCGCCTCACTCACGCTCTCTCGCGCCTTTTGAGCGCCCCGATCACCTGACATATGGCGGTAAAATTTCAGGATTACTACGAAACACTCGGCGTCGCCAAAACGGCGTCGGCCGAGGATATCAAGCTAGCCTTCCGAAAACTCGCACGGCTCTATCACCCCGATGTCGCCAAGGACAAAGTCACCGGCGAAGCAAAGTTCAAAGAGATCAATGAGGCCTACGAAGTTCTGGGCGATCCAGAGAAACGCAAACGCTACGACGAACTCGGTTCACATTGGCAGGGCGACGCCCAAGGGCCGTTCGCCCCCGGTGCCGCGCCTCATCGCCGGACCCATTCGCCCCAGGGTGAAACGGACTTCGAATTCAGCGGCACCGGCTTCAGCGATTTCTTCGAATCATTCTTTGGTGGTGGACGAGATGGTTTTGGCTCCCGCCACCCCTCAGCCGGTCACACAAGCGATCACGAATCCTTTGCACAACACGGCCGGGACGTCGAAGCCGACCTTCTCGTGACCCTGGAGGAGGCCTTGCGCGGTGCGCTCCGAAAAGTTACGTTACGCCGACCCGCCAGCAATGGCGATGCTGACCGAACTAACACCTATCAGGTACGCATCCCGGCGGGTGTGCGTGAAGGTCAGCGCATCCGGCTCGCTGGCCAGGGCGGCGCTGGCGTGGGCAGCGGCCCTGCTGGCGATCTCTATTTGCGTGTCCGCCTCGCTCGCCATCCCGATTTCAGCGTGCAAGCAGCGGACCTTTATTTCGACTTGCTCCTCGCTCCCTGGGAAACCGTGCTCGGCGTCCAGGCAAAGATTCCCACCCTCGACGGCCAAACCTCCCTCCGCGTTCCGGCGGGCACCACGGCCGGGAGCCAGCTGCGTCTGCGCGGACTTGGGCTGCCACGCGAAGACAAAACGCGTGGTGATATCTATGCTACGGTTCGGGTTCAAACACCAGCCACCGTCACAGCAGAAGAACGTGCGCTCTGGGAACAACTCGCTCGCCTTTCTCCCTTCAAACCCAGGAACGAATCATGAGCACGCCGATTCCCAACGATGATTACCTCTTGGCGTTAGTTCACGTGATCGAAGTACGGCCAGCCACCTACTCGCTTGAAGCTGCCGCCCAACTCGCCGACGTGCATCCGGAGATGCTCCGCTACTACTGCCAGCTCGGCCTCTTCGGCGAAGCGCGCGCGCACCCAGATACTCTCCTCGTTTTCGACGATGACGCTCTGTACGAATTGCGGCGTTTCGAACACTACCGACGCCATCACGGTGTAAATCGAAAAACGCTCCGGCTGCTCTGCGGTTTATGGCACGAGGTCGAGAGTCTTCAGAAAGAAATCCGTTTTCTACGGGGTTCGTAACCTAGCGGGTAACACCCCAATGCACTCAGCGCCTTGAAGCCGTATATTCACATCTGGAAACTGAACCAAACTAACTGCAACAACACATTTTTTTATGCTTCAAAACACCAAAGAACTCTACGGTCACAAATTAGCTGCGGTGGATGGCGAAATCGGCCAGGTAAAAGACTTCTATTTTGACGACACGCTCTGGGCGGTTCGCTATCTCGTCGCCGACACCGGCTCGTGGCTGACCGGACGCCTCGTCCTGCTCGCCCCCCAGTCCTTTGGGAAGTGGGATCAGTTCGAACGAACCTTGCATGTAAAACTACCGATCAAGCAGATAGAGGCCAGCCCTTCGATCGAATCGCACCGGCCTGTTTCCCGTCAAAACGAGATCGATTTCCACAAATATTATGGCTGGCCGGCCTACTGGAACAGCGGTGCCCTTTGGGGCCTCGGCGGCCTTCCGGTGATCCTACCGCCTTCGAAAGAAGAGATGGAGGCCGACCTGAAGCCCAACCCGGACGACAAACATCTCCAAAGCACCCAGGCCTTGACCGGCTTCCACGTCCAATCGGGAAATGAAACGATCGGCCATGTCAGCGGTTTCCTCGTCGACGATCGCAGCTGGGAGATCCACAAGCTGGTCGTCGAAACGGGCCACTGGTATTCGGGACAGGAAGTTCTCATTGCTCCAGAAATGGTCGAACGAATCAGCAATGCTGAATCAAAGATCTTTGTTACCATCTCCATCGCTGAAATTCAAAAAGCGGGCGAAAACGAGTTCCAAAAAGTGGATTCAAAAAACCCGGTGGAGGAAGGTTCGGCCATCACCGCCATCCATCGAAAGGCGGTGGCAATCAACGAGGCACGCACCTTCTTCTCCCTGCCGATCCCTAGCACGGTTTTAGCTACTGCGTGACTACCACAACCATCGGCTACCTTTTTACTCTTTATAACATGGATAAGAATCCGATTACCAAAGGCGTCGTGCCTGAAAACAGGGCAGAAATCGAAGCGGCAACCCGTGAAGACGGGTCACCGGCTGACTACGAGCAGGCCAGCCGTAAGCTGACGGGACAATCTGATCTGGATCGGCAAGAAGCGGTGCTCGATGAGGGGCATGGAACAGAACAGAGTGATTCTACACCAGACCAAACCGGGCGCCAGATACCAGAGTCCATCAGCGACGACGAGGACGAAGAGGGCCGAAGCCAAAGCGAACAACTCGCCGAAATGGGCGTCTCGCAGGCCGAACGCGACCAGATACTTCAGGCCGCCATAGAAACCGCTAAAAAAGACAAAAGCGATCAACCGTGATTTTTGGCTGACTAAAACCGCCGCAAGAGGATTCCCTTATGATGGCACCAGCGACCACGGTTCCGCCGATCGATCCGTCCACCGAAACGTTAGACAAACGAGTTTCTCCCGCGACTGGAAGTGCCGATCATCCTCTCTGGGCCTATCGCGGTGAGCTAAAGAGCCCCACGCACTATTCGTCAGAGCGCGCCAAGCCTGCGAGTGATGCTGGCGTTTTGGTTTCACACCTCCAGCGAACGGAAATTTTTCGCGACTATCAGCAGGCGTTCGAAAGCATCACGGGCCTGCCCTTGGTGCTCAGGAAAGTCGGCTCGTTTCAGCCTCCGCTGCTTGGCTCGAAACGGTTGAATCCGTTTTGCGCTCAAATGACGCTGCGCAACAAGTCGTGCGCAGCATGTCTTCTGTTGCAGCAACGGGTCGAAGACGAGGCAACCCACGAATCGAAGACGCTTGAATGTTTCGCTGGGTTAAATGAATCGGCCGTACCGGTGCGCGTCGGCACGAAACTCGTGGGCTATCTGCAGACCGGTCAGGTCTTCCTGCTGCCGCCGACGAAGAAACGTTTCAAAGAGATGATGCACGCAATCGAGGGACATCGGTCCTATTCCGAAATGGACGAACTTGAGGTGGCGTATTTTCAAACACGAATCGTCCCGAGAAAACAGTATGAGTTGATTGTCCGGTTGCTCACGATTTTTGCCGAGCACCTCGCCACGATCAGCAACCAGCTACTCGTCGGAGCGTCGTCGGCCGAACCTCCTGCAGTGACCAAAGCGCGTGCGTTCATCGCCGAACATTTTAGTGAGGACATGCACCTCCGCGACGTAGCACGGGCGGTGAACATGAGTGCGTTTTATTTCTGCAAGATTTTCAAAAACACAACCCATCTCACCTTTACGAATTATCTCGCCAGAGTGCGGATCGAGGCCGTGAAACAGAAGCTGCTCACGACCCATACACGAATTGCAGAAGCAGCTTTTGCAACGGGCTTCCAATCGCTCTCGCAATTCAACCGGATCTTTCGGCAGGTTGCAGGTGAATCGCCTTCGGACTTTCGCGGTCGCCTGCACCGCCATTCCCCTCCGCTCCTTTCCCCCAAGCGGGTGGTGAAACTAACCTGAGCCGAGGCAACAATTTTATGACCAACCACACGCTAGAATCAACGGTCGCCGCACTCCTGACTTCGGGCAAAGGAATCCTCGCTGCCGACGAAAGCTTTCCGACCATCGGTAAGCGTTTCGCCGCGCTCGACATTCCCTCGACCGAAGAAAACCGCCTAGCCTATCGCGAACTGTTGTTCACGACTCCGCAGCTGAACGAATCGATTAGCGGTGTGATCTTGTTCGATGAAACGATTCGCCAAAAGATCGGCGGTCTGACCGTGCCGGAAATGCTCGCGCAGAAAGGGATTATTCCGGGCATCAAAGTCGATAAGGGAACCATTGAATTGGTGAATTTTGCCCACGAGAAAATCACCCAAGGGCTCGACGGACTCCGCGAAAGGCTCGCCGGCTATCGCAAACTCGGCGCACGTTTTACGAAATGGCGCGCTGTGATTACGATCGGAAAAACCATTCCGACCAATAACTGCATCGAAGAAAATGCTGACACGCTGGCGCTTTTTGCCGCGTTGAGCCAGGAAGCGGGCTTGGTGCCGATCGTCGAACCGGAGGTTTTGATGGAGGGGAAACACACGCTTGCTCGTTGCGAGGAAGTCACCTCGACCACCCTCACCTGCGTCTTCGGCGCCCTTTATGAGCACCAAGTCGCTATCGAGCATATTCTCCTGAAAACAGGAATGATTTTATCTGGCTCAAAGTGCCCAGAACAGGCCGATCAGGCGGCGATCGCCGAGGCGACGATCCGCTGCCTGCGGCGCGCCGTGCCGGCAGCCGTTCCCGGCATCGTCTTTCTTTCGGGTGGACAAAGTGACGTAGAGGCGACGCAACGGCTAAACGCCATCTGCGCCGCAGGTGACGTGCCGTGGACGTTAAGTTTCTCTTTCGGCCGTGCGCTGCAGGACGCCGCGCTAAAAACCTGGAATGGTTCTCCGGCCCACGTGATGGCCGCGCAGGCTGCGCTGGATCAACGCGCCCGGTGCAACAGCCTCGCGTTACAGGCTAGATATTCGGCCGCTTCCGAGAGCACTCCCGGCTTGAAACCTCCTTTGGAGCCGCCGCTAAAAACCAAGTCCAATCGACAGCACCCAACAGCTGCACTGAGCGCTTCGTAAAGATCACAAGACCCCAAACACCGGCGGGACGAAATGCTCCGCTATGCCTTATGGGGCGTTCACCCACTTACCTTCGAACGCGAGCGCGGGTATCCTCCGCACGCGGAGTTACGGAAATGCCAAAGAAACACTCATGATCACCGACGAGATTTTCACTTCAGAGCTGCGCTATCGCCGTCTATTCGAAGCAGCCCGCGACGGGATCCTGATTGTCGACCCCGAAACGCGCCAGATCGTGGACGTAAACCCGTTCATGGTGGAATTTCTCGGCTACACCCACGAGGAATTCGTCGGCAAGGAACTCTATGAAATCGGCCTGCTCAAGGACCGAGCCGCCAACCAGGAAGCCTTTCGTGAACTTCAGGAAAACGGCTACATTCGCTATGACGATCTACCGCTTAAGACCAAGGACGGACGGACAGTGGCCGTGGAATTCGTCAGCAATCTTTATCAAGAAGGCGATCAACAGATCGTCCAGTGCAACATCCGCGACATCTCCGCCCGCAAGCGCGCGGACGATGCGCAACGCAAGAGCAGGGAGCGCTTCAAACTCGCCGCCCGCGCGGTCAGCGATGTCATCTGGGACTGGGACCTCGCGACGGACGACCTTTGGTGGAGCGACGGCTTCATGACCACCTTCGGGTACGCCGCGAGCGAAATTTCACCAAACGTTTCGTCCTGGCATAGTCGCATCCATCCCGACGACCTCAGTCGAGTCGACGACGGCATGCAACAGGCCATCAATACCGGCGCAGACTCCTGGGCCGCTGAATATCGCTTTCGCTGCAAAGATGACAGCTACGCCTTCGTGCAAGACAACGCCTACATCCAACGCGACGCCACCGGCAAAGGCGTTCGGATGGTGGGCGGCATGCGCGACCTCACCGTGCAAAAAAATATGGCGGCGCAACACCTGCGCGCCCAGCGCATGGAGAGCATCGGCACGCTCGCCGGCGGAATCGCCCACGACCTTAACAACGTGTTAGCGCCAATCATGATGTCGATCGAGCTGCTCAAACTCGATTCGAGCAATGATCCTGATCGCAACGCCATCCTCGAAACCATCGATACCAGCTGTCGGCGCGGAGCCGATTTAGTGCGTCAGGTGCTGACTTTCGCCCGGGGACTTGACGGCCAGAAGATCGCCATCCAGCTGCGGCCACTCGTCAGCGAACTCGAAGCGATCATCAACAAAATCTTTCCTCGCAACATCAAGATCGTGTCACAGGTGCCCAACAATCTCTGGCCCATAACCGGTGATCCCACCCAACTGCACCAGGTATTGCTCAATCTCGCCGTCAACGCCCGCGATGCCATGCCCTTAGGCGGCACCCTCACTGTGGCGGTGGCCAACGCCACGCTTGAAGCCCGGTATGTCGGCAGTAGCCGGGAGACTCGTGCCGGCCGGTATGTGGTGCTAAACGTCAGCGACACCGGCGTCGGCATACCGCCTGCCATCCGCGAACATATTTTCGAACCATTCTTCACCACCAAAGACGTTGGCAAGGGCACGGGCTTCGGTCTCGCCACCGTCGACACCGTCGTCAAGAGCCACGGTGGATTTCTGGAGGTGGAAAGCGAAGTCGGCCAGGGCACGACCTTCAAAGTTTACCTCCCGGCAGACCCGACGCTTCGGGCCGGCACGACGCCTCCCTTTCTGGCCGACCTCCCGCGTGGCCAAAACGAACTCGTACTCGTCGTTGATGACGAGTTTTCGATCCGCGATATCACCCAACGCACACTGGAGGCTTTCGGTTATCGCGTCATCACCGCCAGCAATGGCGTTGAAGCGGTCGATCTCTACCGCGAGCGCCCGCAGGAAATCGCCGTCGTGCTCACGGATATGATGATGCCCCTCATGGACGGTGCCGCGACGGTTAAAGCGCTCAATCTCGTCAACCCTTCCGCCAAAATTATCGTGGTCAGCGGCCTCGATATTTCGGGAGCCTTCAAAACCAGCGTCGCCGCCTTCCTCAGCAAGCCGTACACCGCCCAGATTCTACTCCGACTGGTTCGTGAAGTCCTGAACCAGCCCGCCCTCGCGGTAAGCTGAGCCGTAACGATTCAGCTGAAGAGCAAACTGGTTCTTCGCACCTTTCGATAGGCTCTCCGCCCGGTTTGTCATCCTGAGGGCCGCCGAAGGATCCAGTGAGTGCACGAACGTACGGGTGAGCTGATTCCAAGTGGATCCCTCGCGCAGCGCTCGGGATGACAGTTTTCCCCGCTGGGTAACCCTTTTCTTTCTCTT